>NZAC01000056.1 GCA_002686085.1 Roseibacillus sp. | reverse complement strand
CTCAGAATAGGTGTTTACCGAAAGAGCGACCGAGCCCCGAACCTCAATATCAGCCTCATCCTCCAAATACTCAAAGGAACCCGAAATATCACCGGCTAACCAGTCCCCGGAGAGAATGAAAAGACCGTCCAGATCCATCTCAGGCCCGGTGAATCCGTTCGTGGAAATCCCTACTGAGTCTGCCCCGACGATCAGCACCGGCACTTCAGCCTGCCCAGAAACTCCCGATCGCACCTCGCCGGACGCTTCTTCCAGCGTCCCATTTTCGAAGGTAAAGTCACCCGTCATGGACTCTCCAGCCACCGTAACGTTGAGATCCTGACCACTCAACCGAACGAAAGGACCGGCAGGCAGCTCGTCGTCTCCAGAAAGCTGGACCGCGCTTGTTCCGGTATTGAAATCGAGCCCTAACTGACCTCCAAGCGACAGGAATTCGAGGCCGGTTTGCACAATATCTCCAGTCACTCGACCGTAGGCCTGGTCATCTGAGAGAAAGAATTGCCCCCCTGCGTCAGCAAAGCCAAGGGTCCCCGTGCCCAAGTCAAAGGTCGCGCTTAACCCCTGAATCTCTATCTCAAGCTGTCCATCGCCCCGCTCCACCATGCCGGAAGCCTCGAGGGTCTGGCCACCCACTTCGATAGCGAGCTGCCCAATCTGAAGAGAGAGCGCTGAGGAACTAGTCGGGAAGAAGACCCGCACTCCCGCGCCGGGCCTCCCGGGAAATTCAATGGTTTCATCGATCGAAACACCGGACTGGTTGACGCTCAGCGTCCCCCTGCCCGCAATACTACCTGCTCCAGCTCCAATGGCCTCTGCCAGCCCGGAAGCGATGACCGCGTAGGTGTCACTCTCTACGAAATGGATAATCGCAATTTCGGCATTGCTGAGCAGAAATCCGGTGGCCCCCAGTTCAGGCCCCCAGGCCCCGGGCACCAGCCCGTCAGCTCCAAGAAACACCTCCAGCGAGCTGTTTACCAGAGTCCTCACCTCAAGGATTTCCCCCGTCTCCTCTACTACTACCTCACCAGAGGTCCACGTCACATCGCCCCTGATTTGGAGAAAATCACCAACTTCGAGAAAGGCTGAGAGCGGGGTCACCTCAAAGAAGTTTGTCTCCGTCTCGGTTTCATCGAAAACAATCCGGACCGCTCCATCTCCAAAGGGAACCACTTCGTCGACTTCCCTCGCGGTCGTGTTCAAGCGGACCTGAATTCTACCGCCCACATCAAACCCACCTACGGTCGCTGAAGAAGTACCGAAAAGCTGGGATACGACCCCATTGATGTCGGCAAGAAGGACTCCACTTCCATCCACAAAGGCGGCATCTGCAGTCTCAAAAGAAGCCTGCTGGAAAGCGAAAAAGAGCTCAGGGACGGGATCTTCGCTGCTCTCAGCGATATCGAGCACGAAATCTGCCGATGTACGCGCACTTCCCAGAAGGAATGAGCCATCTTTCCGAGAACCTTCAACAAAGAGCCGTGCTCCCTCCTCCCCGGATTCCGTGAAAGTCACCGACACGGGCTGGGCTCTCATTGAAAAGCCCGAGAAGGTCGTATCGATCGCCCCGTCCAGATTCAAGGCGAAGCCATCGGCACGATTCACGGTCAAGCTCCCGGTTACATTCTCTATCTTGACGATCGCTCGCTGGGCCGCGGACAGCTGCAAGAAGGCTCGGCTCACCTCGACCGTCAAAGTTTCCTGAGCGGCGTCTTGCAGGACCATTCTCATCGTGAAGCGCATCGCCGCTCCGTCCATTGATGCTGACAAGAGGTCGCCTTGGAGCAGCGCCACCCCTTGGTCTACCGTGACAGTCTGACTCACTCCACTCGCTGAGAACTCTCTCCCAGCAATCTTGGAGCCAAGGGTATTCCAAGCCACTTCCAAGCGCCCACCAAGTTCTACCGTCCCTCCCTGAGCGGTGAGATCCCCGGCTCCGGAAATCGCATAGCTCTGCATCTTCGGATCATAGAGAACCGCAAGCTGAACATCTTCAATCACGAGACCCACTTCGCTTTCACGAACATTGTCGTCCTGACCTGCAGAGATCGTGACCGTGCCTCCCTCCAGTAGGAAATAGGCATAGGTCCCATCCTGACCGATCGCAAAATCTCCGGAAATCTCAAGAGGGCCCACTTCAATTGTCGCGGCAGCAGTCTGTTCGCGGAGAAGGCCTAAGTCCTGAACACCTGAAAGGACGTCGCCCACCTGCTGGTTGAGCACGTTATCTCCGCTGTCGAGCGTGAACCCTCCATCAAGGAGGGATACGACGTCGACCACCGTCAGCTTATATCCCCCGTCTGTTCGAGTGGGAACGAAGTATCTTGTCTCCGAAATCTGAAGACCTCTGATGAGAGAAAAGTCTCCCTCGCTGCTGTCGAAGGTGAGAAACTCAAATTCATCACCGGCTTGGGGCAGGAAGCCATCCAGAAGAGCAATCTCAAGAGTTCCGCCAAGCAAGGCATCCTGAGACACGATTACGCGGTCAAATTCACTTGAGCTCGTACCCCCTATTTCGATCTCCAGGGTGCCTTCATTAACGAAGCGTTCGACGATGACTTCACCCGGACTATTGCCGGGCGCAAACAAACCCTCATTGATAATTTCGCCAGAAAAAGAACCTGATCCTTCAAGTCGTTCTTCGGCCTCTACAACCCAGCTGGATTCAGCATCTGGAGCGTTACCATCGGTTTGCAAGGGACCCGATGTTCTGAGCTCGGTAGAAATTGCCGGCCAATCCAGAACCTCAGCGTCCGCTAACTCGGGAGCATCGGACTCAACCTGATCTTCAGCGTCGGACCACGCCTCCACCTCTACAACGTCTGGGCTTTGAGAGCCCCAGACACTGGCTCGATCATCGTCACCAACAAAGAGGTTATCACTGACACCGCAGCACCCTGCGGGTGCATCCACTGGAGCAGCCGAGAGCAAAATCTTGGGCTCAAGCTGCTCGACCGCAAATCGCGTACGCTCATCAACCGGCCACTCTCGTTGACCATGGTCAGTATGTTCGGCAACTGGGCCTCGCACGCCACAGAGAAGACCAAGTAAGGACACCCTTCCTCAAGAACTGTCAGAAGTAACGCTCAGACCCTCCTACCCACAGCGAGTTACGGAAATGTTACGGAAAAATTAACTATCAAGTTAGTAGTATTAATGATCCTAACACAATCTTCAATGAGTGACGACGAAGCGACTCCGTAACCTACTACCGCTCCTCCGCAAACCCCAGTGACCTCTTAAGCGATGCATCATTTTTAGAGACCAGTTGCCGCCGCTTCCGGGCCAACGACTCGGATCGCTTTTGCGCAAATGCCTGCGCGACCCGTGGCAACCATCTCACCCCAACAACTCCTTGCACCTTACTGAGACATCGCAGCATGACAGGGTGAAGGTTCTGCTCGAACAAGTCATCATCTAGTCTGTAGAAACAGATAACGGATCCGGGGTCACCCTGTCTTCCGGCCCGCCCGAACAACTGCCGATCAATTCGTCTACTCTCGTGCGGTTCGGTCGCAACGACGTGGAGTCCCCCGTAGGCAGCAACCCCATATCCAAGCTCAATATCTGTCCCCCTTCCTGCCATGTTGGTGGCTATAGTCACTCTCTTGCCACTTCCAGCCCGGCCAATCACAGCAGCTTCCTCGGCCAATCGAGTTGCGTTCAGTATTTCACAATCGACACCCCGCAAACCAAGCCGCCTTCCCAGATCTTCACTCGAACTCACGCTTCGTGTGCCGACGAGAACCGGACGACCCTTTCTAACCTGCGCCTCGATTTCCGAAAGGATCCGTTTGTCTCTTTCTGCCCGGTCGCCACAGTAGATGATTCCATCATGAGTTCTTCGATCCGACTGGTTTCGTGGGATCCTGATACTGGGAACGGAATAGATTGACCACACTTCGCCTGCAATCTCCCGCGCGGTCCCTGTGGCGCCTGCCATTTTTTTATACTTCTGGAAGAACGCCTGAAAACTGATCTGTGCGATAGTTTGCGATGGCTCTGTCAACTCCACTCCCTCCTTGGCCTCTACAATCTGATGTAATCCCAGCTTCCAACTTCTGTTCGGCATCGGACGCCCTGTGCCCTCGTCAACAATGATAATTTTTCCTCCCTCTACGATATACTGAATCCCTCTGTGAAAAAACTCACGGGCCTCTAGTGCAAGGGTGATCATCTGCCCCCGACGTTGTGGACACCGCCAAAGCGCCGAGTCCGGGAACCCGCCAAGCTTCTCGGCACTTTCACGACCTGCATTGGTCAGTGTTGCCTGACGTTCATCGCGTTTCACCCGGTAGTCTGTCCCCTCGACCAGACGCTCACCGATAAACCATGCCGCCCGGCACGCATCCTCTACGGCCTTCTCCCGATGCGGCTGACTAATAAGCAACGGCGTAACAGCCTCGTCGATCAGGCAGTTATCTGCTTCGTCAATAAACGCCCGGAAAAGCCCGCGTTGAACAAGCTCGACTCCCCCGTCTCGCACCTGCGCCATCTTCCTGAAGAATTGTCTGCGCCCGGAACGATTCCATTCTCGGATTTTCAGGCGATCCCGCAAATAGTCCGCGGCAACCTCCTTCGAGGTCGTGTAGGTCACCATTCGCCGGTAGGCCTCCCGTCGATCTTTCTCCTCCGTGTCACCGGTTACCACTCCTACTGAAACTCCCAGCCGCTCATAAAAACGTTTCATCGTTTTGGCATCCCGGGCTGCGAGGTAATCATTCGCTGTGACAATGTGACAGGGCTCTCCATCCCATGCTGCCAGCGCACCCGCCAACGCAATGGAGAGGGTCTTCCCCTCACCGGTGTCAATCTCAGCAAGATATCCCTCCCATAAGGCCACGACCGCCATCATCTGCACCGGATAGGGGCGAAGCTTGAGGGTGCGGGCCGCTACTTCACACACCACCGCAAGCGCCTCCTCGGATAGCTTGGCCTCAGACATTTTGAACCCTCCCCGGCATTCCCGGATTCGCCGGTCAAGGTCTCCCTCACTGAGCGGCTCCAATTCCTTCCAGTGTATCTCCGCTAACTCGACCCTTCGGTTCCATGATCTTCTGACACCAGCACGTCGTTTCCAGATCCCTGCCATCTTCTTGGCAAGAACATCGAGCCCTTTCAGCTCCTTCTCTCCAAGGCGCTGGTAAAAGGACTTCTGATACTCGCTGGGCGCTGTGCGCATCACAATTGATACTCTTTTTGCAATAATTGGCGGAGCCGATGGAGCCATTGCATCCCCAGTGGCTTCGGCGGAAGATCAAACCTAGCCGTTCCACGTTGCCCGTGCTCGGCCTTCACCACTTCGGGCAAATTGAGGCTGCCACGGAGCTCGAAAAAAGGCTCCGTCGAACGCTCGCCGCTGGCTTCGGTTGAGTCAACACCAACGCTCCCTCCTCCCAGCACACCAAGAGCCGCCGAAGGCAACGCACTCTGCTCAGCTGGGATAGCATCAACCTGACTGAGGGTAATTTCGCTTCCAGCCTGACCGTGAAGCCGCACATTCCCCCGGGGAGAATCCCCGGCAAACACCCGATCTACATCACGCTGGCTGATGACGGCCGAAAACTTATAAGAATCTTCGCCCTGAACGTGCCCCAGCGAAAACCCCCGAGGCACTCTTACCCCCCTTTTCTCCTCAAGGTCAGGGGCGATCCACCTGCCCGCCGACTTGGCCTTGACCACCAAGCTCTCTAGCTGCCACTCCATGTCATCTAACCTTTTACCCAGCGCAATAAGGTAGGCCTCCACAGCCTCAACCCCCGTTGCTTGCTCGGCCCTTTCACGCTGAATCCGCAGCTCTGTACGCTCCTGCTCTATCAGCAGTAATCTTTGCTCCTCAAGCAATTCAAGATTTTCAAGTCGAACGAGTGGCATACCTGGCTCAACCATCGTACCAGAGGACACCAGAATCTGCGCTACCGTTCCACCAGAGGTCGCATAGACATTCTCAAACACTTCGCACCGCACCACCCCCCCTGAACGGAAGTGATATGGAATTGGCACAAGAAAGAGAAGGCTCCCAACTCCTCCAAGGAGAGCTGAGGCGACGAGGATAGAGCGCAGGCGACGATTCATAAGCTTTGGACTGGTGAAGAGATACTTTCCCCATTTGTAAAGTGGGACAAGGCCCCACATCACGGCAAAAACCAAGGATAGCAATACCCCGAGAATGAGGAACTGCTTGGATACAAACAGCAGAATGCCCGCCATGAGGAAAATGCGGTAGATCCAGCTACATATAAAATACGCCCCAAACAATCCTGCCTCTCCACGGGTCTCTGCCGGCATCGGACTCGGGGGGACCCTGAAGAGATATTTCTCAAGCCAGTGCACGACTGTGCGCTGGGAGCGGCTCTGAAGGTTCGGAGTTTCCAGAATATCGCACAGGATATGATACCCGTCGAATCTCAGCAAGGGGTTCAGGTTAAAGAGGAGCGTAGAGACGGAGGCCGTGATCGCCACATTGTAAGCTACCCGGTTCGCAATTCCATCTCCGCTATTGGCCCAGAATACGATCGCCAGAGCGGCAATAAATAATTCTGTCATCATCCCCGCAACCCCGACAATCACTCTTCTATGCTTCTCTTGGAAAGCATAGCTCGACGACGCATCCATGTAAGGAAGGGGATTAAAAATCAAAAGCATGATTCCCATCCTTGGGACCTCACCACCGTAGCGGCGACAGGCATAGGCGTGCCCAAACTCATGAAGCGCCTTGGTCAAAATAAGACTGAGGTAGAGCCACGGAAGATTTGCCCAGCCCAGAATACTTCGAGCCACATCCTGAAACTGCCCCCAGTTCTTCCCAAGAGTCAGTATTCCCCAGCCCAAGGTTATTACCCACAGCAGCATGCCCAGCCGGGTGAAGCACCCGCGAAACAGCCAGACCGTCCGACGGAGAAACGGGTCCGGATTCCAGAGTGGGATCCGAAGAAAGAGGAGACTGGACCATTGCTGCTTTCGCTCTTTCGAGCGCTCCTCCTGATGCACCTCCGCAAGAGATTGCACATTGGACGCCTTGTCACTACGAAGGAGGCCCGCTTGATAGAGTTGCGACAGCAGCTGGACAGCCTCTCCTTGACCGGGAGACGACTCGGGATTGACCCGAAGCGAACGTTCCCATGCCGCCTCTACGTCGACCTCTGTCTGAAGGAACGATAGAAAATCATAGGCCGCCGGTCTGATTCGGAAAAACCGATGCCCCATCCGGTCCCGCACCACATACCAGTCCTGACCGCGATAGCGCTGCCTGACCAATTGAATACCAGGCAAGAGGCGGACTTGGCAGGACCGCACCCGATGCCATGACTCATCGAAAACACCTGGACCCCGACTCATAAATCAATCCCTTGCGATAACATGATCGAGAGTGCCGCCCTCAGAACCACAACTTCAACCTCAGATATTGCCAAGTCCGATGAAGCCAGACCCACGCGAGAGAACGGCGTTCCGCATTAATCTTGCAGGTCCCTGTCATTCCTGGCCTCCACCACTCTTGCGATTCACCGTCCACAATTACTCGAACACGGAAGGTTGTCCCACTTTCCTCAACCTGCGCTACCGGCTCAAACTTTTGGACACTCACTTCAAACCGTTCATCGGGCCGGCTCGTAAACGCGAGCTTTCCTCCCATGCCTGCATCGAGGAAATGAATGTCTCTCTCATCAACTTGGAGATCTGCATAGGTGTCTGAAATTTCGACCACCCTTAGAAGAACCTCACCAGCCTGCGTTGGTGAGGCAAGGCGCTCTTCAAGGTCCCCCTCGACAATCACGGCATCAAATGGAGCCCGTATTTCTGTCCGCGATAATCGATGGTCGACGATACGCAGTTTAGACTCGGCCTGCTCAGCCGCGAGCTGTGCAAGCCTCATATCTGCAAGCTTCCCCTCGGCCTCGTAACGACGTGCGTCGCTTCGCTCCCGGTCGTTCTGAGAAATCAATTCTGCCCGCTGCAAAAGCAGCTCCCGCTGATCGAGCTCCACGAGAAGATCTCCCTCCTTCACCTTTTCCCCTACTTTCTTGTGCACTCTTTCGATATATCCACCGAACGGCGCCGTGAGCACTGCCGAGGACTGTGCCTTAAGAATGAACGGAGCCTTTACCTTGTGGGTGACCTGAACAAGGCACGCGACAACCAGCACAATCAGAAGCAAAGCTCCCGCCAATTTCCAACCTGTGTGCCGATATCCCAGAAGGCCTCTCACCGCCCGCCGGCAACTACGCCACCACCGGGCCCCTATCCAACCAGATCGCCGGTGCAGTTCATCCAAGTGAGGGGCAATAAGATCCAAGATGACGCGTAGAGCGTCGATTTGATCCTGCGCGACCACCCCATCCTCATTGGGGTGCTCGATCGTCAGCACTCCAACAACTTCAGACCCGTTACGCAGGGGCATGGAAAGCAGGTGACTGTTTCCCTGGCTCTCCGAGTGAGTTTTGTGTTGCTGCGAGATCACATCCTCGCTCAGGGGCGGGCAACCGACCTCGGTATTGTTGAGCAATGCCTCCTCCATCGCCCGGGAGAGAGAACCAGCCAACTCCGTATCATTTCGGATGCGCCCTCCGTGATTCGTTGCAACCAACTTGATCCGCTCATTACGCTTCCACCCCAGAGAGACCCTCATCGCACCTGTCTGGTGAGACACCTCATTACAAAGGCGAATAGCGGCCTCATCAAAGTGAGGAGCCTCACTAACGAGCATCCCTACATCAAGCACCTCTGTCAGACGCGCGTGTGATGCAGCTTGCTTCTTCGCGTGCGCAGTTGCCTGAAAAGCCGATACCGCCATCTCGGCAGTCAAACCCATTCGGCTCTCATCACCCTCTGATTCCTGGTCGGTCAACCCAAGGAGGTAACCCCCTTCAGTTCCCGGTATTCGGATTGGCATTGTAACCCAGACCCCATCGCCAAGGCTCGTTCGGGAGCTCTTATCAACTGGGCCTTGAGCCACCGCGCGTTGAACCTCTTGGGGAACATTCTCGATTCGGGCCGAATCACTTTTGCCTAGAAGACGAATCTCTTTCTGCGTTCTCTGTATAACAAACAGCGACGAAAACCCCCACGATCCGGCCAACATCTGAGCCAGTCGGCTCCAGAACTCTCCGGGAGTCGAGCTGGAGTGCACAAGATTTTCGACGTCAACAGGTTCCATAATTCTATAGTCCGCTTAAGACCGCGCTATTGGCTGAGAGGGGCCGGGAAGCTAAAGCAATCTTGTTCACGAGCCAACCCTGAATACATCTGGCTCCTTTTTCGCTCCATTGATCTGCCATCAGATCGTCTCTCGAACCTACCTCCAACGAAGACAAGATTACGGGACCTTCCGTCCCCCGCCCCTTACCTCGAGACTTGCCGGCGCAAACTTTACCGAGCCCTGCAGGGGTTCGACTTTGATCGTCAGGAGATACTCTTCTCCCTCGACTGGTGTAAATTCGGAGCACCCACCCTGACCAGGATCACCGCGCAGATAAACAAACCTGCTTGTTCCTCCCATCGACCCTGACCACGTCCACTTCGACAACGGAGCTTTACCATTCAGGACCTCTCTACCCTCCGAATCCTCCATCAGGACGTGGATCTTTGCTCGATTATAATTACTCCTGTCCGTGCTATCGGCACTCAGTGGAGGAACACCCTGCAGGGAGAATCCAATCCAAAAGCGCACTTCTGGCAAACCGGCCATCCTGAATACCTGCTCCTCTTGAGCAGAGAAGTCTACCTTACCCAGCTCTAGAACGTAACGGTTTGCAGCTACCTTGGGACCCCAGTCCGTAAACGTTCCCGCCCCACGATACGCCTCCGAGGCAGCGCTCACGACCCCAGCTTCCTCTTGGCTACAACCAACGCAAAAGATCAGGAGAGCGGGAAGAACTCCCTGCACCAGAACTCTCATTCTCAAGAATCGTTCTACAATTAAAATCCAGCTGACGGCATCTACTTCGGCGAGGCTTCTCCATGGGGGTAGCGATAGTCAGCCTTGTCGTCGGTAGACACCTTACGAGTCGACCCGTCGGCGAGGCTATAAAGCAGAAGTTTACGACCCGCGTGGTACATGATCGCGGTTCCATCCTGCGTCCATCGCGGATAGGCAAACCAGACCGGATTGCCCTTCTCGTTCGCAAAGGGTTTCGCATTACTGATGAGCCGCTTGCCAGCATCAAAGTCGGCAAGATAAAGCGTCCGCCCGGGCACCTTGCGCTTGAAGCCACGGGTATATTCAAAACAGATCTTCTTTTCGCTCGGCGAAACACTCACCCGGTCAAGGGTGCCAGCTTCAGCGAGTGCGCAGGAGACCCGCTCAAAAAGAGGATCCCCCTTCAGGTTCGGCTTCATGAGGAAGTAGCCTCTCCGCTGCCCCGGAGGGTTACTCCCCACGAAAATGCGCCCGTCCTTGAGGGTCGTGTAGGCCCACGAGTGATAGTCCTTTCCAGTAAGGGCGTATTCCTCTCCCGGCTTGGCTCCCACTCGGCTGGCCATCACCCGGAATGCGCCGGTGCGCGGGTTGCGACGATTCCAGATCGGAGTGTTAGTTCCATCCCGGGTCCAAGTCTGATTGAAATCGGTATGGGTGCCATCGGTAAGCCGGTGAAACCCTGTCCCATCTACCTTGATGATACAGATTGCGGTCTTCCACTTGACCACGTCGGGGTCGTTCTTCAGACGACGAAAGAAGACCAGAAGGTCACCAGTCTTGGACCATGAGGGCTTGAAATCCCAATGACCACTGGTCAGCGGCTCTCCTTCCTCAGACCCCAGAACATTCACGTGGATCTCCCCATTCTTGTAATAGGATGAACGGTGAGCCGTCTCTGCAGCTGCAGGCAGCATCGCGCAAAGCCATGCAACAAGGAGCGAGGCACAACAGATATGAGCCCGGGGGCATCGGAGGTCATCTTGTGGTGTGCTGCCGGTCATACTGTAAAAACTAGGCCACGCTGACACTTGATCCAATCCTGAATGCGTCCCTGCCTACCAGAATTTGGGTGATTTCCTCCGAGGTTTACTCACAGTCGCCTTCCGGGAGTGAGAGCTTGTCCTTTACCAGAAACAAGGCTCACCCTCTTCTTTCATCGCTTCCTTATGAAATTCCTTCTGACGACCTCTCTTATTCTCTGCCTCTACCTCGGCGGGCAGTCTCTCGCCCAGGATGCGGCTCCCACCGCCATCCGCGTCACTGAAGGACCTCTCCTAGGAAGACCCGGGGCAGACTCCATGAGCCTCTGGGTTCGCACCGAGCGACAAGGCGAAGTCACCGTCTTTTACGGAAAGGAGGCCGGAAAGCTCAACCTCTCCACCTCCTTTACCACCCGGGGACCGGAACATGACTACACTGGCCTCCTCACTATCGACAACCTCTCACCCAATACCCGGTATCACTACCGGATCGCAGATCATCAGCTGCAAGGATCGTTCCGCACCATGCCGCGGGCAGAGGATTACCGGAACCCTGCAGGCAACCCGGAGGGACTGTTCAACTTCCGCTTCGAGTTCGCCTGTGGCAACAACCCAAAAGGCGGCGGCGACAGCGTGGGACCGACTCTCCCCATCTTTGACACCCTGAATGCCAAGGTCCGCGACCAGATCCACTTTGCCATTCTCAATGGAGACTGGCTCTACGAAACGCGTCGCGATTACCCCCCCAGCGAATGGCTCCACCAAGTCGGCTTGAGTGCGGACAAGACTCCCCGACTCGTAGAGAAGGCTCCCACCATCGTTGGAGTCTGGCAGAATTATAAGGATCTCCTCCACCGAGGCCGCAATCTCGCAGAATGGCATCGTCACATGCCTACTTATTACACTGCCGATGACCATGAACTCATCAACGACATCTACGGAACGGCGGAAACGGGTTACGTGAACCGGCGCGCTGTCTTCCGGGACATCGCCACCCGAGCCTGGTTCGACTACCTCGCGTGGGCCAATCCGGTGAAACATGATACCCCGGCCTGGTTCGGTTCGGCGGACTTCAAGAAAGGCAGCGACATCCTGACAGACAAGGAAGCTGACTTCACCCGAATGAACCTCAGTAATATGGCCAACCTGCATGTGCACTGGGGAACACCGACCGCTGGAGTCCCCGACGCCAGCCTTGACGCCGAGCCAGGAAATCCCAACTCCGCAGTCTATGACATCGTGAAAGTCCTGGGCCCAAACAAGCTGAAGGTCTCTCCCGCAGCCAAGGCGAGCGGGCAGGCCTCATACTCCATCGGCAGACGTTGCTACGGGAAATTCACGGTCTCGAACTGCGACTTCTTTCTCCTCGATACCCGCAGTCACCGCAGCCTCCACAATGTCGATAAACCGGAGAACCCCGAGGCTACCATGCTCGGAAAGCAGCAACTGAAATGGCTCATGAATGGCATCCGCGAAAGCAAGTCAGACTTCATCTTCGTCGTTTCCTCAGTCAACTTCATGGTGCCACACGTCGGGAGCGGGGGCGGAACGGACAAACAGGCCGAGATCAAGAAGGACGACGCCTGGACCGTATTCCTCAAGGAGCGGGAGGAACTCATCGAGTTCTGGGACGGGCTCGACAAGGCGGTTTTTGTCCTCACCGGCGATCTCCATAACAGCTTTGCCATCAAGATCACCGACAACGTCTACGAATTTGCCAGCGGGCCACACAACTCCATAAACCATGCTCCGATGAAGGACGAGGGCGGCCGCCCGGCCAACGGCAGGTTCAAGTATGGGCCCCGGGCCTGCGATATCCGCTGGTCGAGTTATGCCATGGAGGACATTCCCCGTGCGAATCGCACCTTCCCTCATTATTGCGTAGTACAGGTCAACAACGTCTTTAACAACCCCGTCGAACGCGACGGCGAACGCTGGTTCGCCTTTCCTCATCCCCAGGTCATCTTTCAATTCCACGATGCCCTGACCGGAGAACTCCGCTATTCCGAGACCATTGTGCTGGGACTAAAGTAGGATCGGCAGACCTATACGCTGATAGCCATTGCTCTTCTGACTGACCATGCCCCTCTCAGCGATATCAGCGGTTGCCAGAGTCTCCAGGCGAGTGCTCGTCGTCACTGCAGCTTATATTCTGGGATGCATTCCCGCCATTCTCCTCGCGGAACGATACGGGTGGACTCAGACCCCCTTTCACCTGACCCAGCTGATCGCAGTCGTCCTTTGCCTTCTCTCCTGTATCGTATTCCTTGCAACCACTCGATCCTCTCCATTCAGACTATGGCAGTGGCTGGCATCTGTCGCTCTCGTACTTTTATTGCTCTGGCTTGCCTTGGTGGCCTACATCATCCTCACCTACTCTGGCCCTGAAGGATGATATTTTCGTCCCGGACGGATCTGGAACGCCTATCCAGGGTTTGATTTAAACATCTGAAGACCGACGCCGACAACTTTTGGGCAAGAGCAAGAAAACGAGCGGTCCATTGATGGCCTTGAGTTACGGTCAGGATCGCTCACCATTCAGTCATGCCTCAGTATATTGGAATACCCATGGGCCTACTTGTTGGAGTCCTTGGCGGAATTTTCTTTGGTCAGAGTCTCCCCCCTGACCCGGGGTCTGAACAGGAACGCGCTGAAAAGGCGGAACACCGGTTGCGGGTTGCTGAGGCACAAGTACGGCGTCTGCAAGGGAGCAGGATCCGGGCTGATCGCCAGCGATCGGCGGAAGGCGCCCGGAATATCCTGGAGGACATTCGTGAGGGCCGGGGAGCGGATCTCGACGATATTTTCGCGTTCACCAAGCCCTGGCTCAATGATCTCTCCCCTGTGATCAACCTGATGAGAAGCAAGGAGGAGAGGGAGCAATTCGCCCGCCTCGCGGGGGATTACACCCGTAAATATGATTTAAATGAATCTCAGCAAAAGCAGTTGCGTCAATGGCTTGATGCCCGGGCCACCGAAAACGCCCAGAGCTTTGTCGACGTAGTTGCGGACGAATCCAGCACAATGTATGATCTCATGCTGGCGGGGAAGGAGGCGGAGCAGAATATCGAGGGAATCGATCAGTTTATGGAACAGCAACTCACTGGAGAGACCCTGGCGGCCTTTCGCGCGAATCGGCTCCAAGAGAGAATTAACAGTGTCCAGGGAGAGGCCAATGGAAGACTGAACAACCTCGACAGCATTGTGAATCTGGACGCCTCCCAAGAGGACCAGTTGTTTTTTGCGATGGCACGAAGCTCTGAGGACTACATTCCCTCGATGGACATCGAGGGAATGAATGGCGACCGGAGTCCGCTGAATCGGAAGGGTCGCAACGCAGTCATCGAGTCGATACTTACCTCCGAACAGCAGGAGCTTCTTGAAAATCACAGGCAGAACCGGCGGCAGAACGCGGAGGAAGAGATGAGAGAAATTGGCCTCCGTTTGCCCGAGAACTGGCAGCAGTTTGAAGATGATGACTGGTAAGCCTGAAACAAATGGAAACGCCATCGAGATCCGCGACCTCCGAGTCGACTACGGGGACTTTGTGGCAGTGAATGATCTGAGCCTGACCGTTCCCTATGGCGAGGTATATGGACTCGTGGGCCCAAACGGGGCAGGCAAGACAAGCACCTTTCGCGTTCTGGCCACTCTCATGGAGCCAACGTATGGCGAGGTGAGCTTGGCCGGCATTGACGCTCTCGAGGACAAGGAATCTGCCCGCCGGATCATGGGCTACATGCCGGACCTCGCCCCCGTCCCCTCAGATCTCAAGGTCAGAGAGTTCTTGGATTTTTACACCCATACATATGCGTTGGGAACCAGAAATGAGTGTCGATCACGTGCTGAGGAATGCCTCGAGATCGTGGGTCTGACGGATCAACGTAACTCATGGTGCCGGGAGCTCTCGCGTGGGCAAACTCAGCGGCTGGTCCTCGCCAAGACCCTCCTGCCCAGTCCGAAGGTAATGATTCTGGACGAACCTGCCAGTGGACTGGATCCTCTCTCGCGCCGGGAATTGCGCCTGAGTCTGCAGGCTATTGCCCACGAGGGAGCGACTGTATTCGTAAGCTCTCATATTTTAAGCGAGCTCGCCGAGATGTGCTCGTCACTCTGCGTCATGAATCAGGGACAGATTCTGGCATCGGGGACGGCCACGGAAGTGCGCAACCAACTGGGGCGAGCCGAGCGCCAGATTGCGGTGACCGTGCTGGGACCTCGCGACAACATCGCTAGTTGGCTCGCCAGCCAGCACGGCGTGCTGGAAGTCACTACATCTGAACAGCATGACCAAAGAGTCATTCTGCGCTTTACCGGGGGGGATCATGAACAAGCGGCCCTGCTGAGCGGCATTCTGGAACAGGGCGTGGCGGTCAAGTCGTTCGAAGAAAAAAGCGCCTCCTTTGAAGACATTCTCGTGAAGATCGCGGAGGACAATCGCAGACAGGAAGGGTCCCCTGATGAAAACTGATTCTGCACTCCATCATCAGGCACCATTCTGGGCGATCTGGGCGAATCCGATTGTGCGGCGCTATGCGCGTTCCCGGATGCGGCCTCGTGCACTGGGAATCTCCCTGCTCATCACCCTGATGATCGCGGGGTTTCTGTTCTTTGTCATTCGGCAGATTGGGATCTACCAGACTGAACTGTCCATCCGTGACGCCCATAGGATGCCCATTATTCCCCTTTTGTTCTTTCAGGGATTCATTCTCTTTGTCCTCGGATCCGGACAGACCGCAGCAGGGATGACGGCCGAATCCGATGAAGGGGTGATCGACTATCAGCGCCTGACTCCCATGACTCCGCTGGCAAAGGTAGTCGGTTACCTGTTCGGCCTGCCTATCCGGGAATATGTCACCTTTCTTGCCACCATGCCGTTTACCTTGTGGGCCTTCTGGCGAGGCGAGGTGCCCCTTCACATT
>NZAC01000055.1 GCA_002686085.1 Roseibacillus sp. | reverse complement strand
TGGCAACGATATTTATCAGGAGGGAAGTAAGGTGTTTCGTGATGCCAAAAAAATGCATCGCGAATTGTTGAAGAAAAAGGAAGAGGAGCAGTAGGACTTCTCTGAGGCGCTCAGATGCGCTGAGATCCCGGGGCCCGGTGTTCTGCAGGTGCTTTGTTTAAAGGATATCCCCGGGCTGATACGCAGAAGCTGCTGGATACCTCTCTTTGAGGTCGGCAACGGCATCAACAAAGGCGTCTACCTGGCAAGTAGCGGCCCCTGTATTACCCTTGCCGGACTCGAATACCCTCTGGAGTTCATCGCGCGAGACGGGGATCCGATCATCAGCAGAAAGTCGGTCCAGCAGATCATTTTCGGTGATGGTTGCCTCCCGTAGATCTTTGGCCACGGCCAGTGCGTGCTCCTTGATTGCGGCATGGGCGGTCTCCCGACCAGCTCCCGCCTTGACCGCGGCCATCAGGAAAGAGGTGCTTAGCAGGAACGGCATATAACGCTCGTTTTCCCTGCTGATGGTCCCGGGAAAGACCTGCATCTGGTTCAGGATGGTCAGAAAGGTTTCGAGCAGGCCGTCTGCGGCGAAGAACGCATCGGGGAGCATGACTCTGCGCACGACCGAGCAGGATACATCGCCCTCGTTCCACTGCGCGCCACTCAGGCCTGCTCCCATTGCGAGATAGCCTTTCAAGATCACGTGAAAGCCATTGACCCTTTCGCACGACCTTGCGTTCATCTTATGAGGCATTGCACTTGAGCCCGTCTGTCCCTTGGCAAATCCCTCTGAAGCCAGCTCATGCCCTGCCATCAGGCGCAGGGTGGTACACATGGACGAGGGCGCAGCGGTGAGGTCTGTGAGAATTGATACGGTTCTCATATCCATGGACCTCGGGTAGACCTGACCTACGCAGACCCAGTCACCTGGTAACCCAAGGTGCAGAGCTACTTTCTGCTCGAGTTTCTTGACCTTCCCAACATCGCCATCGAAGAGAGACAGTTGATCCATCTGCGTGCCCACAGCCCCCTTTAATCCCCGGACAGGATAGCTTTCCACGAGCTGCTCGAGACGTTGCCGTGCGTCGAGAAGCTCCTCACCTGACATGGAGAGGCGCTTGCCGAAGGTTGTCGGTTGGGCCGCAACGTTATGGGTTCTGCCCGCCAGAATGACGTCCCTCCATTCATGAGCTCGTTTCGCGAGCGTGGTAAGGGAGGCAATGGCCTTGTCGTGAATCAGGCGAAGGGAGGAAAAAACCTGCAACTGCTCCACATTCTCGGTGAGATCTCTGGAGGTCATCCCCTTGTGGATTTCCTGATGGCCGGCAAGATCGTTGAATTCCTCGAGCCGGGCCTTGACGTCATGACGGGAAATACGCTCGCGCTCCTCAATCGACTCCAAGTTGACCTCTGTCTTAACGGCTTCATAGGCCGCGATCGCTTCTTCCGTGATGGGGAGGCCAAGCTCCCTTTGAGCGCGCATGACCGCAATCCAGAAGTCGCGCTCGAGGATGATGCGGCCTTCGGCGGACCAGATCTCCTTCATGGCACGGGAAGCGTAACGATCGGCTAGGACATTCGGGATCATATCAGACTGAAGGGGTAAAGGAATGTCTCGTGGGTAGCAAGCCACACGACACTTTTGAGCTAGAACGCATGGAGGCCGCCCTAGCTGCTAGGGTTCCTTTGTGGTAGTGCGGGTGCTCAATCCCCGGCGAAGAGGTAGCCCTTGGGCACGATACGAAAGCCTCCGCCTTCGACGCCGTCCAAGAACCACTCTCCATCGAGCTCTTTCCCGTCATCGTTGATCAGGCCGCGGAGTTGAAAGCGCTTGCCGGCGAAGGTGATCTCTCCTGTCCTCTCGTCGCACAGCTGGTATCTGCCTTTTCCCGCGAATTTATCCGCCAGCACCACTGCAGCTTTCTGGCTTGCTTCGTTCGAGGGAGGATTTCCCCAAGGGGAGAGTTGGATCACCAAGTCAAAAGGTTCGTCCGAATTGAAGCCCCGAGGAATCAGGGCGGTGCCTCGGTAGAACATCCTTTCGCCTGCTGTATCGAGGGCGATATCCATGGGAGCAGTCCTGCGGGCTGGGGGCATGGTTGTTCCGGGAGTGCTGCATGAGCTAAAGTGCATGGAGGCGATAACCACGCTTAGGAGGAGACCAACCTGTGAGAGGTGCTTTGGAAGTAACATTCTGTCGTCAGGCTGCATTCAGGGTCTTCGTGAGCTGGAGAATGAGGCTCTCGCGGAGAGGCTGAGCTTCGTCGGCAAGTTGACGTTGCAACTTTTCATAGAGGCGACGCCCCTCGGAGGTCTCCACTTTTATGGGATCATAACCAAAACTGGTCAGGTCGTAGGGGCTTGCCCGCATATCAATTTCGCGTGCCTTGGTTGCGAGCCGGAAACAGTTCCAGAGAAGGTCACTTGAAACCCATGGCAGTGACTTGGCAGCCCATTTGTAGAGGTCCATATTAGCATGAATACATCCGGGTTGTTCATTTTCCTCACGGGCCCGGAGATCTGGCTGAAGGCGGTTCATCTCCTTGGCCCCGGGGGCAAAAAAACGGAAGGCATCAAAGTGGCTGCAGTGGAGCGGACGAGAGTGAACGACGGCGTCGATTTCTTTCCGCGGGAGGCGCAGGGGAACTGTTTCGCCATGACGGACTTCCGCGCCATCGTAGAGCATGGCCCATTCATGGAGCCCGTGACAGGCGAAGTTCGGAGGCCTTTTGGTGGTTGATAGAAGAATCTGGAGAGAGAATTTCAGGCGTGTGCGTGCTTTGGGAGCCAACTGGGTGGGATCGACCGAGCAGGTTCCTTCCCTGAAGAGATAGTGCGTTTGACGGAACATCTGACGAGCTTCCGAGCCATCTTCGAGGTTCACCCCAATTCCCGGGTGCCACCGCTCCAGCTGGCCCAGGGAGAGTCGGTAATAGGTATGCAGGAAGTCATGAACCGGGTGCTTTTCACCGCGTGCTCTGCGATCCCGGGTGGGTTGTGTCCATGCCAGGGCTCGGGACCGGTGTTTGGCTGACCTTTGTAGCCAGTCTTCTTTTTTGAGTAGTGGCTGAGTGAGAGAGCTCATTTTGAATGGCCCTTTTCAGCCGAGATCAGGGCCTTTGCAAATTGTTCGCCGAGATCGAGGTAGCCGGCAGTGTCATAGTGCCAGGGGTCCGAGTTCCCGTAGGAGTCTGTCGAGGTAACGAGCGCTGCCCTTGGGTCTGCTTCCACAAAGGAGGCCTGAGCCTTCCGGATGATGGCGCCAAATTTCCAGACTTTCCAGTCTGTGATACGCCCGATGACCACGGGGATCTTCGTTTTGGGGTTGCCCAGATCCTTGCGGATAAGGTTCATGAGTTCAGAGAGGTTGGACTCGTAGCGCCTGGCAACTTCCTCATTGTCCGCATCGCTCTCGCCCTGCATCCAGAGAATACCGGAGGGAACCAGTGTGTCGGGCTCCCCATCATTATCAAGATCCTTGTCGGCGAAGGCATGCTTCAAGGTGGCTTGGAAGTGATCATACTGGTTGATGCCCTTACCTTCCCCTTCACCGCCATCCCATTCCGGATCCCAAGCCCCAAAGCGCTTCTGAGCTGCTGCTTTCGAGTCGATAGAGGTTCCCCCACGGGAGTATTTGATGAAGGCGATGTGGGCACCGGGATATTGCTTCTTCAGTGTACGGGCAAGAGTGAGCTCCAGTCCGAAGCGATCCGAGTAGCCATGCTTTGACCCGTCAGACTTGAAGTTTCTTCCGTGTCCTGGTTGGAGCTTCAACCAGGCACCGCGACCATCTGGCTTCTTGCCGTCGAGGCCCATATTCCCATGGAAAATGTAGACGTCTTTGTAAGCCTCTCCGCTCTTCAGGCTCTCCGGAAGTTCGGAGACTTTTCCATAACCATCCATATTTGACTGGCCGCCAAGATAGTAGAGTCGAAATTCCTTTGCAGCAGCGAGCAGCGACGGCCCGAGGAAAGCCAATAAGAGAGCCAGCAATTGTTTGTGCATTACCTTGCTGTAGCAGACAAAATACGTCTGTCGATCCTCGCGAATGGTTCGTGTGTGATCAGAGATCCACCAGTCTTTCGTATTGGAAGAACGCCTTGCGCCACCGGGTAATTTCGACATTGGCGAAGAGTCCTGCCGTCGAGAAAGGATCATTGCGGACAAAGTCTTCTGCTTCCTCCCTGGTTTCTACGTCCACGATCAGGATTCCACCGTTGGCGTGTGCTCCGTCGTCATCCAGTTTCGCTCCAGCGGCGAGCAGGATCGCCTTGTGCTCATCCAAGTAGGCTTTGTGGGCACTCTGGTGCTGATCTCTCAGGTCGGTGTGTCCGGGCTTATCCCGGGTTATGATGGCAAATGGCATGGGGTGATTGTGGCGAGGGGAGAGCTCGTTTTGAACTTTGTCCGGTCCAGAGTGCTGATGTTACAGAGGAGGGTTCTCGACGCCAATCTGCTCAAAAATACCACGGGGAGCACCCCCGGGGATTGGGTCTGGTCGAATTTCATGAAGACCTTGATCGTCGACGAGATAATAAAAAAAGTGTGGTGGGATTTTCACTGTTTTACCAGTGGCCTGGTAGGCTGGGAAGCCGGGGAAGGAGAGGGTTTCGGAGTGGGTGCCACCCTGGTACCACCTGACTCCGATTGCGCCCTGCCCAGTACGAATGGGAGGGTCGTTGACATACTTCCAGTCGGGGAATCCCCGGTAGAGAGCTGCCAGAAAGGACAGGATCTCGCTGGACTCCATAGTCCGGGCGGGAGTGACGAATTGAATGTCTCCGGCGAAGCTGTCCTTGATCTTTGCCAGGTCGTGGCTACGAAGCCCATCCATGTAGAGGGCGAGGGGAGCGGGGATTTCTGCGGATGGGATCATTTCAGCGGCTTTCCTTTCGGACTCAACTCCGGCTCTGTCCAAGGTGAGGTGCGTTGCACGATGGAAGACCGGATGGCCGCCACGGTCTCTTTAGAGATCTCCTCAGCCTGATTCCCCCACACAGTCCGCGTGTAGTTCATGACGTCGGCGACCTCCTGATCTGTCAGTAGATTTTCGTGTCCCGGCATCATCCCGTTGTAGTTTTTGCCCCCGGCTTTCAGGGGTCCCTGCAATCCTTTGAGGATAATCCGGGTAGGAAGGTCCGCCGGTCCCAGAAGTCTCTTGGATCCAACGAGAGGAGGGAACGCCCCGGGCAGACCCTTGCCATCGGGCTGATGGCAGGCGACGCAGGCAAGGTATACCTGTTGGCCACGTTGGGCACTGGAGGAAAGAGAGGGGCTTGGGGTAGTGGGGGCGGGGGCGGTTGTTGCCTCTGTGAGTTGCCTGGCGAGAGTGGATTCGGATTGCAGGGCGACGAGACGCAGCCCGTCAGAGATTACTTCCGGGTCTTGTCGCACTCTCTGGAGGGTGTTTGCGATGATCCTGCTGAGGAGTGCCCCAACCTTTCCATCCTGTTTTTTCTCAAGGAGCGCCCGGAGGAAGCCTTCCGGGTGACGGATGACGGCCAGGCGGATGGCGTCAGCAAGGTGCTTGCTCCGGGCGAGAGAGGGTTCAGAAATGACGAGTTTGAGGAGGTCCTTACCGAGCTGAGGATCGGGATCAGCCTCAACCAATCGAAGGGCGGCAGCCTTGCGATCCATGGGGTTTCTTCCGGGGTCGCACGCGCGCTCGAGGTTGAGTTTGAGGGTTTCCGAGCGGACTGGAACGATGGGATATTTAGATGCAGGCTCGTCCGCATCTCCGAACCCGAGGCGATGAGCGATCGCTGCGGTCTGAGTTGCGTCAGTTTCGCGGTGTGCGGAAGCGGCTAGGAGGTGGAAACGGGCACGGGCAGAGGAGGTCTCTTTTGCTGCGGCGACAAGCGTCCGGGATTCAAGCTTTTGGGCAAGGACCCGTTGGGCCATTAAACGCCAGAAGAGATTAGGGTGCTCCAGTGCTTCCAGTGCACTTTGCTCACTGGTCAGGTCTGGGTAGGGGTCGTCTGGCGTGCCAGTCGGGTAAATGCGGTAGATGCGACCATGGTCCCGATCTCGATCGTCGGAGCGTAAGGCATTACCTTCTCCTCTTTCGAAGTGGTCGCGATAGGGGTTGTGATTACAAATAGGGTTATACCAGTCTGCCATCCAGACTGCACCATCCGGACCGACTTCTGCAGAGACCGGAGCAGACCAAGCATCGGCCGACGCGTAGAGATTATGTTCAAACCCTGTTGTCTGGAAGCGATCGCCATTTCGGGTAATTGTGGGGGCTGAGACGAGGTGCATCGGTGGCTCGCAGACGAGGACTCTTTGATTCCACCACGACTTTGGGAACCGCCGGCTTGTGTAGACAGCGTGCCCCGCTGCCGAGGAATGTTTGCCCTTAGGACTGTTCTGGAAGTAATCCGAGGTAATGGGAGCAAGGTCTTCAGGCTCGTCGGCCTGGGCCACTTTCTGTCCCTTTCGGCCTACCAGCTCAAAGTGGCGATTGGGGATGGAGAGATACCAGCTGGCGTTCCCGTTGGCGGTGGATCCTATGAGATCGCCCTCTTCGGTGAAGCCCAGGCCCCAGGTGTTGTTGCTGGTGTTCTGGACGATCTCAAAATCGGAGCCGTCAGGAAGGAAGCGAAAGACCGCCTGAGAGGATTGATGCCGCGTTCCACCCACAGTGACATCGAGACCGCTATAGCCCACTGTCGCATAGATCCAGCCATCGAATCCATGCCTGAGATTCGAGACGCAAGCATGGGTATCTCTGAGGCCGATTCCAGACCAGAGCACCTCTCGTTGGTCGACCCGATCGTCACCATCTGTGTCTTTCAATAGAACCATGTCTGCGCCATCGGTAGCAATAGCTCCTCCAGATACGGGAAGGACGCTGGTGCAGATGTTGAGGCCCTCGGCGAAAACCGTGACCTTGTCAGCGACTCCATCGTTATCGCGGTCCTCAAGAATCTTGATGCGATCCCGGGGAGTCTCGGAGCCCACCTTATGGGGGTAGTCAAACGCCTCTACGACCCAGAGCCGACCCCGGTGATCCCAATTGATTGCGATCGGGTTGACCACCTGTGGTTCGGCCGCAAAAAGACGTATCTCAAATCCGCGGGGGACCTGTGCAAGCTTCAGAGAGTCGGAAGGAGTGAGGGGGTTTTGGATCTGATTAAGGGGTCCCACAGGATTCTTGGGATCCTTGGGGGCAGCTGCACGACGATACCGCAGAGTGGGAAGTTGGTGCGGAGAGAGCCAGCTCACCTTGTCATCCTTGGCTGTCCAACGGATGGCTCGATGGATGAGGTCGTGATACTCAGGCAGGTTCCAGCAGCGGTGGTCATGGCCGCTGGCAGTATAAAACACCCGGCCCTTGCCGTAGGTCTTGACCCAGCTCCAGGGCTCATCATCTCGCTTTTGCAGGATGATCCGGTCCTTCCCGTGGCGCTTGTGCTCATAGGTTTCGTCCCAGCACTCGAACCCTTTCCACCCCTTCATAACCGGATGGTCCTGGTTCACGATGCGGGCCCGGAACACTCCTTTGCCATGGGACTTGAACTGTGCTCCAAGAAGGTCGACATACTCCGGGAAGTCCGAGTCCCTGAAGCATGCGGCGGCACAATGAAGAAGCACACATCCTCCTCCCTTGCGGGCGAAATCAAGGAGAGCCTGTCCCTGGGTTTTGACATCCAGTTCATACAGGTTGGCAAAGATCAGGAGCACGTCGTATTGAGCGAGGTTCTCTTTGGTGAGAGCCTCGACGGTATTCGCGTAGGTGATGTTGACCGCCTTGGGCCCCAGAGCTTCCCGCAGAACACGGAAGCGAGACGGAGGATCATGATTGAATAGATTTTTGCTGCCCAGAAAGAGCACCTCAATACGCCGGGAGGCCTCGAGGTTCTTCTCCTCCCCGAGGGAGAGAGGGATGAAGGCCTGAACCACGAATCCTGCGCAAAGTGCGAGAAGCGCGAGAGGGGCGAAACGGGCTGTTTTGGAGGGATTGGTCATGACCGCACTTTTGGGGAGCGCTATCTATATCCCGCCTTCAATCTGAGGACCAGTCTATCTCGTGGGGAATGCGGTGACTTCCCGGGAGCTTCTGCTAAGAACTCCTTCATGAAGACGATTGCATCCCTCATCGGCATGAGTGTTCTTACCGGGATTCTCGCGGCGGCCGAAAGTTGGCCACAATTTCGCGGGCCTGGAGGCCTGGCGACATCTCCGGATGGTGCTGCGATCCCTCTGGAGTGGGGAGAAAAGAAAAATCTTAAGTGGAAAACTCCGATGCCCGGTCCGGGGTCCTCTAGCCCGGTTTTCGTCGGAAATCGTCTGTTCGTGACTTGCTACACGGGTTACGGAACAAGTCCTGAGAAGGTAGGTTCCGCCGGAGACCTCGGAAGAACATTGATCTGCCTCGACCGAGGGGACGGGCGGATTCTCTGGAAGAAGTCTATAGAGCTTGCCAATCCCGAGGATCCTTACCGGGGCTACTTGATGGAGCATGGTTATGCCAGCAGTACTCCTGCGACCGACGGAGAGAGAGTCTTCGTGTTTGCGGGGAAGTCCGGATTACACGTGTATACGATCGAAGGTAAGCCTCTCTGGAGCAAGTCGGTGGGAGCTCAGTCGAGTAACCGGCGCTGGGGCTCAGCAGCGAGCCCGTTACTCTACCGGAATCTTGTGATTATTAACGCAGCGGATGAGGCGCGTTCGCTAATTGCTTTTGACAAGGATAGCGGTGAGGAGAAATGGCGTTACCAGTCCAAGGAGCTGGAGCTTGCCTTTGCCACTCCGCAGCTGGCAGTTGCTGAGGATGGAAGTGATGAGATGGTTCTTTCGATTCCGCACGAACTGTTCGCTCTCGATCCGGCAACTGGAAAACGGAAATGGCTGGCAAGAACACGTGTGCCCGGAAATGTGTCACCTTCCGTGGTCATAGCCGATGACATGATCTGCGCCTTTGGGGGTTATCCGCGTAAAATGAGTATCGGCCTCAAGCGTGGGGGAAGTGGGGATGTCACCGGCAATCTCCGGTGGGATAGCAAAGTGACCACCTATGTGCCCACGCCTCTGGCTTACGGAAAAAACCTCTATTGGGTCAATGATTCTGCGGAGGCAATCTGCATGGAGATTGCGACCGGGAAAGTCCTCTCCAAGAAGACGGTGGAAGGAATTGCGCGATCCAAGCGCTTTAGTTTCTACGCTTCCATGGTCCGGGTAGGGGAGAGGCTCTATGCGGTGAGTCGCTACAACGGAACCTTTGTTTTCGAGGCAAATCCGGGGATGAAGCAGATTGCCCAGAACCGGTTTGATGACCGGTCCGACTTCAGCGGCACTCCAGCCCTGTCGAAGGATGCGCTCTACCTGCGTTCAGGAAAATTTGTGTATTGTATCTCGAAGTAGCCCGCCGAGGCCACCCTGTTATTGGATCTTCGCCCGTTTTTCCTGCCAGCGGTAAAGGCTCAGGCCAGCGGGGAATGCAACGAGCAGAAGTAGCACGGAGAGAAGCAGGTTCCAGTGAACTTTGGGGTGGATGTCATGCTGCCCGGTTCCTAGAGCATCCTCAGCCTTCCGGAGATAGGCAGCAACCTGTAGAAGCGAAGCCTGGTCTAAACCTGATTTGGGGTTCGCCGTAACAGAGCGGAGGGAATCTGCCAGCCCCCACTGTTCCCACATCATCAGGTCCCTTACCACCTCGGATGCCATCTGGGGATGCTGGCTCAGGATATGGCGGTAGGCTTCTGTGATGCGTTCCCGCAAATGCTGATGACCCCTATTTCCGTGAACCGACAGCGCGCGGAAGATCGCCCGACTCTCCGCGTGATCTCTGGGAGAGCCTGAAAAGTATTCCCGATTGAGAAACTGAAGGGCGGTCTCCGGTTCAACTTCAATCCATGCGGTCACCCAGGCCGCAAGGTGCAGGCTGAGTCCGGTGTTGGCTGCAGACCGAACCTTGCTCGAGATGAGCGCAAGATCTTCAGGTTCCTCGCTCAGAGCGAGGAGGAGAATGTAAAGGGGGTGCCAATCAGTCAGACGAAAATCCTGGAGGGAGGAGCGTAACTGGGTAAACGGGAGAATGCCTTTGAATTCGCGGATCTGGTCGTAGGGAGCTCGAGCTACTTCGAGGTGGGCAAGAGCACGAATCTGCTGATTTTGGTGGTCGAGGTAGCTTGAAAAATACGTGGCACGCTCACCAGGGTTGAGTTGCCACTGCACCCGGTTCTGAAGGATTTCTGTGACAAGAAGTCTGAAGTCGCCATCCGCGTTGCCAACTCGGGCCCATTCGGGGTGCGATATTTCTTCGTGAGGGCCGTAGGCGCAGATCACCTCCCGATTTCGACCAAGGGAAGGATCGGTCAGTAAAGGGGCTTCAAGGAAGAAGCTCCGACCGAGGCGAGTGGTATCTCCACTGAGAATCTCGGTAGTTGTCAGCCAGTAGGGCGCTCCGGAGTCTTCCCGTGCAACTACGATGAGATGAGCTCCGAGCAGGTAGTCCACTGGGGAGACCGTCGGAACGGGAAGGCATATCAGGCAGGCACGGGCAGGTGGAAGTGGAGGAATAAACATAAGGGCTGCCGTTACCCAGAGGATTCGAGGCAGCGATTTACACTGGTGCTGGTAAGTCGCCGTGGGGATCATGATTGAAGAATCCCCCTGTAGCCTCTAGCCACTCTTCCGGAGTGAGCTCAGATAGGCAACGAGGTCTGCCAGCTCCTCCGGAGTCATCAGCTGATGCAGCCCTGGATACATGAGTGACTGCTTCATTTTTGATTTGCTGGTGATCTCATCCTTCTCGATGGTTTGCTTCGCGCCGCCAATCATTGTCAGAGTGAGGTTTTCCTCCGTCTCCTCGATGATGCCAACGAGCTTAGTCTTGTTCTTGAGCGTTACCTCCCAACCCTCAAATCCCATGCTGATTTTCTCGCTGGGCTGGAGAATTGCCTCGTAGAGTGCTTTGGCATCCAGTTTGTCTCCGATCTGGGAAAGCCCTGGTCCAAAGTTAATACCTGTGCCGCCGGCTTCGTGGCAGATCATGCAGGTCTTGGAGGAGAAAAGTTCCTTGCCTCTGGAGGGATCACCCTTGCGCGTGAGAAGCTCGGCGATGGATGGGTAATCTCCCCCTGCCACCGAGAAGATGGTTTTGGCTTCTTCCCGGATCTCAGGATTCCGGGAAAGCATGAGAATTTCTGAGGCTGTCTGACGAAGGTCCTCGGCCAGTTCATTGGATTTCACCATCTTCAGGAGCTGGGCTTGACGCCCGATGTCTTTTCCATAAAGGGCTGAAAGTGCAGATGAGCGAACCCGCAGCGAGCGCTCTGGGTTGGCGAGGACCTTAGGGAGAGCTGCAATCAGGGTCGTATCACCGGAGTGGGCGATGGCCTTTGCGGCCTGTCCGGCGGCCACCTCATCCCCAGTCTCCAGCGTTTCTGAGAGAAGAGCTCCCTTTCCGAGGCTGACGAGCAGCGTTGCGGCCTCGGCTCCTGCTGGAGATTCCGATTTTTTGAGGGCGAGGCGGAGCAGTCCGGGAGCTTCCTCCTTGAGATCGAAACGCTCGATAAGGTCGAGATATCGTTCCCCGCCCCAGTTGTCGTTAAGGTAGCGTTTGACGGCTCCCTGCGCCTTGGTCGAGCCCGATAGGTCAAAGCCTTCGATCCGCAGGATCGTCTCGACGATCAGGGCGTCGCGGGATGGATCCTCCTGCCCGTTGGTGGGCAGGGCGAACCCCGTGGCTCCCATCACCAGGGCCGTAAGATAGTGATGGGAGATTCGCATGAGGAGATTGCTGGATTTCTAAAGGTCAAGGAGGCTCTCGAGAGCCTTGTTCTTCTCCTCGCCTTGGTGGAAATCGAAAGACCGCATATAGCGTGGGGAGGCATGGTCCTTGAGAGATTTATCCTTGATGATTCGAGCAAGAAACGCCGGCGCTTGCTTGGAGCGGACCCGCCATACGATGTCGCGACCGCCGTCGGAGTTCCACTTCTTACCTGCCTTGGCAAGCCACGCCGCAAACCGCGCGTCAGCGTGCAGGTCGGACCCGATCCCGAGGGCCTCGAGATACCAGCGGTCCGCGCCGTCGTGTTGCAGAGCCAGATCGGCCCAAAGGGCATTGGCCTCGGCGGAGCCATCGAAGCGAAGAGCGATACTGGCTTCCCGGCGGACTGCCGCGGATTTGTCCATGACGACTTTCGAAACCGTATCGATCAGGTCGAGTTCAAGCTGGCGCGCCAGCCGAATACCGGTGATACGGATATCAGGATCCGCGTCGGCAAGGGCAGCGTTGACTACGCCCTGGCCTTTCCCTTCCATCTTGCCGAGCGCCCAGAGAGCGCGCGCACGGTGACGGGGGTTCTCTCCTTTCCACAGTTTCTCAAGTGCGGGAACGGCCTTGGCCCCCATCTTGTGTAAAGCGGTCCATGCGAGGTAGCGTACTTCGCCGTTGGGATTTGTCAGAGCTTTGGCAGCTCCTTCAGCAGTACTCAGGTCAAACTTGGGCACGCTGTATTTGGAGCCAGGCGTTGCCACCCGGAAGATTCGTCCTCCATCAAGGTCCCGCATGCCGTGGCCTCCAACGCCTGGATCATACCAATCGGCAACGAACAGGGATCCGTCAGGAGCAACGCAGACGTCAGAGGGGCGAAACCATTTGTCGCGAGCTCCCTGGAGAATGTTTACCATCTCGGCTGAGTAGCCTGCGCCATTGGTTTTTACCGGGTAGGCCCGGGTGACATTGGGACCGGCATCACAGTGAATAACCTGATTCTGGAAACCTTCGGGAAGAAGGGAGCCCTCGTAAACGATAATGCCGGTAGGAGAGCCCTGTCCGGTTTGCAGGAGATTGGGTATGACACCGGGGTCATTCAGGTGCCAGTGGCGCAGGGGAATTTCCTTTTCGATATTAGTGCGCTTGTCGCGCCATCCCTTTCCGGTGAATTCGTCGCGAAAGCCATAGTTGCCGAACTCCATCACGAAGTTGATTCGCACTGCCTTGTTTCCGTCATCGTCATTGTCGCTCTGCCAGACGGTCCCGAAGGAGTCGACGCACAGCTCCCAGTTGTTGCGGAAATTCCACCCCAGTGTTTCCACGTTGGACCCATCAAGGTCGCAGCGGAAGGCCATTCCCTGCTGGTAGGGTTGGCGGCTGGCTTTTACTTCATTGCCGGCCTTGTCGGTGATGATCTTACCCTCAGCATCTGCCAGTTGGCGTGAGGCGTTTCCGAAATTGAAGTAGAGCTTCCCGTCGGGGCCGAACGAAAAGGCATGGATCCCGTGATCGTGCTGGGCCCCGCCGATCTTGGTGAAAAGAGCTTCCTTCTTGTCGGCCTTCAGGTCGCCATCTTCATCAGTCATGATCCAGACGTTGTCTCCCGCGGAGATGATGACCTTGTTGCCCAGAACACATACTCCATGAACGGAATCGATTTCGCGCCCCTGATAGAAGACGGTGGATTTGTCAGCCTTGCCGTCGCCAGTGGTGTCCTCAAGAACAAGAATACGGTCCCCCTCGGGGCGCTTGTTGCGATGTCCCCGGTAGTTCACGACCTCACAGACCCACACCCGACCGAGGTGGTCGATGTCGATGCTGGAGGGGCTGAGCATCATCGGCTCGGAGGCGAAGAGTGTAGTCTCCAGACCAGCTCCGATATCGAGATTGGCGACCGCTTTTTCGGGGGGTTGCTTGCCCGGGGCGGAGGAGGCGAGAGCCGCAAGTGCGGCGAAAATAGAGAGAGCGTTTCGGATGCTTGTGTGCATGTCCTAGCATTAGCGCGGGCAGGACCTGATCAGCAACGCGAAAACACGCTCCGTTCAGTCTTGGTAGAGCTTTCCGGAATCTCCCCCTATGATCAGGCGACACCCAGACCATGGCTGCGCTCCTATCTGTTAACCTCGAAAAACAGGATCGAGGCGGAAGTTCCCTTGCTGCGAGGGCTTTTCTCTCTTGCCAGCTGAAGCTCCAGTGTGTGTTTACCAGGCTTAAGATCGGTGCGGAAAATTACACTGCGGGGATAATTCAGACCGCCACTGAAACGATGGAAAAGATCGTGGGTGGTGGGTAATCCCCCATCAATCCGAGCCTCCAAGATTCCAGCATCCGGCCCGGCGAGAAGGAAGGCCCCGACCGTGCGCCCGCTGAACTCTAGCTTCAAGCTGGCCCCGGGCCGGATCCCACGGAGGAGTTGATAGGAGGAATACTGAGGGCGGATTGCTCCCAGAGGCAGGAGTTCCCGGCCGACCTTACCCAGTTTCCAGCCATCGGAAAATACCGCTTTCTCAGGTGAGATAAAGTGACCTTGGTCATAGCTCCCGGGATCCAGCAAGGCGGCGGACTGGTCTGGCGAGCCGTGCTCTTCCTTGGCCAGGCCTGCCTTCAGCGCGGCGATGATCATGTTGGAGGCCACCCGGTATCCGAAACTGCCGGGATGCGTGCCTCCGTAATCCTGCCACCGGTAGCGCCCCTCCTTCGTGGCGGCTGCTACCTCTGCGGCTACGTTAACAGAAATCACCTTGTGGCGGGCGGCCACGGCCTCATGAGCGGAGATGGAGACTGGCACCTCACCCCCGGTCAGTTTGGCCAGCATTCCGGGATTCACGTAATGCACCATTATGATTCCACATTGCGGGTAATCCCGTTGAGTTTGTCGGATGAGGCCTTCCATCCCCCGGATGCATTCGCGCCGGGCGTGCCCTGCGTCCTGGTCGTCATTGACCGCGAACTCGACCACTAGAAGGTCCACCTTTTCCTTACCGAAGATGTGGGGCTTGAGCCGGAAGGCCCCGCTGGTGGAACAAGTCGACCCCAATCCGGCATTGGTGACGGTGACCTCCGCATCCGGAAACGCTTTCCTCAACCACGCCGGAACCATCGCGGTGTGCCCGCGGGTATTCTGGGTGATTGATCCTCCCAGGAAGGCGACATGGCACTCGCGGTCCACCTCAAGCCTCTTCTTGAGGGATATAAGCCCACGCCGTACATGCAGGTGTGGGTTTTCCGCACCAATCGCTGACCGGGGGTCATCCTGCGCGCGGGAGACGGGTATGAGTGGTAGGAAGAGGGAGGTGAGTAGAGCAGGCAGGAAAAGTTTCATGGGCACTTGATTCTAAAGGTTCGCGATCCAGCGTCGGGGTGCAAGCTCCGGGGGCACTGGATTCCCCGGAGCCGGGCTATGAACGAGATCGGAGATTTTCCCTTGCAGGGTTCTCTCCGCGCACCTAGCTTCCCAGCCTGCCCGGGAGGGTAGGCCAAAAAATCGCGGGGTGGAGCAGCCCGGTAGCTCGTCAGGCTCATAACCTGAAGGTCACAGGTTCAAATCCTGTCCCCGTAACCAACGAAGGCCCTGAAGTGTAACGACTTCGGGGCCTTCTCCGTTTCAGGGACGGGCAGGTGTGAACACCAACTGTGGACACTTTTCCCGCATCCCTTACCACGCCTCCTGCAAACGGTTCAGGGTAGGGGATTCAGGGCAGACGGTTCGGGATAGAACCTCCGCTGCACCCGCACTCCCCACCTGAGATGTCGATGTTTTGCCCCACTTTCTGCTTTGACGTAGATTTGTGATGTGAAAGTATTACGGGTTTCTGTAGTATTCCGGTGAAGCATGCGAACAGATTATCCAATCCTGGTGAAGTGCCCTGTTTTTCTTCTCACTCTTGCTCTTGGCTGGCTGGCGTTCGGCCAATTGGGTCAGGCAGCGGAGAGTAGATTGGAGGGCGAGGTAGAGCGTTATGTCAAATCGCTGCGGAGCAAGGGAGCGCTTCAGACCAATGAGCGTACGGCTTGGCTGGTCTACGACTTCACCTCCGGTAAGACACTGGTGAGCATCAACGAAAACCAGCAACTTCAGGCTGCCAGTATGATCAAGCCCTATCTCGCCCTGGCGTTTTTTCATCAGGTGCGGGCCGGTAGGCTCATTTATGGCTCCACGAGCAGGCGGCACATGGAGTTGATGATCCAGAAGAGTAACAACGCTTCCACCAACTGGGTGATGAGGCAGACTGGGGGGCCAGTCGCGACCGCGGCCCTGCTCAAGCGGCATTACCCATCGCTGTGCAGGCACCTTCATCTCGTTGAGTATGTTCCGGCGGGAGGTCGAACGTATCGTAACCTTTGCTCGGCAGGAGACTACGGACGTTTTCTTCAGTCGCTGTGGTCTGGGACTCTGCCTCACTCAAAGGAAATTCTACGAGTGATGGGCTTGCCGGGCAGGGACCGACTCTACACGAATGCCAAGCGTGTTCCCCAAGGAACCCGCGTTTACAACAAGACTGGAAGCACGGCGCGGTGCTGTGGCGATATGGGGATTCTGGTGGCGAAAGGAAATGATGGGCGGTCCTACCCTTACGCAGTGATCGGGATCATTGACAGTGGCACGCGTAACAAGTCCTACGGGTCCTGGATCGCCAGCCGCGGAAACGTCATCAGGGAGGTCTCGAATCTAACCTACACCGCGATCAAGGCACGCTATTCGCTCTAAGCAGGGTCCAAGTTCTGTCCCCGTAACGACCTAAGGCCCCAAAGTGTAACGACTTCGGGGCCTTCTACGTTTTGGGAATCAACGTTCAGATGATTTGTCGAGATTGCAGGTCATGTGGTCCAAGTTTCAGCGAGCTCCCAACTAGTGCAAATTAGTTGCATTAGAGATTTGTTGGCGATAAAGACCGGTATGCCGCCATCTAAGAGCCCTCCGCTCACAGCTTTGTATCGCGATCTCGCGGCAGGATTACACCAGCAGATGTATTTTTGGGGCAAGGATGCTGAGCACTCGGAGGGTAACCTTTTCCTTCGTACGGGGTTTCAGAAACGCCCTTCGACCGGGTTAAAGGGGACCTCCTGCTATCGCCTGCCCTGGAGGAACGGAGCAATTGAATTGCACGGTTCTCATGCCGGTTGGCTGAGTGAGGAAGGCGGGATGCTCTTCATCCGGCCACTTCGTCGGTGCGTCCGATGGTGTGGTGCTACGCCGCCAGTGCCCGGAAAGTATCCGAGGGATTGCTTCTCAGCCCGGACCGATGAGTTACTGCAAAGGCTGACGCGACCATTTCTTGATTGGTGGCTTGCGCACGAAAAGGAGGTTCAGCGTTTAACGAGCGGAACTTACCGGGAAAGCTGTCATCGACTTTTCAAGAAGCTTCCGCGTTCTCGAGCTTGGCTCCGGCCGGAATCGGCAACCCGTTGGGTCATCGGACTTCGTGATTGTCCGGCAGAGTTACCTCGCGCACGACGTTTCGAAGAAGCCCGCTGACCAATGGATTTTACCTACGAAAGCTATGCCCACTGGAGGGCTGAAATGACAGAGAATGCCAAGCTCACGCTTGATGAGGCGTATTGCAAGAGCCGTATTGAAGCCTTGTCTGATGATGGGGACCCCTCCACCCGCGCTCTTCTCAAGGCGTATGGTGCTGCCCATCGGGATCAGGTCCTTAGTTGGTTCGAGCAAACACTCGCAGAGTTGTAAAATGAGCGAACTATTTTACGGGCCTTTGCTTGAGCTCTCGTCACGGTTAAGCCTGTGGTGCTCTTGGAATCAGTGCACCTGCACGAACCCTGTGTTGTGATGAGTGAGGAAATCCTCCATACAGGGGTGCTCATTATCGGGGCGGGACCGGCGGGTCTCGGTGTGGCCGCGGCTCTTAAACGGGCGGGAGTTATCGATATGACGGTGATCGATGCGCGAGAAGTCGGCGCGGCTTTCCGGAATTGGCCACGTCAGATGTCTTTGCTGACGCCGTCGTTTCACTCCAATTCCTTCGGCCTCACGGATCTCAATGCGATCGATCCAGAGACTTCTCCAGCGGATTTTCTGCGGACCCAGCACCCGGAGGGTCGCCATTACGCGGACTACCTGCAAGCCGTTGCAGCCCATCATCAACTACCGGTGCGCACCGGGATCCGCGTGAGTGCCTTGAGAAAAGAGGAGGGCCAGTTCATTGCTGACAGCAACAAGGGAAATATCGTTGCTGATTATGTGGTCTGGGCTGCTGGGCAGTTCTTTTCTCCCCGCGAAGACGCCTTCCCAGGAGCGCACCATGCGCTGCACTCGTCAAAAGTGGAGGATTGGAGCGCGCTCGAGGGAGACCAGTTCACGGTCATCGGGGGTTACGAAAGCGGAGTGGATGCGGCACTGAACTTGGTAGCCTTGGGGAAGTCGGTGCGCCTCCTTTCACGTGGTGAACCTTGGTCGTCAGACCATCCAGATCCGTCGCGGTCGCTCAGCCCACGTACCCTCGACCGTCTGCGTGAATTGCTTCGAACATCGGACAAGGCGAAGAATCTGGATCTCGTCAATAATACCGATGTTCGCCAGATTGAGGAATGCGAAGGTTGGTGGACCTTGCGTGACCAGGATGATATTCCTTCGGTATCCAAGACCCGACCGATTCTTGCCAACGGTTTTCACTCTGGTCTCGGTCCAATTGAGCATCTCTTCGATCATGATAAGAATGGGCTCCCGGTCTTTAGTGAAGAGGCTGACGAATCCACACTTGTTCCCGGGCTCTTCTACTCCGGGCCAGCTCTGGTTCACCGGAATGCTCTGTTCTGCTTCATCTACAAGTTCCGGGCTCGTTTCGGTGTGATCGCGCTCGAGATAGCAACACGTCTTGGTAAGTCAGAGGTGGACGAAAAGCTCATGCCCTACCTCAAGGCGGGCTTTATGAATACCGACCTTGATTGCTGCACGAACTGTGAATGCGCAATCGACCCCACGGATTCTGCTCCCGAGCCAGAGTCCTTTGCATCATGATCCAATCCGCTAAGATCACGCCATGGCTTTTGCCAATGGCCATAGCGGCCGGATTAGTCTTGGGGAGCCTGCTGCCGGAGACTGGAAAGTTTCTAGGGACCTTTATAGATGCTCTTCTTTTTGGGTTATTGGTGCTGCTTTTTTTTGAAGTACGCTTCGATCCGCTTCGCCAGGTAACTCGACATCTGCCGTTTCTCAGTCTGGCGTGGGTAGCGAACTTTGTATTGATCCCACTGGCAGGGTGGGGAATTGCTTCTCTCTTTTTTCCTCGCGAGTCGGCGTTATTCGCGGGCCTGCTGCTCTACTTTCTCTTTCCATGTACGGATTGGTTCCTCGGATTCACACGAATGGCGAAGGGTGATGTGGCGCTGGGTGCAGTGTTGCTGCCGGTAAATTTGATCAGTCAACTCCTTCTCTTTCCCATCTATCTGGGTCTGGTCACTGGATCTCAAAGTGGCACAGATCTCGGGGGGCTGAATGCAACTCTGGCTCAGTGGTTTCTTTTTCCCCTTTTGTGCGCCGTGGTGTTGCGTCTGGTTCTGACGCGACTCCTGCGGAAGGATCACTTTGAAAAGTTATCCTCGCTCAGTGGCAATCTCGTTTATTGGGTGATTGCACTGGTCGCGCTCTGTCTCTTCGGTCAGCACACGAGCACCCTGACCGCTAACCCTCTGGCTCTCGTGCAAATCTTGTTAGCGGTGTCCCTGTTTTTCCTCGTGTCTTGGGCTTTAGGTGAAGTGCTGGCCCGTTGGTTTCGCCTGAATCACCCCCAGCACGTCCTATTAGCGATGACCACCGCTGCAAGAAATGCTCCTTTGATACTCGGCCTAACCATGATTGCTATTCCTGATCAGCCCTTGATCCACGCCGCACTGATCATCGGGTTGCTCGTAGAGTTCCCCCACCTTATCGCACTCGCGCAGCTCTTTTTGAGAAAAGGCGCGAGATTACGCCGTCCCCAATCCCTGCCGGAACAGGCTCGCTCCTGACGATCCGCTGTCCAGACCATGAAACGTGATACCCGGCCCGACACCGTCCGTCCCCTGTTTGAGATGGGAACGGAGGTTCCTTCTCTTCCCGAAGCCGATCAAGATATCGCCGATAGGAAGGGAGAGGCAAAACGGGTCGTCAAGCGACTTGCTGCAATTGTTGAAGATCATCGGCAGGCTGCCATTCCCCTGAATATTAAGCTCGGCGCGTCCGACCTGAGCTCTGTCCTTGGTGCGCTTCGTGACCACGCCCAAGGCCGTCCAGGCACGCCGGTAGGCGGCGCCCGCGATGAGATCCATGGGTATTGCCTCAATCGTCTTTTCGATGAGCTGGTGGAAGAGCCAAGTAACATTCTATTTACAACCAAAACAGGCCCCGATTCGATCCGCTATGATGCGATGAACGCCAAGTTCTGGCTGGAATGCCTCGATCTTATGGAAGCGATCTTTTGTTCACCGAAGGAATCATGACTGGCGATTCAAGAATACCAGTCACAGTTCTCTCTGGATTTTTAGGTTCGGGAAAAACCACGCTGCTCCGGCGCTGGAGGCGGGAAGAGGCCCTCCGAGAGGCCGCCCTTGTAGTGCATGACCTTAGCGAGCTTGGGATTGATGCTGAGCTACTCTCCGACGAGGGTGCTGACACGGCTCCCGGTGAACTGCGCGATCGTGTTGCCGCTCTCCACGGGGTTCATGCCCGGGAACAGCTCAAGCCATCTCTTGCTCGTATCCTTGGACAGATTGCCCTGCTCGATCCCCCCCCGCCGCAGGTGCTCTGCGAAAGCACTGGAGCTGCCCGGCCTTGGCCACTGATTTCGGCCCTCACCCAAGACTCTCGTTTCTTCCTCAGGCATTTCATTGTTACTGTCGACGCCCTCAACCTCCACCGCGATTTTTCTGATGGTCGGGTCCTCACTGGTGAGGCCTCCGTGGGGAGCGATCCCGCTCTTCTTCAGGCAGCACACGTGCTCGCCGAACAAATTGCCTTTGCGAGCATTATTATCCTTACCAAGGTCGACACCATTCCGCAGTCCGTTGCTGACGCTCAGGTGCGCATCCTACGCGCCCTTCAGCCCGATGCCACCGTCGGACTTTCCGCGCAAGCCGGTCTGCTTTTGCCTCAGTTTGAGGCGACTCCTGCCCCAAACCTTGCAGCCCTTAAGAGCCGGGCCGACCAGCTTGGTCTTGCCGACAGTAATGCCACCGCCTCTGAGGTTGAAGCTACCGTCATCCGCGACCCGCGGCCTTTTCATCCGGAGCGCCTCTATGAGGCCGTCAGCAACAAGCTCAGCACGGGTCTGTATCGTACTAAAGGCTACCTCTGGCTCGCCTCGAGGCCGGCGCATGTCCTTCTTTGGCAACAATCCGGGAGTCAGATAGCTCTTGAGCTCACCGGGTATTGGCGTGCTGAAATCGTGCGCAATGTAGACGGCAGACTACTTCCTGAAGAGATCGAACTGCTCAAGAGTCGCCTCGAATCTGCCCACCCGGTTTTCGGGGATCGCCACAACGAACTTACTCTTATTGGTCTTCCGGATGCTTGTAACACGTTTGCTCAAGCTCTCCGTTCGGCGCTGTGTACAGATGACGAGATTGCCGCGTGGGAACGCGGCGAAACCTTCCCAGACCCTTGGCCTCAAACCCTTCGCCAGATTGACTAGCCTCCCTGAACAGATGAAAAGTAAGCTCCCTGTTACCGTCCTTTCCGGGTTTCTCGGCGCAGGTAAAACAACGCTCCTCAATCACATCTTGCGCAACCGCGACGGCCGCAAGGTGGCGGTGATTGTTAACGACATGTCCGAGGTGAACGTCGACGCCGATCTCGTTCGCAATGGCGATGCTGCGCTTTCCCACACCGAAGAAAAAATGGTCGAGATGTCCAACGGCTGTATCTGCTGCACGCTGCGAGAGGATCTTCTTCAAGAGGTTGGGAAGCTGGCTCGGGAAGGGCGTTTTGATCACCTCGTCATAGAATCAACAGGTGTTTCGGAACCTATGCCAGTCGCCGAAACCTTCACCTTTGAGGATGAGAATGGCGCGTCGCTCGGGGATATTGCTGAGATTGACACGATGGTGACGGTGGTGGATGCGCCCAACTTCCTCCGCGATTACTCGACAACCGAGCGGCTCGCGGATCGGGGGCAGGCGGTTGGGGAAGAAGATGAGCGTACGATCGTGGACCTGCTTTCTGACCAAATCGATTTTTCTGATGTGGTGCTTGTCAACAAGGTCGACCTCATCTCGCCGAAAGAACGTCACAAAGTTCATGGGATGATCCGAGCGCTCAATCCTCAGGCCGTAATCCACGATTCCGTGAATTCTGATGTGCCTCTTGATGCCGTGCTGGGCACAGGACGGTATGATCCTGAGCGTGCTTCAAAGCATCAGGGTTGGCTCGATTCACTTGTCGAGCATACACCCGAGACCGAGGAATACGGGATCAGTAACTTTATTTACGAGCGGCGGATCCCTTTTCATCCGCAGCGGTTCTATGACTGCCTGAAGCGCGAATGGCCCGGTGTCATTCGATCGAAAGGAGTGTTCTGGCTGGCAACCCGTCTGAAGACTGCCGGATTCTGGTCGCAAGCCGGTGCTGTCGCGAGGCACCAATGTGCGGGGTATTTCTGGGCTGCCGTCCCCCGCGACCACTGGCCCGAGGACCGTAGTCATATTGAAAGGGTCTGGGAGGATGGCAACGGTGACTGCCGTCAGGAGATTGTGCTTATTGGTCGTGGCATGGATCGGAAAGGACTTATCTCGATGCTCGACCATTGTCTGCTTACCGAGGCCGAATTGTCCACCGACGAACAGAAGTGGCAAAACCAGTTTGTCGACCCGTTTCCAGAGTGGGAGATGGACGGCGATCCAGTCGAAATTGTATTCTAAGGAGAACCAAGCGGGTCTCGGATTCCAAAACACCCTGAGGGCAGGTGTGAGCATTACATCCTTTGATTCTAGGCGGGTAGAACAGGACTGTGGCGTTTCTGATGTTGGTGCGTAGAAATACGCAGGTAGGAGAAGGTAGATGGTGTGAACTAAGAAGGGAGCCCACAATCAGGGGCTTTACACATGTCTCTCGGAATTTAGTCCGGTAGTGTAATCAGGGATTGAAAGATTCTGTCTGTATTAGAAGCTGGGCCAGTCGATGCCCCATCCCATCCTCAGAGTGCCATGGCGCGCTTTTGCAGTTCTTCTGCTAGGGAGTGTTCAGCTATGCGCGGCTGATGATCCCGCCAGGGGAGAGGTCTTGTTCGCGCTCCATGTGCGGGAGATTATTACAGAGAAGTGCATCGCCTGTCACAGCCAGGGAGAGGGAAGGAAGGTGAAGGGTGGTCTCGAGATGACGAGCCGGGAGTTGCTCCTCAAGGGGGGTGACAGTGGGATAGTTTTGATTCCCGGAAATGCAGCGGAGAGTCTTTTTCATATTGCCACTACTTGGGAGGATGAGGATTACGAGATGCCGCCGAAGGAAGCGGATCGGTTAACCAGTGAGCAGCAAGACCAGATCCGGGACTGGATCAATGCCGGAGCGCCATGGCTGGATTCCGGGCGCGTCCGGGAGCTAAGGGATCGCTTTGCAAAGGGGGAAATCGTTGAGACCTCGGGCGGTCTGGGCGAAGACTGGACGAATCGTCGGTATGAACCGGAGAAACTCTGGGCCTATCGCCCTCTCGAGGTGGAGAAGGTCCCGGAGGGAATACACCCCGTGGATTGGTTTGTTGATCGCAGGCTGGAGGAGGCTGGTCTGAAACCGGCCCCGACGGCGGGTTCGGGAGAACTGGTTCGGCGGATGACTTTCGGGCTGACCGGGCTGCCTCCTACGCCCAGCGAGGTTCAGAAGTTTGAGGAGGAGTTTGGGAAGAATCCGGAGGCCGCGGTGCGGACCTACGCCGGAGGACTTATGGCCAGCCCCCATTACGGAGAGCAGTTCGGGCGCCATTGGCTGGATGTGGCCCGCTACGCGGACTCGGCAGGATTTGCCAATGACTACACCCGGCCCAACGCGTGGCGTTACCGGGATTACGTGGTGAGGGCCTTTAATTCCGACAAGCCCTACGACCAATTTGTCCGGGAGCAGATTGCGGGTGATGAAATCGATGAGAGTAATGCAGAAAATCTGGTGGCGACGGGATTCCTCCGAATGGGTCCATGGGAGCAGACCGGAATGAGCGTATTCCGGGTCACCCGGCAGCAATGGTTAGATGACGTGACCGATTCGGTGGGGCAGACTTTCCTCGCCCATGCCCTCCAGTGTGCCCGGTGCCATGACCACAAATTCGACCCGATTCCGACACGGGATTACTACCGGATGCTGTCGGTGTTCTCGACCACTCAGTTCGCGGACCGTGAGGCTCCCTTCCTTAGGGGCGAAAACCGGACCGGGTTTGCGCAGGCCGATCAGTGGGCGAGAGAGAAGGTTGCTTACTACCAGGGCCAACGAAAGGAGCTGGAGGAGAGGGTAAGAAACAACCGGAAAGAGGAGAAAGGTGAGGCAAAAACAGGGGACAATGGATTGGATCCCGGGGATGAGGCTTCCCTCGCCCGCATGGCGAAGAATATTTCCCGGCATCAGTGGGAATTTGATCGTACGAAGCCAATCGCTCTGGCGGTGCACAACGGGAAGACGATCGAACGAAGGAATGTCAGCTCGCGGATCATGATGCCGGGCGATCCTTGGGGCAAGGGGTTGATGGAAAAGGACAGCATCCTCACCGGGGGAGATGTCTATTCGAGAGGAGCTTCGGTAACGCCCGGGCCGCTGAGTGCAGCGGTGACCCTGGGAGAGATGGCCACTCCGGATTTCCCGAAGGGCCGGGGCAAGCGGCGTCTGGCGCTCGCCGAATGGATTGTGGATAAAAAGAATCCCCTCGCCGCCCGAGTGATGGTCAACCGGGTGTGGAGCTGGCATTTCGGCCGGGGGATCGCAGGTAACCCAAGCAACTTCGGGGGGAGTGGATCCCCCCCGACTCATCCGGAGCTTCTTGACTACCTTGCAGAGTGGTTCATGGAACAGGGTTGGTCGGTAAAGAGGCTCAATGAATTGCTTGTCAGCTCGGCAGCCTATCGGCGAAGCAGTCGTCATCCCGATTCTGCGCAGCTCAATTCGAAAGATCTCAAGCGTGAGCTGTATGCGGTGGGTCTTCCCCGCCGGTTGACTGCTGAAGAATTACGCGACGCGATGCTTGCTGTCAGTGGGGAGCTCAACCGGCAGGTTGGGGGAATCCCCTCACGGCCAGACATTAACCGTGAGGTAGCTTTCCAACCACGCCAGATCATGGGAGGCACCGCCTCGGTCTATGAGCCCGATCCGCTGCCGCGGCAACGCAATCGTCGGAGTCTTTATGCAGAGAAAATGCGAGGGCTGCGTGATCCCTTTCTTGAGACCTTCAACCAGCCGGGACCAGATCAGTCGTGCGAGTTGCGGGAAACCTCGATGGTCGCTCCGCAGGCCCTGACGTTGTTCAATGGAGAGGAAGTATATGAGCGGGCGCTGGCTTTTGCGGCCCGCCTTCTTGAGGAAACTGGGAGCGACCGGGCGGCACTGGGGCGCGCCTTCGAATTGGCCCTCGGACGGACTGCCTCGGTCGGGGAGATTGCGGACTGCCTTGTTCACTGGAAGGCTGCGGTGGAGGAAGAAAAGGGAAGGGTCTACGAACCTTTGGCTTTTCCCGAGAAGATCAAGCGCACGGTGATGGCCGAGAAGACTGGCCGTCCCTATGAGTTCTGGGAGCATCTTCCCGCTTACGAGGAATATGTTCCGGACCTGCAGCGAAGCGACGTCGATGCCCGGACCCGGGGCCTGGCACAGGTCTGTCTGGTCATCTTCAACCTTAATGAATTCGCATACCTGGACTAGCCAATAACCTGTCTTGGAACTGAAAATGAATCAATTCTCCCTGCCTCGTCGTGATTTTCTCTATGGACTTGGATCGAGTGTAGGGTCGCTGGCCCTGACTTCCCTCCTGCAGGCGGAGGAAGTGGACCTGAAACCGCGGAAAGGCCACCTGCCCGCGAGGGCGAAGCGCTGTATCTTCCTCATGATGGAAGGAGGGCCATCTCACATTGATACCTTCGACCCCAAGCCGGAGCTGGCGAAGCGACATCTGCAGGTTTTCAACCGGCAGGGTGAACGGGAAAGTGCGATGTCCTCGGGGAAGCGCTATTTCGTGCAAAGCCCCTTCGAATTTGTAAAAGCGGGTCAGAGTGGAGCTGATATCACTACGGAATGGAACCACCTGCAGGAGATGGTGGATGACATGTGCTTCTTCCGGGGAGCTCAAGTGGAATCGGTGAATCACCCGACTGCCTGCTATCATGTCAACACAGGCAACCGTTTTGGAGGAGACCCGGCGCTGGGTTCATGGGTGACTTATGGCCTTGGGTCGCCGAATCAGAATCTGCCCGGGTTTGTGGTCCTGCCTCGTAATAGTTACCCGCAGGGTGGGGGCTCGAACTGGTCCAACGGGTTTTTGCCGGCTGACTTTCAGGGAACGCCTTTAAGGCCACAGGGAAGTCCTATTCTCGATTTGAGTCCGCCGAAGGGAGTGACGAGGCACCGGCAGCGAGCCAACCTCGACCTGCTCGCCAAGCTCAATGCGAAGCATCAGGAGACTCGGGCGGAAACCGGCGAACTCGAAGCCCGGATGGCGTCCTACGAACTCGCTTATCGGATGCAGGCCGAGGTTCCCGGCATTCTTGATCTGGAGGGAGAGACCGCAGGGACTCGGGAAATGTATGGAATCGGGAACCCGCACACGGATGCGTTTGGGCGCAAATGTCTTCTTGCCCGCCGTCTGGTGGAAAGTGGAGTACGCTTCGTCCAGGCGTATGCCGGTAACTGGGATAGCCACGACTACATTGAACGGGCCCATGGATCACTGATCCGGTCAGTGGACCAGCCGATCGCGGCTCTCCTCAAGGATCTCAAGCAGCGGGATATGCTGAAGGATACCCTCGTGTTTTTCTGCGGAGAATTCGGCAGGACTCCTGATAACGGAATGCGGGGTGGAAAGTCCTACGGTCGTGATCACAATGCTAAGGCGATGGCAATGTGGTTTGCGGGTGGGGGAACCCGGGCCGGCGCCACAGTTGGCGCGACCGATGAGCTGGGAGGAGAGGCGGTTGAGTGTGTGCATCATATCCGGGATGTCCACGTTACTCTTCTTCACCTTCTCGGTCTCGATGACAATCGTCTGACCTACTACCATGCCGGGCGCTTCAAGCAATTGAGCCAGTTCGGAGGTGAGGTGATCGAGGAGCTTCTGGGATAGGAGAGGGATTGTCTTTGAGCTAGCTTCAAGTCCTGGTGATAATTTCAGGCGATAAAGCGATAAGCATTATTCCCGTTGCTGAATCCTTCACCCATTGTTCATCGCGCGCCAGATTGGGGAAGACTATCCCCATAGTGATCGGAAGGAACCTTCGGGATCCCTCCTTGACGACAGGGATAGCCAGCGGCAAGAACTTGGTGGCATCAAAACTTTTGTGACCGATGAAAACTGCTCTCAGTGCCCTCCTTGCTATTTCTCTCTTTGCGCTCACCGGTCCTTCTTTATTTGGGGATAAATCGGATTCGGCTGTATCGAATACCTCAGCGAAGAAGAAGATAGTCTTCCTCGCGGGTAAGCGCAGCCACGGCTACGCCGCTCATGAGCACCGAGCCGGCTGCATGCTTCTCGCGAAGCAACTCAATGAGCATATGGGAGATGTGATAGAGGCTTCCGTGCACTTCCAGAAGGACTGGCCCGGAAATGCAGAAGTCCTGAAGGATGCCGATGCGGTGATCTTCTATTGCAATGGTGGTAGTGGTCAACATATGGCCTACCAGCATCTCGACGGACTCGACGCGAAGCTGAAGGATGGAACCGGCGTGGCCTGTCTGCACTATGCGGTGGAACCGGGAGACGATGAAAAGGGCCGCAAACTCTTCCTCGACTGGCTGGGTGGCTACTTCGAGACCCACTACTCGGTCAATCCGCACTGGACGGCTGATTTCAAGAATCTTCCTGACCATCCAGTCACGCGTGGGGTAGAGCCGTTCAAGATTTATGACGAATGGTATTTTCACATGCGCTTCGCAGAGGGCATGAAAGGGGTCACCCCGATTCTCTCTGCCTACCCACCCAAAAAGACCATGGAGCGTCGAGAGGGTCGTCACTCGGGTAATCCTCATGTTCGTGCGTCGATGGAGCGAGGTGAGATTCAGCATGTGGCATGGGCCTACGAACGGCCGAATGGGGGACGTGGCTTTGGATTTACCGGGGGCCACTTCCACCGCAATTGGGGCCACGATGATTTTCGTACGCTTGTGCTCAACGCTATTGCCTGGTGTGCAAAGGCCGAGGTGCCTGAGGATGGCGTTCCCTCCGATAAGCCCACGGAAGCTGAACTGGAAGAGAATCAGGATTACCCAAAGCCGGAGAAGAAGTAACCCTGCGCGAAGGGCGCGGTTGGACCTCATCAGGGGTCACTTTCAGCTCCATACTTGACTGCCGTTTCTTTCTGGAAGGCATGCGCTGTCCCGGTGTATCAGTTCCCGCCTTTTATGAAGTTCCCATCCTTCTTTCTGCTGGTCGTCGTCTCTCTGGCGCAACCAATACTCGCTCAGGGTGTCGGACCTGAGCCTCTCTACAAAAGTCGGATCCTTAAAAGTGGTGACAGGGAGCGCTTGATCCCCATCGAAGTCGAGCTCCAGCGGAGGGATCTCTATCTCGTAGTCTCCAATGAAGGCAACGGGAGCCATGATTGGTCCAACTGGATCGAGCCCGAGCTTGTGATGCAAGATGGCTCCAGCATTGACCTTACCACTCTGTCCTGGCGGGCGGCTTTCAGCACGGTCGGGACGGTCAAGCAGGGAAAAACGTATCGTGGAGGCCCGATGACCGTTGCTGGGAAAGAGTATACGAGAGGTTTGGGGACGCATGCGGATTCGTTCATCTGGTTTGAGGTGCCCGCCGGCGCGACCACATTCCGTAGCAAGGTGGCGCTGGATGACGGGGGAGCTATCCGGGGTGCTGAATTGACACCTGCCTCTGTGCGTTTTCTTGTTTTTGATCGCGAACCCATCGGCTTCGCGAGGGCGCCCGATAAATTCAATCCCAATTCGCGAGCTCCCCAAAGCCTACCGGCTGACCAGATTGCAGCACCAGATGACCTCGAAGTGACTGTCTGGGCGACGAGCCCGATGCTCTACAATCCTACCAACATGGATACCGATGCCGAGGGACGAATCTGGGTAGCGGAGGGAGTGAACTATCGGAAGAACAGGAACCGGCGCCCGGAGGGAGACAGGATTGTCGTTCTTGAGGATAAGGATAAGGATGGGAAAGCCGACAGCTCACATGTCTTCGTGCAGGATCCGGAGCTGGTTGCTCCACTGGGGATCAGTGTGTTCGGTAATCAGGTCGTAGTGGCGCAACCTCCCCATCTTATCGTGTACACCGATGTTGACGGGGACCTCAGGTTCGATCCTGAGGTCGACAAACGGAAGAATGTACTCAGCGGATTCAATGGCCGGAATCATGATCACAGCCTACACGCCGTGGTAGGAGGTCCAGACGGGAAGTGGTATTTCAACCAGGGAAACTGCGGGGCGCACCTGAAGACCCGAGATGGAGACGAGTTTTTTGTCGGGGGGCCCTACAAGGGAGGCGAAGATCCTGTGGCCGACTCCCAGGCCATCGGAGGGAGAAAGAGCTCCGATGGCAATGTATGGGTGGGTGGCTTCGCGGCCCGGATGAACCCCGACGGGAGTGAGGTCCGCATCATCGGCCATGGGTTCCGCAATAGTTACGAGCATACCGTGACCTCTTTCGGGGACGTGTTTCAAAACGACAATGATGATCCGCCGGCTTGTCGGACAACCTGGCTCATGGAAGGAGGCTTCCTCGGATTCTTCTCCCCGGACGGCAAGCGTGGCTGGCGGGCCGATCAACGCCCCGGGCAGTCTATCCAGGACGCCCAGTGGCGCCAATCGGATCCGGGAACCCTGCCTGCCGGTGATGTCTATGGTGGTGGTTCGCCCACCGGGATCTGTTTTTACGAAAACGGTGCCCTGCCTTCCCGATATTCCGGGATGCTCCTGAGCTGTGATGCCGGGCGAAAGGTCGTCTTTGGCTACCACCCGGAACTGAAGGATTCTGCCTATATCCTTGACCGTTTTGACTTCGTCAAAAGCAAGGGAAGTAATCTGTTCCGCCCTTCTGATGTGATGGTGGGCGCGGATGGAGCTCTTTACGTTGCAGACTGGTTTGATTCCGGAGTAGGCGGTCATGCGGATCATGACGAGTCCTGGTCGGGAACGATCTACCGTATTGCTCCCAAGGGGTTTCAACCTCGGATCGCCCGGGCCGAACCGGGAACCATAAAAGGTGCGATCAGCCTTCTTTGTAACCCTGCCCAGAACGTTCGTCTTGCTGGCTTGCAGAGTCTCAAGGCTGCGGGGTCCCGGGCCATTCCGGCAGTGGGGGAACTTCTCCACCATGACAACAGCTATGTTCGGGCCCGCGCGATCTGGCTTCTTGCTCTGCTCGGCCCCGGGGGAATGGAGATGGCGCGCTCCTTGATGGAAAATAGCCCGGACTCCCAGACACGACTGGTTGCCTTTCGCGCTCTGCGTAATGCAGGAGAGGACGTCTCGGTTCTCGTTTCCAAGATCTATCGGGAGGAGCCAAGCGCTGCGGTCCGCCGGGAAGCTGCTCTTGCTTTGCGGGACGTTCCAGCGAGGCGAAAGCATCGTTACCTCTCGCACCTCCTTCAACAATGTAAGGAAGGCGACCGCACCTATCTCGAGGCCTGTGGTCTCGGCGCTCAAGGGGCTGACGCCGACCTTCTGTGGCGTAATATCAAGCAGGGAGCCTCCATTCAGGATCCCACGGAGTGGTCCGAGGTTTTTGCCCGCATCACATGGCGCCTCCGCCCTGGAGAGGCGATCGATGAATTGCTCATGCGTGCCCGGAGTACGACCCTGTCTCTCGAAAAACGCCTTTTTGCCATCGAGACTCTTGCGTTTTACGAGGACCCCCGGGCCTTCGCCGCGCTTCTAAAGGTAGCGACCGTCCAAGGGCCAGTGGGAGGCGAGGCCATCCGCTGGCTGATTCATCTGGGAAATACCCGGTGGCGGAAGCTGCGGGTCTTCGACTCCCTGAAAGAGAAGGGGATCTATGATCCAGCGACAGTGGAGATTACTGAGGCTGTCATTCCGGCCCCGGAGGGAAAGTCCAAGCTCCCCTCATTGGGCGCTATTCTTGCGCTGAAGGGAGATGCAACTCGAGGGAAGACTGCTGCGCTGCGTTGCGTGATGTGTCATCGTGTCGAGGGTCAGGGTGTGAACTATGGCCCATCTCTGGTGGGATGGATCAGCAATCAAGGAGAAGAGAGATTCGTGCAGGCAGTCCTCGATCCGTCTGCCGAGATTGCCCTCGGTTATCCGGGTAATCGTATCAGGCTGAAGGGTGGGAAAGAGATCCACGGCCTTACCCTGAGCACCAAGAATCCACTTATCGTCCAAAGCCAGGGAGGAATAGTGCAGGTGATCTCCTCCAACCGGCTTGAGGCCATCGAACCTCTGGAGCGTTCCCTGATGCTCTCCGCAGATCAGCTGGGCCTGAGCGCGCAGGACGTGGCTGACCTTCTTGCTTACTTCAAGGCTCTCAAGTAGGAGCCCGGAAGATGTGGGCTTGGAAGGTTGAGCGAAAGGTCGACCTAGCGAATGGACTTGTGCTTGCCGTTCTTGTCGACAACGGAGAAGTGTCCTCCGGTGCGCTTGGCAAGTTCGTCGAGGTCCTTGTGGGCACGGGGCTCCATCAGCGCGATGCAGTTGATCTGCACGCCCTGAGATTTGGCCTTGGCGCCAAGTTCCCGTGCCCAAGCGTCAGAGCCGCTGGCCACGCCATCGGTCATAAAGCAGATAATTTGTGGAAGCGGGCTCATCCCGAGGGCCATTTCAATTCCCTTGTCCCAGGAAGTCCCCGACGAGAGAGGGGCTTTCTTCACGATGCGTCCGGAATCGGACAGCTGCTGGGGCGAGGCATTCAGCCAGCGGGCGCGTTGCCCGATCCCGTCAGGTCCCCAGCCTCCCCCGGCTTTCTTCCACCGGTAGTTTTTGCCCCCGGGAGCTTTGACTGTCGCATTTCCGCCCTTGCGGTTCAGGTTGACCTGGTCCCCAGCCTCCCACGCGATGCAGGAGAAAAAGACGATTCCGTAGCGTGTGCCGTGAGACAGTTGGCTGATCGACTTGCTGAGTTCCCTGCGCATGAGGTCGGCTCGGCCCTGTGACCCCATCGAGCTGGAGAAGTCGATGACGTAGCAGATACGCTCAGCGCGGACGGATTGACCGAAGAAGCTGGTTCCTCCGGCCCCATTCCCGTTACCGGAACCCCAGCCCGCCCCGAAGTCGCCATCAGACCCGTAGTTGAGTGATGGACTCTCCGTAATTTCCGGGATTGGAACCGAGATAGGAGAGGGTGCGGTGCTGGCAACGACTTTTGCCATCGCGCTACTGGGAGCCGATGGTTTCCGTTTCACCTGGGGATCAATCCGCTTCTGGTCAACCTGCTCCTCTTCGGGCATGGCGGTCTGGTAAGTGACCAGGGTGGAGCTTTTCTGCGAGAGGCTGGGAAGGATGATGAAGGCCAGAATGATACCCGCCAGAGTGATTGAGAGCAGAGCGATGACCATGCTCATGGTAGTCGCGATCCTTCGCTGGCGTTGTAGTTCCGCTTCGGTCTCGGGTGACTGGATGTGCAGGCTCATCGGGGTAGTTTCCTCGTTATGCCTTAAAACGTCTGAATCACCAGTTTCTTTAGAAGAGATCTTCTGCAAATTTTTCTGGCGAGGGTCAGGGCCTCCTGCAACCGGATGTCTACTTTGTCATCGTGTGCCAGTATTGGAGAGCTATTCTTGATGAATCATGAAGATGCCTCCAGTCCTTCTTGTCTCTCTGCTGTTTATTGGGTGCGGGGACAACGGGGCACAGGTTGGCGGTGCTCGTATGAATACTGAGGAGAT
>NZAC01000054.1 GCA_002686085.1 Roseibacillus sp. | reverse complement strand
ATAGCGACTACCAGCTGGATTTCTATGAGGGGGAGAGGCTGGTCGCCACCATGGGACTTCACCATGGCAGGTTTCTTCGCTGGCACCGCGGTCGGTGGCCCGGAGATGCCGAACTCACAATACCGGCGGCCAGACCCCTGTGTGATCTCCTTGCCAGTGGAGGGCACGAGGAGCCTCAACGAGAGCTCAGACAGGCTATTGCCCGGAAGCGAGCACGAGTGAAAAACTGGGAGCCCTCCATCAGGTCCTTCGAAAAAGCAGATCAGGAATTCCCTCCCTCAAAAAATTCCATTCTTCTCACTGGAAGCTCCAGTATTCGCAAGTGGAACCTGAAAGAATCGTTCCCAGGAAAACCCATGATCAACCGGGGCTTCGGCGGGTCGGAACTATCAGATGCCATCCTCTACTTCGATCGGATTGTCCTGCCCCATCGCCCCAGGGTGATCTTTCTTTATGCAGGAGATAATGACATTGAGCGAGGAAAGTCCGCTCAGCAGGTTGTCGAGGATTATAAGACCTACGCTCAGCTCATTCGGCAGAAGATTCCGGGCACCAAGCTTGGATTTATTGCTATAAAACCCAGCATCAAGAGGTGGCACCTCTGGCCCGAAATGGCTTTGGCAAACCGAACCATCCAATCCATTTGTGAGACCGAGGAGAACTCCTACTACATCGATATTGTCAGCCCGATGCTGAATTCAGAGGGATTCCTGCATGGAGATTTTTTTGCCAAGGATAACTTACATCTCAGCGAAAAAGGGTATCAAGCCTGGACCAGAGTTCTCTCCCGGTGGCTTGAAGAACACGACCCGGGCTCCTGAGGCGTCACAAGACAGACAACGCACCCCGCATTCAGCGGGTATGAGTGCTTCAATACGCTCAGGACAACAGCTCTGAACTGCCTATTCGGAAGCGACTTCCATCTGTGCATACATCTCGGAAGCGCGCTGGATTTCTGAACGAGCAGGAAGCTGGCCCTCGACAATGGCAAAAGCGTAATTGACCGTGAGGGACTCCCCTTTCTTTATTTCCTTTTCAAAAAAGGATCCGAAGCGTCCGTAATCACGGTAGGCGGAGTGCACTGTTCCCTTGGGATTGGTAGGATGATTCAGCTGCACCACGCTATGCGCCTTGTTCCCAAGCCAGTAGGTTTCCGCGATCCAGGCCAGATCTTTCTCCTTCTTGACGTTTGCAGTGGTGATCTCTTCTTTCGGGAACAGATAAACCGTCTTCTTTCGATCTACCTCATCTGCTGGTCTATACTGAATCCCCGCGTGCTCAGGGTCTCCCTTCAAGGCGATATCACCATAGGATGCAGTTAACTTACTCTTGAAGAAAATCACCGTTCGTGCCCAGCCCTCTCCCGGAGTCCAGACCGTCATCGTCCGCTCCTCATCAAGAATAGGCTTCTTTGCAGCATCCTGCCACTCGGTCACCGATGTAATCGACGCGGTGTTCTCCTTCGCTTCCTTGTTCTTGAAACTCTGGTGAACGATCGCGCCATCCTTCATGTGCCAACGGTCATATTTTTTTCCGTTAAACCCAATTTTGCTCCATCCGATGAAGATTCCCCGATGATGAGTGAACTGTCCCCCAGGGCCTTTTGTGATGAGGCTTTTCCCGTCGGCATCGAAGACATGGAGATACGGCTTATACGTCGCATGCTTGGTCTTCTCCGTTGAGGTATCATACTCATACATGTAGCGAACAAGAGACTTCCCTCCCGATACGATATCGAGGCTCTTCCCCTCCACATCCTTGATTTCCAGCTGCGCTTTCAGGGGGACAAGGAGCCCAGTCACAAATGTCAGGGCAAGGAGAGGGACATTGACTTTCTTCATGCTCCTTTCTCTATACCCCGGAAGCCTACCCCCTGATCAAGCTATTCCCTCACCCCGTCCCCAAACTCTCCACATTTAGACAGTTTTTCCCTGAAGGCGTCCGAATCAATATGGACGAATAGGAGATTCGAGCGCAACCTGTATCCCGTGACTACACGGCGCAAATTCATCACAACCACGGGTTCTACCATGGCTGCTGCCTCAATAGCCCCTGCATCTGATGCCGATAAGGATGCGCCCCTCCTCTCATTCGGACTCATTGCTGACTGCCAGTATGCGGATGTTGATCCAGCCGGAACACGATTCTACCGACAAAGCGCGGCGAAACTGGATCAAGCTGTGAACCAACTCAATCGCCATGACCTCAGGTTCTCTCTGCATCTGGGAGACTTCATCGACCGTGACTTCAAGAGCTTTACCGAACTCAAGCCCGTCATCACCAAGCTCAAATCTCGACTCTATCATGCCCTTGGAAATCACGATTTTGACGTAGAAGAGCACCTCAAGTCCAAGGTTCCCGCGGAATTAGGCCTCACCAACACTTATTACGCCTTTCACCACGCGGGGTTCCGTTTTCTGGTCCTTGATACCACCGAAGTCAGTACATACCGCTATCCCGGCAAAGATGCTGCTACCCTGAGCGCTCAGGAAGAGCTCCGCGCATTGGCTGCCGCTGGCAAGCCTTACGCTCAGTCGTGGAATGGAAGAGTGAGTGACCGGCAGTTCCTGTGGCTTACGGAGCAACTTAAACAAGCAACTGATGCAGGAGAATCCGTTCTCGCCTTCGGTCACCACCCTATCTTACCCGAAGAGGCTCACTGCACTTGGAATTGTGGGGCTCTTCACAAGCTGCTATCCCAGTTTCCCTGCTGCAAGGCCTACCTGAATGGCCACCGCCACTCCGGTGGGTATCAATTCAAAGATGGCATGCACTACCTGACCCTGCACGGCATGCTGGATACTCAAGACAACGCTTTCTCTCTCGCACACCTCCACCGCTCATGTCTCGAGATTGAAGGGTTTGGCCGCCAGCAGTCCCGCATAATCTCGTTTCGCTAGTCACGAAACCTGCCCAGCTCCTTCACGACTCCAACGACGATCCTTCTCTGGAGATCAGAACCTACTTGAGGGGATGCACTGTCATTCGCAGAAAACGGCTGCTGGACTCTCGTAATCCAACCCGGTCTCGCACGTAAAAGGCTTCCTCGTCATCTCTGAGAATTCTGCGCTCGGACCGATTCCAGTCCTTGAGGTTCCCACTCACTTCAGCATCAAAGTGCAGTCCACTCCCGGGACGCTTGTCAATTTGCAGCCGTAATGAGCCTCCCTCGAGTGAGGGCACCGGCATCAGGTCCAAGCCCCAAGCCGTTCCGCCAGTTGCATACTCTCTGAGTAAGCCCTGCCCGTCTCCGTCGGGATCAAGAGTCACTCCGGTCCTCTGCCCGAGTTCAGACTGTAGGACCCAGCCCGTATATTTGGAGAAGCTCAGATTATCTAGATAACCCGTATCTCTCCTTCGGGACTCGGTTTCATCTTTTTCGTAGGCCCAGGTAAGTTTGTGCCATCCATAAGGCAACTCTCTAGTATACTCCTGCCACCTGCTATTGCCCGATAGGGATGCCACTTCCCGCTCGTTAACCTCGAAAATGAGGAAATCATAGTCCTGTTCCGAAGAGGCGCGCCATGAAAACGATACTTCTCCTGGCCCAAAGACCCATGTGCTCAGCGCCGCTCTCTCGCTGTCGCCCACTCCAGAAGCTGCCGCTGCAGATTGCCCATCCGCAGTCTGATCCTCCTGTGAGATCCATTCACCTGAACCACTCGTCTCCCAGGCCAGACCCCAGTCGGGTCCATCAGCGGAGTAAGCCGCTGCGCCCACTGGAGAATCGGGCATGACTTCGAGAGTCGCAGGAATAGTCATTTCCTGTCCACCCTGGACGATGGCGAGATCAAAATTCACGACCCTGGTCGAGACCGGCGTCCCTGTTAGTTCTCCCCGCTCGTTAAGAAGCAGTCCACCACCCAAACGCATGGGAGAGAACGTGGCATTTCCAGAGCCAGAGTATAGGGGATACTGATAATTGACGGGTCTTCCGGATCGTAGTCGCACATGCGGAGGATCCATCAGAAAGGGCATACTCCGCGAGGCCAGTTGCAGATAATCAATCCATCCCCGATCTGCACCTCCGAGAGAACTCGCATCCTTGCTGTAGGACCAACGAACGGTGTGACTCCCGGGTGGAATCGCAATCACCCGGTATTCCCAGTCTGTCTCACCGGAAAGAGATCTTCTCAGCTCCCCATCAACTGAAAGACTGAGAAAATCATACCCTTCCTCGCTCGACACCTTCCACCAGAAGCCAAGGTAATCCGGCCCATCGACAGCCACTTCCAGCCACGACTCCTCTCCGTCCTCCACGCCCCCACTCTGCGCACGGTTGTTACCGGCAAGAGAGTCCCCGCTGGCCTCGATTAAGAAAGGCGCGGAGCCCCCGGAACGGAACAGAAGACCCCCAGGGGAGTCCACCGCCTGCGCGAGCGTGTTCGGAGTAATCAGAAAACGCACGACCCCGACATCTGATCCTGCTTCATTTGCCACCCTCACTCTTGCCACATAATCACCGGCAACCGAAGGCAGCCAGCTGATCAACCCCTGCCCGTCGATTTGCATTCCCGATGGAGCCTGAGTCAACGTGAACCCCGTAGGGGTATTCCGAACTACTACCGCAACGTTCACATCCTCTCCAACGGTCCCCCGCACTACCAAGGGGCCTTCCAGAACCGGCACTATAAAATCATCATTTCTTATAATGCCCCAGGCCTGACCACTACTGAGGTTGACCGGGGCATCTCCCTGTGAAGACAGCACTACCCGAAATCGTTCATTTTCCTCAGCTTCAGCATCTCCATTAATCGAGATCGAAAAAGTCGCACTCAAGCGGCCTGCTGGAATCGAAACCGCCACATCGGACGCCGCCGCGTAGTCACTCCCCGCCAGGGCCGTGTCATCCTCAGTAGAATAGAGGAACGTAGTTCTCTCCTCCAGCGCTTGGCTTAGGCTGATTGTAAACTGAAGGTTTCTTGTTCCAGAGTCCCCCTCTACCACCTCGACATCGGACAAGACAACCTCCGCCTCTCCCAGCGAAATCCCATCCACAGTCAGTGCACCCGTTCCATCAGGGTCAAGCCAGTCTCGCAACCTCGACCCTGAGGAACCTCCTCCTTCCCAACCCTCTGAAAACTTGCCGTACCAATCAGCATCATCATTTCCACAGGCTGCGTCACCTCCGCTCAACTGGCCTACCATATGGCCGTTCTGGTCGTAAATCGGAGAGCCCGAGGACCCTCCCTCCGTCGTCCCATGGTCCCAGTCAATAATCATCCAATGGGTGCCATCAGGACTACTGACCGAACTGTAATCCCGTGTTGAGCGTAGAGCATCAAAGTCAAAGCTGATCCGCTTCTCTGAAGTAGCAGGAAAATGAATCCCTACTGCCATTTCAGGAATTTCTCCAGTCCGCGACCATCCGGCAAGATAGACGCCGTGCTCAGGGTCAATCGGATCGTCGAGCTCCACCAGGGTCATATCAGCGGCGGTGTAACTGGCCCGCAGAATAGCACCGCTGTTGAAATCACTGAGCGGTCCATTCCCATCTCCACCATTCTGAACACTCCCCGGTGTTCGGCAGGAGCTGTTCTCATGATTCCAGTAAACCACCATGCTGGGCGCATTCGAGGAAGTTACTCCACAATGATCAGCAGTAATGAAGTATGGGATCCTGTCACCACGCGCATTATTGACCGCACTACCTGAACAGGTGTCCTCACCATTGAGGGTATAGGCTCCCGCAGCCCGGATCTGATCTCGATATTGATCGATCGCTGGGCCCACTCCCGACTCGGCAGCTGAGCAAACAACATCTATATGGCAGTCCCCCTCAGGCGCCTCATTACCAATTTTCCGCGCACCCGCTGCGAAGCTCAGGGCACGGAATCCCCTGTTAACCGAGGTAAGCTCCAGTTCGACTCTGCCTCGCTCATCATTCGGCAGTTCTAATCGCAAATCGATCTCTGAAGCCGCAACAACTGGAGTCCATAATTCTCCATGACTTTCATTATCTCTGGCAGTGAACGGCCTCACCATCAACTGCCCCCCGACTCGCAGCTCCAGACGCGCATTTTCTGGCAGAAAGAACCGGGAGAAGCCCAGATTCAAATTCACCGCACCTGGAGCTTCGATTCGAAAGCTCCACTGTGCTTTCCCGTCACGGACTTTCCACTCACCGTGCTCTCCCGGGTTAATGTTAACCGGCAACCGTTTGGCAAAACGAAGTGGATGCCCTTTGCGGAGAGGATTTTCCCGAAGAAGCCTATCCGAATCAAAATTCGGAAGCCTCAGTATTGATTCGGAACGACTTCGGTTTGACTCCGTCTTCTGTGCCGCATTCAACCGCGCGCCCTGGTAGCGGATCTGCTTTTTATCCTTGGTAGCACTCTCGTAAACAACGGATGCGAGACTCTTTCTCTCCTGAAGGAAAAGTATAAATGCGGTGACGACCAACAGCAGCGCAGCTCCAACCCATCTGACTGATCGTCTTTCCATCGTCATCACCTAAATTGCCACCGCACCCGGGCGACGAAAGCGAAAGTTTTGAGAAATGACGAGCGTGAAGTTCGGTTCTGCCTTGCCAATACCAAGCCCCCGTGAAGGAATTCGAGTCATGGCAAGGACACTTCCTGCACACATATTTAGACTTTTCCTGATCTCTCAGGGACTACTCTCTCTCGCGGCAAGTCCAGAGCGCCCGAATGTAGTCTTCTTTCTGGTAGACGATTTGGGGTATATGGACATTGGCGCCTATAATCCGAACTCCTTCTACGAGACCCCGAATTGTGACCGCATCGCGGCGGCGGGATGCCGCTTCACCAACGGTTATGCCGCCAACCCAGTCTGCTCGCCCACGCGGTATTCCATCATGACGGGTCGTCATCCTTCCCGACCTGACGCAACAAACTTTTTCTCGGGGCGACGAAGTGGCCGCTTCCTGCCCGCTCCCCTTCATGATCGAATGGATCTCGATGAGGAAACCCTCGCTGAAGCATTCAGAGAGGCTGGATACAAAACATGCTTCGCTGGAAAATGGCATCTCGGGCCCACCCCTGAATTCTGGCCAACCAAGCAGGGCTTCGATGTGAATTTCGGAGGTCACAGCCGTGGAATGCCCCGCAGTTTTTTCTCTCCGTATCACAATCCTCGCCTTCCCGATGGGCCGAAAGGAGAGCACCTTCCGGAGCGTCTGGCGGAGGATTGTGCTCGGTTTATCACCAGCCACAAGACGGAGCCCTTTTTTCTCTACCTGTCCTTCTACTCGGTGCACACCCCGCTACAGGGCAAGCCCGACCTCGTGGCAAAGTATCGAGAAAAATTGTCCAAAATGCCTCTCGCCGATGGAGAATCTGCCTTTGGATCGGAAGAGCAGGTCTCGCAACAGCAAGGCAAGAACGGGCCCACGCGTAAGGTGCGTATCCGCCAGCGGCACCCGGTCTACGCTGCGATGATGGAATCTATGGATAATGCAGTAGGCCATGTTCTTGACTCACTTGAAAGAAATGGACTCACAAAAGAAACCATTGTCATTTTCATGTCTGATAATGGTGGACTTTCCACCTCGGAGGGCAGCCCAACTTCCAATGTCCCGCTCCGCGGCGGCAAAGGGTGGCTTTACGAAGGCGGCATCCGGGAACCCTACATGATCTCCGCTCCCGGCCTCACCAAACGCGGAACGGTTTGTCATTACCCGGTCACTTCGATGGACTTCTACCCTACCTTGCTTGACCTCGCTAACATTCCCCTGAGACCAAAGCAGCACCTCGACGGGAAGTCTCTTGTCCCGCTACTGCGAGATCCGGACTCTTCCCTTCCCCGAAAGTCGCTGCACTGGCACTATCCACACTACTCAAATCAGGGAGGATTTCCCGGCGGGGCGATCCGGCAGGGCGACTACAAGCTGATTGAAAGATTTGAGGATGGGAGAGTGCACCTTTTCAATCTCGCAACTGATCTCGGAGAAAAGGAAGATCTGGCAGAAAGGCAGCCCGACAAAGTCCTTACGATGCGCAAGGACCTTCATGAATGGTATCGCAAGGTCGATGCCAAATTCCTCCGGCAGAAACCGGGTGGGCCGAGGCCTTGGCAGCCTTGAGGCACCTGTGCCAGCGCTTCCTGGCAACACACGGCTCTACTCGAGGTCCATTACCAGAACTCGTTCCCACCAATTCTTGAAATCCTCCACGAACGCCATGTGATGCGGATCGTCAGCCTGATAGGCATGATGATCCTCCATCGTTGCGAACTTGAACGAGAGAGCGTAATCCCATGAGTGATCGGTCACTGGGCGTTCTTCGGTCGCTGCCGGTTGCCCCCACAGGCCACTCTCAAGAGTCTTTGACTCCGTGAGCTTGCTCATGCCTGCCTCGAATTTCGAGCGATCCGACGGATTGTCCCGACCCTGCTTCAACCAGAAATACACGTGATGCTCCATGAGTGGGAGGGTTAGCCTGTCCCTCCCCGTGGTAAAAGGGGAAAGATTCAGATAATCCTCTTACACATTTTCCAATGTGGAATCTTCACCTCGAGAAATTTCTCTCCCTCTCGGGCGAAACCGAGCTTTTCGTAAAAACCCAAGGCCGTCTCCCGGGCATGCAGTTCAATGATAGAGATATTTTCCCCGGCAAGCACCTGCTCAACTCCACATATCAGGCGCCGACCCCATCCGGCACCCTGACAATCCAGATCGACAGCCATCTGCCGCAGCTTGACCACTCCCTCACCCATCGAGCGAATGACAAGGCAGGCGACAATTCGCCCTTCTACTGAGCACCCGAAGTGACGCTCCTTTGCCTCCCATGACTTCTCCTCCTCTGTCCATTCCAGATTAAGTGGGTCACGTAGGATTCGCTTCCTCAGAGCCAGCATGCCACGATAGGCCTCTGTCCCAAATCCTGTCTCTTTTACAACCATGGCTGAGAAGTGTTTCCTTCCAGATTTCACCGCCCTCCATTGATCAATTTCTTCCACCCCACAGGCTGAGTCCAAGCCTGCTCCTTCTGCCCATCATAGGAGGGGTTTGGATGATCCATTGAAGAGGTCACCCTCGCACGAACATAGAGTTCGTCTCCTCGCAGACGGTAGACTGGCTGAAGGGATTCTGAAACGGCCAACTCTTCCCCTACAGCAGCCTCTTCACCGCTGCGGGTGCCAATAAACTGAGTTTTATAAGCTACCCCGGGCTGCCCCTCGATCTGCAATTCGATGATGCCCGCTCGGAAGGACACATCCTGCAGCGTCACTCCCGAGGAACCATAGAAGTCGCCTCTCTCCAGCGCCTCCATAAGAAGATCCGCCTCCAGACGCTCCGCCTTGACCATGATCCAGCCGCGTCCGGGAGAAACGTTACCCCCGTGATACTCGTGTGAATCATCGGTCGCAATTCCATACAAAGGAGCTGCCTTCAATTTTCTGAGGCGGATAGCATTCGCCATATCCCAAAGCTGCTCGTCCCCGGGGTGCGTTTCGTCACCGAGATGATTAATCCCCGGATGGCCGTTGTAGACCTCGAAAAACCGCTCCTCAACCACTTCAGCCAATTGCTCTGCGGTGAACGAGAAATGAAAATTCGGGTGGTTCAAATGCGCAACAATGGGCTTCCCGAGGCGCTCCGCCTGCTCTCGAACCATTCGGAGGTTGTTCCGCATGGTATCGACCACGGAAGTCCCCTTCTGTGGTGGAATTAATTCCTCAAGATTCAACGCATTAATATGCACCTGATGCCTTTCGAAACGATCAGTGATTTCCTCTGCCTCAACCAGGAGAAAGCGGCCCTCCTCCTCAAATTCGGATCGCAGTTCGTCGAGTGTTCTCAGGCGAACCTCCTCAGCGCCCTCTTCTCCTCGAACCTCTACCCAGTCCTCCCCGAATCGCTTACGATACTTTTCCAAGGCAGAAGGCCCGTCACCTTTCTGGCGACTCTTGATCGCCGTGCTCTTCATCCACTTTTCTCCCCGGCTGAGAATATTGTGGTCCGACAGAGCAAGAAAATCATACCCCTGCTCTTTGTACCAATCTACCACCATGTCGGGAAAATCATTCCCATCGCTCCACAGTGTATGAGTATGAGTATTTCCCTTGAACCACGGGAGGGAAACCTCCGTCTCTTTTTCCTTCAGAGCGCGGGGCCAGAAGAGGGCGACCACGAGCCCAAGCACAACAGCTCCCAGCAGCAGATGATATTTCTTCATAGGGCTGGGTTGGCGAATTGTCCGTAACTACGCGAGACTTTAACTCGGATCACTTTTTACGCTCCTGAATCTTTCGGGACTCCTCCTTCCCGATTTCCCTGACAAAGACGTTACGCCAGCGGATCTCACCTCCATGCGTCTGTAATTGAATTGGTCCTTTTTCAGGAAGCGCCCCCTTCTTATTAAAATAGTTTTGTAATCGCGCATGATCGACCACCAGCTTTCCATTAAGATAGATGGTCACAAGATCCCCCGCCATGATGATCCGGAAGCTGTTCCACTCTCCAAAGGGCTTATCAGCGAGCACAAGCGGATCCTTCCCGGGCCAATTCTTCGGATTGTTCCAGAGGCCTCCTGAACCCTTGTCGGCCCCAATATCCCACTTTCCCCCCTCTTTGGTGTAGTCCCAGATCTGAACCTGCGGAATGCCCCGTAGGTAGATTCCACTATCCGCTTTTGCCACTGTCTTGTATTCGAGCAACAGCTCGAAATCTCCATAGTGCTTCTCTGTGCTGAGGTAGAGTCCCTTACCATCGTTGACCAACTCACCATTCTCTACACTCCAGTGCTTTCGAATATCCAACAAGCTCTTGGCTTTCTTTTCGGCGAGCTTTTCCGGACTAAGCGCCATCCATTTAGCTGGGTCCTCAGTTCCAATTCCCCACCATCCCTTCAGATCCTTGCCATTAAAGAGAACAGAGAAACCCTCAGGAGGCCGGGCTCCCAGATGATCATCCGCGACCACAGGAATTCCGGCAAAAAAAGTGATCAACAAAAAGGCGATGGGCGCTTGAATCAATGTGGTCTTCATAGGGAGAAACGGATAACCCACACATTCTAGCCCCCGGACTGGAAGTGGCTATTGCAAAATCTTCTCTCGCTTACTATTTCTGCACTAATGCGTTCCTTCCTCTTACTTCTCTTTCTGTGGTCATCGCTCTGGGTTCAATCCTGTATAGCACGGCAACCCAATGTTGTCCTCATCATCACTGACGATCAGGGATATGGCGATCTCGGGTGCAATGGTCATCCATGGGTAAAAACCCCCCATCTGGACAAATTACATGCCGAGTCAGTCGCCTTAGACGACTACCACGTCGCCCCTACCTGCTCTCCAACCCGTTGCGGCTTACTCACGGGACACTGGACCAATCGCACGGGGGTCTGGCACACAGTGAACGGTCGGTCCATGTTACGGGAAAATGAAATTACACTTGGCCAGCTCCTCAAGGATAATGGTTACCATACAGGGATGTTCGGCAAATGGCATCTTGGGGATAACTTCCCCTACCGTCCAGAGGACCGGGGCTTTACGGAGGTCTATCGCCATGGCGGAGGAGGAGTGGGGCAAACCCCGGATCTCTGGAATAACAATTATTTTGATGGCCGCTACTGGCACAACGGCAAGATCGTCTCCGCCAAGGGATTCTGCAGTGACGTATTCTTCGACTACGGCATTCAATTCATCCGGGACTCCGTCCGCGAGGAAAAGCCCTTCTTCGCCTACATCTCGACAAACGCCCCACACGGACCTCTGCATTGTCCTCAGAAATACATGGACCTCTACCCGGGACGCAGCAAGGCAGAGCAGGCTTACTACGGGATGATCTCGAATATTGATGATAACGTCGGCCGGACCCGGCGTGTTCTTGAAGAACTGAAAATTACCAACAATACCATCTTCATCTTCACTACCGATAACGGGACGACTCTCGGCAGAAACATATTCAATGCCGGAATGAAGGGCTCCAAGGGAAGCGAGTATGATGGGGGTCACCGGGTTCCATTCCTCGTCCACTGGCCCGCTGGCAACCTTAACAGGAAAAGATCCGTCAACACTCTCACATCCTTTGTCGATATCGTTCCGACCCTCCTTGATCTTTGTGGAGCCAGCAAGATTCCCCCTGCCCTCAAATTCGATGGAATTTCGATCAGCAAGCTGCTCAAAAAAGGTGATCACAAGGGCTGGCCGGATCGATTTCTGATCACAGATTCGCAGCGCGTCAGGGATCCCATCAAATGGCGAAAGTCGTCCGTGATGTCTGAGCAATGGCGACTGGTCAACGGCAATGAGCTCTACCACATCGATAATGACCCCGGTCAAAAAGAGGATCTTTCCGCGGACAACCCCGAGCAGGTCAAAAAGATGCGTGCCTTTTATAACGACTGGTGGGCCGAACTGGAGCCAACGTTTTCCCAAACCACTGAGATCTACCTTGGGCATCAGGAGCATCCGCGCGTCTCACTGACCTCTCACGACTGGATCCAAGAGCAGAACCCACCCTGGAATCAGGGTCACATCCGCAAGGGATCCGGAGCTCAAGGGGGAAAGCATCGTGGCCACTGGGCGGTTAAAGTCCTCAAGACGGGAAAATATTCCTTCGAAATGCGCCGCTGGCCTGCCGAAGCAAATATTCCGATCAACTCAGGTATCCCCGCCCTCCCTAACGTTCCCGGCTCAAGCAAGGCCTTTAGCACCATCCCCGGAAAAGCTTTCGACTTTGAGAAGGTGACCCTTCGTATCGATGGCAAGGACATTGCCTCCGCACCTGTGGGGGATTCAGAGAGCCACATAAAGCTCACCGCAACACTCACCGCTGGATCACACCGCCTGTCTCCTTTCTTCACAGCATCTACCGGTGACCAACTGGGGGCATATTACCTCATCGTCGAACCTGCGCCTTGACCAGGTTATCCACGCAGAAAAGGGTAGTCTGATCCTCCTTTATTCACTTTGTCGAAATGACTCGGCATCCTCCTACGTATCCTGTTACATACACTTTCCACGCTTTTACCAGACCTGGTCAAATTTAGACTCTTCAAGGCAATCCAAACCGGAACACCAATCATGATCACACGTATTTTCCTCAACTCCCCCGCCCTCAGCGTGACAGTTACTGCTTTTCTGTTCCTTATTCCCCCTAGTGGATTGGCAGAAGACACCCCAAGGGTGCATGAGAAGCAACTCCTCGAGGCTCTCAATCAAAAGAAGACTCAGGCGCTTTCCGAAGCGGAGGAGGCTCAACTCCTCATCGCAGGGTATGAAGAATTCCTCGAGGACCCGGAACTCAATCCGGAGGAGCGCCCCGAAATCCGAAAAAGCCTCATCAAGGAAAAAGCCCGCTACAAGCAACACCGGTCGAAAGCCGGAAGAATTCAAGTAGCCCTGCGAGAGCTTCGGCAACTTCCCCACGATCCTGCGGTAACCATATCTACCCTTAGGGCAGCATACGCCGACCTTGAAGGCCTCGCCGAAAGAGGAAAGGCGGCATGGAATGAAGTCCTCTCTACCCGGGGAAAATTTGTAGGAAATCTTGAGCGAGAGCACGAGCAACACCTCAAGGACGCCCAAGAGACGCTTCGTAATCTCAATGTGAAAGCACAAGCGACCGACCTTCTACTGAACTCTGTGGATCCAAATTCAGGCGATACTTCCGACTCTGAATTTTTCGTCGCTCTAAAGCTTCCTGCGATAAGGTCCGCGGTTGAGCGGGGGTTCCGGATTGTTGCCAATCAGGGAGATAAGCAACGCCAGGCGCAGACCACACTTATCGCCCTGATCGCCTACTCACAGTATTTCTGGGATCACTACAGCGGAAAGCGCTCCCTCCTAACAGAGGACGAACTTCCCTCGGATCGCCAGCGAAATATTTTCGGTGTCCCTGATGGAAAGGTCCTTACCAGTGACATGATCACACACAACAACAGCCACTTTTACTATCTCGCTCCGAAAGCGCGCGAAAATTTTAACAAGAAGCTGGAAATGATCTGGGGAGAAAGCGCTGTATCCGTGACAACATGGAACCAGAAATATGATGAGCCGTTCGCACAAGCCTGCCGCGCCCTCGCTACGGTAAATGACGAGCACCTTGTCCCCAATCCTCAGGTTTTCTCTATCATGGAAAAAATCGAACTCCTCCTCAATGAGCTCGATCTCGTGCACAAATCCATCAACCAGCTGGACTCCAACTATCGAGCTCAACTGGAAAAGGCCAAACAGTTTGGCAACGAGGCTCGCCTCTCCTCCGCGCACTACAACGCAGAAATCTGGAGCAAGGAATCTGAGCAACTCATGATCGGCTTTGAGCGTAGTCGGGCCCTTCTCATGGAACAGCTGAAGGATTCCCGGAAAGAAGGATGGATTCCCGATGCCCGCAGAATCTCAGAGAGTGCTCTCATAATCGCCAAGGCCCAGAGACGGTTTTATGCCGTCCGCAAGGTCAAGAAGGAGCTCGAGGCATTGCTCTCTAACCGGAAATCACTGCCGTAAGAGGGCGCGTCAGCTCTCTAATCTGAAGCTCCGCCCTTTGACGACCTCACGTTGGAGGCCGTCTTCATCTGCATTTCCTTGTTTCTTACGAATTCTTGGATGTCAGGAGCAAGTCAGCCTTCTATTCGGCCTTGGCTACCGTCGCATAGATAAATTGCTTTCACTGTCGGGGTAAACGGAGACCCTGTCCCCTATGAGCAGGAATTACAACGTCGGTGTAATCGGTTATGGATGGGCTGCTGCTGCCCACATTGACGCTCTCAACAACACCTCGCAAGGAAACGTCACCGCGGTGCTCTCCACCCGCAACCTTGATCCTTCGGAACTGTCATCAACCCATGGAGGCAAAATCAAAGTTTACGACAACCTGGATGAGATGCTTGCCGACGCATCTATTGATGTGATCGACATTACCTCTTACCCAAGCCAACACAAGACTCAGGCAATCGCCGCTGCTAATGCCGGAAAGCATGTTATTCTTGAGAAGCCCGTTACGCTGAATCTCGAGGACGCCGAGGAAATCCAGAAAGCTTTTAACTCCAATCACACTCTAAGTTGCGTCTGTTTCGAGCTAAGGTTTATCTCTCAGTTCACCACCATCAAATCCATCATTGAAGAGGGACTTATTGGAGACATCCATTATGGCGAAATTGACTATTACCACGGCATCGGCCCTTGGTATGGACAGTATCGTTGGAACACCACAAGAGAGAATGGAGGGAGCTCACTGCTCTCTGCCGGATGCCATGCTCTCGACGCCCTGCTTCTCTGTATGGGATCAGAGGTCGAGGAAGTGACGGCATACAATACGCAGTCTTCCAATAAAATCTTCAGCAGTTACGAATACCCCACCACCACAACTACCATCCTGAAGTTCCGCAACGGGGCTGTGGGCAAGTGTGCCAGCCTCATTGACTGCATGATGCCCTATTATTTTCATACTCATCTCTGTGGTAGTGAGGGGAGCATTCTTGACGACAAGATCTTTTCTTCCAAGCTCCACCTGCGCGATAAAGCCTGGACCAAGTTGCCCATCGCTCTCGCAGATTCCGGCGACGTTGCCGATCATCCATATCAAGACCAGTTCCAATCCTTTTTTGATGCGCTAGACCGGGGTGAGTCCATGCCCCTGACCAGTTATGATGACGCACTTCAAACCTTCCGAGTTATCTTTGCCGCCGATCAGAGTGCGGCCAGCGGCAGCCCGGTAAGGCTCTAGGGCATGAAAGGGTTGACACCTTAACCTCCTCCTATTTACCCGTGCGAAGGACTGCTCTTGCCATCTTTGCCCACCCCGATGACATTGAATATTTCGGTGCGGGGACACTGATTCTGTTGAAGCAGGCAGGGTTCGAGACGCACTACTTTAATCTATCAACCGGCAACTGCGGGTCGGTCGAAATGAGCGCAGAGGAAACACGCAGAGTCCGACTGGCCGAAGCGCAGTCCGCCGCCAGCATCCTTGGAGCTCATTTTCATCATCCTATCTGCGATGACCTTGAGATCTTCTATGATCTGCCCACCCTGCGTCTGGTAGCAGGGGTAGTGCGGAAGGTAAAACCCTCCATAATCCTGACCCATCCTCCACATGACTATATGGAAGATCACACTAATACCTGTCGCCTGGCTGTTACGGCGGGATTTACGCATGGGATGCCCAATTTCGTGACCACCCCCCCTTCCGATGACATCTACCCGGAAGACGTATTTATCTATCACTCCATTCCTCACGGCCTCTGCGACCCTCTCCGCATCCCCGCGCCTGTGGAATCCTTTGTTGATACCAGTTCCGTCTTTGCAACCCAGCGCGAAGCACTTGCGGCCCATGCCTCCCAACGAGACTGGCTCGACAAGTCTCAGGGAGCCGATTCCTACCTCAAGGTCCTCGATGAAATCTCCCTTAAGGTTGGCCAACTATCGGGGCGTTTCCGACAGGCCGAGGGCTGGCGCCGCCACCTCCACCTTGGTTTCTCTGCTCGCGACGAGGACCCACTGAGCACAATTCTCGCGGAGAAGTATTTAATGCGTGAACAAAACAGGCCCTAACCATCCGATTCCAGACCTCTCCCTGAACAATGCGTCCTCAATCAAAAATTTCTTCGTCCTGGTGGGATTACACCACCTTGGACCCATCCATCATTCAAGATGCGGCTAAGCTGACGCCGGCAGATCTCCTCCAGCTTTCTCGTCCTGGATTCAAGGTCACATTCTACGACTCTCTCGAAGATTTCTACCTAGCTGAAGCGCTAGAATACATCGAGGCATGGAGACAGGCCACCGCCGACAATCCAGTAGGTATCTGTGGCCCCATCGGACCGACTGAGCAACTCCCGCTTGTGGCCCGACTTGTCAATGAACTGGAAATTGACGTTTCGAATGCTCACTTCTGGGGCATGGACGAGTGGATAGGAGATAATGGAAAGGAAGTTTCCCTCGATCATCCTCTATCCTTTGAAAGGGCTGACCGTGAACTGTGTTTCAACCATATCACGCGCAGGTTTCCCGAGAGCAATCTTCACTTTCCTGCTGCGGATACCCGGCGCTACATCGATTCCTGGAATGGAACTATACGATGTGCGACCATGCAGGGAGGACAGGGTGACATTAAGCACTGGGCCTTCAACGACCCTCCTCGACGTGAAGGACAATATCTGGACTCTCCTCCCCCGCCGGAAGAATACCGCAAGCTGACAACACGGGTAGTTGATCTACATCCTGTAACGCTCGCCCAGAATGCCCGCACTTCTGGCGGTGGCAATATCACGATGGTGCCCAATCAAGCAGTTACCGTAGGTCCAGTTGAAACCTGGCAGGCCGAAAAGGTTTCCATCTGGCAGGCAGGAACCCACGACAATCCGCTCGGCCAGCGCCTTACCGCTTTCATGATATCCAAAGGAATCGCCGATTCTGCCGTTCCCATGTCCCTGCTCGCAGACCACCCCAACGTGCAGTTCAACTATTTCACCGGAGGACTAGGTTCCTGCGCTGTAGAGATGCATTGATTGCCCTAGGAACTGCAGCTAGCCAGAATCTGAGACAAAACATTGACCCTCTCCCGAAAGTAGGCACTTTGCACTCAACCCGTGGAGTCTTTCCGGGTACATCGATCCCAAAAACACTCGCCAGTCATGAATCGTATTATTTCGACCCTTCTTACCACAACTCTGATAGGCACTTCGGTCTACGCCGCGCGACCCGACTGGCTTCAGTGGAGAGGCCCGACCCGCGACAGTCAGATTCATGAGTCTGCCAAGGCTTGGCCAAGCAAACTGACTGAGGGCAATCTCAAGAAGAAATGGTCAGTCGGCCTCGCCGAGGGATACTCTTCTCCCATCGTCTCAGGCAATCGAGTGATTACCGTTGAGACCAAGTCGAAAAAGGACGAAATCGTACGGGCGTTCGATCGTGATTCCGGAAAGCAGCTGTGGGAAAGCTCATGGGCAGGATCCATGAAGGTTCCGTTTTTTGCTGCTAAAAACGGTAGCTGGGTAAGAAGTTCTCCAGCAGCGGACGGCAAGAATATTTACATTGGCGGAATGCTCGACGTCCTTGTCGCTCTGGACATTGCAACCGGGAAAGAAAAATGGAGTGTCGACTTTCCCAAGAAGGAAAAAACAACGAAACCTCAGTTCGGCTTTGTCTGCTCTCCTCTACTGGACGAGGACAGCATTTACGTCCAAGTCGGCAGCGCTGTTCGTAAGATCCGCAAGGACAACGGAGAAACGATGTGGAAGTCCCTCTCCGATGAGAGAGCAATGTTCGGCTCCGCATTTTCATCACCGGTTCGCGCCCAAATCGGAAAGCGCGACCAGATTGTGGTGCAAACTCGTATGGAACTCGCGGGGATCGCCCCGCATGATGGTAAAGTTATCTGGAAGACTCCGGTCAAAGCCTTCCGGGGAATGAACATCCTTACTCCCACCGTTATCGACGACAAGGTGTTTACCTCTACCTATGGTGGTGGCACCTTCTGGTATGGAGTTGACACAAAGGGAAACAAGCAGGACGTCTCCTCCCTGTGGCAGCATAAGGTTGAAGGATACATGTCCTCGCCAGTTGTCGTTGATGGTCTGATTTACATGCATGGACGCGACAAGCGTCTCCACTGCATCGATCCGGTGAAAAAGGAAGTCCTCTGGTCCACCGGGGAGGTATTTGGTGATTACTGGTCGATGGTAGCAAACGGAAAGCAGATTCTCGCGTTGGACAGTCGGGGATATCTTCTTCTCATCGACGCCAGCCCGGAAGGATTTAAGCCCGCCGGCAAGATCGAAGTAAGCGGCCGCGCAACGTGGGCTCATCTCGTCGTGTGTGGAGACGAAGTCTATATCCGGGACCTCAAGGGTCTCACCGCCTACAGCTGGAAGTAATCAGTAGAACGAGGCCCGTTCAGTCGAGAATATCCTCCGTCGGCTTTTTCTTCGCCGGGGGCTTCTTCCCGGGCTTCTGGGCCGGCGGCTTCCAGTCAGGATGAGGGGTAGCCCAGATCTTTCGCTCTCCGAGGTTCAGCGTCTGACGCGCAGCATCATCCGCGAAGATCCAGCCGACCGGGATTCGCTTGTCCTCAGCGGTCCTCCGAACACTGATATACTGTTCGAATGAATCTCTGGTCACAAAAAACCGAAGATAGTCTCGGTCGAATGATGCCGCAACCATCACCTTGTTGCCAGCGGATCTAGGTTTTGCAAGGTCCTCGAGATCTTCACCCTTCCCATCCCTTGGGTAACAGAATACCTGGAGATGCCCGTTCTCGTGCAACTTGAATTCATACCGGAAAAGGGGGTGGGTTTCCGTTAATTTATCCAGAAGTGGCATGATTTTGTCTCTCTCATACCGACTCTTGTATTTGGGGTCGCGGGAAAGCAGATCCTTCCTGGATGTTACCTTGGCGGCGATGGCGTCGAGGATTCCCTCCCGGTCGAAATGAATCAATTTTCCACCACGAATGATCATACGGATCTCTTCCGCTTCCTCTTCCGGAATACGGGGGTTGGGAAGGCGAACCAGTTTAGGCTTCCTGTTTCTGAGAGTTTCCTCTTCCTCCTCTACCTTGCTTCTCAACTGTGCCAGTTTGCCACCCTCGGATACCAGCCTCTGTTTTAGCTCCTCAACCTCCTGCTCAATGATTGCCAACTCGAGATCCAGCTTCTTGAAACGAGCTTCGCTGTTCCTGAGCTCTTTCCGGTTCGCGAGTAAGGCTCTCAAATCCCCTCGTGCCTTCTCCACATCCTCAGGGTCCACCATCTCGGGCTCTTTCAGCTGAACCAAGCGCTCCATTACGATTTTCTCCTTTGCCTCCAGCTCAGACATCATCGCAGCGGTCACTTCCGGGAGGTTGGCTCGAATCCGCTTGGCGGTACTCGAGACGTTCACCTGAGTGACAATCAAAACAACGATAAGAACCCCCACCACATTCGTCATTGTATCGAGAAGAGAGTCCAAGCTCCCCATCGCATCATCCCTTTTTCTGCGTCGTGCCATGACCTTGTCAGCGTCGTTTACTGAAGAATTCCTTGAGGTCCAGATCTCCTCCACCGATCAGAGGGACCTTACTTGTCACCGCACCAACTCCCCGCGCGAAATCACGAGCCGCATAGAAACTTGTTCGTGCATCATTCCTTACAAGAAATACGATGATTCGGTTTTCTTTCGATGCCACATACTCCACCGCCTGCCGGAACTTTGCATTCTTTGATATCTCCTTACGAGCTACCTCCACTCGCTGGGAAGGGCTGTGAATCACTACTCCCTCCTTACGCGCCTCCACAAAAACAGGAGTAACCTTCCTGAAATAGTTGGAGTTCGAAAGAATCCTCAGCGGAAGCCCTCCCCCAGCCTGCTTGGCAAGCTCTCCCAGTTTTTCTTTCCCTTCAATCAACCCCGCCTCAACTTTTTTGGCAGAATCCCGGACTTTCTCCCGTTCCTCCTTCGCCTCCTCAACTTGACGGATAAGCGGAGGAACCTTTGACCCTTCCTTCCGAAGAGTCTCGATTTCTGCAGAGACCTGCTCAATCTGCTCCTTCAGCTCGGCTAGACCCACGGCATCAGCATTCGTCCGCTGCAGCTCCTGCTCCTTCAGCTCGATTTCAGCCTCTCGCTCTACCATTTCATCCTGCAGTGCAACGTAGTCTTCAGCCCGGGCGACCGCTTCGTCTTTCCGACCCTGAAGAACCTCCGACACACTCAGAGCGACAATCAGAATCGTGAGAGAGCCAATCAGGCACGCAAGGATACTGAGGAATGGAAATAACGAAATCTCTGGTCCCGCAGATGTTCGCCCCCTGGCCATTGTCTGATACTAATTTTGCGATTTCTCCAGCTTTTCGACCGTCCCACTCAGAACCACTTCCTTTTTTTCTCAATCTTGATCTGCTTTCCGTCCAGTTCCCGAAGCACCTTGTTAAGCTCTTTCATGCCTTCCGCAAGGACTTGAAATGAAGCCTTCACCCTCTCCGATGTCGTCTCGAGAGTGTGCTTGGACTGAACCTCAAGGCTTTCCGCCATTGCCCCAACCTTCTCCTCAATCACGGATCGTTGCGAGACGATCGCAGCCGTGGTCTGCTCGACCAGTTGGAGCTGTTTCGCCTGCCCCTCGGCCATCCCCTCTCCAACCTCCCTTAACTGCTGTAGAAGGTCTTGCTGGCTCTCCGCAAGAACCGGGGCAAGGGCATTCGCAAGAGATCGGGTATTATCGGCAATATCTGAAACACCCCCAGCATCACTGAGCCTCTTAAGAAGGTTTTCAAGGCAGTAACTGTCCACTGAGGCAAGGAGGTCTTCCTCTGCCTTCTGCATTCCACTGGCGGGAAAACTTAAGAGAATGCTCATACAGAGAGCAACCAGAGTTGTATCAAAAGCAACTCCAAGCCCGACCGTAACCTCTGTCAACTGATCCATCAGCGAAGCCATCTCCTGAGTCCCCGACATACCTCCTGCCAATCCTGCAATAGCGGTCGAAATGCCGAGCACCGTCCCGATAAAACCCATGATCGGAATGGCCCAGAGAAAAACTTTCACAAGGGTATAGCTACCACTGATCTTTCCTGCATCAATTTCGGACTGCATCTCCATCATGCTCGCTACCTCAGGATTACTCTCACGGGCCTTAAAGTGCTCAAGACCCCTCCGAATCCGTCGAAGCATATAACTGTCCCCCAGCTTGGCAGGCAAAGTGGCCTGATAGCTAAGGAAGTTGTCGACATTCTGCGGAGTAATCGCATCCGCGATGGAAACCGGGAGAACATCCATGATCAGCGCACGTCGCTCCACCTTAAGCCGCCGATATTTCAGGATCATGATTCCCGCTGCCCATCCGAGGAAGAGAACCAGAACGAAAGGCACCCATCCGCGATCAAGAAAGAGAGCACCAAAGTAAGCATCCTTGAAAGGAAGCATCATGAGTAGAAAGCTCGCGCTGATTGCAGCACCAATGGCAAAGCCTGTCCACAGTTCACGGTTGCCGGCACTTCCCCAGTTCTGTCCCCCAGGGCTGCCCTCTGCAGTAGGGTCCTGCTGTTGGGAAACCGCACCCGGAGCAGACAGGGATCCGAGAGCAGGAACGGTACAGTTTGTTCCACAGAAGGGGCACTTCACCTGGGTCTCTGAGGCGAATTGCTGGGCCAGAAGAGCCTGATTACACGAGGGACAGGAGAATCTCACGCCTCAGTTCATCCTATGTGAAGCATAAGTGCAACTCAGCGCATCGTATCCATTTCCACCTAAATCCGCACTGGAGAGGACCGTCACACCTCACTCGATTATTTCTCGCTTCCCATCTCCAGATGGTTCGCTTTCCATTCCCTATCCCAAAGACCCGACCATGGGGCACTTTGCAGTATCATGAATACCATACATCTCCTCCTTCTGACGCTTATCATCAGTTTGGCGCCAGTTGCTGCCTCTGCAGAAGGAAACAAAGCCTCCAGTCAGGCCCCCAATATCATCATCATCATGACTGATGATCAGGGTTATGCTGATGTAGGAAAGTTCGGGGCGAAGGGGTTCTCGACACCTCATCTCGACCGGATGGCAGACGAGGGGCTACGCTTTACCAACTGGTATGTCCCTCAGGCAGTGTGTGGTGCCTCACGAGCCGGACTACTTACCGGCTGCTACCCGAATCGTATTAACATGCTCGGAGCCCCTGGTCCGAGCTCGCTGGGGGGCATCGCCGACGGCGAGGTTCTTATCTCTGAGATGCTCAAGGACCTTGGTTACGCCACTGCTCTTTTTGGAAAGTGGCACTTGGGCCACCTCAGGAAGTTTCTGCCTCTCCAGCATGGTTTCGATGAATATTATGGATTGCCCTACTCCAATGACATGTGGCCCTACCATCCTGGCGTCCGTCATCTCTCAATGGAAAAGCGACTCAAGCGGTGGCCTCACCTCCCTATGATTGAGGGCAACGAGATCATTAACAAAGAGGTCTCGCCCGAGGATCAGGTTAGCCTCACGACCTCTTATACTGATAAGGCAGTAGACTTCATTACCCGTAACAGGACCAAACCTTTCTTTCTCTACGTGGCCCACTCCATGCCTCACGTTCCCCTCTTTGTCTCAGAAAAATTCAAGGGCAAATCTGAACAGGGACTTTATGGAGATGTCATCATGGAGATTGACTGGTCTGTCGGCCAGATTCTTTCAGCCCTGAAGAAATTCGATCTAGCGGACAATACCCTGGTCTTGTTCACCAGCGACAACGGGCCTTGGTTAAGCTACGGAAACCACGCCGGAAGTGCTCATCCGCTCCGCGAAGGAAAGGGAACCACATGGGAGGGAGGGCAGCGGGTCCCCTGTATCGTACGTTGGCCTCGGAGAATTCCTGCGGGCCAAGCTTGCCATACTCCGGCCATGCACATTGATCTTTTTCCCACGATCCGGAATATTGTGGGAGGCACAGAGCCTCCACACCAGATTGATGGGCGAGATATCACTGCCCTGCTCACTGATCCCGCAAAGGCCAAAAGCCCGCACGAGGCGTATTTCTTTTACCGTGGAGACCGGCTTGAAGCCGTTCGCTCTGAGAAATGGAGTCTCCACTTCAATCACTCCTATCGCAGCCTGAAAGATCAACCGGGACAGGACGGCATTCCCGGTCCCTATATTCAGAAACAGACAGAGGTGTCCCTCTACGATCTTGAAAATGACCTCAGTCAGAAAAGAAATATAGCTGAAGATCACCCCCGTATCGTCAATCGTCTTCGGGACCTCGCAGAGAGGTTTGATGCCAGTCTCAGGGCGAACAAGCGCCCCAGGGGATCTCTTTGATCACTCCGCCTCTCCACGTTGAATCTTTCGCTTTCTCGTTACTCAGATGCGGCGGGTTCAATCGGAGCAGGGCGCTCCACTGGAGCCCCCACACCGGAACCGATGATGTAGACTGGTGGGCTGCTGTTCTCAGTGTCTCCGAGGGCCACGATCCCGGTAATACCAGGTCCGCTGATCGCCACGTCGGTCCACTCACCGCCGCCCTGCTCGCCAAACACGTTGTCGAACGGGAAGAGGCCGGGGATCGAGATGGTGAAGGACTGCGTAATTTCATTACAGCAGCTTGGATCATCCACAATCACGGTGCCATCCACAGTGTCCATCACGAAGTAGTTCGTGTCATCAGACTGGAGGTGGATGGTGTAGTCACCAGCGT
>NZAC01000053.1 GCA_002686085.1 Roseibacillus sp. | reverse complement strand
TCATGAATCATGAAGATGCCTCCAGTCCTTCTTGTCTCTCTGCTGTTTGTTGGGTGTGGGGACAACGGGGCACAGGTTGGCGGTGCTCGTATGAATACTGAGGAGATGCTCGATCGTTCTATCGCGTCTGGTGAGAAGGGGCTGCAGGAGGGGACTTCGGATGAGGATGAAAAGGTTCTCGCCTACCTGCATGAGGTATTGCTGAACAAGGAGTTTGGTGCGGGGGATGGGAGTATCGTGCGCTGGATTGAATCCCCCGATATCGTGCTGGTGGAGGGTGCCGAGGCAAGCCGGGTCGTCTTCGATCGGGTGATAAAGCAGTTGAACGACGCTTTGGAAGGGACATCAATCCAGCTGGAATCTATGGCAGAGTCGAGAAGGGACCGCCGGATCGAAGTGTTCATGGTGCCGGGATCACAGTTTGGGGCTATTGGTCGTGCGCGCGGCTTCAAGGTGCAGGGTAAACAGGACGGTTATGTGTGGGTGTTCTGGGATACCACGAAGAAGTTTATCCAAAGAGCCACCGTTATGGTTGCAGTTGACCGTATTGACGGGGATCTCCTTGAACATGTTCTCCTGGAAGAGTTGACCCAGTCCCTTGGACCGCTGGGCGACACAACTGTCCTTCCCGAGAGTGTCATGTTTCAGAGAGGTAGCGACCATGGGAAGGCCCCGAAGCTGAGTGACTGGGATCGCAGGATGCTGAATCTGCTTTATGAGCATCTGAGACCGGGTGACGGAAAGGCTGAGGTCAGGGAGGCCTATCACCGATTCTGGAGAGCTGATTTACATGTAAAGTCGGCGGAAGGGGGACGGCCCAACAAGAAGAAGGAATGAAAATGAAGGCGCCCTGATTGATCCCTCTCCCGATGTTTTTCGGGTTCCTATTTACGCTCGCAACCCATCCAGAGTCAGGTGTCACCAGGACTTAAGCTACCGAATTGTAAAAGATGATGAAGGTCAGCACTACGTAAAGGAGGGCTGGCAGCATTTGGACGATTCTTTCCTTTGTTCGAATTCGGACAAAGACCGCTGTTACCATCATGCAAAGCAGCAAAAAAGAAGCGACCGAAAGCATCAGGGGCACTTTCAATCCTACAAGTAAGCCCAGTCCTCCTAGCAATTGACAGCAGCCCAAAAGAATACGTTGGTTTTTGAATCCCCACCTCTCGTATTCCAAAACCATTCTTTTGGAAAAGAAGGAATTTATTCCATAAATGATGAAAGAAATTGCTGAAAAAAAGAGAATCGTCTGGGTGATAACCATCACTTAAATCAGCCCACCGTTAAAGGCCGCGATGAACAGGCATAGCAGTAAAAGCAACGCTGAAGGCACATACTTTTTCAGAGGGTTTCTCACCTTAAAGTGAAACGCTTGGGCGCAAATCATTAACAAGGCCATTAGTAACGAAGCTGGCACAACAGGCACCTCGTAGCACACGTCCAAAGCCAAAATAGTTGCCAGCGCTATTTTGGAGCCGCCGACCATATTTCTGACTAAATCAGAGAGCCCATACTGCTTAAACTCTACAACAATGTTGTCGTGCCGAAATACCCAAACAATAATGATCGAGACAGAAACGATGAGCTGGGCTAATATTGATAAATTTTCCATTATCGTGAATTTTGTATCCGTAATTGGAGAATTGAAAGTGGGCTGCAGGAAATGCCGCACCTGAAACTGGGATGCACTTGGTTGAAGGTGAGTATTGGGATACCCCCTTCCTCAACAATCCTCCAGTCCAATTGCCCGGCGAAAACCTTTGGGAGAGGTTGCAGGGTTAACCTCAAGGTAGCCCAAAACGGACTAAGCCATCGACTGCTGCGTGTTCTTTGCATACTGTTGGGATAAGGTAAGGATCAGGAAGATGCTTGAGGGCGGTGTCCTCAGGTGAACGTTCCCATACGGAGCTCCATAATCATGGGTTTCTTCTGTTAGGATTTTAAGGGTATGTAAAAATCGGTAAAAAGAGGGATTTGAAGGCGATAGACTTTCAGAAAATGATCATCTTGAACAAGAGGAGCATTGATCAGGGTGATGTGTCATTCATGAAAATCGATTAGGGACGTAATCCCGGGTGAGACATAATCCAAGCCGACTTGGTATTTTTTGATGAAGTCAGAGAAAGAAGAAGCCATCGAGCAGATTCGGAACACGCAGGCTGAGTTGTATGCGCGGCTGCGGGATCTCGATCGAGACATTGCGGCTCTCTCGGTTCAGCGTAAAGAATCTCCAGACCCTGACGAAACCATAGAGAGCTCTACGGTCGCATCTGAGGAGCCGGTTCGAACGCAGGGCGCTTTGGCGGCGGCCAAGGAGGCCGCGGTTCCGCCGCCTCTTCCGAAGTCTGCCTTCGAGGCACAGGTCCTTGGGGACAGTGGTCCACAATCAAAGGTCCCTTCTGGCGGCCTTGGAGAGGAAGAAGACCGAAAGGTTCCCTTTGCCGCCGTGAATTTGAAAGATGAAGGCACACCGGCAGGGCCCTCAACGCCGCCCAGCCAGGATTCCACCCAGTTGCTTCCGTCTGCCACTCCGGAGGAACAACCGCCGCCATCTCGACCTGACTCCGCCGACGGGCTCGAGATCAAGCTTGGAACATACTGGCTAGTCCGCATCGGGGTCTTAATGGTTTTGACCGGTTTTGTTTTTCTGGCAAAACATTTTCTCACTAGCGATGAGGTTGCGGCAGGCCTGAAAGTTTCAAGCCTCTACCTTCTTTCCGGAGCCCTTTTAGGTGCAGGATCCTGGATCGGAAAAACTCGGGAGAGAATGCGCAATTATGGAGAGGTCCTGAGTGCCGGCGGCTTCGCAGCGGTCTATTTCACGACCTTCGGAGCTCACAAAGTCCCCGGGCTCGCGATCATATCCAGCCCCTTGCTTGCGGGGATTCTTCTTCTCTTTTGGGCTGGAGTGATGGTCTACATCGCAGACCGCAAAAGGTCCCAGACACTCGCAAGTATGGGTGTTCTCCTCGCCTACTACACGCTTGTTATCGACGAGGCCTCCTTGTTTTCGCTCTTCTCTGCACTCATTCTTTCGGGAGTTGCACTCGTCTTTCTTGTACGTAATCGCTGGACGCTCGTCGGCTCACTCAGTCTCGCTGGCACCTACCTTGCCTTCGCTTACTGGCGCTTCTCCGAGCATCTGATGCTGGTGGGCACTGTGGATTCTTCCCCGAGTAGCTTCTGGCCCTCCTACGGCTTTCTCATTTGCTACTGGGCAACGTTTACCGCGGCAGCCTTCCTCTCGGAGCACCTCCCTGAGCAAAAGCGCTCCATCCTGGCCGGATTAAATAATGCAGCATTTCTTGTTTTATTTGGCTTGGGAATGGGACGCCATCACCCCGAGCAATTTTGGATTTTTTCTCTGATTGCGGGGGTTGTCTTCCTTGCCGTATCGGAAGTCGCCGACCGACGCCTCGGGCGCGGCACATTGCTAGGCACCCTTTATCTCGCAAAGGGTCTCGGGCTTTTAACCCTAGCGTTTTTCCTGAAACTCAGTGGGTTTTCGCTCTCGATTCTGATCGCGGCGGAAAGTTGCGTGCTTCTAGTCCTGGCAAGCTACCGGCGCAGCAAGGTGCTGGAGGCAGGAGCCTACCTTTCGGCGGGGCTCGCGGTCTTGTATACGTTCATCAGTGAATTTGCTGGGCCGGGGCAGCTCTGGTTTGTGGAATTCACAGATGGAGTTCCTTTGATTGCTGTGTTCGCCCAGCTTATCTTCCTTGGATTTGGGGCATGGTGGCTGCGGAATCGTGCGGAGGCTATTGCCCCTGAGGTGGTGTTAGAACCCCGTACTTTGATGTTTCTCGGTTTGGGGGTGCTGGCCTTTCTCTTGGGTGCTTATGACGATATTGCGGAAGCTTGGCGGCCGCTCGTGTTCGTGGGATTCGGGTCGGTCGCTGCCGCTCTCGGAACGTGGCGACGATTCAAACTCGTGGAGCTTGCTTTAGTCGGACAGGCCTTCTCGGTAGTTGCCGCGCTTATCTTTTTCGGGCAGTTGGCCGGTCCGGGTGTCCCTTCTCTAGCGCAATCGATTCCTGTTTTGTTGGCATTCCTTGCCCTTATCCACTGGTCCGTTGATGGTCGGGGACCTCTTGCGGGGAAAGAGGGTCGCGGATTTTTTGAATGGCCTTTCGCTCTGGTGCTCGTGATCTCTCTCTTATGCGTATTCGTTGAGCATGCCAGTTTTCTCGGGGGAATCTCATACTACTTTCCGGGATTACTCGCGCTGGCCCTTCTCCTCTATGGATATCGTATGCGGATTCCATCTCTCGCGATTCTTTCGCAGGGTTACCATCTCTTCGCAGCGGTCGAAATCGACTTGCGCGCGACGGGGCAGGAACCGTGGCTCTTGGCTCTTGTGCCGCTCGTGCTCCTTCTCTGTAATATCACCGTCGCTGACTTTCTCTTCCGGAGTGCAGACCCAGACAGTCGCTCTAAGAAGACTCTAGATGGGATTGCGACAGGACTTTGTCTTCTGCGTATCCTAGCGCTCTACTTCTTTGCGGACTTTGTCTTCACGTATCTTCCCGAAATCTGGCAAGCTCCCATCTTTTCTCTCGCAGCTCTCATCCTGCACACTCTTGCGATTCGTCACAAAAACATTCAGCGCTTCACTTTTGGCCTTATTCTTCTCGGTGCCAGCGCAGCACTGGTGCTCTCGCGTGACCGCGCGACCGGGCAGGAACCGTGGCTCTTGGCTCTTGTGCCGCTTGTACTCCTTCTCTGTAATATCGTCGTCGCTGACCTCTTCCTCCGGAGCGCAGACCCAGAAAGTCGCTCTCAGAAGACCTTGGATGTGGTCGCGACAGTAGTTTGCCTTTTGCGTATCCTAGCGCTCTACTTCTTTGCGGACTTTGTCTTCAGGCATCTTCCCGAAATCTGGCAAGCTCCCATCTTTTCTCTCGCAGCTCTCATCCTGCACACTCTCGCAATTCGTCACAAAAACATTCAGCGCTTCACCTTTGGCCTTATTCTTCTCGGTGCCAGCGCAGCACTGGTGCTCTTTCGTGACGCGTGGGATTCCAACCCTACTTGGCAGATCTACCTGACAGCTCTCGTGCCCTTGGTAGTGCAACAACTAACACGCCGGAAGGGAGGTCTCGCGGCAGAGCACCTTATCTATCATGTCGCTCTATCAACTAGCTCGGTAGGTTTGATCTGGTTGGTGCTCTCCCTCGAAATCGATGCTATCGGGCAGGGCTTCTATCTAACCGCTAGCTGGACCCTACTCGGCGCCCTTGTTTTCGCTGCCGGGTGGTTCCTGCGAGAGCGCATCTACCGCCTTATGAGCCTTGCTCTGATCACCTCTGCACTGATACGTCTTCTGGCAGTGGAGGTCTGGACCCTTGGATCTATCGGGCGGATTATCACATTTATTCTTATCGGAGTGGTTCTGCTCGCTCTCGGGTTTGTCTACACTCGCTATCAGGATAAGTTACGAAGAATTTTCTAGTCGTGGCCCCGTCAGATTCATCTCTGGCGATGAAGGGAGGTGAAGGGCGTGAGTGAAGGGTAGTATGCCATGTTAACTGCAACGCATTCTGTTGATAAGAATTGTGTGATGAAGTCTGAGAGGTAACCTTTTGGAAGGCTCTGCAAAGATCTGAACACGAAGAACAGAAGACCAAATAGGGAGAGCGATAAAAAATGAATACGATACACTCCTTATCTCTATTGACTCTTTTTCTATTTTTTTCCGGATTCCTTTCCCCCGCTTTGGCGCAGTATGGCGACTGGAAACATTCGGGCTCGATGTATCTTGTCACGGATTCTGCTGGGGCGGACCTGCCTGCCTCGGCAGTCTTGAAAAACTTCCCGGTAGTGGTTCGTCTGGACGAGGACCATTTCAATTTCAGCGATGCGAAGCCCGGGGGGGAGGACGTCCGTTTCTCGTCCAAGGGCAAGCCATTGGATTTTCAAATCGAGCGTTGGGATGCGCAGAGGGGCGAAGCTGATATTTGGGTGCGGATTCCGATCATCAGGGGCAAGGATCAGCAGGCCATCCAGATGCATTGGGGTAAGGAACAAGTTTCCTCCGAGAGTAACGGTGAGAAAGTGTTCCGGACCGCTGAGGGATTTTCCGCAGTCTGGCATCTGGGAGACAACTTGGAAGACGCCACTTCCAATAACCTCGATGGCGTCAACAGGCCTGACGCACCCACCACCAATACTACGGGCATGATCGGTGACGCTCAGGAGTTTGGCGTCGACAAACTCCTTGTCATTCGGCCATCAGGGTCCAGCCCGGACCGGCGGGTGACCTGTATGCCTTCGGGTAATGCTGACCGGACAATGTCAGCCTGGATAAATCCCACGAGCTTCGAGGGACGCAATTGGGCCCAGGCGTCTATTGGCGGATGGGGCGAACCGGAGCGTGGACAAAAGCCACATATGGGCCTGTCTTATTTTACCATGACCGGAAGGGGGCAGCCCCGGTTCCATCTCTACGGTTTTGACCCTAGATGCGCCAGCCCCTTGCCCCGTAATGAATGGCGGCATGTAGCACTTACTGTTTCCGAAGACATGGTTCGCTTTTACGTCGATGGCGTTCTGGAAGAGACAATCAATAACAGCGGCGATCTGGTGAGTAAGCTCGGCACCCTGAAAACTCCGGCGTCAACGCCCGTTGATCTGGGTGATCATGGAAACGGGCGCGGACCTTTCAATGGTGCTCTCGACGAGGTGCGCTTTGAAGCGGTGGCGCGTTCACTCAACTGGCTGAAGCTCTGCTTTGAGAACCAGAAGCCCCTGCAGTCCCTTGTTGGACCACTGGTTCAGGACGGTGATGAATTCTCAGTCTCGCACAAACGCCTGAAGATGAAAGAGGGAGCCTCGATCGTCCTGTCAGCAGAAGCGGGAGGAGCCCGGAAGGTCTACTGGGTTTTAAAGGATGGTGACAAGGAGGAGATTCTCGCCGTCGACTGCTACAACTACACTTTTGACGCGGGGCGGGTTGCTGAAGATAAAAAGGTCGCCTTGCATTTCAAAGCGCTCTTCGCATCCGGGGTGAAGACCCTGACCATTCCGATCACGATCCAAGAGACGGTGCCAGATCCCGTGTATACGCTCAACGCTCCAAAAACATGGAATGGCAGGGATGAGTTGATGATCTTGCCCTCAATCAGCAACTTGGCCGAGATGAAGACCAACGGGTCTGGCGACCTGAACTACTCATGGAAGGTATCGGGGATGGCTACGATCAGCGAAACCGGAGCGGGTAAGCTTGTATTGAAGCGGGCACAGAACAGTGGGGACCTGACCATCGATCTCGCTCTCGACAATGGTGGCACCGTCGTCTCGCACTCCGTCAGGATCGTGGTTGAAGAATCGAAACAGGATGTCTGGGTGAAACGCATTCCTTCCTCCGATGAGAAACCGGTGAACCACCAGTTCTTTGCTCGCGATGACAAGGGCAGGGGAACGCTGCACTACAGAGGAAGACTCAAGGAGTCGGCTGAATCGGTATTCCTCAGGCTCTATGCCGGCGACAAGCTTCTCGTTACACAGCACCAGAAGATCGGGGCTGACAAAAAGTATGCCTTGTCGGCAAGCTTACAGGCAGGTCTGGTCGCCTATCGTACAGAGTTTGGTATCAAGCGTGGTGGCTCGGAAATAGTTTTGGAGAAGGCAGGTGATCTGGTCTGTGGTGATGTCTTTGTCATTCAGGGGCAGTCCAATGCCGAAGCTTGGACGGACCAACGCGTTGTCCATCCGTATAGAAGTCCGTGGCTGCGCAGCTTTGGTACGCCGAGCACGAATAAGAGCCGGGCCCGGGACGCTGTCTGGGGCAACGCCTTGTCTTTTAACGGCGGCCAGAACCATCATCATTTTCAGATAGGCTATTGGGGCGTTGAGTTGGGCAGGATGCTCATCGAAAAGCATAAGGTTCCCATCTGCATCATCAATGGAGCGCAGGGCGGAACAAGGATTGACCAGCACCAGCGCAATGAGGCCGACCCGACAGACGTGACCACTATCTACGGCAGGCTCCTATGGCGTTTGCAGCAGGCGAAACTGACGCACGGGGTTCGAGGTGTGATCTGGCATCAGGGCGAAAACGACCAAGGTGAATCAGGGGCGACCGGGACCTTCGGCTGGGTGAATTATGAGGATTACTTTATTCGTATGTCTGCAAGCTGGAAGCAGGACTACCCGAACATCAAACACTACTATATCCACCAGATCTGGCCGGGTGCGTGTGGGAGCCGTTCGGTGGAAAACGACAGGTTGCGTGAGAGGCAAAGACAATTACCCGGGCAGTTCTCGAACATGAGCGTCATGTCGACCCTCGGCATTCGCCCGGGCGGCGGTTGCCACTTTTTGGCAGAAGGCTATGCGGCGATGGCAAGGCAGTTGTTTCCACTGGTTAACAAATACAACTACGGAGTGGAATCGACGGTGACCGTCACTGCACCGAATCTCCAGAGCGTCTCATACACCAGCGCCAGAAAAGATGAAATCACACTGGTTTTCGATCAGGACGTGACGTGGGACGATGAAGTGGCCCTACGCTTCCGCTTGGATGATGACTCTGCGGAGCTGAACTCCATCGGGGGCACCGGAAAAATCATCATCTTGAAACTGGCTAAGCCCTCAACCGCAAAGAACCTGTCCTATATCAGGGGTGGGAAGTGGAGGCAGGAGGACGCTATCATCTGGGGCTCAAATGGCATTGCGGCCCTGACGTTCTGTGAAGTTCCAATTAGCGTTTCCAAGAGTTAATCTCGCGAACTGAGCAGGCTCAGCGTATGACGTTTTTCCGGTCAATCACCATTAGCAACCTCCTTCTGTGGTCAGGTGTATGTTGTGGTGCAGATTATTATATCGATTCGGTCGACGGATCAGATCAAAGCGACGGTCTCTCGACACGCTCACCGTGGAAGTCGCACAGGAAGGTAGAGTCAGCGTCACTTGCAGCAGGAGATGTGGTCCACTTCAAGAAGGGGTCTACCTTTTCTGGAAGTATTCGGATCAGGGAATCCGGCACCGCGGACAAGCCGATACGACTAACTTCCTACGGGACGGGCGAGCTGCCCAAGTTCACCAATCCCACTACTCGCGATGCCAGCGGCAACGCGATAATCCTCAGTGGCGACTATCTCATTGTAGAAAACCTGCATTTTCACGATACGCCGGGCGAGTACGTCTCGGGGAGGATCATCATGACGAGGCTGGCGGCTCTCCGGATCGATCGTGGTGCAGATCACTGCATTATTCGAAACAATGAATTCATCAAAACTGGCCAGGGCATTATGTCAGCTGGCGAGCATACCTTGATAACCAAGAATTATTTGGATGGCCCGAGCTATGCACTGTGGCGTACGTCAAAAAGCAGTTGGGGACCAATGGGAATTCACTTAAACATTGGAAACCAGGAAGTGTCATACAACACCATCAAGAACTTCGGGACCAAAGATAGCCCGTGGGGCTCAGACGGGGGCGCGATCGAAATCGATTGTGGCAGATACCATAAGAAAAATATCTACATTCATCATAACTATTCGGAGGGTAATGCTGGGTTCATTGAATCCAGCTGGGACTACGATTGGCCACGATATCAACAGGAAATCTATAATTGGAGAGTCTCTTTCAATGTGTGCTACGATGGACAGTCATGGCTGTTCATGCTGGCGCCATGCACGGGCATCTATTTCGATAACAATACGATAGCCAGATACAATGGGTTCGGAAGGTCCCAAAACGCCTGTGCCCGGATTGATGTCCGGGGAGGGAACCCCGTTGGAAAACCTTCGGGGGCCCATTTCAGGAACAATCTGTTTATCTACTCGTCCTCTCCTTATACCGGCAATCGATCTGGCGGCGCCCTGAAAACAGCTAACTGGTATTCAAAATACAAATCCCCCAATACCAAGTATAAGGGTGACAGCAGCCAAGCTGGCAGTGGCGATCCGGGTCTTGTCGACCTTGAAAACCAAGATTACCATTTGAAGGCAGATAGCCCATTGCGTGGCAAAGCGATCAATCTCAGCGAGCTCTACACATCAGACTTTGATGGTAATCCACTGCCCAAAACCGGCAACTGGGATATCGGCGCGATTCAATACAGCGCGACTGAGCCGAACAAATCATTGCAGCCGAAGGGGCGGCGGCGTTCTCCTTGAGGGGTGCTCCCTAATTCTATTCGAGGAAGAGGGCAGAGCACATGAGGGCTGGATATGCTGATGTTCTCTCGGAGTAGACAAGGTGAGGGAAAGCGAGGCGCAGCTCATTCCCAGAAGACCTGATCGAAATGCAGGCCGTAGACCTGTGCATCGGCTGTGAGTTCGAAGCGCAGGGTCACGGGCTTGGAGACGTATTCTTTGAGGGTAAACCCTTCAGTCCATTCCACGAGCGAGCGCAATTTCAGGCCGTCTCGGAGAGGCTTGCTAGTGCTGAGGAGAGAGCCGCTCTCGTCAAAAAGGGATACGGTAATGGTTCCAGAGCCGGGATGGCAAGAGATCTTCATCTCTCTGCCGGGCAGGCTCAGTTTGCTGGTAAGGACGTGGCCCGGCCGATCTTGGTCCGCAAGGCGGTAACTCGTGCGTATCCCCGGAGGCAGATGCTTTGGAGCCTGATTATCTCCGACCGGGAAAGGGCCCGCGTTCTCCACGGATCTCACAAAGGGAGGATTCTGGGCCATGAGATACTCGTACCGTGGGGGAAGGACAAAGCGGTGATCCGAAGAGCCGATACTGGCGGTATCACTGCCCGGCGTGGACACGTCGTCGAACGCGAAGCCGAAAATCTCGGCATCCCCGTGCAGCTGGAACTGAACCTGAACGGTTTTTCCCACCCACTCGTCGATGGGGCCGTCCTGCCAGTTATCGATGATCTTGTCGATCTGGTAGGAGCCCGTGAGGGCGTGGGTATCGCGGAGGCGGCTATCGCTGTCGTCCATAATGGCTAGCTGAATCCTTGCATCCTCTGGAGCATGATAGCTCACTTTCATTTTCCCGGACGGCAGCACGAAGCGGCGGGTCAATACCCTGCCTTCCACGCTGCCTTTTTCCAGACGATATCCCAGTGGACTCTTTGTCATGCGTGGCTCGCTGGAGGTAAACGCCTCGGTGTTCTCGGCAGCATGAAACAGATCCCGGTCCGCGAAGCGGTAGGTGCTGCGCTTACTCAGGAGCACCTCTGGTTCTCCGGCGTCGAGGAGCCAGGCCATGTTGAAGCGGGCCATCCAGTCCTTGCCGGAGAGAAGGTAGATGAAGCCCTCGCTGGGGGTGCCCTTGCGCCCCTGAGTCAGCCACGTGTAGTTGCCAGGCCCACGTTTGATAAGGCGGTTGAGAGGCCAGCTTTTCCCCCCATCGAAACTGACCCAGACCCGGATGTTCTTGCGCCCGGGGAGATTAGAGGAGGGGGTGCTGAAAAGGAGAATATCAGCGTCATCCTGATCCAATCGAAGGAGCCCGGCTTTACATCCGTAGACATCGGGAGGACCGTCAAAGAGTTCATCGTCCTGGTGGAGATCGCGCCAGCTTTCTCCGCTATCGTCACTGAAGGCCACCCACCGGTTTCCTTTCCGGGTGTGAGTACGGGAGTTGAGGTAGATCGTGCCATCACGAAGCTCGACCAGACCGGATTCCCCGGTGCCATCGAGGGGAAAGGGAGCACTCTGGTGCCATGTCTTTCCATGGTCATCGCTGTAGACCGCGTTGGTGTAGCCCTTGCCTTCCTCCTGCTTGCTGTAGTTGGGCATGACCCGGGAGGGCACGAGGAGCCGGCCCTTGTGAGGGCCGCTCCGGAGGGTGATCCCGGGATCGCAGGCGCCGTTAGGTATAGGAAGAAATCCACGGGAATCCTTCCTGAAGGTAATATCCTCGAGGGCCCACGTTTTGCCTTGATCCCTGCTCTTGTACATCGAAAGGGCTGGGTGGAGAGCGGTCAGAAAGATCATGATTTCCCCGGTGGTCTCATCAACAACCGAGGTGCCGAGGCTGGCAATCCGGTGGTGTTTGTCGTTGCCCCAGCCTTTGCCGTTGTAGGGACCGATTCCCAGTTTTTCGACGTCGAGGATGACTGGCTTGCCGATGAGCTGTTTTTCGCTCCAGGTGGCACCCCCATCCTCCGATCGTTTCAAATAGATTTTACTGCCACGGCGTTTGTCGGGGTGTGGGTCGCCTTGAAGGCTGAACATGAGAACTGTTCCATCCATGGCGACATCGAGAACGCCATAAACGTTGTCTTCGTCCCATATTTCAAAGAACGGTTTTGCTCCGCCGGTAATATTAGTGATTTCTCCCGGAGTAGGAAAGGGGTCGGGCTGCTGGGCTACGCCTAGTGGTCCGGAAGCGAGAAGGAAGAGGATGAGCGTGGATTGGCTAAGGACCTTCATGAGTTCGCGGAGGTGCTTAGGCGAGAGAGCCTCACCGGGCAAGGAGAGTTCTCAGGGTGCTACCTTGATGGGAGAATTCCATTGTCTTTGCTGGAGGGGAGAGAGACCGGGTTCAGGTGGCCATGCTGACCTGGGGCACCTGACGAACCTCCAGCTCGGCCCGGAGAAGATCGGCGTCCTTGAAGGCAAAGGTCTTGGCGAGGAGGACTTCGGGGAATCTTTGAGCCCCGGATCGGTAGAGCTCCACGCTGTCATTGTAGCCCTCCCGCATGAGAGCGATTTCATTCTCGACCCGGATCAGCCGGTCCATGAGATCACCCATGACCGTATTACCCTTGAGGTCGGGATGATTCTCGCGGAGAGCAAGAAGTCGCTCAGTCACTGCGCAATCAGCCCGGATGGCAGTATCGATTTGTTCTGGACTGAAGTCCCTTTCCTTCAGGATCCCTCGCAGGCTGGCAATGTCCCGGTGGAGCTGCCTTTCGTGCTCAAGATAAGTTTTGGCTATCGATTCAAGGTTTGGGATCAGGTCCATTCGCTTCTTCAGGGCAACCTCGATATTGGCGTGGGCACGTTTGACCCGGTTGCGAAGAAACACCAGATCGTTAAACATCAGGATAAACGTGCTTAAGACCAGACAGGCGGGGGCGGTAAGAGCTGCCAGGAGAAAGTCACTGGGGGAGTAAGAGCCCGTAGAGGTAAAAAAGAGGGTGACAAGCATCACGATTCCGATGAATCCAAGGCCCATTCGTACGAGCCCCCCTCTACTGATGGCCAGCATGGTTTCATGTTCGTTGCGATCGGAGATGACAAAGGGGAATCCGTCGTTGTTGCCATCCGCTACCTCGAGAGTCTCTCCTTCAATGGGTTCCACTACGGCCGAACCAAGAATGTAGAGCTCTTCATCCTCCATGAGGTGATACTCGTAGTAGGTTCGATTGCCGCTTGTTCGACGCACTGCAAGCCGAGCCTGAACCTCTGCACCTTCCGGAACTACCCGGATGTAACCCTCAGCGTCACGGCAGAGGAAAGGGACCTGGTCCGTCCAATGCTCGATGGTCACAGTTTTCCGGTCATCACCACTGCCCCGCGTTTCGGTAACTTTGTAGCGCACGTGACAGCATTTCGCACCGGAAAGAGGCCCGGTCACCGTGTGACCCTCTCCTTGGTAGAGCGCGACCCGGCCCTTTACTTCCGCTGGACCGTAGACCAGGCCCGTTGACAGAGAAGTTGGGACGTTCTCGATATAGCGTTTGATTTTCACCCTCCGGAACCCTGTAAGGCCTCCCCAGATGGCTCCACCGAGAGCGATGATCCCACCTAACAGAGTCAGTATTTCTGGAACGGGACTGGGACGGATCTCGGAGTCAGGAGGTGGAGGTTCTCCTTCCTCAAGAATGGAGGCCTCCCGTTGAATGCCCCAGAGAGGTGCAAGATAGCGCTCAGGGAACCGGTTAAGGATAGCGTTGTTACGTTCGATCGCGGCGGTGTAGTCGTGGCGAATTCCGATCAGGCGCTCGCGAGTCCACTGGTCCTCCTGACCTTGGAAATCGGCAAGGGCCCCGTCCCAGTCGAAGTCTCCTGCTTCAAGATTTAATTGCTGTTCCACGGCGGCGGTTGCACTCACGGCGTGCCTCGCCAGCCGGTCCCCTCCATCATTCAGGTCGCTGGACAGCATCTTCATGCCAATCATGAACAATGTGACAACATTGAGGATGCTAAGAAGGGTAAGAAATACCAGCAGGCGGTGGACGCGTAGGAACACACAGAGAAATACGGAGGCGAGGGCAAAGGCAGCCAAACTCAGAATAGTGGCCATTACTCCCGCGGCTCCCTGTTCGGACCTCTGCGCTTGTTCGCTACTATTCTGACTGAAGATCGGGGTGAATGAAGCTCCCTCATCGTCGAACTCGATCTGATAAGGGGGTGTTTGCGAGTCTTCGGGAGTGCCTTCCGTGGCTACCGCCTTGGCAAAGACGAAAACCTCGTCCCCGGGATCGAGTCTGTATTCAGAGTATCTGAAATCTCCTGATCTTCTCCGGTAATCGAGGCCTAATTCCGGATGATGGCCGTTGGTGATCAGAGACTCCAGCGATACGGAAACCTCTCCGGTGGAGTCGATCATCATGAAGGACTTCGCATACTCCGTCCCGGAGGCACGGGTTACCCAATGCCCATCGTCATCATCCTCGACGTATTCTTCCTTTTTCCAGTAAAGGTAGTAACTTCTTCTATCGGTATAATGGCCGGGCACCATCTCCCCTTCATCACTGGCGATCCCGTTCATCGCTACCTCGCCCTCTACGACAGCGATCGCATCCACATGGGGGATTCGTTCAAGCTGACGCATCTCCCGAATCGCAGCGAATCCATAGTGCTGGAGAACCCATCCGCCGACAAGAGCCACGAGAATGAGGAGCCAACCGAAAAAGCGCTTAAAGAACCGCTTAATAGAACCGCCCTCACTTTTGTATGGTGTCGCGGTTTCCCCAATGGAGGGACCTTCAGTGATTTGATCGCCTTGCCTGATTGGTTCGCCCTCAACGACAACCAATGTGCGATCTTTCGGAACCGGGTGATCCACGGATTGGCCGGTATACTCGTCGGTGACTGTAACCGTCTGTTTCCCGCCTACCACTGGACCGAATGATACCACGCCATCACTTGTTGCAAGGACTGCAGCCTCATCAGGCAGAGGCGGGGGGCCAGATTCCGGGGCTTTCCGTTCGGTGGCAGACCCTCTTGGTGCTGTAGATCCCTCTTTGTCCATAAATATGGTCAGACAGAATCGTTCCCGCTGTGCTGAGCGAGGTCAAGAATTCTGAAAGGGAAGCGAAATACAGGGTTGCTGGGATACATGCAGTCGTTGAAAGATGGGTAATGACAGGGAGTTCAATACTACTCAATCAGGTGAGGCGGCGGTCGGAGGCGGATGAAAACCCTGCCCCAATCCCGGTAAATATCCGGGTAGTGAATTATCTGATTCCCTATTCGATGGAGCGATTTCACAGGAATCGCAGCCAAGGTCGCCTTGTGAGTTGCTGTGCGTTATAGACCATCTCTCATGGAAGCCACGAAACAATATATGAGAACGCGACTTGCTTCAGGAATCCTGACTCTTCTGACGGTGGCCTCCCCAATTGTCTCCGCAGGGAAGCCTAACATTATTTTCATTCTGACAGATGACCTTGGATACGGAGATGTAGGAATTCTCTTCCAAAAGCAGCGGGAAGGAATTCAGGTTGAGACTCCCGAATTGGACGCAATGGCCGCGGAGGGAACGATCCTGAACCGGCATTACTGTCCGGCTCCGATCTGCGCGCCCTCCCGAGCCTCCCTGATCACGGGGATGCATCAAGGGCACACTAATGTGCGCAACATGCAGTTCGATAAGGCGATTGAGGATAACTGGAATTTTGCCAATACCCTGCAGCGGGTCGGGTATCACACCATCCATCTCGGGAAGTATGGCCTGCAGGGTTGGGGGCATACCCCGGAGAAATGGGCCGGCTATCCGACCAAGCGGGGCTTTGACTACTTCTACGGCTATGTCCGGCACGTAGACGGGCATCAGCATTATCCCGCCAATGAGTGGGCTCTCGGGGACAACAAGTCCCATCAGGGCAAAAAGCAGGTTTGGGAAAACAACAAGGAGGTCTCGGCGGGCCTCGACAAGTGTTACACCACCGACTTATGGACGGCCAAGGCCAAGCAATTGATCATCAGCGAGACCCGGCAGAACCCCGGGCGTCCGTTCTTCATGTTCCTTTCCTACGATACGCCCCATGCCGCCCTGCAGTTGCCCACGGTGGCCTATCCCGCCGGAAAGGGCGTCAAGGGTGGGATCCAGTGGCTGGGAAAGCCGGGAAAAATGATCAATACCGCGGAGGGAACCATCGATGACTATCGGGATCCTCATTACACCGGAAAGGGCCTGACGGATCTGGCGGAGCGCTTTGCAACCTCGATCACCCGGATCGATCACTGCGTAGGGGATCTCTTGCAAACGCTGAGGGATCTCAAGATCGACCGGAAGACCATCGTGGTCTTCTCCTCGGATAACGGTCCGCATCGAGAGTCCTACCTGAAGGGAAAACGGTGGAGCCCCACAGTCTTTGAATCGGCGGGTAACTTCAAGGGATCAAAGGGGTCTTCTCATGAGGGCGGTCTGCGGGTGCCCACCTTTGCGTGGGGTCCCTCGATCATCAAGGGGGGCCAAAAGTCGAACCGACCCTCTCAGTTTCACGATTGGATGGCTACTTTCTGTGACTACGCCGGAGTCGACACGCCAGCGAGGATCGATGGAGTTTCCCTTCGTCCAACCCTCAGCCAGAAGGGCAGGCAAAGGGATGGGGTTGTCTACGTGGAGTTCAACAACCAGCAGGGGCTCTACCTGGACGGATACAAGGGCCTGCGACTCAAGGCCACGAATCACTCGGTGGACTTTGAGATTTATGATACCGTTGAAGATGAGCCGGAAGCCCAGAACCTCGCGGGTAGCAGCGACAAATTCAAGCGCCTGCAGCAGCGCATGAAGGATGAGGTTCTTCGGCTTCGGATGCCGAACAGGCATGCCAAGAAGGCCTATGATGACGAATTTGTTCCCGGACTGGATCTCGATGCAGGGATCCTGCGCAAAGGAGTGCGCGTGCGGTCCTTTCTGGGAAAATGGAACTGGGTGCCCGACTTCACCGCGATGGCCGCCAAGACCACCTCTCTGACAGAGACCATCAGTCTCGATCCGCTTCTCGCACAAGAGGATGCCGGGTTGCTGTTCTCCGGCTACCTGCGGATTCCGGAAGCGGGAGACTGGACCTTCGAGGGCGAGGCCACGGGCGGGCTCATCTTCAAGATCCATAACAAGCTGGTGATCGATGGGGACTATCAATATGAGGGAGCTCCCATCAGTGGGACGGTGAGGCTGGCGAAGGGTATTCATCCCTATCGTCTTTATTACCGGACGTCGTCGGGCAAGCCGGAGCTCAGTTTCAAGTGGCAAGGACCGAATACCGAGTTGAAGGCTCTTCCTGCTACCGCATTGCTTTCAGAAGATTCGCAATAGAGTCTATAAAGACCGTGTTCCGATGCGGATTGTTTGTCGGGCTCCTGAACTTGAAAAGGTTGAGGTCGCCTGATCCGGTTTATCTTGTGGCTTGCAGAATTTTGGAATCCCCGGTCGAATAGGACGATGAGTCATTCCTGCAGCTTTTCCTCTCCGGTCGCTACCGGAAGGAGTCCGGCCGGACGGTTGCAGAAATGTAATTTTCGGGCAGTAATCAGAATCATTGTACTGCTTTCTTTGGCAATTAGTTTTCCGGGAAGAGCCCTGGAACCCTCAGCCAGCGCATCAAACTTTTCTATGGGGGTCGGGGCCTTGCTCGAGCAACATTGTCATGATTGTCACGGGCGGGAAAAAACAAAGGGGAAGGTCGATTTGACGCCTTACAAATCATGGGAAGATCTGGAGAAGAACCCGGAGCTCATCGAAAATTTAATCGAGGTCATCGGAAAAAATGAAATGCCTCCCGAAGACTCGAAGCAGCCCACTGCTACCCAGCGTGAGGCGATGTTGCTGGGACTGGAAAAGGCTTTCAAGAGTGCCATGACACATCGTCAATCGGTCACGCCGCTGCGCCTCCGGCGGATGAATCGTTTTGAGTATGGCAACGCGGTTAGGGACCTGTTTGATCTCAAGTCATGGGTCTACTCGATCAATGACCGTATTATTCGAGACCACAATAATTACTTCAGACCTGAGACAGGGAAAATGCCGAAGGTTGCGAGAGTGGGAAACCGGATCATGGGGTTACAGCAGTTGTTGGAGAATCGGTTGCTGGGGGTAATGGCTTTTCCCAAGGATCCTCCTGCGGAGAATGGCTTCAATAACAGGGGGGATCACCTCAGCATGACACCCGTGCTGATGGAGGCCTTTCTCGAGCTTAGCCGCTCGGTTGTGAATGCTGATAATTTTGATAAAAACTGCCAAACTTGGAATGACCTGTTTCAAGATCCGTCCAAGGATCCCCTGCCCGTGGGGTTTGGCTCTATCATGGTCGATAATTCCGTGGTGACCAGCAGCACTGGGTTGACACTCAGTGCGTGGATCCGGCCTTCGAAGACGACCGAGAAGTGGCAAACCATTGTGCGGCGGGAGGATTCGTGGAAACGCCAGTTGCTGGCCATGGGTGGCACGGATGGAACGTGGGGCATCTGGATGGGAGCAGGTATCGGGGGGAGCTATGTCGAATTTGGTGCTTCGGTGGAGCCTAAGGTTCTTCGTGATGGAAAATGGCACCACGTTGCTGGTACTTTCGATGGCAGTCAGATGACGATCTACGTCGATGGCAAGCAGGTTGGGGCCAAGAAGGTTACGGGAAGTCTTTATACGAGGAGCCTGAAGCCGATGGAGATCGGCTCCTCCGGGGACGAGCCTTTTCATGGAGATCTCAATGACGTGCGGGTCTTCCGCTCTGGCTTGGGGAAGCCTGAGATCGAGAAGATCGCGGCAGGTGACCAGAATGTGGCCCTCAAGGAGTTAGTTGGCAGCTGGAAGCGCGCCGAGGAGGTCAGGACCGAAAGGAAGCAACCGGTCGAAAAGGTTGCACATGAACGCATCCGAAAGTTTCTTCTCAGAGCCTTCAGGTCTCCCCCGGATGCAGCCACCCTGCGACTTTACACGGGGTATTTTGACAGAAAATACAAGGCGACTGGTGACTTCACCATGAGCATGAAGGATGTTGTCTCAGGAGCCTTGGCATCTCCACGATTCATCATGGTGCATGACGAGGCCAATCGCTCCTCGCCAAATTACGATGCGTATAATCTGGCGACCCGCCTGTCCTTTTTCCTTTGGAGTTCGATCCCTGATGACGAGTTGCTGGCACTGGCCGGAGAGGGCAAGCTGGAGGATCCGGAGGTTCTCGCAGGCCAGGTCGACCGTATGCTCAACGACCGGCGAGTGAAAAACTTCTGTGATAGCTTTGCCCCTCAATGGCTGAAGATTAATAATCTGGTATCTGCCTCTCCTGACTTCAAGGCCCACCGGGAGTACTATTTTGGAGGCGACGACAAGATATCCTACAAGCGGGGGATGCACATGATGCTGGAGCCACTTCTGAATTTTGAAACGGTCTTTATTGAAAACAGGCCCATCATGGAGCTGATCGATTCGGACTTCACCTATCGCAGTCACCTGCTGAGCGAGTGGTATCAGGGCAGGGCGGCCACCTACCCGATCAACGTGAATCTCCGTGATATTGAATTCACTCGTACGCCGGTTAGCGATAGAAGATATGGTGGAGTGATTACAACCGGGGCGGTGATGGTGATGACCTCGGGGCCATTCCGATCCTTGCCCATCACCCGGGGCTCCTGGGTCTCCTCGGTTATATTTAATGATCCACCCGAGCCCCCGCCTGATGATATCCCTGACTTGAAAGCGGATGATTCCACCTTGGAAAAAGAGGGCCTGACCGTGAGGCAGAAGTTGAAGCAGCACAGCGAAGACTCCCAGTGCGCAGGCTGTCACAACAAGATTGATCCCCTCGGATTTGCCCTCGAAAACTTCGATTTGCTGGGTCGTTGGCGAGATAACTATCGAACTGGCTTGAAAGTGGACGCCAGTGGCACATTATTCGGCAAACATGATTTCAAGGATGTGGTCGGCTTTAAGGATGCGGTGCTCGCTGAGAGGGACCTGTTTGCCAAGGCCTTCGTCAAGCATCTGCTTTCCTTTGGTCTGGGGCGTGAGATGACGCTGGCAGACCGCATCGCTGTAGATGAAATTGCCAGAGCCGGCAGCGAGGATGACTACAAATTGAGAAACCTGATCAAGCACACAGTGCTTCACCCAATATTCAGCCAAAGGAGACAACGATGAAACAGATGGATCGACGGAAGTTCTTATTCGGAGCAGGTGGAAGTATGATGGCTCTGCCGTGGCTCGAATTGCATGCAGAAGAGCCTTCAACCCGGAAAGTGAAAGAGCCTTCTCTCCGGTTCGCCTCCTTCTATTCGCCCATGGGCTTTGTGAGAGATCATTTCTTTCCGGGCGAAGATAGTGACGATTTCCTTTCGATGCCAACCTTGAAGCCGCTCCAGAGCGTCGCGGACAAAGTGACACTGATCACAGGACTCTATCGGGTGAACGTGAGAGGGATTGACGTGCATAATCAATGTAGTTCTTGCTACCTGTCCTCGGCCAACCCCTATGGTGAACTCAAATCGCCCTATCCGATGGACAGGACTCTCGATCACCTCATTGCGGACAAGGTCAGTCATCGCACGCCCATCCGCTCCCTCGAGTTGAACTGTAACACGTTTAAGGATCTCAGAGAGTCGATCTATCTAGATAACATTTCATGGTATGGCCCAGAGCACGTGGCAACTTCGATGAAGGATCCACGAAAGGTCTATCGACGATTGTTCAGGACAGGAAAATCGGAAAAGGATATCACGGATTTAATTCTGGAGGATGCTGCAAATTTTGAGAGAGCTCTGGGACGTGAAGATAAGGATAAGATGGATGAGTACTTCACGTCCGTCAGAGAGGTGGAAAAACAGATTGAGAAGCTCACCAAGCACTACGCGATGTATGAGCGAGCGGACATGAAAGAACCCGATGATGTGCCCATGACGCGGGGGGAGTACATCCGGATGATGGGTAAATTGCTCGTTCTCGCTTTCCAGGGAGACCTCACCCATGTCGCTACCTTCATGCTTGCACCGGAAAGGTGGGGGACGCCACAGCGTTTCCATGAATTGAATTTCACGAAGTCGCATCATGGGCTCACGCACTCTCAGGGAAGAGACGACGTAAAGAGGGCTCTGGTGCAGGTGGACCGGTTCTATGTGGAGCTCTTCGCTGAAGTTCTTGAACAGCTGGACGCAATTCAGGAAGGCGAGGGCACGCTTCTGGATCATTCCATGATCACTCTCGGATCGGGACTTGGAGATGGAAAGGACCACACGATGGATGAGCTGCCCATTATCGTAGCGGGTTCTGCGAACGGTAAGATTAAGACCGGTCGCGTTCTCAACTGTTCGGAGAAAACCCCGCTTGCCAACCTGTGGCTCTCGCAGGCGCAGCTCATGGGAACGGGCATGCAGAAATTCGCTGACAGCACAGGGCCCTTGAAGGGGCTTCTCGCCTGATCGGTAGAAGTTCTCCAGACTAGCTCTCGATAAAGGAGTTCGGCCCTGCGGTGCGGCCAGAAGAACCCTTCGGAAAAAGCTGCCAGAGGACTGCGGTGTGATGGGACCGTGTCATGACTGCAGGACCGAAGCCTCTGAAGAACCCGAGATGGAGCCCTTTAATGGGCTAGAATCGTTGCAGGCATTTGATCTCCTTAAGCTCGACAAAAAGATCCGGAAACGGGGAGCTGTTTCGACGTCCAAACACAAGGAGGAGTTCAACTCCTACGCAGGACCTGCCCGCCATTTCAATCCGTTGGGGGGCTTAATTAACGGATGATATTATTGCAGGCTGCCCGCTGTCCTAGTGTGGGCCAAGAATCCTCCTAGTTCTCACCCGATTCGAGGGCCTTGCGCTCGGCCTCAAGCTCAGCCTCGAATTCGGCTTCCTCCTTAGCCTTGCGCTCTTCCTCGGCGGCCTTCTCGGCAGCTTCCTTTTCAGCCTTTTCTGCCGCCTCTTCTGCCGCCTCCTGAGCGTCAATCTCGGCGTTACGCTTCGCAGCTTTGGCTGCCTCACGAGCCATACGCTTGTCTAATTTCTTCTGCTCGCGCTCTCGGCGCCGGTGGTCTTTGCTCGGAGTGAAGGCCATGGTGAAGAGTCCTGTTACTTGGTTAAATACGGGGTTGATTGAGCTTATGAAAAAACTGCAGCCGAAGCCGATCACAAATCGTTTTAATTGTGCATGAGCATCAGTAGACTCCTGAAAAGACCCCCATCCCAATTCGAAGAGAAAAACGAGTGGAGGGATAAAAATAGGGTCATAACTCACTGAAATTCAACATTAAAAGGCTTTTTTCATCTTGCGAATGGTGGGAGGCAAGTCTCCTTATATCACGGCTGTCCGGGTGCGGCTTGGTTGTGTCCTTTTATGTGAGAGTAAAATGCGCGAACATGGTGGCCCCTCATGATGAATCGACAGACAACTGCTTTTTGGATCCTGTGCCTCGTGGCCTGGCATCCGACCGGCATCTGTTACGCGGATGACGGGGTATTTTCAGAAGTAGTGCGGCCTGTTTTTCAGCAAAGCTGTGTCAAGTGTCACGGCCGGGATGGCAAAGTGAAGGGCAAGGTTGACCTGCTCAAGATTGGGGGAACTGCGGACCTTGTTTCCGATCTTGAGCGCCTGGAAACGATTATCGACGTCATCGATGAACATGAGATGCCGCCGGAGAAAGAACCCGAACTCAAGCCCGGGGTGCGCGACCAACTGGTGCTGGAATTGCGCAAGCTGCTTCATGCCGGTGCGAGTGCGGAGAAGAAATTTGCGCCCACGCCCATTCGCAGGATGAACCGGTTCCAGTATAACAATGCGGTAGTGGACCTGCTGAAACTGAAAGTAGTGGTTTTTCCTCTTCCCGAGAAGATGATGCGGGACCGCTCCGGGTATTTCCGCCCGGAAACCGGCAAGATGCCCGATCAGCTGGTAGTCAGCAGCCGTCAGCTTGGTAAATCTGCCCTCATTGAGCCCCGGCTGGCGGGGGTGGGACCCTTTCCGCAGGACCTGCGCGCGGAGCACGGCTTTGATAACCGTGGTGATCATCTGACGCTTTCCCCCATGCTGATGGAGGCCTTTTTCAAGCTGAGCCGTCGCATTGTGCAGAGCTCGAACTTCGACAAGCGGACGGTGGGGATCTGGCAGGAGTTTTTTGTCCCTCCCGGCAAGAAGGAGGAACTGGAGAGTGAGGTGCGCGAGCGATTGCGGGTCTTCCTTGGTAGGGCGTTCCGTCGACCGGTGGACGAAGGCCTGCTGGAAAGCTATGTCGAGCACGTGATGGGACAGCTTAAGTCCGGCAAGGAATTCCCCGGGGCCATGAAGGAAGTGGTCTCAGCGGTGCTGGCCTCGCCACAGTTCCTCTACCTCTACGACAAGTCTTCCGGAGGTGGTGAAGCGGCGTTACTGGACGGTTACGAACTGGCCTCCCGCCTGTCGTTCTTCCTGTGGGGGAGTATTCCGGATGAAAAGCTTTTGGAGCTGGCGAGCAGTGGCAAGCTGGTCGAGCCGGAGGTATTGGCTGGAGAGGTCAGGCGGATGCTTCTCGACCGGAAGCTCAAGCGCTTCTGCGATAGTTTCCCGGCCCAGTGGCTGCAGCTGGAACGAATTATATCATCGCTTCCGGATGAAACAATCTATCGGGATTTCTATTATGCCCCTCCCAATTACCGGACCAGCATGGATATGATGATGGAGCCGCTCCTGTTATTTGAGACGGTGCTGATTGAAAATCGCTCGATCCTTGAGTTCATCGACTCGGATTACACCTACCGGACGCCTCGCCTGCGCAAGTGGCACGGGGAACCGACCAAGGAGAGGCTGGGTGGACCGGTGACCCTGAATTTCAAGCGTCAACCAGTCTCCGATAAGCGGCATGGGGGGGTGATTACCAATGCGGCGGTGATGACGATGACCTCCGGTCCGGATGAGACCAAGCCCATTACACGTGGGGCTTGGATCGCAGGGGTGATTTTCAATGATCCGCCCGAGCCCCCGCCTGCGGATGTGCCACCCTTGGAACAGCAGAAGGAGGGAACAGAGAACCTCACCATGCGGGAGCGCTTTGCAGCCCATCGCGAGCGCGCCGATTGCGCTGGCTGCCATGCGCAGCTTGACCCTTTGGGATTTGCCTTTGAGAATTTCGATCCCGTCGGGCGCTGGCGCGAGAAATACGAAAACGGCCGGCAGGTCGATGCCTCGGGGACACTTTTCCGGAAGCACAGGTTCAGCAATGTGGTGGAGTTCAAGCAGGCCCTCATAGAGGAGAAGGACAGGTTCACCCGGGGTTTCGCCGAGCACCTGCTTTCCTTTGCCCTCGGGCGTGAGATTACCCCGGCGGATTCTCCAGCTCTCGACAAGCTGGTTGCGCAGACGATTTTGGATGGGTATCGTATCAGAACTCTGATCGAGGGAGTGGTGCAGAGCGCGCCGTTCGTGAGCAGATCGAGTGGGATTTCGGAAAAAACATCCTCATCTGGTGAATCAAAACCTGCTATAACTGAAAAACAGTGAGACCTGCTTCAAGACGATCTTTCCTGCGTGGTATTGGCGGGGCGACTCTGGCCCTTCCATGGATGGAGAGTTTTGGGAAGGAAGCCGCTGTGGCTAAACCCGCCCAGCGTATTGCATGGTTCTATGTACCGATCGGGGTAGTGCGCCGCGGGTTCTTTCCCGGGGAGGCGTCAGCAGGTATTCCGAAGTTTACTGGGAGCCGGAAGGAGATGGCGGAGGGTGTCAGGCAGATTCCGGTGGGAGTAAGCCCTCTCGAGTTGACGCCTACCATGGAGCCCCTCGAGAAGATGAGGGAGAAAGTCACTCTGATCACCGGGATGGACCGGACCTTCCAGCCGGGCACTGACGTGCACGCGCAATGCGCCTCCTGTTTTCTCACCAGTGCCAGTGCGTTCGAGGTTACTCAGTCTCCCTACCCGCTCGACCGGAGTCTTGACCATGTTATCGCTGACACGGTCGGGGATAATACCCCGTTCCGGACCCTTGAGTTCAGCTGCAACAGTCATAAGGACAACAAGGAGTCGATGTATTTCGACAACATTTCGTGGTACGGGACCGGCCATGTTGCGCCCTCCCTGCGCGACCCGGGGGAGGCCTACCGGCGTCTGTTCGGGACTAAGGAGATCAAGGCCTACCGCAATATTACGGACCTCGTGTTGGAGAACGCCCGCCACCTCAGAGGTCAACTCGGCTACAGTGACCAGCAGAAGTTCAATGAGTATTTCGACTCCATCCGCACGATTGAGGAGCAGACGGAAAAACTGGAGAAGATGCGGGGCGAGTTGGCGAGGGCCAGGATTGAGGAACCCCCGGAAGCCCATTTGCCACGGGGGGAATACATCCGCCTGATGGGAGACCTGATGGTAGTGGCTCTGCAGACCGGTTTGACGAATGTCGCCACTTTCATGGTTGGTCCCGAGCGCTGGGACACTCCATATCTGTTTGAGAGTCTCTTCCAAAAACCACGTAGTCATCACGGGATGTCTCATAACCAGGGCAAGTATATCGATGACCTGCTCAAGGTGGACCGCTTCCACATGGAGCAGTTTGCCTACCTTCTGGAGAAGATGGATCTCATCAAAGAGGCGAACGGAACCTCCCTTCTCGACAATACGATTTTCACCTACGGGTCAGGCCTTGGGGATGGTGCCACGCACCAGTATAGCGCCCTGCCGATTGTAGTGGCGGGCTCAGGCGGCGGCCGGCTCGCCACCGGCAAGCATATCAACCTTTCCGCCAACACGGGTCCGGTGCCCAAGAAGGACGGTAAATATCAGAAGGTTGAGGGCGGAACGCCCCTCGCCAACCTCTGGTTGACCCAGGCGCAGGCCATGGGTTTGAAGACGGAACGTTTTGCCGATAGTACAGGCTCACTGTCCCAACTGACGGCTTGAAATACTCCTTGCTGACCTCGTTAGCTCAAAATTTGACCTGTTCTCCTCCGTTACGGAGACTGGTGCCGCGCTTACGGAGCTCGCTCGACCCTGAGGAAGAGCGCAGGCCGTGCGGCTGTGTCCAAGGTGAGGGATGCGTTACCGCTGTTATTGGTAGTGATGACAGCGGGATTCGTGTTCTCAGTCGTAAGAAAAGCGGTGCCGGCCAGATCGGTTGTGCTTTTGACCACAAAGTCAGTGTTGGGTGTTCCGGTGATCGCGAGGGTCAGAGTGCCGCCGTCAAATGTAAGGGAATTAATGACAGGAGGTACTGAGTCCGTAACGGGTGGCCCGATGGTGATCTTGCCGATCATTCCCGGATGGCCAGAGATTTCGCAATAGTAGAACACTTCCTTCCCTTCCAACTCGGCCGGGAACGTGAATTGTTCCGAAGCATTCGGATCGACTCGGAAGAGCCATCCGGGGTCTCCACTTCGCAGGACGCTGGACTGGCGAAAGGCGGTTCCTGCTTCGAGGTTCCCTGAGTAGGTCACCGCGTTGGGAAAGGCGGTGTCGTTGAAGGCGAAAACGAGAGGGTGCCCGCCGCTTGTACGATTCACGGTGTAGCTCACTCCTGAGTGGAGGGCGAGGACCGGGTCGTTGAAGCCGTTGATCCGGTAGTCGGAACGCCCCGAGTTTCCCATGTTGATGATGGGATTGCCCTCATCGAAGGTAATCGTCTCCGCTTGGCAGGGGAGTAGAGGAATCGTCAGGAGTAGGCAGAGGAAGTAACGCACGTAACATACTACGGCATGCGGAGTTCCACGCAAGCAGCAGAGTGGTGATTCCCTGATCCAACAACGATAAAAGGCCTTTTTCGGATAGGATTACCGGTGTCGAAGCAGTCTGTTGGGGAAATCCCTGAAAGATTCGACGAAAGGGTCTACGTAGGGTAAAATCCGCCTAACCTGCCTGGATAACCATGCTCGACCGAAGATCACTACTAAAGGGAATGGCAGCGGCAGCCGTCGGGGCTCCGATGTTTCCCGGTTTTGCGCAGTCTGGTGGAGGCAAGGGGAGCCCGAAAAGAGTGATCTTCTTCCTACAGAACCAAGGGTTTGATCCGAAGACCTGTATTCCGGCGGGAATGCAGAATAGTGGTTCCTTGGCCAAGGCTACATTGCCTGAGCCCATCGAGGCGCTGGAGCCCTACAAGGAGCGCCTGCACATCATCAATGGACTGCACGGACTGCATACCAGCCCCTCACACAGTGCCTTCTTCGGCGCTCTTGGAGGATACCGAGGAAGTGATGGGGTCCCACCGAGCGGTCCCACGATCGATCACACCCTCAGCGAAACTCTGCCCGAGACCCTCCTGCCCCATCTCTGCATCGGGATGGACTCTCTTGGGAACATGAGATCGAAGCCCACTGTAGCGAATCTTTCTGCTAGTGGGGCGGGTCAGCCCATTTTCATGCATTCCAACCCGAACCATCTTTATGAGATGCTCTATGGTGGAATATCGGAGGGAGAAATTCGCAAGCAGCATGAGGCGCGCTCTGGCATGTTTGAGCGGGTTGGACAGCTTGCGGCCGCCAAGGCTGGGGGCCTTCAGGGCTTGAGTAAGGAGCGCTACGGTCAGTATGTCGATGGGTTCGGAGAGATTAACGGACTGCGGGAACGACTCGGTAAGGTCTCTAACCAGCTCCGGGACTTTGCTCCGGAGGTCGATGAGCGCTACACCAATCCTGAATTTGAAACCGACTGGCACGATGTGCTTCTCGATCTTGGAATCTCAGCCCTCAAGTCGGGATTAACCAGTGTGTTGACCATCGGATCCGGCCGCGGAGAAATCTTTGGAGCGTGGAAGGGCCTCGGGGTGGAGCAGCAAGGTCACAACCTTGGCCACATGAAGCAGCCGAACAATCCAATCTGGGTCAAGATCCGCCAATACAACAGCCGCATGCTGGTTCGCTTAATGGAAGAGCTGGAGAGCGTTCCCGAGGGGAGCGGGACGATGATGGATAACACTCTGATCGTCTACACCAGTAACAACGCGGACTCTCAACACACCTCTGGGAAGAATTGGCCGGTGATGCTGCTCGGTAATTATGATGGGGCCTTCAAGACAGGATGCTTCACCCAACTTGACGGAAAGCGGCCGATCAATGCTCTCTACAATTCCATTCTGAGAGCCTCTGGAGTCTCTGGAGATCGCTACAACATGTCCGAGAAGATGGCTGCCAAGTTTGATTCAGGGACAGGTCCTCTCAAGGAAATCCTGGTGTGAGCAGGTTGGTTCTTTTGCTCGGGGCGCTTTTTCACGCCTCGTCAGTTTTGGCGGCTCCTCCGGACGAGCGGCCCTACGTTCCGGGTGAACCTGTGGAAGAGGATTTTGAGGGATTCGCACAGCTCTTTCTAGAGAATCACTGCTTCGACTGCCACGACGACACAACTACCGAGGGAGATCTCTCGCTGATTGAACTGGGACCGGTCGATGAGTCAAACGCTTCGGTCTGGAAGTCGATTTGGGCGCAGGTCTCCTTGCAGGAAATGCCCCCGCCGAAGAAGGTGCAGCCAGAGATCGTGGAGCGTCTGCGCTTTTCCGACTGGATCGTCAGCGAGCTTCGGCGCGTGATGAAGGACAAGGGGGGATTTCGCGCCCATCTCGATCCGCACAAGGGCAATTTCCTAAGTCATGATCTTCTCTTCGAGCCACTGCCTGAAGGGATCCGGCTCATGCCGACGGCATCGCCAGCCCGGCTCTGGCGTGTCACGCCACAGGAGCATATCACCCGTCTTAACGAGTTGATTAATATCGAGCCGGAATATGACCCGGATAAGCCTGGCCGGCGGACGCGGGGTGATGTTGTTCCTACCAACCATGGAGGTGAACTGAAACTCTACTTCGGGACGGACCGGATCCTTCGCTGGGAGGGAGGGACAGTGGCCTACGCTACCGCCGTTAAGAGTGTGCCTGTGGTCCTCTCTTCGGCGAGGAAGCATGGCCTTGAGAATTACCCGGAATTTTACTCCGTTAATAGTGCTGAGGCCACCCAGATTCTGGGCAAGGCCAGAGATATCCTTCGCTACATGGCCTACGGGCCAATGAGCCTTGTCGGGTTTCCCGAGCAGATCACCGACGACCCCAAGACTTATGATAAGGTCAAACCCAAGGGAGATCTGCGAGGGCTTCCCAGTGCTATCGTCTACAGCACCAAGGTGGCGCGCCCACTGACTCCGGTTCACGAACTCATGAAGGAGCCTGGTGTTGACGAAGCGCGTATGCGAGCCGCTGTCGACTTTCTCTTTGAGGCCCTCACCTTCCGCCCACCAACTACAGAGGAATCGAGGCAGTATCTCCAGATCGTTACTGATGCGATTGAGAAGGTGGGAAAAGAAAATGGAGTTTTCATGGGGTTGTCCGCGATCTTTCTCGATCGGGATGCGCTTTTCCGTCCTGAACTGGCCGCGACGGGCACGCCCGACAGTGATGGTCGAACGCGGTTGCAGGACTGGGAGCTGGGGCTCGCAGTCAATCACGCTCTACGATATATCCAGCCAGACGAACTCCTTCGTGCTGCAGTTCTGGATGGACGCATGCGGACGAGGGAGGATGTGAAACGGGAAGTCGGGCGTATGCTGGCTGATGATAGCATCCGAAAGCCGCGGATCCTCCGCTTCTTCCGGGACTTTTTTGACCATGATCTTGGGGGCTATATCTGCAAGGATTCGAGGGCCCTTGGGGAGACGGGGGCGAGTAACCGGGGAACGGCACATTACGGTGCCATGTTTGAGGCGACTGCGAGTACTGACAGGTTGATCGAGCTGATTCTTCAGGAGGACAAGGAGGTGCTCAGGAATTTACTGACAACCAACAGGGTAGTGGTAACCCGCAAGGATGAGGTCTATTTTGGGAAGTGGAGGAGCCCGGCCGAGAGAAACGCTGCAGCCGATCTGGAGAAAAAGGCGTTCGAGAAAATCCAGAAGGAAGCCCAAGCCTTGGTGATGGCTCTGAAGAAGGAAATTGCCTCACTCGAAGAGAGGTCAAGAGCCAACCCTGAGGACAAGAGCCTGAAGCAAAGCCTCGGGAAAAAACGAAAGGATCTGACAGCCGCGAAAAAGCGGGCGGACGCCAAGAGAAAGCCAACGAATAACAAGGTTGATCCTGCGAAGCTGTCAGGTCCGAAGATCCTTGCCCGGGTGAGCCGGCCTAGTTTTGGCGGTGGTTCGATGAAGCCGGAACGGATCTTGGCCACGGTCCCGAAAGGTCAGCGTCGGGGACTCCTAACGCATCCCAGTTGGCTGGTCTCTCATTCCGATGCGATGGACAACCACGCTATCCTGCGAGGGCGCTGGATTCGCGAGCGCCTGCTGGGTGGGGGCATTCCCGATGTACCGATCACGGTAGATGCGCAGTTGCCCGACGAACCTCGCACGACACTCCGTGAACGGATGCGGGTCACGAGGCAGGACTATTGCTGGACCTGTCACCGTAAGATGGATCCGCTGGGCCTGCCCTTTGAAATGTATAATCACGCTGGGCTATATCGTGAGTGGGAGCTTGATAAACCGGTAGACGCTTCGGGAGAAATCATCGATTCCGGTGATCCGGCTCTTGATGGCAAGGTGTCAGACGCTCTTGAGCTGATCGACCGGCTCGCGGAAAGCGAGCGGGTAGAGCAAGTCTTTGTCCGCCACGCCTTTCGGTTCTGGATGGGCCGCAATGAGACTCTCAATGATGCTCCAGTTTTGCAGGCAGCTCACAAGGCCTATCGCTCGAGCGGAGGAAGTATGAAGGCTCTTCTGCTGTCACTTCTGACCTCCGATGCCTTTCTCTACCGCAGGGTGGAACAGGAGGGGTAGGTCGAGGCCGGGTTATTACTTCTCTATCTCTGGCTTCCAAGCTTCAGCGAGTTTGGTGCCCTCGGCAATTTCCTCCGGGGTGGCCTTGGCCTTGAGGACGGACAGGGCCTCATCCGCAGCTGCGCCAAATCCTGCGTCGATTGCGAGGATGAGCCACTTAAGGCCCTGCTTCACATTGCGGTCGACCCCTGAGCCGGTGGCGCAGGCCTGGCCGTAGGCGAACTGAGCTCCCGGGTGTCCCTGGTCCGCAGCTTGCTTGTGCCACTGGGCGGCCTGCTCTGGGTTCCTGGTGACACCGGAACCTTTTTTATACATGTCACCGAGGGCTGCCTGACCCTCCAAGTCTCCTTGTTCCGCGGCCCGGCGCATCCAGAGGAAGGCGAGCGACTTGTCAGAGGAGACTCCCTCTCCGGCCAGATACATCTGTCCGAGAGCCCGGGCGGCCTTGCCATCTCCCTGACCGGCAGCCTTGCGGCGCCACTTGGCGGATTCCTTGAGATTGATGGGAGCGCCGACGCCGTAGGAGTAAAGGTTGCCCAGAATGCGCTGGGCCTCGACCTCGCCCTTCTCCGCCGCTCCCCGGATGAGCTTGAACCCTTGATCGCGGTCTTGCTCCACTCCTCGGCCAAGAAGGTAGTCGGTGCCGAGCTTGGTTTGCGATTTAACGCCGTCCTGAGCGCTACTCACCACAATGGATAGAGCGAGCAGGGGAAGAAGGGCCACGAGTCTCATTTCCCGGGATCACACCATATCACCGGTTCCGGGCCAAGCGTGCACTGACAAATGGGGGACTGCTGGACGTCTGGAAGAGCCCTTGATACACCGATCCAGATGCATTTTTCACGGTTCACGTCCAGCCTTGCTCTCCTCTCTACCGCCATTTTTGGCTGGTCCAGTGTTTCAGGTGCGGAACGCCCCAATGTTCTCTTTATTGCCATTGACGACCTCAACGACTGGGTGGGTTGCCTCGGGGGGCATCCTCAGGCGCGGACCCCAAACCTCGACCGCCTCGCTGCTTCCGGTCTTCTTTTTACGAATGCGCATTGTCCTGCCCCGGCCTGCAACCCGTCTCGTACGGCGATCTTTACCGGGATCTCTCCTCACCGCTCCGGGCTTTATCGGAATGGACAGAAAATGCGGGAGGTGCTTCCTGCGGCCGAGCTTCTTCCACGGACCTTTTCCCAGGGAGGATACTGGTCGGCGGGATCTGGCAAGATGCTGCACTATGTCATTGATGCCCGCTCTTGGGACGACTACTTCCCGGCAGCCGAGACAGAGAGCCCCTTTCCCCGGACGCTCTATCCGGACAAGCGGCCCTTGAGTCTGCCGCGGGGTGGGCCGTGGCAGTATATCGAGACGGACTGGGGCCCACTCGAAGCTACTGATGAGGAATTTGGGGGAGACTATCTCGTTGCCGACTGGGTCGGACGTCAACTGGGAGAGGAGCATACCAAGCCCTTCTTCCTCGCCTGTGGGATCTATCGCCCCCATGAGCCCTGGTTTGTTCCAAAACAATATTTTGAGGCCTTCCCTCTCGAGGACATCCAACTGCCCCCGGGCTACCGCAAGGACGATCTTGAAGATCTCCCGGAGGAGGGACAGAGGATGGGACCCAACCGTTACTTTGCCCATATTCAGTCACAGGGTCAGTGGAAGCAGGCCATCCAGGGATACCTCGCTTCCATTTATTTTGCGGACACCATGCTGGGGCGAGTGATGGAGGCTCTTGAAAAGGGGCCCAATGCGGACAACACCATCGTCGTGTTGTGGTCCGATCACGGGTGGCACCTTGGGGAAAAGCAGCACTGGCAGAAATTCACGGCTTGGCGGGCCTGCACCCGGGTGCCCCTCATCATGCGGGTGCCCAAAGGGAGCCCGGGTCTTCCCGGGGGCACGGTCCCGGGGATCTGCACGAGGCCGGTAAGTCTGGTGAGTCTCGCGCCTACCTTGCTTGAACTTGCGGGTCTACCCCCTGTGAAGGTTCATGATGGTCAAAGTCTTTGCCCGCTTCTGCAGAATCCCGCCCGGGAGTGGCCGTATCCGGCCCTCACCTTTCTCGATGCACCCGGTAGCTTTGGCCTGAGTATGGAGCACTGGCGCTATATCCGTTATGCAGGCGGTGGAGAAGAACTCTACGATATCCGGGCTGATCCCCACGAGTGGAATAACCTTGCACGGAAGGAGGTTCATGGGCCCGTCTTGAAGCGGCTGCGCGCGCTCGGCCCGAGTGAGTTTGCCCCATTGAAACAACCCGCGGTGAGGAACCTGCCGGCCCTTGGGTGGAGAGAATTGAAGGAGGGAGAAGAGGCTCCTCCTTCCAGACCTGATGGAAATCCCTTCAATGTGGTCTTCGTGAATTCGGGTGACCGGGAGGTGACGCTCTTCTGGATGAGCAGAGACGGGGGCAGTAAGTTCTATGGGTCGATTGCCGCCGGAGGGCAGCAGCGTCAGCAAACCCGTCCGGGTGCGATATGGATGGTTGCGGATGCGACAGAGGGCAAAAACCGGCCGCTGGGATTCTTCCGGGTGGGGGATCGCGCAGCCCGGGCCGTGGTGCCCGGGCAGTAAGGAAACTTGTTGGAAAGTTGGCCTGCGGGGATCAGCTCAGCTTATCCAGTTCCTCCGAGAGTTCGGCAACCTTCGTGCGCAGGCTGGCGATGCGTGCCTCGCGCTGGATCTGGTCGTCTCCTTCCCCGCCCTGGCTCAACAGTTCGTGCAGCCGGCGATCGGCAACCTCTTTCTGAGCCTCGTCCATTCCGTTGATGATCACCCCAATGACGAGGTTGAGCATGATCATGGTCCCCACGAGAACAAAGGAGACGAAATAGAACGCCCCGAGTAGAGGCTGGGCCTTGGGGACGACAGTCTGTCCCTCAATGGACTGGTTATATCCCTCGTAGACGTCGGAGCCGAACATTTGAAGATACATCACGTCGGTCCAGTCTTCGAGGGTGACGACTCGGAAGAGAGAGAGCATGGAAGTCCACAAGCCTCCGAAATGAACCGGGTCGTTGGCGCCAAAGAGCATGGTCCCTGCCACCGCGTAGATGTAGAAGACCAGAAAGAGCAGGATGCTGACATAGACCATCGAGGGCAGGCAGCGCAGAAGAGCGGAAACGATGAGCTGCAGGCGGGGGATTACGGAGACGAGGCGCAGCGTCCGGAAGAGCCGGAACAGGCGCAGGACGGGGGCGAACCCTCCGCCAAAGGGGACGAAGCAGACCGCCACGATGAGAAAATCAAAGACGTTCCAGCCGTCGCAGAAAAAGCGCCACGGTTTTGGGGCTGCCGCGGTCATTTTGAGGACGATCTCGGCCACAAAGATATAGAGAACGATGTTATTGAGGACCTCGATTGTCGATCCAAGCTCGGCCATCAGAGAAGCACTGGTCTCCATCCCGACGAGGATGCCTGCGAAAACGATGACCGTTATGATAAATCCGGTGAACCAGGGAGCCTCGACGATACGGCGGCAGAAATCAGGAATGTTCACGATGCTGGAGAGGTATGGGAAAGAACCCTACGACGAATTTGCTTCCAAGTCGAGGCACTGGGGTGTGCTGAAGTTCTATGGCTTCTGGTAGACTCGAACCCAGTCGACCTGCATGGACTGGGGGAACAGAGTAAAGTCGTAAAGTTCGTTAGGGCGTTTCTTGTCTGGTCCGGGGTCCCCCGGCCCCCAGACCCCGAAATAGTTGCCCCCAATGGCAAGGTTCAGGATGAGGTAGAAGGGATAGTTCCGATAGATCTTCTTTCCTCCGAACCGAGTGTGATCGCCAAGTTTTAATCCGGGTCCCCACTCCTTGCCATCGAGCATGAAGATTAGTTGGTCGGCTGTCCATTTACATCCGTAGGTATGATAGCCTGAGACATAGGACTTCTGGCCGTGCTGGGGCTGCAGCGAGCCATCCAGCTTTTGATCTGCGACCCATTGTTTTGGATCGATGGCGCCGTCATAGCGCCGGTAGTGAGAATACCAGCCGATGTGGCCAACCGTCCACCTCTTGGCACTGGTATGGTAGACTGCCCCTGCGTGGTAGAGGCGGGTGGCCCGCCCGGACATTTCCATGATATCGATTTCTCCGCTGTAGGGCCATGTGCTCCGAGCCCATTCGCGTTTCTCGTTGAAGGCGGTCTTGTCCCAGTATCCGTCGTAAGGAGCAGTGGAGGTCTCGGGCAGCATCCAGAAGGCAGGCCAAACTGGGATTGCGGTTTTTCCACCCCTGTCAGCGAGCGGATTCCTGATCCGGGCCTCTACGATGCCGTAAGTGAAGGAGTGGAGTTTTTCAGTAGTCAATTTGGCGGAGGCAAAGTCCTGGCCGCTCGTCTTCTTAGTCACTTGTCCACCTGGCTTGTCTCGCAGCGGGTAGACCGCGCTGGGATCATGGTGGGCGGTAATGGTCAAGCGACCCTCCTTGACCCCGAAGGTCCGTCCTTCGGCATCGAGATAGGCTTGAGCTTCTCCATTCCCGTGGCCATAGGCACCGCGAGTGGGATCATCCACCGCGCGCCACTTGCTCCGGTCGAGTTTGTTCCCGGAGAATTCGTCTTGCCAGACTAGCTTATAGTCCGGATGGGACGGGTGTGGAGATCCCGGGCTTGCCCCTTTGACGCCCGGGGAGGGAAGAGCGAGGGCCAGAATGAGAGAGAGAGGCAGGGAGCGAAAAGGCATTATGGAGAACTAGCAGTCTCGTGGAGTAGCAACAAGAATCAGTGCTCGCTAATCGATTCTCTTATTACAGCCCCCTTGCTTGCACTCTGCTACAAGAGGGGTATCTCTCGGGGGTCGTCCTCCCGTTGCCCACAGCCTTCTCCCCGAAGAAATCTATGCATCTCCTGCTCCGCTTTTTCTTTCTCATTCCGGCCCTCGCTCCTCCCCTTCTCCTTCATGCGGCTCCGGAGGCTGACGCGAAAGGCAAGCCGAATGTGCTTTTTATCGTTTGTGATGACCTGAACGATTACATTGAAACACTAGGGGGCCATCCGCAGGCCCGGACACCCAATATTCGCCGGCTGATCGAGTCTGGAGTGTCCTTCACCCAGGCCCATTGCAATATCCCAATCTGCAATCCATCACGGGCCAGTTTTCTCACCGGGCTCTACCCCCATACCTCGGGTTGCTACGGCTTCGACCACTGGGACGGTTACGAGGTCCTGAAAAACTCGCGGACCCTGATGGCTCATTTCCGGCACCACGGCTACCATACTCTTGGCACCGGCAAGGTGATGCACAACCGGGGACGGGATCAATGGTCTGAATTTGGTTATCTCTCCGACTATGGGCCCTTTGCCAATGATGGGCAGAAAAAGGACGTGGCCCACCCGGATATTCCGAGCCCCTTCCGGGACGACTTCGGGGCGGTGGACGGGTCTTTCGGGCCCCTGCAGAATCTGGAGGGAACCCCCTTTACATGGCGCACCGGAAACTGGGCTGGCAAGCGTGAGCTGAAATATCAGTCGGAGACTGACCGGGACCCTACCGGCGACGAGCTTAATGCGGCTTGGGCAGTCAAGAAACTTGGGGAGCTGTCGGTCTCCGGGAAGCCCTTCCTGATGGGTCTTGGGTTTATCCGCCCTCACACTCCCTTGATTGTTCCCCGGAAATACTTCGATCTCTTTCCCCTCGAGTCGATCAAGCTTCCGGAGATCCGTCTCGGAGACATAGAAGACACCTTCAAGCATACCCTCGCCCCAGGCAGTGATGACCGCTCCGACGATCGTGGGCATAAGATGTATTCCTCCCTTATCAAGTCCTTCAAGGGAGATCGGGAGCTGGCTCTACGCAAGTTCATCCAAGCCTATCTCGCCTCTGTAGCTAGTGTGGATGACCTCGTAGGAGAGGTTCTCAAGGTCATCGAGTCCTCCTCGTTGAAGGACAATACTATTATCGTTTTCACCTCCGACCACGGCTGGGGGATGGGGGAGAAGGACTACCTCTACAAAAATTCGCTCTGGCAGGAATCCACCCGGGTGCCCCTGGTTATTCGTGCTCCCGGGGTGAGCAAGGCGGGTGAAGCCTGCCCACTGCCGGTCTCTCTGGTGGACCTCTTCCCGACACTTCTGGATCTGTGTGGGTTGTCGGCTGATACTCGTCTCAACCCGAAGGGACGCCCCCTTGATGGATACTCTCTAAAGCCCCTTCTCATGGATCCACAGGAGGGCGCATGGGATGGTCCGGAATCAGCCCTTACAGCGCTCTACAAGTGGGCTGATTACTATGATCCAGCCGGGCAGTCTTACTCCCAACGATACCGTGACTGGCGCTATGTGCGCTACGCCAACGGAAAGGAAGAACTTTACCACACTGCCGAGGACCCCCACGAATGGCACAACCTCGCCGGCAAGCCAGAGCAGGCCGGGAGGCTGCAGCGCTACCGAAAGGACCTTCTCGGGATCATCCCCTCAAGACCCCTCTCCGAAGAGCAGAAGGCCACGCGATGGAAGATCCAGTATTTCAAGAAGAACCCGTCCGCCGACACGAACAAGGATGGGAAGCTCTCCTGGCCTGAACTCAACGCTCACCGCGGTAAGAAGAACCCGGCAGGAGGCCAGAAGAAGGCGAAATGAGAAGATCTGCACCGACAAAAGGCCTCTTTTCTGGTGCTGTCTATGGCGTGTCGTGAAGCGAGCATCGGACACGATCGGGGGTTTGGTGGCTCGACTCCGGGGCAGGAATACGGGAAGTTTCGGGGAATGATGAGAAGAGTGCTCCTCGGGCTGTTCGCTACCGCAGTGGTAGTGATGGCCTGTCAGGTCCCTGTCTTTCGCTTCGCATTGGAGCGCTGGCCGGCGGACCAGTTTGCGCTAGTAGTGACTTCGGAGGGCGAGTTGGCTGGAGCGATCGGGGAGGCCTTGGAGGCCCTCGAGGAGGAGCTGAAGGGTGATAGCCAGGCGATCAACCTGACGGTCCAGCGAGTGAACCTTGCGACTCTCACGGATGCCGAGCTGGTTTCCCTGCCGGCGCTTGAGCATGCGGGGGAGGGTCCCACCCTGATCTTGATGCCACCAGCGAGCTGGAAGAGCCGGACGCCAGTCTGGACCGGGGAGGCTACGGTGGAGAATCTGTCTGGTCTGTTAGATTCCCCATTGCGGCAGCGCTGTGGCTCGCATCTGCTAAATGGGGCGTCGGCGGTCTGGGTGCTGGTGGAGTCCGGAGACCCGGCGAAGGATGCCGCGGCTCGGGAGGTGATGGAGGCCGGGGTGAAGGAGGCGGAGGCTACTTTAGAGATTCCGGAGGGGGTGATCCGGCGGGAGGATTTCAACAAGGAGTTCGAGAATATTGACCCGGACAATATCCTGCGTTCGGGGATTCCTCTCAAGATCGACTTCGTGACGGAAGTGGTCTCTGCAGATGACCCGGAGGAGGTTCTCTTCCTCTCGATGCTGATGCGTTCAGGCAACCGAACCCCGGGAGAGCCCCTGCTGGTGCCCTTGTTCGGACGGGGCCGGACCTTCGGAGGACTCACCGCGTCTCAGATGACCCCGGAGCGCATTGTGGCAGCTAGTGAATATTTGTGCGGGGCTTGTTCGTGTCAGGTGAAGGAAGGCAACCCCGGCTACGACCTGCTCTTCCGACGGAACTGGGATCGTCTGCTGGAGGTGGAGGAGATCACTGCGGACAGTGCAATCATCCAGCGCAATCTCGACCGGGTGCTCTTTGACCCGGAGGGGCCTGGAGAGGCGGGCTCCGTCGAAGAGGTGCGGGATCACAAGCCGCTCCTGATCGGGCTGGTGGTCTTCAACCTGGTGGCCTTCGGGGCGCTGAGTTATCTGCGACGCCGTCATCGGCTCCGCGAGCCTTCCTGAGGAACGAGGGACTTTATTTCTTCTCCCCGGACTTGTCGTCCTTCTTCGGTTCCTCCTTGGAAGGGGCGAGGGATTGTTTAAGGCGCTCCTCGAGGGCTTTGAAGTCTCCAGAGAGACTCTTGAGCTGTTTCTCGAGGTCCTGGACCTGGCCGCGCAGTTTGCTGACTTCTGCAGGGGCTTGGCTGGGAGCCTCGTTCTTGCGGATCTGATCGATGGCGGACTGGGCGGCCTTGCCTGCAGGGGAGTCGGAGTCGGCGGCGACGAAGGTGGTGAGGACCGGGACGGCCCGGGGGTCACGCAATTCTCCGAGGGCCCCCATCGCGGCGGTGGCTACCGAGTTCTTGAGGTGGTCGACATGGCCGAGGAGGAAGTCGCGAACGGCGTCCTTGTTGTCCTCGTGCCGCGCGAGGTAAGCGAGAGTGCGCAGGGCCTGGGCGAAGCTGCGGCTCGGGAAGGAGGTCTCCTCTTTCTGAAGGTGCCGAAGGAGGGGGTCGACGTAGAAGGCATCGTCCTGTTTGCGCATGCCTGCGATGGCCTCGTTGGCAATGGCATTCTGATAGGAATTTGCGGTGAGTAGGCCGACGAGGTAGGGGCGCAGGCCCGCCTTGGCGTAAGCGGCTACTCCGCCGATGGCTACGGTGCGGATGTCCGGGTTAGCCTCGCGGTCGGCGATAGCCTTTAGGGCGTTATAGGCGTCGTCACTGTAGAACTTGGTGAGGCCCCGCACGACGGACTGCCTCACCCGGGCATCGGGCTGGTCGAGGGAGCTTTCGAGGGCGCTGAAGGATTCCGGGGTGCGCATGGCAGCGAGGCCCTCGGCGGCAGCCTTGCGGATGGCGAAGAAAGGATCTTCCTTGAGGGCTTTGCCGAGGTGTTCAAGGGCGATTTTGTTCTTTTTCTTGCCCAGTTGCTGGACGGCGATGAGGCGGCCGATGACGTCGGTCTGGTCGGCGAGCTGGGCGAGAAGCATTTTCTCGTTGGGCTCGAAGTTAATCTTAGCGAGCACAGTCACTTCCGGGTCGAAGCGCACGACCTCGGGTGCGGTTCCTAGGGGCAGGTAGAAGTCCTCACGCTCCTTGGAGATCTCGATGGTGCGCATCTCGGTCTTGTCTCCGACGCGGAGTTTGACTGGAAGCTTGAAGCGGAAGAAGGGGCGCTTCTCGTTGGTCATCTGGACCTGGTTGATGGAGAGCTTGACCTGTTTGGTGAGTTCGTCCCACGCGTAGTTGATCTTGATCTCCGGGTAGCCGGAGAGATAGACCCACTGGTCGAAGAACTGGGAAAGTGAGCGTCCGCTGAGTTCCTCGAAGATTTCCACGAGATCCTGAGTAACCACGGTTTTATACTGGTGTCGCTCGAGATAGGTCTTCACGCATTTGCGGAAGAGGTCTTCCCCGAGTTCGGAGCGCAGCATGTGGAGAACCCAGCCCCCCTTCGGATAGGCCCGGAAGCTGAACTGCTGTGAGGGGTTACTGTAGCCCTGGTGGACGATGGGAATAATATCCTTGTCGTTGCCGAAGATTCCTCGGGCGTTGCCGTGGAGGCCGTATTTGAAGTAGTCGTTACCGAGAAGTTCCCGGTCGTACAGAAGGGAGTAATAGGTGGCAAAGCCCTCGTTGAGCCAGAGATGGCTCCAGTCGCGGCAGGTGACGAGGTCGCCGAACCACTGGTGGGCGACTTCATGGGCATCAAGGCCACGGCTGCTCCGGAGGTTCTCGGTAGCATTGGTGAAGAGGGTCCGGGTGGTCAGGGTCGTCAGGCTGGTGTTTTCCATGCCCCCCCACATGTAGTCGATGGCACAGGCGTTGTAATACTTGTCCCACGGGTAGGGGACCCCGATCTCCCGTTCGAAGTAGTCGAGGATCTTGATGGTGTCGCGGAAGGTGTTGGCGAGCTGGTCTTTCTCGGAGGGCGGCACGTAAAGGGCCACGGGGAGCTCCCCGTGTTTATCCTCCATTTTAACAAAGTAGCCGGCCAGGAGAGTGACGAGGTAGTTGACGTGGACCTTGTCCTGGAACCAGTGGAATGCCACGAGGCCCGAGTCCTTATCTTTCTTCTGGGAGAGAAGGCGCCCGTTGGAGAGGGCCTCCATACCCTCTGGGATGCGGCAGATCATCTCGGTAGTGAACTTTTCGTTGGGGTAGTCGTGGCTGGGGAACCAGTGCTGATGGTCTTCGGGTTCACCCTGAGTCCAGAGCTGAGTATCGCTGGCCGCGTATCCCATCTCGGCGGTGCGGAAGTAGAGGCCCTTTTGCGGAGTGGCGTTGTAGGTGATGGTGACGCGGGCGTCTTCCCCGGCAGGGATGGGATCCCGAAAGGTGATCTCAAGGTGGGTGTCGGTAGACTGGGTAGCCTGAATGGCATGGGAGGCGGTGACCTGCCTGATGTTCAGCCCGGTAGCGTTGAGGTGCCACTGCTTGAGGGGCTTGGCGATGGGAGCGAAGTCGAGAATCGCGGTGGCGTTGAGGGAGCGCTCCTTGAAGTTGGGGGTGACGTCGATCTTAAGGTGTGTGATATCCACGAAGCGATCCGGGGCGTAGCTGTTCTGGGGCGCCTTGCCTTGTTCTGCAGCGGCGAGTTGGCGGGCGTGAAGCCTGGCCATCATGGCGCAGTGACCGCACTGGAGGAGGTGGGCTTCGTTGGCGCTAAGGGAAAAGGCGCCTAGGAGCTGGCTGCCAAGTACGGCCAGAGTGACGAGCAGTTGTCGGTTCATGATGTAAGGGGGGCGGGACGATGCCCACTTTGAGGAAAATTTCAATCAGAAGCCATGGGGTCCCGATCCAGGGAGGCGATTGACTCCCCGTGAGAGCTTTTAGAAAAGCTAGCGTGGCCCCTCAAGGTGGGCGATGGCATGATCGATAGATTCTTGCAGCAGGGAGGCCAGTTCCGGAAGGCGGGTAGGAGGTTGATTGTTGGCGAGTTGCTCTTCACATTTCCGGCAGATATCCGCGAACTGGGCCATGCCCATTGTTCCTGCGGAGCCTTTAAGCTGGTGAAGGATCCCGCGGCTCTCCTCGATTCGGTTGTCGGCGAGAGTGGACTCGAGGGTCACTAGTTGGTCTCGTCCGTGCGAGGCAAAGTCGTGCACGATGGGAAGCAGAAGACCGGGCTGGCCGGCTGCCATGGCATCGAGCTGGGCGTGATCAAGGAGGGTCACGGCGGTAACTATACGCTTCTGCGTGGGTTGGGAAAAGAGCAAGGGCAGGGCTGCCCGAGGCTTGTGGGGCGCATGGACCCACCAAGTCGGGGTATATTTGCAGGTGTGGTAGGGTGTAAGGGGTTCTTTTCCCCGGGAGTTTATTGTGGGAATTCCGCGGTAAAATAGTTAAGATATCCTAAGTGTCTGGGGAGACCTCCAACCTCGTCCTTGCCGACGATGATCAAACCGTCCGGAACTTGCTGACAATGCATGCCGAGCGGGGAGGGTTCACGGTGAGATCTGGAGAGAATGGAGCGGAAGCCCTTGAGCTGGTGACCGAGAATACCGACGTTGTTCTGCTCGACCTCCAGATGCCCGTGCTCGATGGCTTCGGGGCACTCGAACGGCTTGGACGCGAACACCCAGGAGTACCTGCAGTGGTTCTAACTTCGGTGGACGAAGCTGCGGAGGCGGTGAAGGCGATGAAGCTGGGCGCCCTCGATTACCTGACGAAACCCTTTGACCCGGACGAGTTGCTTGCGGTGCTCCGCAACGCTAAGCGCTTGCGTCGAGCAGAGTTAGAGAATGAGCAGCTGCGGGAAGCTTTGGGGGGACGGGGGCCTGTAGTTCAAATCGTCGCAGAGTCGGAAGCCATGAAGGAGGTGGTGAGGCAGGCGGAGAAAGTGGCTTCACTTGACTCGACGATCTTGTTGACCGGGGAAAGTGGGGTTGGCAAAGGGATGTTGTCCCGGCACGTACATGCCAATAGTGAGCGGGGAGAAGAGCCCTTCGTTACGGTGAGTTGCCCAGCACTTCCCAGGGAACTTCTGGAGAGTGAGCTATTCGGTCATGAGAAGGGAGCCTTCACCGGTGCGGTGCGCCGTCGCCGCGGAAAAATCGAGATGGCCAAAGGGGGAACTCTCTTCCTCGATGAAATTGGGGATCTTCCTATCGATCTGCAGCCCAAACTCCTGAACGTGCTGCAGGAACGGCAGTTCCAACGGTTGGGTGGAGAGGAGACCCTTGAGGCGGACGTGAGAATTATTGCGGCTACTAATCTCGATCTTGAGCAGCGTATGAAGGAGGGACAATTCCGGGAGGACCTCTTTTACCGGTTGAGCGTCATTCCTATCGAGGTGCCCCCGCTGCGAGAGCGTCTTGAGGAGCTCCGCCATTTGAGTGAATCGATGCTAAGGCGCATCGCTCCGCAGGGAAGGAACCGTAGCACGAAGCTTTCGAAAGAGGCTCTTTCTGCGATGCAGTCCTATGATTGGCCGGGAAACGTCCGGCAGCTTGAGAATGTGCTCGAGCGAGCGGCGGCCTTTTGTGAGGACGGTATAATTTTGGCAGACGACCTGCCGAGTTCGGTTCGGGGAAGCGAGCCCTCGGGGCGGGTGCCAGACGGGATTGGTGGTATTGCGCTGTCAGACCTGGAGAGAGAGGCCCTTGTTCAGACCCTTAAGCTCTGCAATGGAAACAAGGCAGAGACCGCGCGGCGGCTCGAGGTGACGGAGAAGTCAATTTATAACAAGCTGAAGCGGCACGGATTGATGTGAGTGAAGCCCAACGTGAACTCATGGACGAGGCTGCGCAGTGGCGCCGCCAGCTAGAGGTTGAGCAGGCGGCTCACCGTGAGGCCCTGCAACGGCTCGAGGATGCCACCGGGGAGCTGACCTATCTCAAGGAGCAGTTCGACCGGCGAGCCCGGGAGCAGGGGTGGAATCTTCGGGACCGCGATGACGAAAAGTTCAAGGTATTCTTTAATGCCTCAATGGATGGCATCATTCTTCTCGATGGCTTCGGTGCGTTTGTGGAGGTCAATGATACTGCGGTCCGGATGTCTGGTTTTTCACGCGAGCAATTACGCGGGATGTATGTTTCGCACTTGATGAACTTTGAGGTGGCCGGGCAGGCCCTGAACGAGGTTCAGCAGACAGGCCGGAGCCGGAGTGAGGCCCAGCTGCGGCGGGCGGACGGCTCCTTCCTCCCGGTAGAGGTAGTGTGGGGCCGGGTCAAATATGAGGGGCGAACCCTTGTGCATGGCATCGTGCGTGATGTGACGGAGAGGGTGAAGGCCCTGGGCGAAATTCACCTCGCGAGAGAGGAAGCAGAACGGGCGGAGAAGGCAAAGTCGATGTTTCTCGCGATGATGAGTCATGAGATCCGGACTCCACTCAACGGCATCATCGGCTACACGGAATTACTGCTCGACTCGCAACTGACGGAGGAACAAAGAGAGAACCTCGGATTGATCCACAAAAGCGGGGATTTACTCCTGAATATCATCAATGACCTTCTCGACTTCTCCCGGATTGAAAGCGGTCGCCTCGAGCTTGAGCGGGTTGATTTCGAGCTCAGTGATTGTGTGGAGGAGGTTCTTGGTCTTCATGCTGCAAAAGCTTCTGAAAAAGGGGTAGAGCTGACTTATGATCTGCACGACGAAATCCCTGCGGTAGTGTCCGGGGATGTAGCTCGGGTGAAGCAGATTCTCCTGAACCTGGTGTCGAATGCCCTGAAATTTACAGCCCGCGGGATGGTAGCAATTTATGGCCGAGTGGTTCCCGGTCCATTCCTTGAGCTTGCAGTAAGAGACACAGGAGTGGGGTTTGAACCATCCAAAGTGGAAAGCCTTTTTGAGCCCTTCCAGCAGGAGGATGTCTCTACCACGAGAAAATTCGGAGGCTCTGGACTAGGACTGGCAATCTGTAAGCGCCTCGTGAAACGAATGGGAGGTGAAATCTCGGCAAGTTCCCGGCTTGGTGAGGGAGCCGAGTTCCGATTTACGATTCCTCTGCAGACCGGGCAGTCGAGTGCATTTGCAGTGATTGAAGACAAGGGTCAGTTCCATGGCAGAAAGGCGCTTGTAATTGATGATAACGAGATCAATCAACGGTTCTTCCAGAAGCGACTTTTTACCTGGGGCATGGAGAGTGATGTGGTGGACAGTGGGCAGCAGGGACTGCGGCAGCTTGGGAGCGCCCATTATGATGTCATCTTCTGCGACATGATGATGCCGACCATGGATGGGCTGGAGTTTGCCCGGCTGGCAGCGGAAGTCGCCGGGTCCCTCCTGCCTCCCATGATTCTGGTCACTTCTGCGCGATTGAGTGGAGAGAAGGAGCATGCTTTGGCTGCTGGATTTCGTCAGGTCCTGTTTAAACCGGTGCGACAGCGCGATATGTTCCGAGCTCTTACGTCAGTTCTGGATTTTGAAGTGCCAGTCCGTGCCTCCCCATCTTCGGGAGATACTGGAAAGGAGGAAGTGGAGGGGACTCGTCTCATTTTGGTGGCGGAGGACAATCCGATTAACGCGCGGCTAGCCAGCCTGATCCTGAAGAGGTTTGGATTTGAGGTCCACACGGCTGAAAACGGGTGGGAGGCAATTGTGAAATTGCAGGAGGGGCACGACTACGAGGCGATCCTCATGGATATGAACATGCCCGAGCTGGACGGGGTTGGGGCGACCCGATTGGTCCGGGCTGGCGAGGGCGGAGGTGAGACCGCGACCATTCCAATCATCGCGATGACGGCAAATGTGTTCGAGGCCGATCGAGAGACTTGTCTCAGCGCGGGGATGAACGGATACCTTCCCAAGCCCCTTCGGCCCGCCGATGTAGAATACGCGTTGCAGGAGATGGGAATGGTTCCCTAACCTGTCTCTGCTCTCCTGTAAAATTTACAATTGAGGTCAGGCGATCTGGTAAAAACTACAGAGAACCGGGTGAGGAAATTTATATTAACTTTTCCTTAGTAAATATACGGGTTGTTAATAATAAATGCCTTAAGGTAAGGATTTACTAAATTGGCACAGGTTGTGCAGAGGAGGCAGCTGGACCTCTTCCCTCGTATGCTGAATCTTGTGCTCAGACCAACTTCTAAGATCCCCGGATACGGAGCCGTGGGCATCACCGAGGAGTGTCGGAATCGGCTTTTGGTCAAACGAGGAAAGAGGCAGGTGGGAAAGGGAAAACAATTTTCGATGGCAGGACAGTATGCAGGTCTCGGCTGTCTACTGGAACTCGTGAGCAGCTCCTTAATCCGGGTATGCCATGGGGCTCCAGAGCGCAGTCAACCTGAGTCCTCCCGACGGAACCCAGCTGGGAAGAATGACTTTCTTCCCGGTAATCATAGCAGAACGTGCCCGGGTGGTAGCGGGCACTTATTCGACTGACAAGGCAAGGTAAGGGGGGCGCCGGGTTTCTTTTTCGAAGCCGTGGCGCCTCTCTTATTGTTGGCTCCTCGAGGAAGAGAGAGCTTGAGGTCCCGGAGTTTGCAATGAGGTGCAGCTGCGCGTAGAGGTTCTCCGTGTCTTTTCAACTGGTCAGCGAGTATGGCGTCAAGGGTGACCAGGAGCAGGCCATTGGAAAATTGGTCCGATCGCTGGAGGCTGGTAATCGCCACCAGACCCTGCTCGGGGTCACTGGGTCTGGGAAGACCTTCAGCATGGCCAATATTATCGAGCGGATGGGGAAGCCCACGCTGGTGATGAGCCATAACAAGACCTTGGCGGCCCAACTCTATTCGGAGTTTAAGAATTTCTTCCCGAACAATGCAGTTGAGTATTTCGTCAGCTATTTCGATTACTATCAACCCGAAGCGTATATCCCAAGGAGTGATACCTACATCGAGAAGGACTCCTCCGTCAATGAGGAGATCGAGAGGTTGCGCCTCAGTACGATGGGGTCGCTTCTCACCCGGGAAGATGTCTTGGTGGTTGCGTCGGTAAGTTGTATCTACGGTTTGGGATCTCCTGACGACTACGAGGGCATGATGGTCCCGGTCTGGCAGGGGCAGCAGTTGGGTCGTGATGAGTTCCTTGGTCTCTTGGTGGGTATCCTCTTCGAGCGTAACGATATTGCCTTCGGCAGAGGGAAATTCCGGGTGAGGGGAGATGTCGTGGAAATACATCCCGCTTATCTTGAGGACACTGCCATCAGGGTCGAATTCTTCGGGGATGAAGTAGATCGAATCTCCACCATTGACGTAATGACCGGGGCGGTCATGGAGCGCATTGACAAGCACACTTTCTTTCCTGCCAAGCAGTTTGTCAGTTCGGGGGATAAGATGAAGAAGGCCATGATCGCCATCCGATCCGAGATGAACGAGCAGATTGCCCTTTTTGAGGAGAAGGGAAAGCTCATCGAGGCCCAACGATTGAAGATGCGAACGGAGTACGACCTTGAGATGATGCACGAGATGGGGTTTTGCCAGGGGATAGAAAACTACTCGCGACATATCACAGGTCGGGCGCCCGGGGAGCGCCCCTACACACTTCTCGACTTCTTTCCCGATGATTTTCTGGTCCTCATGGACGAGAGCCACGTCAGCCTCCCCCAGATCCGTGGCATGTACGAGGGTGATTTGAGTCGGAAGAGTTCACTCGTCGACCATGGTTTCAGGCTGCCGAGTGCGCTCGACAATCGCCCACTGCGGTTCCAGGAGTTCATGGAGATGACTACCCAGCGAGTCTATGTGAGTGCAACTCCCGGTCCTTTTGAGGTCGTCAATTCCCGACCCGATAACAAGGGATGCATTCCCGTCTATGGGAACAAGGACAGGGGCATCGACCCCATTCGCCTCCGGCAGCTTCGGATTGTTCCAAGCCCTACAGACCAGCCCGTGGAAGACTTTGACGTGTCGCGTAAGGGCAATTCCCTGATTGTGGAGCAGATCGTGAGACCTACCGGCCTGCTGGACCCGGTTCTCACCCTCAGGCCTCTCAAGGGACAGATCGATGAGACTATCGAGCTATGCCAGCAGAGGAGTGAGAGGGGAGAGCGGGTGCTGGTAACGACCCTGACCAAGAGGACGGCAGAGGACCTCAGTGAGTATCTGCAGGGCGCCCGGTTGAAGGTGCGTTACATCCACGCAGATATTGATGCTGTTGAGCGGGTGGAAATTCTCAGGCAGCTCAGGGCCGCCGAATTTGATATCCTGGTGGGGATTAACCTCTTACGGGAGGGGCTGGACCTGCCAGAGGTGTCGCTCGTCTGTATTCTTGATGCGGATAAGGAGGGGTTTCTACGAAATGAGACGAGCCTGATTCAGACGGCTGGAAGAGCTGCTCGTCACGTGAAGGGTGAATGCGTCCTTTTCTGCGACCAAGTGACGGATTCAATCCAGCGATTGATTGATGTGACGGAGGACCGTCGCAGCAGGCAGCAGGCGTATAACGAGGAGCATAACATTACCCCCCATAGCGTTGTCCGTGCGGTGCAGCAAAGTCTGCAGCAGTACCAGGACGATAGAAGCCGGGCGGAGAAGCTGAATCGGTCACTGGTAGCGGAAGAGGCTTCCGTCTACGATGCGGTGAATGTCCTGAGCGAGCTCGAGGGAGAGATGCAGGAGGCGGCGGGTAAATTGGAATTTGAGCGGGCGGCACATCTCCGGGACCAGATCAAGCAGCTCAAGAAGCGAGCAGGCCTCGACAACACGGAAAAAAAGTGAGCGGCATTGTTCTCAGCTATTCAGGAGCCGCCTGCTTCTGGGGGCGCTCGGGTCCGAACCGCCGTCCCTGCCACCAGAGCGCGGCTATTCCCGCAAGGGCGATCACCGCGCCGAAGAACTCGCGGGATAGCTCAACCCGGGGATCAGCTGAGGACATGCTGACCTGCATCATGGTGAATTCTTCCTGACCGAAAATGTTGATCCAGAGTCCCCAGCCGGTTTGTCCCATTTTGGCGAGGCAGGCGACGGCCCCGACCAGAAGAAGCCATGGCGAGGCGGAACGCCTTATAAGAGTCAGGGCGAAAAGTACGGATACCAGAGCGTAAAAGCTAAGCCACAGGGCAGCATCGAGACTTGAGGCACGGTGATAAACCGCCGGGTCGATGTCGTTGTACTGAAATACTGCAAAGGCGCCAAAAAGAGCCACCGCGAAGCTATTTAAGATTCGGAGTGAGATGGGTAGTTTCATGGAATGGAGCTAAGAATCCAAGGGCTCCGTGAGGCTTAGGAATGAGCCATCTTGTCCCCTCGCAGGGAGGGTGGCAGCCCGAGAAAGAGAGGTCAATCGGGCAGGATGATTCCAGTTGGGTTGGTGAGAGCACTCGTGTCATAGGGCGGACGCACCCTAATTTTTACGCAAGAAGCAGGTGAGATGGCTTCGTAGACCAGATTTCTCCCCCAATCTGGGTAGCAAGAGTGCTTGATTGTGGGCTTCGTGTGCTTGAAACCCCCTTTTTCCTAGTATATTGACTTTGATACTCGAACAACGTTCACTGCCGGTGCGCGGTGCCCTCGTGGGAGGGACTAACCTATCAACCGTCTGCAAGCTCTCATGACTTCTATTTTCCGTTTCCTAGCGACAGGGTTCGCTGTTGGGCTCGCCTTCCCGGCGCTCGCGCAACAATCAGAGAACAAGGGCCCTGACATGGCCATGCTCCAGAAGGCGGCCTTCAATATCGATAAACATGTCGCTAACCTCTACAAGAGGAAAAAGCTGAAGGTCCCTGAGGTTGTTGACGATGCGACTTTTCTCCGGCGGAGCTTTCTGGTGGCGGCAGGAAGAATCCCGACTCTGGCGGAGGCTCGTATGTTTCTGGAGATCGAGGACGAGGATAAGCGGAGGATGCTCGCCAATTACCTGATGAGCGATAAGAATGACGGGTATCGCAGCTCAATGGTCAACTGGGTCAGTGACCTCCTCCGTCTCACCGACGAGTTCAACGAAGGTCAGGCAGCTCCTTACGTGGAGTTTGTTCATGAAGCCATGGGTAACAACATGCCTTGGAATGACTTTGCTCGCCAGTTGCTCAGCGCGAAGGGCAGTGGATGGAGCGAGGGTAATGGAGCGGTGGGATATTTTGTCAGAGATAAGGGCATGCCCCTCGATAACCTCTCAAATACCATGCGGATTTTCACGGGGGAGCGCATGGAATGTGCCCAGTGTCATGACGCGCCCTTCAACAAGTGGGAACGTATTCAGTTCTATGAGCTAGCGGCCTTTACCAACGGACAGCAGGAAATAAACCGGGGTCCATGGAACAGCGTGTGGCGTGAGGTGCGGGATGCAAAAGAGGAGCGAACAGAGTTCGGACGTCTCGTAGAATGGATTGGAGACAATGTGAACTACTTCACTCTTGAAGGTGGGGGTAAGGGTCGGATCAAGCTTCCCAGTGATTATCAGTACCGTGATGGAGATCCCGGAGAGATGATTGGGGGAAAGACGCATTTCGGAAAAAGGATCCGCTCTTCGGAGCGCCGGGATGACGACACTGCCCGTGATGACTTCGCGAATTGGATGGTGACTGCTAATGATAACTTCACGTCCGTCATCGTAAATCGGATGTGGCAGCGCATCATGGGCAAGGGAATCTATGAGCCTGTAGACGAATACAAAGAGTCGAAGAAGACGATTACCCCGGAGCTCATGGATTATCTCATCAGCCTGATGAGGGATGACCTGAACTACGACCTCCGGGCGTTTCAGCATGTGCTCCTGCTGACCAAGAATTTTCAGTTTGCTGCTAACCCACAGGCTTTTGAAGCTGGAATGCCGCAGGCATTCAATGGCCGCCAGATTGAACGCATGAGTGCGGAGCAGGTCTGGGACTCGCTGGTCACCCTGACCGCTGGAAATCCTGATCAGCTTCCCAAGAGGCGGTTCAGTGACACAGTATACTACAGGGGCAAGCCCGTGCTGGTAGGGCAGAAGACTATGGCTCAACTCAGTAAGGAGCTCCTCGCGATCCAGAAGGTTGACGAATACAAATCTTACGTTTCGCAGTTACTATCCTCGATCAAGGCGGGTAACTCGGGAGCAAGCAGCGAGGCCATGATGGCGATGCAGCGCGCTGGGCGCCCGGGGCCTGCGAGCGGCATGGCAAGAGCGTCTGAGCTTCCGGCTCCGGCGCCGAATGGCCACCTCCTCCGCATGTTTGGTTCCTCGGATCGTGATCTGATCGATTCGGCAACTCGGGAACCCAACATGGCGCAGGTGCTCTCCATCATGAATGGCTACGTAGAGAAGATGGTGGTCAGCAACCGGAGTTCAGCTGTTTATAAGGCTCTTGAAGCGGGGACATCCGATCGCGACAAGGTTCGCTTTCTCTATTACTCAATCCTGAGTCGCTCTCCCACGCCCGAGGAGATGGCTCTTCTGATGCGCGATGTCATAGACGGCAGCACAGAGAGTTATGAAAACCTGACTTCGGCCCTGATTTCCACCCACGAATTTATTTTTGTCCAGTAAGCACTCTAACCCATCACAACCGCAGATGAACACACAAGTATTCAAGAAGCAGGATGAGCTGACCCGTCGCCAGATCATGGCGAATGCAGCCCGTTCATACCTCGGAGTCACAGTCGCCCCAATGCTGGGAGGAACCCTTGCAACCGGCGCACTGGGAGCTCCTAAGAAGGGAGTTGGACCAGGTAAGGTGGCAGAGCATGTCATTTTTCTGAACATGCAGGGTGGCATGAGTCATCTCGATACGTTTGACCCCAAGCCCCGTAACAAAGAGGTGCAGGGTCCCGTGGAGGCGATCCCAACGAGTGGCGACTACGAGGTGTCGCAATACCTCCCGGAGTTTGCCAAGATTGCGGACAAGGCCTGTGTGATTCGCTCGATGAGTTCCACGCAGGGTGCGCACGAGCAGGGTCAATACATGCTTCACCGAAGCTACCAGCCGCGGGGAACGATCGTTCATCCTGCCATCGGTTCATGGATCGTCCGGCACAAGGGGCGCAAAAATGCGACTCTTCCCGGTTTTGTTACGGTTGGAACCAACCCCAAGAATGCCTCGGCTGGTTTCTTCGGCGCCGAGTTCCAAGGAGTCCCGCTGGGGCGGCCCGATGAAGGTCTGAAGGATTCGAAACGGCCGAGTTCGGTGAGTGAGGAAGATTTTACCAAGCGTCTCGCCATTGCAGACGTTCTGAACAAGAAGTTTCATGAGACGTATAAGTCCCCTGATGTGAAGTCCTATGACAGCCTGTATGATGAGGCCGTGAATCTCATGAAGAGTGAAGATTTGAAGGCCTTTGACATCAAGCGTGAACCAAGTGCTACGCGTTCGAAATATGGGAACGACCGTTTTGCCCAAGGCTGTCTTCTCGCGCGCAGGTTGGTAGAAGTGGGAGTGCGCTTTGTCGAAGTCGGTCTTGGGGGATGGGATACCCACTATGATAATTTCAATTCCGTAGAGGCCCGCGCAGCAGTCCTCGACAAGGGTTTCTCAACACTCATCGCTGACTTGGAGGATAAGGGACTCCTCGACACCACTCTGGTGGTGATCGGAACGGAATTTGGTCGGACACCGCACATTGTAACAGAGCATAACAATGGACGCGATCACCACCCAGCCTGCTTCTCAGCTGTGATGGCCGGAGCAGGTGTCAACGGTGGAACTACTTACGGGAAATCCGATAAGGAAGCCCGTCGCCCCGATTCAGACCCTGTAACAGTGCAGGACTTCAATGCCACTATTGGGTATGCGCTAGGGATTGATTCTCACAAGATCCTCCACTCTCCGAGTGGGCGTCCGTTCCGGATGGCTGGTGCGGAGAAGGGCCTTGGAACGCCCGTGAAGAGTATCTTCGTGTAGGGTCTTCAGGGCGAAAGATTACAATTTCGATAAGAAGGTGCCCCCGGGAGGTGGCACCTTTTTTTATTTCATCACTCTCGTATAGGTTGCCGGACGAGTATCTGTTTCATTAGCAGGGCGCGATGCCACGGGATTCGCCCAAAGAGGTTCAGGATCTAAAAAATACCCCGTTTTTTCTTGTGGGAAGGTGCTTGAAGTGCAAATTATTAAGGTAAGTTAATTAATTAGGAGGCCGATTCGAATTGGTCTCAGGGCCGAATAAGTCCCACAGAATTTAAGGCGAGTGCGTTGTGCGATAAAAAGAGGGCGGTCTTCGGACTGCCCTCTTTTTCGTATCGAGCTATTGCAGCAAGTAGATTGGACCTGCGAAACCCTTCTACGGGCAAGGTCAGGGGTCTGAGCTAATGCGCTTTCCTGAAATTTCCCTGATAGTTCTATCGCCTTGCCCTTCTTTAAACCCTTACCTAGGTTCCCTCCCCGCGCATGTCTGCCAGTTCGCCTATTTTTCCGGATCTCCGGATGCTTTCGACCATCGATCAGGTGGGAGTGGAAGAGCGTGCGCGGCGTTTCCAGACGCGAAGCATCAAGAGTGAGAGCAAACTTTCTGCCCTGAAACTTGCAGTCACGATGTTAGATGTCACGACCTTGGAGGGCAAGGACAGCCCAGGGAAGGTCAAGCAGTTGTGTGCAAAGGCCAAGCGGCCATTGCCGGAGGATCCGTCTATTGGGCCGGCAGCGGCAATTTGTGTCTATCCCCGGCTGGTGAGGGTGGCGAAGGAGGCCGTGGGGCAAAGTGGAGTCAAGGTCGCCAGTGTTGCTACGGGTTTTCCAAGTGGCCAGAGTCGTTTGAAGGAGCGCCTCTCGGAGATCCGCTATGCCGTTGGAGCGGGTGCTGATGAAATTGATATGGTGATTTCGAGGGGAAAGCTCCTGCATGGGGCTTTTCGAAGCATCTTCGACGAAATCGTCCGGTGTAAGGAAGCCTGTGGAGGGGCTCACCTAAAGGTGATCCTGGAGACGGGAGAGCTTCAGACCTACGATACCATACGCATTGCGAGTGAGATTGCGATGGCTGCAGGAGCGGATTTCATCAAGACCTCAACGGGCAAGATTCAGCCTGCGGCAACCCTGCCCGTGACCCTTGTTATGCTGGAAGCAATTCAGGACTACTATGACCGGACAGGTCGAATGGTGGGGATGAAGCCTGCAGGGGGAATCAGTGATGCGAAGACCGCGATACACTATCTTGTCATGCTGAAAGAGACTCTGGGTAAGGAGTGGCTCACGAGTCGTTGGTTCCGCTTTGGTGCCAGTTCCCTGACAAATGACCTCCTCATGCAGATCCGGAAACAGCAAACGGGCCGTTACCAGTCGGCAGATTATTTTACCAAGGACTGAATAGAATGCCAGAAGCACAGGATAAAGGGGCTGCAGGATCTAAGACCAAGAACGCGAGCCCGGGTAAAAACAAGAGCCGCCACGATTTCGTGGAGGGAGATCGCTATGCGCCGGCTCCTGAGAACAGCGAGCACGTTGTGCTGAAAGAGAGCTATGACCTTTATATCGGTGGGGAGTGGTTGCGAGCACCCAAGCGAACCGAGACCCGGAATCCCGCAACAGGTGAACTCCTTGCCGAAGTAGGTGAAGCCGGCCCGGGAATGGTTAAGAAGGCGGTAGCTGCCGCGAGGAAGGCCTATGAGCAGACGTGGTCCACAATGCCCGGGCGTGAGCGCGGCAAATACCTCTTCCGTCTGGCCCGTCTTATTCAGGAGCGGTCCCGTGAATTCGCGGTGGTGGAGACTATGGATGGAGGTAAACCCATCAGGGAGAGTCGGGATATCGACCTGCCTCTGGTCGCTGCGCATTTCTTTTACTATGCGGGGTGGGCGGATAAACTTGATTACGCGTTTCCCGGTCGGACCGCTCACTCCATTGGTGTTATCGGGCAGGTAATTCCGTGGAATTTCCCTCTTCTCATGGCAGCGTGGAAGCTGGCGCCAGCACTTGCTTGTGGGAATACGGTCGTGCTCAAGCCGGCGGAGACGACCCCCCTGACGGCTCTCAAACTTGCTGAGCTGATCGAGGAGGCGGGCTTCCCTCCGGGAGTTGTGAATGTCCTCACTGGAGGAGGAAAGACCGGGCGTCATCTTGTCCGCCATCCTGACATCGATAAAGTCGCGTTCACAGGATCGACCGAAGTGGGGAAAATGATCCAGAGGGATCTTGCGGGAACCGGGAGGCGCTACACCCTGGAGCTGGGTGGCAAGGCCGCAAATATTATCTTTGATGATGCGCCGGTGAATCAGGCCGTGGAGGGTATCGTGAACGGAATTTTCTTTAACCAGGGTCACGTCTGCTGTGCGGGGTCGCGTCTGTTCGTGCAGGAAGGAATCGCGGATACAGTGGTTCGAAAGCTTAAGCGCAGGATGGACAATCTGGTCCTGGGTGACCCCCTCGATAAGAATACGGACGTGGGCGCGATCAATTCGCAGGAACAATTGGATCGAATCAAGGTATTGGTAGATTCCGGGAAGGCGGAGGGAGCAAAATGCTGGCAGAGTGGTCAGAAGCTTCCGCGCAAGGGGCTCTGGTTTAAGCCTACGATCTTCACCGAATGCGCCCAGAGTCACCAGATTGTCCAAAAGGAAATCTTTGGCCCTGTCCTTGCGATTCAGACCTTCCGAACACCGGAGGAAGCCGTTGAAAAAGCCAACAATACACCGTATGGGCTGAGTGGTGGAGTCTGGACGGATAAGGGTTCGAAGATTTTCAAGATTACGAGTCAGATTCGTGCTGGGGTCATCTGGGCTAACACCTTTAACAAGTTCGATCCGGCTTCGCCCTTTGGGGGATATAAGGAAAGTGGGCTGGGCCGGGAGGGAGGCCTTCAAGGTCTGGCACCATATCTGGATCTTCATTAGATCCTGCAAAAGGAATTCATCACACAACACCTCGGATCATGGCCGCCAAGAATCGATTAGTAGTAAACAAGACCTACAAGCTCTATTTAGGAGGAAAGTTTCCGCGTAGCGAGTCGGGGCGCTATTATGAGGTCAAGGGGCGTAAAGGCGCTCTTCTGGCGAATGCCTCAAGAGCCAGTCGTAAAGATTTTCGCAATGCGGTGGTGGCCGCCCGCAAGGCATGGTCAGGGTGGAACGATACATCGGCCTATCTCCGGGGACAGATCTTGTATCGTATTGCAGAAATGCTGGAGGGGCGAACCGAGCAATTTGAGGAGGAGCTGCGGCTCCAAGGGTCTACCCCTTCTGCTGCGAGAAAGGAAGTTACCAAGGCCGTAGACCTTCTGGTTCATTACGCGGGCTGGAGCGACAAGTATCAGTCCCTTTTCTCCAGCGTGAATCCGGTATCAACCCCGCATTTTAACTTTTCGGTGCCAGAGCCCACCGGAATTGTTGCGGTGGTGGCTCCGGAGGCCCGCAGCCTGCTAGGACTGTGCTCGGCCATTGCGCCAATCCTGACTGGAGGGAATACCAGTGTCGTTCTTGCATCACACTCAAAGCCTCTTTGTGCGATCACACTTGCGGAGGTACTCAACAGTTCGGATGTTCCGGCTGGGGTGGTAAATATACTCACCGGGTTCCGGGATGAATTACTGCCCCAGTTTGCGGAGCATATGGATGTGAACGCCCTTCTTCTCTGCTCTGACGAAGAAGAGGAGGCCAAGATGGCTGGGAAGCGAGCGGCGGAGAACCTCAAGAGAGTGGTTTCTCATCCTGATAGTCCGCTGGAAGAGGACCCTTATCACATTCTCGATTTCCAGGAGATCAAGACGACTTGGCACCCAGTTGGGGTGTAAGGGCGGTTGAAGGATAAAGGTTCCCATGGAGGGGAAGATTGGCCTCGTGCTCTGGTGATCGCGGGAGCGCTTCGGCTCTGTTGCCGTTGGATGGACAGGCGTTCATTGGGGGAAGAACTTTGTACAAGTTAAGCAACAACCCCTAGTCCCCTGGCTTTCGAGGACTCTCGCGAAATTCCTCTTGAGAAAATCGGGTTTGGAGGGCCGTATAAGGCTTATATGAGCATGGATGAAAAAGAGGCCGTGGAGAAGCTCCATAAGGTTTATGGCCAGATGAAGGAGGAGCTGGCCCAGGTTATCGTAGGACAAGAGCAGGTTGTTGAGCAGGTCTTGATGGCAATTTTTTGCCGGGGTCATGCTCTTCTCGTCGGGGTCCCGGGCCTCGCCAAAACTCTTCTTGTCTCAACGGTAGCTAAAGCGCTGGACCTCAGTTTCAAGAGGATTCAATTCACTCCTGACCTGATGCCGGCTGACATTACGGGAACGGATGTCCTCGAAGTGGATCAAGAGACGGGAAGGCGGAGCTTTCGCTTTCTGGAGGGGCCGATCTTCGCGAACATGATTCTGGCAGATGAAATCAACCGGACTCCGCCGAAGACTCAGGCAGCCTTGCTGGAAGCCATGCAGGAGCATCATGTCACCGTGGGTGAAAAGACCTGTCACCTCCCCGATCCTTTCTTTGTACTGGCAACACAGAACCCTATTGAGCAGGAAGGAACTTATCCACTTCCTGAGGCACAGCTGGATCGTTTCCTGTTTAATATCGTGGTGGACTATCCTGACGATACGGAGGAGCGGGAAATTATCCGGAGGGTGACCAGCCCTGGTGAGGGTGAGGTCAATGCCCTTATGACGGCGGAAGAAATTCTCAAGCTTCAGGATATTGTGAAGCGAGTACCAGTTGGGGACCATGTGATTGATTTTGCAGCGGATATCGCGAGGGCGACGCGGCCAAACTCCGGGGAAGCTCCAGAGTTCGTCAAAGACATGGTAGGCTGGGGGGCCGGCCCTCGAGCTGGGATTGCCCTGATCGCAGCGGCGAAGGCTCATGCGGTCCTACGCGGTCGCTTCCACGCCACCACCGGGGATGTCGCTGCGGTGGCTCCCCCGGTGTTGAGGCATCGTGTCTTGACGACCTTTAATGCTGAGGCTTCAGGCGTCACGAGTGACAGTATCGTCGAAATGCTGCTGGAGCATCTGCAGCCCAAGGAAGAGATCAAGATCTAGTTCATCGTTCGTGCTCGCAGTAATATGATCGAATTGGCTTAGAGGCGTCCAGACTCCTGCACATGTCTTCCATCGAAGTTCCTGAATCCATGAAGCTCCTCCCAGAGGAGACGATGGGGATTATGCGAAGGCTGGAATGGCTGGCGCGTAAACGCATGCAAGGAACCCTGACGGGAAAGCATACCAGTCCGGATAAGGGCTTTTCGGTCGAGTTTGCCGAACACCGGGAATATACCCCGGGGGACGACCCACGGAATCTGGACTGGCGGGTGATGGCGAAGAGTGACCGTAATGTCATCAAGCAATATATAGAGGAGACTAATCTGCGCGTTACGATTGCGGTGGATGTTTCCGGGTCGATGGCCTTTGAGGGAGACGAAGCTGCTGAGGTGGACGGGAAGGCCATGTCCAAGTTTGCCTGTGCTCGCTATCTCGCAGCGGCGTTGAGCTACCTTTTCATCAAGCAGGGAGATGCAGCAGGGTTGGTGACCTTTGATTCGCAGGTGCGTTCCTACCTGCGTGCCGGCAGCCGGCCCAGCCACCTGCGTCGTATCGTGGAAACGCTGCATCATTCAGAGCCCGGGGAAGATACCAAAGTGGGTAATGTGCTTCATGAGGTAGCTGAGCGAATCCACAAACGTGGATTGGTTATTCTTGTCAGTGATTTCTTTGATGATCCACAGGATATCATCGAATCTCTCCACCACTTTGACTTCAGACAGCACGAACTCGTACTGTTGCACGTGTTGGCAGATGAGGAGCTGACCTTTCCCTTTAAGAACTTCCAGAGATTCCGGGATCTTGAAGGGATAGAGTCGATGCTTCGAATCGATCCGCAGGCCGTTCGGGCCGCCTATCTCGAGAAAGTGCGGACCTTTATCAAGTCCATGGAAACAGCCAGTGGCAAGTTGCAGGCGGACTACGTGCCCGTGAATACCAAGACGCCCTTGCGGGACAGTCTGCTGCGCTACCTTGGCCGGAGAATGCACGCCAGGCGGTAGATTACGGAATGAAATATTTGTCCCAGCGTCTCATGAATTCGGCAGAACAGTCAAAATTAACAGCTGACCAGTAGTTCAGAATGCTCTTCCTCAATCCTTGGCTGCTCATCGGACTCGCAGGAGTTCTGGTGCCCATCATTCTGCATATGATGCGTCGGCAGTCGGCCAAGCCCTTGGATTGGGGAGCGATGCGCTTTCTCTTTGACACGGTAGCGATGCGGCGCCGTCGAATGGAATGGGAAGACATGCTGCTGATGGCGGCTCGCTGCCTTTTGATTGCGTTGCTGGCCCTTGCTCTCGCTCGTCCCTTCGTGCCGCCTGATTCGACGGTTCCATGGGTGTTCGTGCTGCCATTGGCTCTTCTTGGGGTAGGGGCTCTCGGAGCATCCTTTGTTCTAGGGAAGGCCTCAAGCCGCTGGGTTGTCAGAGGGCTCGCGTTCCTGCTCCTTTTCGCAGGGTTCGCACTGGTTCTTTTCGAGCGGCAACTCAATCTGGCCCGCTTTCAGAATACAGGGAGCCGGGATATCGCTCTTGTGATCGACGCCTCGAGCTCGATGGAGATTCCCGGGCCGGCAGGAAAAAAGTCCTTTGACCGTGCTATCGAGGAAGCGATTACTCTGGTGAAGGAAGCCCCCAGAGGCTCAGCATTCTCGGTCATTCTGGGAGGTCCCGCTCCAGACGCAGTGACGGGTGCGCCTCTGACTCACCGGGCTGATGTCATCAAGGTTCTTGAAGAGCTCCGCCCGGTAGGAGGCCCTTTTCGGGCACATGATGCTTTGGGGGTCAGTCTGCTTAATCTCGAGAAAGGGTATCACCGAGCCAAGGAGATCGTTGTCTTCACGGACAGTCAGCGACTCGGTTGGCGCCTGGACAGCCCCTCTGCGTGGACGAATTTCGGGGATGCCGTGAAAGGGCTGCCAAGTGCGCCTAAGCTCATGGTGCGGAGCTTTCCTCCGCCCGAGGCTCTACGGAATGTGGCGGTATCCGGGATCGATCTCTCAAGAGAGGTTGTTGGAACAGACAGGGAGGCTGCAATACGGATAACTGTCGAGAATACGGGGACCGAAGCGGTTACTCCCGAGCCTCTGCAAGTAACGGTAGGAGAGCAAGTTCTTGAGCCAGCAGCGATTGGGCAGTTAGCGCCCGGTCAGGAAGAAACCATTGAGATGCGACATCTTTTCAGGGAATCAGGCCCAACGGTGGTGAAGGCTTTGCTTGATGCCAGAGATGACCTTCCTCTGGATGATACGCGGGAGCGGGTTGTCACGGTGAAGCGCCGGTTACCAATCCTTCTTGTGGATGGAAATCCCAGTGGCGGATTTTTTGAAAGGGCAGCTGGTTTTACGGCTCTTGCTCTGGCGCCATCACCTGAGTTGGTCGAGGGGAATCAGGCCTCTGATAATTATCTGATGGAGCCAATGGTCCTGCCGGCTCCGGAGATCACCACTCTTAAGGACCTGGAGAGGCACAAGGTGGTTGTTCTCGCGGATGTGGCCCGACTTCCCAGAGCGGTAGCGGATCGGGTTGCTGCTTATGTAGCCAACGGCGGAGGTCTGCTGATTCTCGCTGGGCCTCGGATAGATGAAGTCTTTTACAATGGCTGGGATGGGCCCGGTGGGCCGGTGAGCCCTGTAGGTCTGGGTGCTCTGCGGGCTGACGCGGAGGGAATTCAGCCAGCTCCTTCAACTTTTGATCATGAAACGCTAGTGCTCTTCAAGGACGAGCGAAAAAGTGATCTGGGGAAGGCAAGTCTCTCCGGATTTCGAGCAGTGACCGAGCGCCGGGATGGGGGCTCGATAGCGGCTTCCTACTCCAATGGTGAGCCATTCCTGGCCGGGCGTAATTATGGGAAGGGAAGGGTTCTGCTTGCGACCTCCGGATTTGATGTTCGGACTGGAAATCTGACAACCAGACAATCCTTTGTGCCCTTGGTTCATGAACTCGTGACATGGCTTGCCGGAGCTGGCGGTGTGGAATTGAATGTTGATGCAAACTGGCAGCCGGCTCTGGCGCTGCCGGGAGGTGGAGGCCTTAAGGGCACATACTTTCGAGCAATGGATGAGAGCCGTGGAATTGCCATCGAGAGGGTGGATCCAACTATTCAATTCGATTGGAAAGATCAGCAGCCTTATAAGGGGATGAATCGCGACCGATTCCAGATTCTCTGGGAGGGGCACCTCGTTCCGCCAGTCAGTGGAAATTATCGTTTCCGGATGGAGGTAGATGACAAGGCGACCTTGAAGATTGACGGCCGCACGGTCATGAGAATGGTTGCGACAGGACAGCGGGAAAGTGGCGAGGTCAGGCTTGAGGCAGGAACGCCAGTGCCGATCTCACTTACTTATCAGGAGCAGTATTCCTTCGCGAGTATGAAGCTGTTCTGGCAGGTCCCTGGTGGGGAGATGAAGATTATTCCTTCCCGAGCTCTTCTCCCGCTTACAGGTAATAGTGAGAAGGAGATTGTGGCTAGAAGTACGGCGGTTGATCCGCGGGGGCAAGAACGTAAGGTGAACGTCTCGGTAGGTCGCCGGGGACGGCTTCTCGAGCTCGAGGGAGCTGCTATCCCGGGGTTGTATCAGGTGAATATTCCTGATCAGCTTGGCGAGGAGCTCGAGGAGTTTGAGGGATCCAAGGTGCCATTGGTCGTAAGGCGCGATGTAAGGGAGAGCCGACTCGATCCTCTGGAGGAAGTAGACAAGGCGTTAATTCGTAAAAGTATCGACCTCGTTGAGGCGCGGAATGTAACGGACCTGCTGGCGGTGCTCAGCGGAAAGGGTTTTGGAAAAGAGCTCTGGAAATTTCTCGCGGTAGCAGCGTTCTTCCTCCTCCTTCTGGAGGTAGCCCTTGCGCGCTGGATCTCAAAATCGCGTCGGAGTGCCGAGGACGTGAAGGTGGAATTTGAAGAGAAGTCCGGGCCTGATCCCGAAATACTGGAAAGAATGAAAGGAGTCAGGAAGGCGGAATGAGCATAGTGCTGACATGGATTCGCGGGCCGCTGATCTTTGGATTGGCGTGGACGCTGATATTCCTGCTTGGAAGGGTTTTACATCTCGGCACGGGATGGCCTCTCTGGACGGTCGCGCTTATCGCGGCTGTAGCAGTCGAGATTATTCTTCGGCTCTACCGCTACGAGCAGGGTGCAGTTGGTCGTAGGAAGGGTGGCTGGCTCACAACCCTGCGCCTCATGGCGCTCGTGGCGCTGGTCTGGATGCTTCTCCAGCCTGTTTTCAGCCGAAAGGTGAACCGGGAACTGGAGCAGGAGATCGTGGTAGTTCTTGATGAATCGGCCTCAATGAATCTTATCGATCCGGGAGAAACCTCCACTCGCTACGACATTGCTGCGGACGCCATCAATGCCAGTGGTCTTTTCGAAGAACTCGAAGGTAAGGTCGGGGTACGGTTGATGCGAGCGGCCCGGAAGGCTCTTGAGGAGGATGAGGAGGCTGCTGAGGGCTGGGACCAGGCTACGGACCTTGCAGACGCGATGACTACGGTTCTGGAACAGGTGCCTCCGGATAATCTCGCCGGCCTCGTCATGATGACGGATGGAAGGCATAACCGGCCGGGCCGGGTTGAAGATGTCGCGCGTCGCTTCGGGATTCTTGATGCTCCAATTGGGGTTGTGGGAATTGGGAGTGAGGATGCTCCACGGGATGCCGCAATTCTCGATGTCCGTTCGCCTGATGCGATTTATCTCGGGGACCGTCTTCGGGTTGCGGCAGTCGTAAAATTCGACGGATATCGTGGTCGCCGAGCGACGGTTCGCCTGAAAAAAGGGGAGGAGATTGTGGAAGAGAAGGTCATTCGTATTCCGCAGGACCATCACCAGGAGGAAGTTCGCTTTAACGATGTTCCCGATGCAGATGGTATCAACGCCTACACCGTAGAGCTGGTAAATCTGGGGGAAGAGTTTTTTGATCAGAACAATAGCTGGCAGTTTGAGACTGCGATTACGGATGCCCGCACCAATGTTCTGATCGTAGATTCTCACCCTCGCTGGGAATTCCGCTACTTGCGTAATTTGTTTTACGGGAGAGATAAATCGATTCATCTGCAGTATGTCCTGCTGGAACCCGATACGATTCTTGGACAGACACTGAGCCCTGTTCCCGCTTCAGCGGCGCGAAAGTTCGGGGATGCACAGGCGACTGAATTGCCGACCAGTGAGGAAGAATGGCGTAAATTTGACGTGATTATCATCGGAGATGTGCCGGCCGATTCGATCGATGAGAGCACATGGGATATCATCCGCAGTTGTGTGACAGAAAGAGCTGCGTTTCTGGTGGCCGTCGCCGGTCCCCGCCACATGCCGCATGGGCTCGAGTCTGAAATCGCCCGTGATCTTCTCCCAGTGAAATATACCCCCGGCAGCCGGACATTTTTTGGGAGTAAAGATCCTCCCTTTCGCCTTCTTCTCACTGCTCAGGGTCGCAATCACCCTGTGACCGCGCAGTCCGATAGCCGTCTTGAGAATGAACGTCTTTGGGGAGAATTCCCTGATTTCCGCTGGCGGCTTCCTGTTGACGGGGTAAAGGAAGGGGCAGATGTTCTTGTAGTGGCCTCCAGTGAGAACAGCGAGGATGCTGCACTGAGTAATGTTGATGATCTGAGCAGCGCGCTTTCACGTTTGGCGCAGCGCAAAGAGAGGGAGGCGAAAAATGCAATTCTGGTAGCCCAGCAAGTGGGGAACGGCAAAGTGGCAATGATGTTGACCGATCGGACGTGGCGATTGCGTGAGGGGGTTGGTGATGTTTACCATCACAGGCTGTGGGGGCAGCTCGTTCGTTGGGGTGCTGGACCAAACCTGCGTTCGGGAACTTCCTCAGTAAGACTCGGAACCGATAACCTCAGCTACACCGGTGATGACCGTATACAGATCACCGCCCGTCTCCTAGATGAGGAAAAGAATCCGGTGAGGGATGAGTCACTCAAGGCGGAGGTCTGGCGTGATGGAGAGAAGCTTACTACGGTCCAAATGAGTTATCTGGAAGGGTCTCCAGGTCTTCACGGTGCGCAGGCAGGGCCGTTTTCCGGCTCGGGAGACTATCAGATCAAGCTCACAGGCAAAAAAGCGACAGACTTATTGGAAATCGATGGAGAGGGAGGAGTCTCCACGGCTTTCCGTGTGGTAGGGGCCATGAGTCCTGTCGAACTTTCAGAAACTACCTTGAACCGGCCTCTGCTCAGTACGCTGGCGGAGCTCTCGGGTGGGCGAGTAGTCACCCCGGATAACGCAAAACAACTGGCAGGGCTGTTTCTTACCGGTGAAGAGACCCGGGAAGAGCTGAGAGAGACCCGGTTGTGGGACCATTGGATCCTCTTGGTGTTGTTTTGCGCGCTATTAACCTCAGAATGGGGTATCAGAAGGGGTAGTGGACTTCCATGAAGAGGGACTACCCAACCAGATTTTCGCATAGACCAGACCAGACCCCGAATTGACACCATCCGATGAGTACGAATTTACCCCGGGAAATTACCAAGCCACTCCAGGCGCTTCTTCGGAGAGTGCGCAGAATGCAGATCCTTCGAGGGACTGCGGCGATGGCGACTGTGATGCTGGGAGGACTTCTGATCTCGATGGCGGCTCATCTTCTCTTCGCGCCCCTCCCGGTAGAGGTTAGTTGGATTCTTCTCGGGTTGATCGGGGTAGGATTGCTCTGGGCTGCTTCCAAATGGTTCGTCAAGCCTCTGAGGGGAAAGATCACCCTGATTCAGATCGCTCGCTGGTTGGAGACGCGTCACCCTGAAATTCAGGAACGGGTTAGTACGGCACTTGAGCTTTCAGATCATTCCAAGGGTGGAGTTTCTGAAGGGCTTCTGCAGCAGCTAGTTGAGGAAGCCGAGGGAGATGTCAAAGGGGTCAACCCGACCAGAGAGGTGCGGGCTCGTCGGGCGAAGCGCTGGCTCTGGCCGGCTGCTGCACTCGCAGCAGTTTTTGTTGCCGTCTTTATTATTTTCCCGGAGCAGTCCCGACGTCTTCTTGTCCGGGCAGTAGCTCCTTTCAGTGATCTGGGCAATGCCGGTGCGGTGCGGTTTACGATCGAGCCAGAAAATATCAATGTCCTTGAAGGTGATGAGGTCAGGATCGTCATCAAATACTCTGACGACAATGTTGAGGAGCTTGCTCTTGTGATGGAGCGTGAGGGCGAGGAACCGCTGACGGAAATGCTCAAGCTGGCAGGGGTGGAGGATGGTATCAGCCGGTTTGAGTATCGTCTTCCCTCGGCGAAGGAGAGCTTTCACTACTTTGCACAGACCGGAAAGGCCCAGAGCGATGGGTTTGATGTGAAAGTCTCGATGTTACCTCGAATTGAGGCAGTGAAGATCGGAGTCGAATTCCCGGAATACACGGGTCTACTCACCGAACAGCGGCCTCTTGAGGATGAAATCTCTGCTCTTGGGGGCTCTACAATCTCTCTTGGGGGAGAGACCACTCCCGGAGTGGAACGAGGACGATTTCTTCTGGATGGTGAGGAAGTTGGCACAGTGCGTATTGAGCGGGGCTTGGAAAAATCGAAGGTTCTCGTGAACTGGACTCTCGAGCCAGAGAAGGGCGGGCTTGGTCAGGTCATGCTGTACCACGAGCTCGGGCGAGAGATCGAAGGATTACGTTTTCCGGTCAAAGTCGAGAAGGATGCGGTTCCTCAGGTGACACTACTGGCTCCGACTCAGCCCGAGTTGCGACTACGTCCGAATGAGCAGGTTCGCCTCGAATACGAGGTTCTGGAGGATTTCGGATTGAAGGCCGTTGCGGTGGATCTCGTCATCAATGGCAGTGAAGTGCCACCCCTGACTGCGTCGGCCGCGAGGAAGGACCCTCTTAGCGCAAATCCTTTATGGAGAGGGGAGGAGACGGTATCGCTCGGGGAATTGTCCGAAAAGTACGATAATCTCGAAGAGGTTCGAATGGCGGTGTTGATAACCGATAACCTGCCGGAGTCCCTGGGAGGCCCCAATGTGGGTCGGTCGGAGTGGCTGGTAGTCAAGATTGACCGGAATGCGGAGTCGCTGGCCCGGCAGGAGATCAGGGCGCAGCAGAGCGATGTGCGTGAGACTATCAACGAAGCCATCCGGGAGACCAGAGAGGCGAAAGATCGAATGGAGTGGCACGAGGAGAATGTGAAAAAAGAGGAGCTTCCGGAACAGGCAGAGAAGCATCTCGCCGAGGCAAGAGACAAACTTGCGAACGCTCAAGAGCAGTTGGAAGAGCTAGCTGAGCGAATGGAGAACGGAGTTCAGGCTGCCCGTGCGGAAGATGTGCGGGAGGCTGCCGAGGAAGTCGCAGAATCCCGAGAGCGTCTCGAGGAGACTCCCCTACAGGACAACCCGGAAGCTCGTGGAGAAGAGTTGGCGGAAGCCCGGCAAGCGGCTCAGGATGCAATCGAGAAGCTCCAGGAGATCCGAGAGGAGGTTCAGAAAGACGAGGGGCGTCTTGAGCAGTTGGCGCGGTTGAATGAACTCGCCCAGCGTGAAAACGAAATTGCGCGGCAGGCTGAAAATAATGAGCAGCAGGAAGGGGCCGAGGCTGAAGCTAATCCGGAACTTCAGCAAGCGCAGGAGCAACTGGAGGCTGAGCTTAAGCAGCAAATTAACCAAAATCCCGAAGCCCGGGCGGAAGTTCTCGAAAATCAAGCAGACGCGGCTGCAGAACTGGCTGAGCAAGCGGCAGATCTGTCCGAAAGGCAGGAAAGCCTTGCTGATGCGGCGGAGGCACAACTAGCGGCTCAGGAGGAAGAGCCACAGGAGGGTCAGCCGCAGGAAAGTCAGCCGCAGGAAAGTCAGCCGCAGGAGAGTCAGCCGCAGGAAGGTCAGCCGCAGGAGAGTCAGCCACAAAGTGAGGCGGAGCGGGAGCTCGCTGAACAAATTCGAGAGCAATTGCGAGCTGAGCAGGCCTCGATTGTAGAGGATGTTCAGGAGCAGTTGGCCGAGGCTCGGGCGAACCTGGAAGATCGGGCCAATCTACTTCCGGAGGCGGTCGAGCAGGCGAAGGACACGCTGGAATCCCTCGAGGAGAATTTTGGAGAGGCTGCCGCAGAATCAGCTAACGAAGCGGCTGAATCGCTTTCTGAACTTGCTCTTCCCAGTGAGGAACGGGGAGAGCAGCCTGGTGAGGGAGAGCAGCCTGGTGAGGGAGAGCAGTCTGGTGAGGGAGAGCAGTCTGGTGAGGGAGAGCAGTCTGGTGAGGGAGAGCAGTCTG
>NZAC01000052.1 GCA_002686085.1 Roseibacillus sp. | reverse complement strand
CCACTCCGCACCTTTTCCGATGATGGTCTGTCTCTCACCAGAGCCCACAACCTTGACCTTCAAATCAGACGTCCTCTGGTAAAGCAGCTTACCGCTCCAGTCATAGAAGGTTTGGGTCGCCTTATCCGCCGTGATTTTTTTGATATCGAACTGATCTCCTCGGTAGGCAATCCACTCACCTTGAATCTGAGTTTCAATTCCTTCCTCCGTAGCACCGCTCGAAGAGAAGGTGCAGACTGCCAGTGCGAATATAGAGAATATTTTTTTGCTCGGTGCTGTTTTCATTAATTTTTATTTCAGGTGACCTTATGTGCTTATTTTCAATCTATTATAAATCATATCACGTGCTGTGATACTCCCCTACTGGAGAGATTATTTCAACCTTTATGGCTCAAGGAACCCGCCTAAAACTCGACAAGTTAACCACGGTCAGCCTCCCCCTAACCAGCCGAAGAATTTGACTACCTGAGCATGTATTAAGCCCTCTCTCGAGGCGATGGAAGGAAACCCAACCATACCGTAAGAGCGAGCCGTAGCCACGCCGACTCGCTCAAGTTTCCTGTCAAAAACTTAGTTTTCCCGGTCTGCCATGTGCCGCTTCAACAAAGCAAGCGCCTGCTCAAGACCCCGATCTGCAGCATATTCCAGAGCGTTTAATTCCTGATCACCTTGAGTAAATCGCAACATCGGATCAGCGCCGTGTTTCAATAGCACCTTGATCAAATCAAGATAGACCTGATTATACGAACTCTCTCCTGGTATATGACGCCCGATTGCCCAATGGAGCCCAGTAGATCCGTTTGGCGCCTTAAGATTAGGATCTACCTTTAGGTCCGTGAGCACAAACTCCATCAACTTGGGTTGCCTCCAGAAGACAGCTTCATGGGTGAGGCCGTAGTTGTTTTGCATGAGAGTGACCTTTGCGCCTTTCGATACAAGGAGCTTCGCAGCATCCAAGTGGGGCGTTCCGGTGACCACACACAAGGGCGTTTTCTTAAAACGAGCGGGCTTGTTGACATCGGCACCCTTGGCTATCAGGAAACGCATCATCTCAAGGTGCCCCCCGGCTGCTGCATACGCCAAGGCAGTGTAGGAATTCGTCGAAGTTGCGTCAGGATCCACCCCAGCATTCACAAGAGACTGCACCTTCTTCAAATCACCGGCCCGAGCCGCAATCAGCAGTGCTTCCTCAGGGTGGTCTGTCCGCCGATACAATCCCGAATAGGTATGACTTGCATGCTCATTCCGGGCATCCGCGGAGACCCGAAGAGACTTCTGCATTGGTATGAACTCTCCTTCAAGAGGCCGAGACAAACTGATTATTCGCTGCAAGTTCGCACCGACTACAGGCAACTGTGCGTCCGGATCCTTGGAAAGACCTGAGAAGTTGGCTGCATTGTCTGCTTCGAGGTGATTGAACACAGGCTTATTGTCGACATACAGCGCAACACCCCGCCCTTTCTCTGTAACGGCAACGAGATGATGCAATTTACCATCTTGGATCTCGGCCTTGTTCTCGACTCCTCTCCCTCCAATAAAACCTATGGTATCGCCCCGGTCGACCCGGTGAATACGCCAGTCAGACGAACCCTGATCTCCAAGTGACACCAAAGTCTGGAACGCTTTGTCGAATTCGCCCACGCTGAACCAAAGTGATACCGTGATGCTTCCACTTGCAGGAGAGTAGTCAGTAGATTTTCCTCCTAGAACGACATACTGATCGTCCCCATTCAATTCCAAGGCCTTCCCAAGCTGCCCATCAGAAAATTTTGGAGCTCCATGGCCTTTCCCGTGTCGCCCATTACCGCTCGAGTCCTTCAGGTTTCCATCGAACGACCAGTGCCCGATAAGACCTTGCGCCAAATCCCCTGACGCCTTCGCCAATCCCTTACTGCTATTCCACAAGGCCTTGATCTCAGTGTTTTTGAGGGCACGATCCCAGATTTGGAGATTGTCGATCTTACCGCTCCAAGTCCGGTGTTTGAAATAATGGTCTGTTCGAAACGTCTCGTGAGTCTCCTCTCGATTACTTTCAACAAATTGCCCTGAACCTCCAATCACGATCTGCGGTTCGAGAGTAAAATCACTGCTGTCCAAGGTCGCATTTATCCCCTCGATCGCGATTACATTCCGGCCTTCTTTAAACACTCCGGCAAACTCGGCGAGGGAGAAAGATTCCGCCCCATTGGCCTCATGATTACCCACTGTAATCTCTCCGTTCCCCTCATTAACTAACACGTTATCTGAACTCAGGAGACGCCGCCCGTTAGCATGGAGAATGAATCCGTCGTCATAGTTGATAAGCAGACTCAACCCTTTTAGATCAGCACCTGCAGGAATCTCGAACTCCCGGCGGACGAACACAGACAAGTATTTGTCCTGCATGTCGTCCAAGACCGTCGCATCATCGTCATCTGCATACCCGAACCCGGAAGGCCCCTTCTTCCATCCTTCCTTATCCGCATCAAAGGACAGCGTGGTCCAGAGGGCATCCTGAGGCTTCTTACCGCCAGCGAGGTAGTGCCACTCCGCACCCTTTCCCACAACAGTCTTTCTTTCACCCGAACCGAGAACCTTCATCGTCAAATTTGCAGTTCTCTCATACAAGGGAGTGCCATTCCATTCGTAGAAGGAGGTAGTCACCTTCTCTTTTGTGATCCGTTTGACATCGAACCGATCCCCGCGGTAGGCAATCCACTCGCCTTGAACCTGAGTTTCAATTCCTGGAAGGTCCTGTGACACCGCGTACGGGGCCAAGGCCCCGGCGGCCAATAAAAATAATAACGAAGCTTTTCTGTTCGGTGCTGTTTTCATGAGAGCCTTTACCTTATGCTCTTAATTGCTGAGGTCCAGATCCTTACAGAGAAAATGTCGTACTGTCAGGACGCGATCCTTCGGCTTCCTCCCCGATGAAACTACAGAGGGGACTATGGTATCCCGCTCGCCCCCGCTGGGTCCTGCCGACTATTGCTCCCCCTTGTTTCTCGGAGCCTTTTCAGCAACGTCAAACCTCACCCCCGCAGCGGTGATCGCCTCGTAGCGGATCTTGGAATCCTTTAGGATTACCTTGATGAGATGATTTGTAGAGGCCGCTTTTGCGAGAAAAGGTCTCTGCTTTTCAATGTCGGGACCGATGGCTCTCGTTCTTGTTCCCCACGCTCCATCACCCAGGTAAACTACTCCATTTTCGTTGTCGCTCTTTCCAGCCCTCAACGGGTAGGTCCGCTTGTAGGTGTGGTGATCATTTTCGAAAACCGCATCGACACCAAACTCTTCGAAGAGGGGGCACCAGGCCCTCTGAATTTCGACCGCGTCATTCTTGACTCCCGTCCCCCATGCCGGACGGTGATAGCACATGAATTTGAAAGGGAAGGCCTTGCGTTCATGAAGTACTCTGCGAAGCCAGGGCGTCTGTGGTTTGATGTTCTCCGTATGCCCTGAGTCGAGAGCAACCACGGTAAGATATTTTCCGAAGTCGATGGTAAACTTGCTTCCCTCCTTCATTCCGGAGAAGAGGCTATAGAAAAAAGGCGCCTCCGAGCGTGGAGGCGCATCATTCGGGCGGTAAGCGGCTCCTTTTACTTCATGGTTACCAATCACCGGGATCATGGGGATCATACATCCCTCCAGAGTGATCGCACATTTACTCCACGACTCAACCCACTCCAGCCATCGGTCTCCGTCCACCCCATTGGCGTAGGCAAGATCACCTCCTAAGAGGGCAAAAAGAGGGTTTTCGGTGCCCGCACGCAGATTCATGCCATCAAGCATCTCTCTGGTGTGAAACATATCACCACCGGTTACAAAGCTCATCCCCTCTTTAAAAAGCTTAGGAGCAGTCTTGAAAAACCAACTGCCAATCAACCGGTCTCCCTGCGAAATCTTAAAGTTGTAACGTGAGTCCGGATCAAGGCCGCTCAAATCCGTCGAATACACCCGGTGCTTCGTCGGCCCAAATGGACGGGCCTCTACCTTACTGTTGAGCCACTCCGCACCACCGGTTTTTCTATAAGTGACGATGAAAGGCCTCTCCTGCGCTGCAACGGAACTCTCAATCCAATGAACTGCCATCGAACTACATGGATCCTGATGCCATTGACAGATGGGGCCATACACCGCCCCAACGGCTGTAAGTGCTTGGAGGAAAATGGCACAAAGAAGTAATCTGATCATTATCTTTAAAAATCGATGCCAGCCAATGAGATTGAATATGGACGGGTTCGTATACCAAGGGTTCTAATCTTCAATCAGAACAATCACCAAAACGGAGTCCGGTACTGTTCTCTTTAACAGTCTGATCTGGTGGAGAATCCATGAGCTGCCTCTTTTTTCGTGTCGATAGGAGAGACTTCCCCACGCTCTGCTCTGGCTTTCCGGCTCCTGATACACAAAACTCCTCCTCACCGCCGGCCCCTCAGGAATAAGTAGCGATGTTTCAAGACGACATACCACGCGATATCTGGAGTTATGGCGCCTTTTACCTGTCGCTCACACTTATCATGCTCGGCTGCTCTCCGGAACAGCCCTCGCAGGGGCCTCTCGGCACTGGCGCCTCCACAACCGCACCACTTCCTTTGCGAGCCCTGCCGCAGCGCGCCTCCCGAGACTGGGAGCTCATCGGTGAGCCACGTGAAAAAGACCTGCTCACCTCTTCCACCCCCTCCCTTGTTCCGCTGGAAGCGGGGATCAAAAAAGTCACATCTGGGAACGTTTCTCTGACCTTCCTTCTCTTCGACGATCGGGAATACGATATAGCAGTGGTCGACAAGGGTCAGGGCCCGGCGACCGAATGGCAAAGCGCCCAGGCCGCGGCCACCGGCCACGGTGCAGTAGCGGCAATTAATGGAGGGTTCTTTACTCCTGAGGGTCAGCCCTTGGGCCTTGTCATTGAGGACGGAAAGCGCATCGGGACGTGGAACTCTCAGTCCTCCCTGACATCCGGACTACTGTCGGTGGAGAAATCCCCGCGCCTTCTCCGCCGCCAGCACTGGCGCTCCTTTTCTCCCACCCGGCATCTTCTGCAAGCGGGTCCCTTTCTTATCGAGAATAGCGCAGTCGTCCGTAACCTGAGCGACCAGGAGAAACGTGCCCGATCCTTCCTCGTCTGGAACGGCCGGCACCGGTGGGCCTTCGGGGTCGCGGAAGGGGCAACGCTTGCCGGCCTCAGTGCTGCACTTGCCGCTCAACCTCTTTCCGGGATCACCATTACGACGGCACTAAACCTCGACGGCGGGCGCTCCAGTGACCTGTGGGCCTCTCCAAGGATACCAGGGGGTCCGGTCTCTACACGCAGGATCTGGAATACACCAGTCAGGAACTACCTCCTTCTTCTTCCGAGCCGCTAACAGTAACTAACTCGTCCGGACAGCCCCGAAGGGCTGGAAAGTGGGGGCCCCTGCGAACCTTACTGCGATTTTTTTACCTAAATCACAGCTTGGAGTGGTCAGCTGGCCAAATCTTCGCTAAAGCCCGCGCCTCATGCTGAAAGCCGGTATCGTAGGTCTCCCCAACGTTGGAAAGTCCACTCTGTTCAACGCGGTCACCCGCACGCGCAAAGCGCAGGCGGAAAACTATCCCTTCTGCACAATCGACCCGAACGTTGGAGTGGTCAGCGTGCCAGACGAGCGCCTTGGAGTCCTCGCGGAAATGAACCAGTCCCAGAGTGTCATTTCCACAGCGATTGAGTTCGTGGATATCGCGGGACTTGTAGAGGGCGCCAGCGAAGGAGCAGGCCTCGGAAATCAGTTTCTCGCCAATATCCGGGAGGTTGATGCCATCGTCCAAGTGGTCCGCTGTTTTGAGGATGACGACATCATCCATGAACTTGGTTCTGTTGATCCCCTCCGGGACATCGAAATTATCAACACCGAACTCATCCTTGCCGACATTGCGGCCACTCACAAGCGCCGGTCCACACGGGAAAAGAAAGCCAAGGGAGGAGACAAGGACGCGATTCGCGAGCTGGCCTTGATGGAAAAACTCATCCCCCACCTCGAGGAAGGACGCCCAGCCCTGACCCTAGAACTGTCCTCCGAGGAAGAGGCTCTGCTGAAGGACTTCTGCCTGCTCTCCTCCAAGCGGACCATCTTTGCCTGTAATGTCTCCGAGGATGAACTCTCGAGTGCTCTCGAAAATCCCGGCCAGCATCCGATGGTCTCCCGGGTTGCAGATTTTACCGCAAGCTCCCACGGAGCTGAAGCGGTAGTAATCTCCGCGCGGGTTGAGGAGGAACTGATCGCCCTCGAGCCCGATGAGGCTTCCGAGTTTCTTGCCGAAATGGGAGTTACGGACTCTGGTGCTGCTGGCTTGATCCGAGGGGTTTACAGCCTCCTCGGATTGCGGACCTTCCTCACTGCTGGAGAAAAAGAGAGCCGCGCATGGACTGTCGTCGCAGGTGCCAAGGCTCCCGCTGCAGCTGGAGTTATTCATACGGATTTCGAGCGCGGATTTATCGCTGCGGAGGTATGCTCCTATGGGGACATGGTGGAGGCGGGGTCCAAGGCCGCGGCGCGAGATGTCGGGAAACTTCGGATAGAGGGAAAAGAATATGAGGTGCAGGATGGAGACGTGATTGAGTTCCGCTTTAACGTCTAGCGTTCAAGTTAATCCCGGATTCCGCTTTATTCCGGGCGAAATACGCCTAGCTTGCCGCCATGAAGAAACTTCTGCTGCCCGTCGGCGGTGCCATATTGCTGTGCTCTGGTCCATTGTCCATGGGGCAGCAAGACCCGGCTGCGGCCAATGCGGACATCTATAAATCGGTCGTACGAATCGAGTGTGCCACTCAGTCCGCTGACTACCGGACGCCTTGGAACTCAGGTCGGTTCGGAGGGGGCACAGGCTCCGGCTTCATGATCGGCCCTAATCAGTTCATGACCAATGCTCATGTGGTGTCCAATGCCAACCGCGTCCTCATCACACGCCGTGGCTCAGCCCAGAAGCACCCGGCCCGTGTCATCCACATTGCCCATGACTGTGATCTTGCCCTTCTGGAGGTTGAAGATGAGGCGCCCTTTGAGGGTCTCAAGTATCTGGAATTTGGAGACGTCCCTGCGTTGGAAAGCCAAGTCAGGGCAATTGGCTATCCCGTAGGAGGAGACCGGATCTCTGTCACCAGAGGAGTTGTCTCACGTATTGACTTTCGTCCCTACGCACACTCCCGCGTCGACTCGCATCTTGTCGTCCAGATCGACGCTGCGATCAACCCGGGCAACTCGGGCGGACCGGTCCTTCAGGACGGCAAGGTCGTGGGAGTTGCCTTTCAGGGACTGCGGCAGGCAGACAACACGGGCTACATGATTCCCACCCCAGTGATCAAACGATTCCTGAAGGACATTGGAGATGGGAGCTACGACAAATATGTGGATTTAGGTATCACGGAATTTCCTCTCTTCAACCCTGCCATGCGGAAAGCTCTGCAGGTTCCTGAAGACGGTCTTGGGGTAATGGTCGCCTCGGTTCTGCCGACCGGGCCCTGCGACGGGATCATGGAGCCTGGAGATGTCCTCCTCTCCATCGACGGAAAGCCGGTTGATAATGCCGGTAATATCGAAGTGGAGGGAGAGAAAGTGGTTCTCCACGAAGTTGTTGAACGCAAATTTGCAGGGGATGAGGTCGCCTTGGAGTTTCTTCGAAAGGGCGAGAAAAAGGCCGTCACGATCACACTAAAGGCCTTCCCTCACTCGCGGATTTATGCGGTGCGTTACGGCGAACGGCCCCGTTTCGTTTTCTTCGCAGGTCTGGTGTTCCAACCACTGGACTTCAATCTCTACTCAACTTATGGGTTCGACAGCCCTCGTGTCCGCAAAATTTTCCAGAACTACGTAGAAGACGCAATTTTCAAGGAGCGCGAGGACGTCGTGGTTATTACGCGAGTAGAAAGTGACCGATTAACTTCGTTTATCACGGGATTCAAGGGAACGGTTGTAGATGAAATTAATGGAGAGACGGTGAGGAGCCTGAACCATGCCTATGAGCTCCTCTACGCGGATGACCTGCCGGAGTTCATTACCATCAAGTGTAACGGATTGGCCCGCCCCATTGTGATTCCTGCTGCCGAGGTTGACTCTGCTAACAAGAGAATCATGAAACAGAATGGGATCTTCAGATCTCACTACCTTGGTGAAAAACAGCCTGCATCCTGACCATGTCTTACAACCATCTATCCTTTCTCTGGCTCCTTTCGATCTTCGGGGCAATTGGCCTCGCTCACCCGGTCCATGGGGCAGTAGAATTCGAAGGTCTCCTTCGCATCAACACAACCATTCAGACCCATAGTGTTGCTCAACCGTGGGAGCTTAACCAACCCAGCCGCCGACGTGGTCTTGGTGCGGTCCTCGAAGACGGCAATATACTTACCACTGGTGAAATGGCGGCCAACGCCACCTATATCGAGTTTGAGTCTGCTGACGGAGCTCATACCGTCCCTGCCGAGGTTGTCGCTATTGACTACGAAGCGAACCTCGCTCTGCTAAGGCCAGAGGCAGGAGCTGATGGAAATTGGATCAAGACCCTCGGGACCCTCGCGACTGGAGGTTCTGCGAAGCCGGGTGAAGAAGTTGATATCTGGCAACTTGAGGATAACGGTGATGCGATCAGAACTGTAGGCTCCATCCGCTCTGTAGACCTCCTTTCCACTTTTGCCAGTGGGCACTTCTTTCTCTGCTATGAAGTCAAAGCGTCCATGCAAAGTGCATCTAGCAGCTATACTCTACCGGTGACCCGCGATGGCAAACTCATTGGTATCCTTGCAAGCTACAATTCCAAGGACCAGATCTGTGATGTCGTTTCTCCAGATATTCTTAACCAATTCCTTAAGGACGTCAGTGATGGCTCGCATGAAGGGTTTCCTTCTCTCGGGATCGCCACAGTTCTCACTGAAGACCCACAGTTCAGGAAATGGCTTGGACTGCGCGAGGAGCAGGGGGGCATTTATGTGAGCCGTGTTCTCCCGGGAAGCGGTGCTGCGGAAAGCGGCCTTCAGGAAGGTGATGTTCTTCTCACCCTTGATGGCCACGCCATTGATCGCCGGGGCTACTACGAGGATTCATCTTATGGCCGCCTTTCGTGGAGCCACCTCGTCCGTGGATCCAAGCAAGTGGGTGAGAAGCTGGCTATGGTAATCATGCGCGACGGAAAGGAAAAGAATCTTGAGGCTACCCTGAGGCGGCCGCCCGATAGCCTGATCCCAAGCCACATGTATGACAAAGCCCCTCCTTACCTGATAAAGGGAGGGTTGGTTTTTCAGGAGCTTACCCGCTCGTATCTGGAAGCCTATGGAAAGGAATGGAGGAGCCGGGCCCCTCTCGACCTGCTTGATGCACTCAACAACCCTGAGGATTACGAAGAGGGAAGGTCTCGTCTCGTGTTCCTGAGTCGGGTCATTCGAACGCCAGCTACTATTGGTTACGATCAAGTGAGTAATCGTATTGTTACCGAAGCAAATGGGCAGCAGATCACAAATATGGAATCTCTCGTATCTGCCCTGAAGACCGCAAAGGATGGCGTGCACTCCATTCGAATAGATGACGTGCCCTACGTCATCTATCTAGACCCCAAGGCGAGTGACAGCGTCGACAGGACCCTTCTTCAACGAGGCTTACCAGCACTCGAAAGGCTTCCCTGATGCCGGACTACTCCACCCCGACGAGTTACCGGCTGAGCCCCTCTTGAGAAAGGATCTTGATCCCTGCCCGGTGGAGGACTGACTGGGAAAACTCTACGTCCTCCACATGCAGTGCGACTAAAGTCAGCCCCTCCGGGTGAGGCAGCAGGGTATAGGCAAAATCGAGATTGGTCTCAGCTGCACGTAGTTCTCGAAGACATTTCTGGAACTCCTCCACTGGGTGCCGCAGAGCGACAACCAGGAGGTCAGCAGTTGTATGGGGAATTCCTTTCTCCAAAAAAACCTGCTGCGCAGTATCTGGATCACTGGTAACGATCCTCGCTACCGTCGCGTCGCGGGAATCCTGCACGCTAAACCCCAGAAGCTCGACCTGGGCTTGCTTTAGGAGCTGAATCAGGGCCTCGAGAGAGCCCGCGCGATTCTGAAGGAACACCGCAAATTGCTGTACGGGTTCGCCCATTGGCGCAGTCGCATCGGAAGAATCACCCATGACCCAATGTTAGATCACAAATTTTGACCCTCCTCAATCGCTATTGCGTCTACTCGTCCACGGTCCTGATTGAACATACTACACATCCCCCCTCTACAATCTCCCAACCAACATCCAACTCATAGATCCTGAAAAAATACGTTCTGGTCTCTTTTTCGTGAAAGGCGGGGCGGGCATCGAGAGAGAGCGTTTCCAGCACGGCCTGCTGTTTCTCGTCAGGGAGAGCCTCAAAGACCTCACGGACTTCCTCCGCGATCTGGACAGACCACCTTTCCGGTGCATCGGGAGCAATCTTTGACCACGCTTCCTCAATCATATCCGCGTAGGGGAGGTAGGGCTTCACATCGAGCACTGGAGTTCCGTGAATCAAGTCGACTCCAGAAAGCAGGAGAGCCATTTCTCCCTGCTCGTCTGTCTCAACACCATGCAGCCTGCAGGCAGACATTCCAATCCGGTTGGGACGGTAGGGGGAACGGCTCGCAAAAACCCCTAGTTTCTGGTTCCCGCCGAGTCTGGGAGGGCGGACACTGAGGCGAACATCCTTCTCCCGGACCTTATCGAAGAGGAAGAGGATCCAAACGTGAGAGCACTCTTCAATCCCCCGAAAAGCCTCTTCTTTCCGGAAGGCCGAATCGAGTACGAGCTTACCCCTAGCCGACGGCACCAACCCTGCCTGCCTGGGGACCCCGAATTTATCCTTGTACGGGGTCTCAATTCTCCCAATTGGACGGAGCTGGAAGCATTCCATGGTCTGGTGTCTGGCCCTATCTGCTCTCTTGGCACCGTGGAGACGAAACTCCGCCTCAGCAGTAGTCGCCTCTACTTAAGAACCTTAAGGCGAATATCCTTGAAGTGGACAATCATTCCGGGGTCATGAAGTTGAAGCTGGATCATACCGCTCCGTAGTCTCTTAGCCTCAGGAAGGTTCTCAACAAACTTTGCCGAGGGCTTTCCATTGAGGAAAAACTGAAAACTGTTCCCCTTGGCGATAACATGCAGCTCATTCCACCCCCCCTTATTAATGTCCTCCACGGTAACCGCATTTTTCAGAGGAGTGATGGCAGGCTTATCATTCTTATCGATCACAAGGTTATCCCCCCTGAAGCAACGATGCTCCCTCCGTCCCGGAGTGTGGAAATCCCAGGCTCCCAGAACCTTCCCTCCGATACCTACGTGCCCGATATCTGCGTGGTATCCCTCAAACTTGCGGCGCCCCGTCTTATCAATTCGTGCCCGAATGTTGACCCCGCTGTTTCCGTTTCCTGGGAACCGGTAAAAAAACTTTAACTCAAAATCTGCAATATTCTTGTCCTCACTGTAGACTAGGTATCCGCGTCCTTTGTCCCCTTCTCCAACGATGATGCCATCTTGAACGCTCCATGCCTGCTGCTCCACCTTGGGCATCTCCTCCCAGCCCTTAAGGCTCTTACCGTCAAAAATATGTTTAAAGCCGGATTCTTTTCCCTTCTTTTTCTCCTCGGCAAGGCCGGCCCCCGGGAGGACACACAATATAAGGCTGACTACGGTAAGCATTCTCTTTTGCATGGCGGATATGTGATGACACACCCTTCCCACCGCGTGTCAAGTGTATCAGCAAAGCCTGTCGGATTCTGGGCCTGTTCCGTTTTATTGGAACGAGGCAGCCTCCCGGGCTCAGGATCTCTCCGAACTCCTGATTCAAATAATGGCCGCAAACGGCTTCGTTCTACCCCTTTACCAATAGCCCAGCTCTCAAGAACAGCATCAGCCAGCCTCCTAGAAAAGCGAGACCCCCAACGGGTGTGATCATCCCGAGCTTAGTGAAATTTGTCAGCGATAGCACATAAAGCGAACCCGAGAAAATGAGAATCCCGAGAGCAAACAATATCCACACCCCGCGTGGCGGGACGCGAAAGAGGCCCACAACAAGAAGGCCAATACCATGAAACAGGTGATAGAGAACGGCCGTATTCCAAGTTTCGACCCGGTCATTTTCTTTCAGCAGGTCCTCGAGGCCATGAGCACCGAAAGCTCCGAGCGCAACTCCGAGAAACATAATGACAGCACCGAGGCGGATTATAGCAACTTGATTCAACATAACGGGGAGAGAGGGAGGAAATGAGTGATCAATCACCATCTGAGCTCCTCCGCAGCCAACGCTTACCGGTTTACCTTCTTGGAAGGCCACCACTTTGGACACAGTCGCACCTTTCCTCTCGAGGACCAATGGCAAAAAAACGCCCGGCTCCTTCTTTCGAAGAAGCCGGGCAAATAACTGGCAACGACCTACTCTCGCAGGGCCTTTCGCCCAACTACCATCGGCGCAGTAACGTTTCACTTCCGGGTTCGGAATGGGACCGGGTGGTTCCATTACGCTGTGGTCACCAGAGGCCGGGCGTCGTGCGGGCATTCACCCGACACACGGCCCCTGATTACCAAAGCCCGGCCGCTCCCTGACATCCATGTGAAGAATTCAAACAAAAGTTCTGCGTCTCGATCTCTTTGACCTAGTCCGTCTTGGTCCTTGAAATTCCCGATCTCGAGAGAGAGGAATCAAGCCAATCGGATGATTAGTACTGGTGAGCTTAATGCATTGCTGCACTTACACCGCCAGCCTATCAACGTGGTGGTCTACCACGATCCTCAGGGAGAATTTATCTTGGGAGGAGCTTGGCGCTTAGATGCTTTCAGCGCTTATCTCTTCCGCACTTAGCTACCCAGCAATGCTCTTGACAGAACAACTGGAACACCAGAGGTGCGTCACTTTCGGTCCTCTCGTACTAGAAAGTGAACCCCTCAATTCTCCTACGCCCACAGAGGATAGAGGACCGAACTGTCTCGCGACGTTCTGAACCCAGCTCGCGTGCCGCTTTAACCGGCGAACAGCCGGACCCTTGGGACCTTCTCCAGCCCCAGGATGCGACGAGCCGACATCGAGGTGCCAAACCGCGCCGTCGATATGAACTCTTGGGCGCGATCAGCCTGTTATCCCTAAGGTACCTTTTATCCGTTGAGCGACGGCAATTCCACATTCAACCGCCGGATCACTAAGGCCTACTTTCGTATCTGCTCGACTTGTAGGTCTCGCAGTTAGGCGGGCTTGTGCCTTTACACTCGACACGCAGTTGCCAACTGCGCTGAGCCCACCTTCGCGCTCCTCCGTTACTCTTTAGGAGGATACCGCCCCAGTAAAACTGACCGGCTGCCAGGGTCCCCCGGCCGGATAACGGCTCGGGGTTAGATCATCCAATACCAAAGGGTGGTATCTCACTGGCGGCTCCACGACGCCCTAAAACGCCGTTTCAAAGCCTCCCACTTATGCTGAGCATTGAAATCAAATAAACAGTAACAGCTTACAGTTAAGGTCTATAGGGTCTTTCCGTCCTTCTGCGGGTAACCGGCATCTTCACCGGTGTTACAATTTCACTGAGCTCCTGGTTGAGACAGCGCCCATCTCGTTGCACGATTCGTGCAGGTCGGAACTTACCCGACAAGGAATTTCGCTACCTTAGGACCGTTATAGTTACGGCCGACATTCACCAGGACTT
>NZAC01000051.1 GCA_002686085.1 Roseibacillus sp. | reverse complement strand
TAGCTGCCTAATTCGCCCAGTAATACATTTTCTTCTCTCGACCATGGAAAATCAGAAAATCAGAATTCGTCTCCGAGCTTACGACCATCGAGCTATCGATAAGTCAGCGGAAGAAATCGTGGAGACAGCCAAGCGGACTGGCGCCAAGGTCGCAGGTCCAATCCCCTTGCCTACTCGAATTGAAAAATACTCGGTAAACCGTTCTCCGCACGTGAACAAGAAATCAGCAGAGCAGTTCGAGATTCGAACTCATAAGAGGCTTCTCGATATCATGGACCCTACTGCTCGGACAGTCGACGAACTTAAAAAACTGAACCTCCCTGCCGGGGTCGACATTACCATTCGGATCTGAGTCCGAAAAATTTAACGTTTAACTCCATACGACCATGTCACTAGGACTGATTGGAAAGAAAATAGGTATGACCAGGCTCTTTGACCAAGAAGCTGGCAGTGCGATCGCGGTTACCGTGATCGATGTGGGAGGCAATGAGCTCGTGCAGCAGAAAACTCCTGAGTCCAAAGATGGGTATAGCGCCGTTCAAGTGGCCTATTCGGATCAGAAGGAGCAGCGAATGAAGCAACCAGCTATGGGTCACCTGAAGAAGCATGGCGTTGCGGCGAAAAGCATCATCCGTGAATTTCGCCTCGAAGAGGGTGAGGAGTTGCCGGAGTCTCACCCAGGTGCGGAACTTTTCAAAGATGGCCAGTGGGTGGACGTCATTGGTACTACTAAGGGTAAGGGCTTTCAAGGAGTGGTGAAGCGCTACAATTTTGGAGGTGGCCCAGCCGCCCACGGACACATGACTCACAGACGCCCGGGAGCCGTCGGTGCAGGAACGTGGCCTGGCCGTATCTGGAAGAACCAGCGAATGCCTGGACACGATGGACAGCGCAATCGGACTACGCAGAATTTGAAAATCGTACAGGTCCGCCCGGAGGATAACGTGATTCTCGTTTCCGGTGCAGTTCCGGGTTCGAAGGGGAGCTATGTGGTTGTCCGGCCCGCAAAAAAGAAGCCTGCGCCGGCAGAGTAATCGAATCTCTCAATTTACGAAGGAAGCAATATGTCAGCTACAACACTTACTCTTGAAGAAGCCAAAGCCGCCAGTATTACAGTGCTGGAGGACCGTGAGAAGGGCAGTCAGGCGGTTCACGACCTGATCGTGGCCTATCAGGCTAACCGTCGGTCCGGGAGCGCGAATACCAAGACGCGGGGCGAGATCAGAGGAACCGGTAAGAAGATGTACAGGCAGAAAGGGACGGGTAATGCTCGTCACCGGACATCTAAGGTTCCTCTTTATGTCGGTGGAGGCGTAGCTCACGGCCCTCGCCCAAGGGATTACTCCAAGCAAGTGCCCAAGAAAATTCGGAAGTTGGCCTTCCGCCGCGTTCTCGGAGATTGCATCGCCGACGGCAAAATCCAAGTGGTGGACTCCTTTGAGATCGCGGATGGAAAGACCAAGTCCTTCCTGGCCGAAGTGGGAAAGATTACCGAAGCCGAGAAGGTTCTCGTTGTTGCTCCCGAATTCGATGACAAAACCCTCCTTGCTCACCGGAATGTCCCGGGTGCGATGTGTCTTCCCGCTATCGAGGTAAGCATCGAAGAGCTTCTTTACCACGACAGTATCATTCTTACTGCTCCTGCTCTCGAGGTGCTCGCATCCCGGACCAGCTAAAGAATAGACCAAGCGAATCATGAGAGATATTTATTCCGTTATCGACAGTGTCCGCCTGTCTGAGAAGTCCACGCTTCTTCAGGAGCTGCACAACGAGTATGTGCTTAAGGTAGATCGTCGTGCCAATAAGATCGAGATCAAGCGGGCGGTTGAGCAGGCTTTTGGCGTCAAGGTCACAAGTGTTCGCACCGCCAATTACAGCGGGAAGTCCAAGCGAGTCAGACGGGCCGATGAAGGGAAGACCGCGGCCTGGAAGAAGGCAATGGTACGGCTTAAAGATGGGGATTCAATTGACCTCATCTAGGGCTCTACGTCACTCAGTTCAGAATACAGCGATTTAACAAAACTAGCAGTCATGCCACTTAAAAGCTTCAAGCCAGTGACGCCCTCTAACCGCTACAAGGTGTGGCCAAGTTACGAGGAAATCACCAAGAAGAAGCCCGAAAAGAAACTGACCGAGCCGCTTCCGAGGAGCGGGGGTCGGAACAATCAGGGCAAGATTACCTGTCGTCATATTGGCGGAGGACATAAACGCAAGTATCGCCTGGTCGACTTCAGGAGACGTAAGCGTGAGGTCGAGGCCCGTGTCACGGCAGTGGAATATGATCCTAATCGAACTTGCCGAATTGCTTTGATTCAGTATGCGGATGGAGAGAAATCTTACATTCTCTGCCCGTCTGGCCTTCAGGTAGGAGCAACCGTTCAAGCGGGAGAGAATGCGCCGCCGACGGCTGGTAATGCATTGCCACTCAGGAGTGTACCTCTGGGAACGGCAGTCCACAATATCGAGCTGCGTCCCGGCGGAGGAGGAAAAGTGGCGAGATCGGCTGGTCAGCAGGCAGTAGTTTCAAACCGTGAGGGCGGTTATGCCTTGGTCAAGATGCCGTCTGGGGAAATTCGGCGCTTTCATGAAAACTGTTATTGCACAATCGGTCAGGTCGGGAATCGGGACCACATGAACGAGGTCTCAGGAAAGGCTGGAAGAACTCGCTGGAAAGGAGTCCGTCCGACAGTTCGCGGGATGTGCATGAACCCGGTGGATCACCCCAATGGTGGTGGTGAGGGTAAATCCAAGTCTGGTGGGGGAAGACAGCACCTCAAGTCTCCATGGGGCCACACCAAGGGCCAACGAACCCGGTCCAAATACAAAGGCAGCAACAAGTTCATAGTCGAGCGCCGCACTGCCAAGAAGCGTTAACAACCTGAAATTATGCCACGTTCTCTAAAGAAAGGTCCTTTTGTAGACCAGAAGCTACTAGCCAAGATCGACGTCGCAGTCGAGAAGGGTGACAAGAAGCCGATAAAGACTTGGAGCCGGCGTTCCATGATTACACCAGATTTCGTCGGGCTCACTTTTATGGTGCACAGCGGAAAGGGTTTCACGAACGTATATGTTTCTGAGAATATGGTGGGTCACAAGTTAGGAGAGTTTGCGCCAACCAGAATTTTCAAAGCCCACGGAGGTATGGGTAAGAAATAATTTTCCCGGTTTCTACTGCACCAACAAACTGTTCCAATGGTCACGACACCCTTAAAGTTGACACTCTCCACCCTCATGGTGGCAGGGTTGATGCCGTGGTGTGGTGCTGAGGAGGTTGACGAGTCGAAACAGCTCAGAAAAGAAAATGCGCAGTTGCGGCTACAAGTTGGGAGTTTGCAGGAAAGTCTTGTCGAGGCAAACCGAAGGGAAAAGGAATCGGCTGAGGCGTTGGTGAGGATAAGGATCAGACTGCAGGCGCTCGGGAAGGATCTCATCAGCGGTGGAGATGAAAGAACTGTAGAGGCGTGGCAGAATGTAACAGTCCTGGACCGGCGCCTGCGGAGAATGGAAGAGGCTGCGATCCGACTCAGTTCAGCTGCTCAGGCTTACATAAAAACAGCCATTACTGCGGATCCGGAAGCGAGATCGCAGCTGGAGGCGTATTTGCGAGCCCTTGAAGTGGAGTTGGGTCTGAGGAATATGCCCGAAAAGAATGTGGAGAAAGGCAACCTGCAATATGCGCAGGTAAAAAGTATAGATGAAAAGAGTGGGTTGGTGGTTCTCAATGTGGGTGCAAAGGAAGATGCCCGTATAGGGATGGTTTTCAATATCATGCGTGGGGACGTAATGGTGGCTGAGGCCATGGTTGCAGACGTTCGCCCAGACATTTGTGGGGTGTTTGTCCAGAAACTCCAAAACGATAACAATCCAGTGCGGTTCAATGACACCGCTTCGCTCAAGAAGAATTAAGCTCGCCCTACAATCATGGAAGTACGTTCTATTTACAAATACGCACGGATCTCGCCCAAAAAAGCGCGGGATGTGGCCCGTGAGATCCAGGGGCTCCCTGTTTCCGACGCCATTGACACCCTCAACTTTACGCCGAAGAAAGCGGCCTTCTTGATAGGGAAAACACTCAAAAGCGCGGTCGCCAATGCCGAAAATAACCATGATCTGGCGGCGGATAGTCTCCTCGTCAAAGAGGCCAATATATCAGACGGTCCCTCATTCCGTCGCTTCAAGCCCCGGGCTCGCGGTTCCGCCAGTGCGATCAAGAAAAGGACGAGTCATATTTACATTATTCTGACCGATGAGGGAGCCGAAGAGAAGGCTCCTTCAAAGCGCGAGCAGGGTAGTAAGAAAAAGCCGGCGGAGAAGGTGGAGAAGGTCAAGGAGGAAGCCGCTTTAGATGAGAGCCTAACGGGTAGTGCAGATGCTGGGCTCGTCGCCGAAGATCAGGTAGACGCAGATCCCGTCAAGGAGGCCTCGGACCGCTCTGCAGACGAGGAAACTAGTGCCGAGGAAGTCACCGAAGAACCCCCGACTTCTGAAGAGGAAACTGGTGCCGAACAAGCCACCGAAGAGCCACCGACCGCTGAAGAGGGATCGGAGGACGAAGAACAAAAAGACTAAGACACTTTCCCCACCAAAAAACATTATGGGACAAAAAGTAAATCCCGTCGGATTCCGACTCGTTGTCAATCGTGATTGGCGCTCCAAATGGTATGCTGAAGGCGATGATTATCGTGAGAAACTTCATGAGGATCTTAGCGTGCGGAAGTATCTGAGTGGTCGCCTGCAATTTGCTGCCCTTTCCAAGGTAGTTATCGAGAGGGCTTGGAATAGTGTCCGCGTCACATTGCACACATCCCGGCCCGGTCTGGTAATTGGAAGGAAAGGTTCTGAGATTGAGCGTATGACGAACGATATCTCGAAGATCTGCTCCGATTCGCAGGTAAAGATCGATATCGTAGAAGTGCGCAGTCCCGAGCTGGATGCGCAGCTGGTAGCGGAGAATGTGGCGGTGCAATTGGAGCGTCGGATCAGTTTTCGGAGGGCCATGAAAAGAGCGCTCCAAACGGCCATGGATTTTGGTGCAGAGGGAATTCGAATCCGATGCGCTGGTCGTCTTGGAGGAGCGGATATTGCGCGTGCGGAATGGTACAGGGAGGGAAAAGTGCCCCTGCAGACATTGCGCGTGCCAATCGATTACGGATTCGCAGAAGCCCAAACCGTTTACGGTATTATCGGCGTAAAATGCTGGGTCAACCGCAATGAGAAAGAGGAGAAAGAGGGTGGGCGTGGTGGTCGCCCCCAGCGGCGTGACGACCGTCGTGGCGGACGCGGACCAGGCGGTCCTGGCGGACGTGGTCCTGGTGGTCCTGGCGGACGTGGTCCTGGTGGTCCTGGCGGACGCGGTCCTGGTGGCCCTGGTGGTCCTGGTGGTCCTGGCGGAAAGCCGAGCTAAATCATAGAAAGAAGAACGATGGCACAAATACCCAAACGCGTTAAATTCCGTAAGTCACAGCGAGGAAACCGCGGCGGCAACGCCAGTCGTGGGGTCGACGTAAGCTTCGGAGATTTTGGATTGCAAGCTCTTGATCGAGGCTGGATGACCAGCCGCCAGATTGAGGCTTGCCGGGTCGCGATTAACCGTTACCTAAAGCGAAAAGGAAAGGTGTGGATTCGTGTTTTCCCCCACAAGCCAGTCACCGCTCGCCCTCCTGAGACGAGAATGGGTAAGGGTAAGGGCCCAGTCGAGGGTTGGGTTGCTGTAATTCGCCCTGGAACCATGATTTTTGAAATCGCCGGTGTGCCGGAGGCGTCTGCTCGGGAAGCGATGCGCTTGGCCTCCTACAAGCTGGGAATCCGCACTAGGTTTGTTTCCCGGTCTCACCACTCCGCTTAAAAGCAGTTTTATACCCTTTAATCAAAGCTAGAACGATGCCCCAGATCAAGATCAGCGAAATCCGCGAACTGAGTACGGAGGAACTGCAGGTCCGCCTTCGTGACCTAAAGCAGGAACGACTTAACCTCCGGCTGCAACAGTCAACCGGACAATTGGAAAATAGTGCGCGTCTTCGACTGGTTCGCCGGGAGGCTGCCCGCGTGATGACCACGTTAAGTGAGCGTCGTAATCAAGGATCATCTGCTGAATAAGTTTCCCACCATAAACAACTTCTCAATCAATGTCTGATACAGAAAAGAAGCAAGGTCTGCGGAAGCAGCGAGTAGGCAACGTAGTCTCCACCGGAATGGACAAGACCATCGTGGTCGAATTCATTGCCCGCGTTCCGCACTCAAAGTTCAAGAAAATCATCAAAAGGTCGAAAAAGTTTTATGCTCACGATGAGAAGGGAGAAGCCTCCGTGGGAGACCGGGTTCGAATAGAGGAGATGCGTCCGATCTCGAAGACCAAGCGGTGGCGCCTCACAGAGGTTCTCAGCCACTAACATCTAAGATTTAAACTCATTACATACGCAAAGCCATGATCCAGATGGAATCTAAAGTTGAGGTCGCTGACAACACGGGGGCCCGCACAGCCAAGATGATCGGAGTGATCGGCAAAGGTGGGAACAAAAGCGCTGACGTCGGTGATATAATCACCGCCCACGTCAGAGAGGCCATACCCACGGCTGCCATCAAGAAAGGATCGGTAGTGAAAGCTGTGGTAGTCCGGACGGCGGCTCCAATCAGACGAAGTGATGGATCTATTCTGCGTTTTGACGGAAATGCGATCGTGATTATCGATAAGGATGGAAATCCGCGGGGTACGAGGATCTTTGGTCCGGTGGCACGTGAACTTCGAGAAAAGAATTTCATGAAGATCGTCTCTCTTGCACCTGAGGTGCTTTGAATTTTTAACTAACCCAACGACACAAGCTAAGCTCATGTCCCGCAAAAAGACACATGTAAACCCTGGCGATCAGGTTCAAGTCATCGCAGGCAACCACAAGGGTAAACAAGGAAAAGTCCTCGAGGTCCATGCTGAGAAAGGGCAGGTCGTTGTGGAAGGCGTCCGGGTGATGAAAAAATCGGTCCGCCGCTCTGAAGAAAATCCTGATGGCGGTATCGTCGACAAAGACGGTCCTATCCATATTTCGAATGTAAAAAAAATAGAAGCAGCCTCGTGAAGGCTTATTAGCCACTCGCTGCCAACGCGCTTAAGCACAAACCAAAGCTGACCCGCAATCATGATCCCAACACTCCAGAAATACTATAAGGAAACAGTTGTTCCTGCACTTCAGGAACAACTTGGCCTGAGCAATGTGAATCAGGTCCCCAAGCTCTCAAAGATCGTTGTTACCACTCACGTTGGTTACGCGCAGGCGGAGAGGAAAAACGCAACGGAAGACGCGGTGGAAGAGATTTCGCGTATCACCGGGCAGAAGCCAAGCGTGGTCTACGCGCGTAAAAGTGTCGCGAATTTCAAGGTCCGTGCCGGAGAGGCAGTCGGAGCACGTGTCACCCTGCGAGGAAATCATATGTGGGAGTTTCTTGACCGGTTCATCAATATTACGGCTCCAAACATACGGGACTTTCGGGGACTTTCTCCTAAAAGCTTTGACGGACAGGGCAACTACGCGGTGGGAATTACCGATCAATCCATCTTCCCCGAAGTCGAGCTGGATAAAATCAAGCGAAACCTTGGGTTCGATATTATTCTCGTAACCTCTGCGACTACGAACGAGCACGGGAAAGCCCTATTGGATGCTCTTGGCTTTCCTTTCCGGAAGCCTCAGGAGCAGGAAAATCCTGAGAAATCAGAGGCAGCTGCCTGAAACACTACCAAACGACGAACTAGAATTAACCATGGCTGTTCTTTCAGATCCCATTTCTGATTTTCTGACCCGTTTCAAGAATGCATCGCGGGCTGGGAATGATCAATTTTTAGCGCCCTTCTCAAAGGTCAAGGCGGAGATTGCCCGTATCCTGAAGGAAGAAGGATATATTTGGAACTACGAGGTCGATACCTCTGGCAAGTTTCCCCAGCTACATGTGAAGACTAAATTTGTGGATGGCACTCCGGCGCTCACCGATCTCAAAAAAGTGTCCAAGCCAGGGCGCAGGCACTACACGGGATCCCAGGAAATACCCAGAGTCCTTAACGGCCTTGGTATTTCTATTGTTTCCACATCAAAGGGGATCATGACTGGGGCGCAAGCAAGGCGTCAGAAAGTAGGTGGCGAACTGCTGGCCTTTGTTTGGTAAACTCAATCCAGAACAGAACAATGTCACGAGTTGGCCAGAAAGTTATATCACTCCCTGACAAGGTCTCGATCAATGTCGGTTCGGAGGGCGAAGTTACGGTCGAAGGCCCGAAGGGTAAATTGCAATGGCAGTTGCCTCAGGGGATCTCGATTGATCAGGAGGAAAGCGCAGTTGAAGTAAGGCGTGAAAGCGATCAACGACAGCTGCGGGCACTTCATGGAACCGCACGAAGCCTGATTAACAACATGGTGGAGGGTGTTACGAATGGTTTCGCGAAGGAGCTGGAGATCCAAGGTGTTGGTTTTCGAGCCGCGGTTAAGGGAGATAAGCTCGACCTCAGTCTCGGGAAGTCTCATCCCATCCTGCATCCCATCCCTAGTGAAGTTACTGTGACTGTCACTGACAACACAAAGATTAAGGTAGAAGGGGTGAGCAAGCAGGTCGTTGGCCAGTTTGCAGCCGAGGTTCGGAACTACTACCCACCGGAGCCATACAAAGGAAAAGGGGTTCGTTATGTTGGTGAATACGTACGCCGGAAGGCAGGCAAGAGTGTTCAGAAGTAGAAACCACTATTAAAAAGACCATGAGCATTCTGAATAGAAAAGAGTCTCGCCGGAAGATCCACCGACGTATTCGTAAAAAGATGGCTGGAACTGCAGAGCGTCCACGCCTCGCCGTGCATTACTCCAATAAAAATATTTATGCGCAGATCATCGATGATGAAGCTGGACGCACGCTCTGTGCTGCTTCCAGCCTCGACAAGGAGGTAGAAGCCTCCGGATCCAATGTTGCTACAGCAGAAAAAGTTGGTGCTTTGATCGCGAGTCGTGCAGGTGGTGCGAGCGTTGGGAGTGTGGTGTTCGATCGTGGTGGTCACCTCTACCATGGAAAAATCAAAGCCTTGGCGGAAGCGGCTCGGGAGGGTGGTTTGAAATTTTAACGTTCTCTATTCTCTAAATCATGGTTACAAGTAACGACAATCCGCCCTCCGATCAGGACGATTCTGCTCCGGAGGAAGTTTCTCCTGAGAGCCAAGCTCCCGCAGCAGAGGAAGCTCCTGCAGCAGCAGAGGAAGCTCCCGCAGCAGCAGAGGAAGCTCCCGCAGCAGCAGAAGAAGCTCCCACAGCGGCAGAGGAAGCTCCCGCAGCAGCAGAGGAAGCACCCACAGCGGCAGAGGAAGCTCCCGCAGCAGCAGAGGAAGCTCCTGCAGCAGCAGAGGAAGCTCCCGCAGCAGCAG
>NZAC01000050.1 GCA_002686085.1 Roseibacillus sp. | reverse complement strand
GCTCGCGGAGTGGTCTCTCCACCGGACCCTTCGAAGTAAGAAAATGACCAACCTCGACTTTCCCCGGGTCACCAAGGAAAAATTTGGGATTACCGCAGTGGAATACGTGAACCAGTTCTTTAAGGACAAGGCCGCGGATCAGAAATATCTTACTGAACTGAAAACTCGCTGTGACGACCTGGGAGTAAGCAGCCTTCTGATCATGATTGACGGAGAGGGTCACCTCGGGGAGGCAGAGGAATCACGGCGCCAGAAAGTGATCGACAACCATAAGAAATGGGTCGAGGCCGCCAAGTTCCTCGGATGCCACTCCATCCGAGTCAATGCCCACGGAATTGGGAAATCCGACGAGGAGAAGGCTGCCAATACCACCAAGGGCTTGCGGAAACTCTCTGAATTCGGACAGACACACGGAATCAACGTGATCGTAGAAAACCACGGAGGCCTCTCCTCAAATGGCAAGTGGCTCTCTAAGGTTCTCAAGGACGTTGGACTGCCAAACTGCGGGTCTCTGCCCGACTTCGGCAATTTCGGAAGCTACGATCGATATGTGGGAATCAAGGAGCTCATGCCCTTTGCCAAGGGTGTCAGCGCTAAGAGCCACAATTTCGACGCGAAGGGAAACGAGACCAAGACCGACTACGTAAAGGCACTGCAGCTTGTGCTAGACGCAGGCTACCGAGGCCATGTTGGTATTGAGTATGAAGGCCGTAAAATCAGTGAGGAAGAAGGCATCCTCGCAACCAAAAAACTCCTTCTTGCGGTGCGCGATCAGCTGGCAAAGGACTATAATTAGGTATAAGTAGGTAAAGTCCCCTGCAGGAGGTTTTACTCCCGGAGCCCACATTCATGTTTTTACAGAATTCACCTCAAATTCTCGCAACTTTCCCAGCGCGGGGGAGTTAAATCCGACACCACAATGTCAATGAACGTCCAGCATGAGAAGAGCTCATGGGAGAATGATCCCGTATGGGACCTGCTGGACAGGACCGAGACGGCAGAGATCGACCCGCTTTTCGTCTCGAACGTGATGCGTGAAGTCCGCCTGGCCAGCGGGGCGAAACGTTCCTGGTGGAAGCGCCCGACGCTGGTCGGACCTCTGCTCGCCGGGTCAATGGCTTCTCTTGTTGCCGCTCTCCTCATTACTTTAAACAGCGATGAACCCTCTGCTGGAAGCGCAGGCGTTGATCTACTGCCTCTTCAAGAGGAACTCGATACCCCTCACCTCGACACTCTTCTCGACGAAGAAATGCTTTCGCAGGCAGCTGAGGATCCAGCCGCTTTCAGTGACGAAGCACTAGTGGCTCTGCTTTCACAGTAGGTATCCCCATATTATAGCTATTGATGCGAGCAGCCATCTTTGATCTAGACGGGACTCTCGTTAATTCTCTACCCGGTATTGCCGAGGCCCTGAACCATGCCCTCGCGGAGTACGACCTGTCAACTCACCCGCCCGACCTGGTAGAGCAGTTCATCGGCAATGGAAGCCGGATGCTGGTACATCGGGCTATTGGTGGAGAACCAGTCGACTCTCTGGTCGATGAGGTTCATGAGAGCTTTCTCTCCTTTTATTCAGAGTCTCTCATCTCAGGCACACACCTGTATCCAGGAATACGGAGGTTGCTCGAGACTCTACACCTTCAGGGAATGCCCCTGGCGGTCTGCTCTAATAAACCACACCGATACACTGTGGAAATAATGACACGGATGTTCTCGTGGGTACCATGGACAAGGATCCTCGGTCAGAAGAAATCTGTTCCCATCAAACCCGATCCTGCTGGAGCTCTCTCTATTGCACGCGCCATGAATGTTCCGGCCTCAGAGGTCGCATTCGTCGGAGACTCCACTGTCGACTTTGAAACAGCCAAGGCTGCTGGAATGCACCCAGTTCTAGTGGAGTGGGGTTTCACAGCCATCGAGGATCTCAACCGGACCACTGCCTCCATCATGTCCACTACGACGGATCTTCGTAAATTCCTTCAAGGGCCTCATGGAGTATCGTAAGGTATTCCTCACGTGGGACCTCCTCGCCGCCAAACTGGCGCAGATGATCAGTCATCCACTGGGTATCTAGGATGAGATACTGCTCTTCACGAAGCCACTCAACGAGATGGACAAGGGCTACCTTGCTGGCATCCGTTTTACGTGAAAACATGGATTCGCCGAAAAAAGCCTGACCTAGGGAAACACCATAGAGCCCACCCTGCAGCCCATCGGCATCCCAACATTCAACCGAGTGGGCAAAACCTATCTCAAACAGTTGGACATAGCTCTCGACAATTGCCTCATCGATCCAAGTTTCTTTTCTTTCTCCGCATGCTTCAATCACCTCCCGGAACGCGGAGTTCCACCTCACCTCAAAGGGCTGCTTCCTGAGCACCCGCTTTAACCCATGGGGAATGTGAAACCTCTCATCGAGTGGAATCAAGCCCCGCTTCCGGGGAGAAAACCAAAGGATTTCCCCATCCTCAGACATTGGAAATACCCCTTCGGAGTAGGCTCCTAGCAGGACATGGGGGGGAATGCGCTCCACAGCCCTTATTTCAATCGTCCATTCTCAATATTCAATCTACATTAACGCCATGGAACGGCTCGTCATTGATCTCGCCCTGTTACCCGAGGACGGTCAGCTACTTGAGGACGAACTCTCCGCGGCCATTTTTGATCTCCCGCAAAATGACGCAAAGCCACTCGGGCCCCTTGTTTTTAAGCTCCATGTCCAACGATTTGGCGATGAACTTCTGCTTCAGGGCAGTCTCAAGGCCCCTTTTGAGTTCATGTGCGTTCGCACCCTGACGCCCTTCAGAAAGACAATTAGCCTTCCCGAGGCTGCGATGGCCCTCGAAATAGGGACTCGGGGTGAGATTGACGCCACGGAAGCCTTGCGAGAGGAGATTCTCCTGAGTTTTCCAGCCTATCCCAGGTGTGACGAGGGAGACGAGCCGTTAAAGTGTGAAATCAACCCACGCTATTTAGCGGTGGACAAGCCCACCACGGATGATGTAGATCACCCGCCCGCCGCGGAGGGGGACAGTCGATGGGCTGCCCTCGACGAGCTGGAAAACTCCGATAAGTAACCCTAACTGCCCCAGATCGCCATGGCCGTGCCAAAACGCAGAACGTCGAAAATGAAACAGCGCATGCGCAGGGGTGCCAATCGCTGGCGAAAGCCTCTGCTTCAAACCTGCCCCGAATGCGGCAGTCGTGTTCCAGGCCATATCGCCTGCCCGTCCTGCGGGTTCTACCGTGAGCGTCAGGTTCTTGACGTTGACGTGATGTAATCGTAGCAGTGGCTCTCCCACCGGGGCTTCAACTCCTCCATCGGAAACTTTTGGCCCACCGGGCTTTCTCATGAAAATCGCCCTCGATGCCATGGGAGGGGATCATGCACCCGATGTAACCATAGGTGGTGCGCGAGATGCTCTCGATCTCTACCCCGCCATCGAGCGGCTCTTTCTCGTCGGTGATGAGGGGACTCTCCAGCAGGGTTGCCGTGAGCAAAACCTGATCGATCCAAGACTCGAAATCGTTCACGCTCCAGAAGTCGTGGAAATGTCCGAATCCGCAGTTGATGCAGTCAGACGGAAAAAGCAGTCCTCCATCGCGGTAGCGACTGAACTGGTAAAAGAAGGGCAGGCCGACGCAGTAGTGAGCGCCGGAAACACTGGCGCGGCGGTAGCAGCATGCACACTGAAGCTCCGTCACCTCGAAGGCGTGGAACGCGCTGGAATTGCTTCACCTATCCCTAATGAGTTCGGACAATGCAACCTCCTTGATGCAGGAGCCAATCCGGGCGCAAAACCAAGTCATCTTCTCGGCTATGCAATCATGGGTAGCGCTTACGCCCAACACGTTTTGCAAATCAAAACCCCCGTGGTAGGGATCATGTCCAACGGCGCAGAGGAGGAAAAGGGAAACGAGTTTACCAAAGAAACCTCTGCCCTGATCCGGAAGTATGTAGAGTCCGGTAAGGCTCCCTTTAGCTGGTCAGGCAACGTGGAGGGGTATGACCTCTTCATGACCAAGCTCGATGTCTGCCTCTGTGATGGCTTCGTGGGCAACGTGCTCTTGAAGACCTGCGGAGCTACCGGAAAGGCCATGTCCAAGTGGCTTCGTGAGGGTCTCAATTCCAACCCGATTCGGCAGGCCGGGGCCTTGCTAGCGAAAGGCGCTTTTCGCGACATCAAAGACCGTTTCAATTACGAGTCCTATGGTGGAAGCCCGCTACTCGGGGTCAATGGGGTTTGCATCATCGCTCACGGATCCTCTTCTGCCCTAGCCATTCAAAATGCTATCAGGGTCGCTACTGAGGCCATCAGACAGGATCTCAATCCACACATTGTGAATGCCATGAAAGCCATTCACTAGATCGATCACTCCCTCTGAACTAGGGGAGCGGCTCATCTACCCAATTTTAGAGAAGGCGAGGCTTGCTCGAGCATCAAAGCTGTCATTCACTCAGCGCACATGAGCGAATCGGCCTCGCAGCTCCCAGTCGCAATCGCAGGCACGGGGAGTTACGTCCCTGAAAGGGTTCTAACCAATTCCGATCTGGAAATCATGGTTGAGACCTCTGACGAGTGGATCACTACCCGGACCGGAATAAAGGAACGACGTATTGCTGCAGAGGACGAGTTTACCTCACACATGGCGGTCAAGGCATCTCGGAAAGCCCTTGAGCAGGCAGAACTCGACCCTTCTGACGTAGAGCTCATTATTGTCGCAACTATTACCCCTAACACGCTGACACCTGCGACCGCCTGCTACGTGCAGCATGATCTGGGAGCTCACAAGGCAGTCGCTTTCGATATCTCGGCGGCCTGCTCAGGATTCCTTTACGCGATGAAACTGGCGGAGCGAATGATCTCTGGAGGAACCTGTAAAAATGCACTGATCCTTGGCGCTGAGAAACTCTCAGCATTTGTGAACTGGGACGATCGTTCTACCTGCGTACTTTTCGGGGACGGGGCCGGCGCTGCCGTGCTGAAGGAAGCGGAGCCGGGAGGGGGCCAAATTCTGGCCACAGATACCGGTACTGATGGCAGCCAAACTGATCTGTTGAATATTCCCGGTGGGGGGTCCGCCTGCCCTATTACGCTGGAAAATGCTGATCAACGCCTCTCCACTCTTGCGATGGTGGGTACTGATGTATTCAAGCAGGCCGTAACTCGCATGCGGGACTCTGCGAACTCTGTTATCGAACGCTCCGGTCTTCGACCCGAGGACATCAAACTCCTCATTCCCCATCAGGCTAACCTTCGTATCATTGAGGCGATCACCAAACGTATCGAAATCCCAGAGGATAGGGTCTTCGTTAATCTGCACAAGTATGGCAACACCTCCGCCGCAGCATGCGCCATTGCTCTCGATGAGTCGCATCGGGCTGGAAAATTTGGACCTGGAGATCATATCGTGCTTGTGGCTTTCGGAGCGGGCCTGACGTGGGCTTCTGCGGCTATTCGCTGGTAGCACCCGCCTAGAGATTGATCTGTTTTTCAATTCCGGTTGCACCCGAGGCTGGAGTCCGGTGAACTTAACACCCCTCAACGTAGACCCGTAATGTCGCAACCTCGCACTTCCCCGGACCCAAAACTGACCCGTATGCCCCCGGGCATCCCCTACATCATCGGCAACGAGGCCGCCGAGAGATTCAGTTTCTACGGTATGAAGACAATTCTGGCAGTCTTCATGACCAAGTATCTCTGGCTCATGAACGATACTCCCGGCCAGATGATGACGGAAGCGGCCGCCACCGAGAAAGTGCACCTCTTCAACTCTGCCGTTTACCTCACGCCCATTTTTGGAGGAATTCTTGCTGATGCGTTCTTTGGTAAATACCGCACCATCATTTGGCTTTCGGTCGTCTATTGCTTTGGACACGCCGCCCTCGCCCTCATGGGGCTCCAGGGAGATGCCGCTATGTGGCTGCTCGCCGGGCTCGTTCTTATTTCAATCGGCTCCGGAGGAATCAAATCGTGCGTTTCAGCGCATGTGGGCGATCAGTTTGGTGCGTCGAACCAGAACCTGATCACCCGGATCTTCAACTACTTCTACTGGTCGATCAACCTGGGCGCGTTCCTGTCCACTCTCCTCACCCCGTGGCTCCTGAAATGGTATGGCCCCCACTGGGCCTTTGGCATACCCGGTGTCCTGATGGCAACAGCTACCTTCGTCTTCTGGATGGGCCGAAGGAAGTTCATCCATGTCCCAGCGGGCGGCACCAGCTTTCTCCTAGAGACCTTCAGCCGCAAAGGGTTGAAGACGCTCGGGAAACTCTCTGTCCTCTTCCTCTTCGTGGCCATGTTCTGGGCCCTGTTCGACCAAACCGCATCGCGCTGGGTCTTCCAAGCTCAGGAAATGGACCGCACCTTCCTGGGCGTCGAGTGGCTGGAATCACAAGTTCAAGCAGTCAACCCGATCCTCATTCTCACCTTCATTCCTCTCTTCACTTTCGTCATCTATCCGAAGGTCGACAAGCTGGTGAAACTGACGCCCCTGCGAAAAATCGGCGCGGGACTCTTCCTGATGGGAGGCGCCTTTGCCCTGAGTTCCACCATTCAGGAATGGATCGATGCCGGGCAGCGCCCTAACATTGGATGGCAGATACTCGCCTACGCCCTTCTCACCGCCGCTGAAGTCATGGTGTCCATCGTCGCCCTGGAATTTTCCTACACCCAGGCCCCCCGGACTATGAAATCCCTTGTGCTAGGCCTGTTTCTCTTCGCTGTCTCCCTTGGAAATCTATTTACCGCTGCCGTCAACCGCTACATCCAGATCGATTCCCCGAGCAGCGCAATCAAAGTTGGCCTGCAAGAAGCCACCAAGGCGGGAGACAAGGTCTCCGTCAAACTCGATCACGCTGGATACGATGAAGAGATTGGTACTCCTGACGATCTGAGGATGACATACACCACGAAAGATGGCCTGTTCACGGAAATACCGGGCGAGGTTCTGCTCAAGGAGGCACTCGATCACATCGAGCAGTGGTCACGGGAAAACGACCATCAACTACCACGCCCCGAAGACGCTGACTCCCTCATAAAGGATTGCGTGGATCCATGGGGGAATCCGCTGCGCTACTTCCTGGAGGGGAGCAAGGCCTGCCGCATTTCAAGCGACGGGCCGGACAAAAAAGCTAAGACCCAGTGGGATATCGGAATTTTTCTTACCATCAGGGAGAGGGAGCCGGAGAAGCCCCGGAAGTGGCACGATTCCCTGCATCCCGACAAGCCTTGGCTGGATCGCCGGAAGGAAATGCTCGGAGTCTCGATGGAGGAGGAGGAAACAGATGATGAGATCACCTACTCAAGAACCGCGTTCGCTGGTGGTGGTGAACGACTGGAAGGCGCTGCCTACTACTGGTTCTTCACCATCCTGATGTTCATCACTGCCCTCCTCTTCATTCCCTACGCCTGGTTCTACCGCGGAGAAACGATTCTTCAGGAATAGAAACTCTCAAAGGCGCTCCCGCTCTCGATGCTTACCGATAGTCATTGCCATCTCGGTTCTCACAAGTTTCCAGAGGACGAACTTGGCCCGCTCATCGACCGTGCGCGTGACGCAGGAGTCACCCGTATGATGACCCTCGCGACGAACTTGGAGGATATTCCCCGCAACCTGTCTATTGCAGAAAAATTTCCTGAGGTCTACGCGTGTGTCGGGATTCATCCCTGTGACGTACACGAGACCCCCGATGACTATCTCGAAGCCCTTCGGGAATTCGCCACTCATCATCGTGTTGCCGCAATTGGAGAAACCGGTCTCGACTATTTTCACCCAGCCCCAAAGGGCTGGACCGAGGAGAGCTACCATCAGCGGCAGAGGGACTTTCTCAGACAGCACTTTGTGCTCGCTGTAGAAACGGGCCAGAATGTCGTCATTCATACTCGTGACCGCATAGGAGATGCCTCCTTCAGCGATGCCCTCGCCATCTATAAACCGTTTACCAGTGATCTGCAGGCTGTCTTTCACTGCTTTCCGGGACCCTATTCACAGGCAGAACGCGTTCTCGAGTTGGGGGGGCTGGTTTCGTTCACGGGTATTGCCACCTTCAAGAATGCAGCCGGAGTAGTCGACGCGGCCAGCAGAACACCAGCCGGAAGAATCATGGTGGAAACCGATTCCCCCTACCTTGCTCCTGTCCCGCATCGTGGTAAACGCTGTGAGCCCGCCTATATCCGGCATATTGCGGAAACAATATCGCTGGCGCGCTCGGAACAACTGGAAGAATTCTGTGCTCACACCCAAGCTACAGTAGATCGCTTCTTCAAAATCAGAAAATAGGCTCTCCCTTCCCCAGCCCATTCGATGTGCTAGAAAAGCCGCAAAATATATTTCGTATTTCCGTAGTAATAGATTACTCTTCGACTCATGAGGATGACTCACTACTCAGCCATTGGCCTGTCGATCGTATTTGTTTCCTGTTCGGCACTCGACCCTGACTATGCTGAATACAAGAAGTTGAAGGCAGCGCAGGCGACCGGACAATCTCCTTACGGGCAGGTCGATGATTTTGGGATCCCTGGCGCAGGACCTGAAGGGGCTCCCTATCAGCCACTGCCTACAGTCCTGAATAGCCCCCCGGCCCCCGCTCCTATCCCACCTCTTCCTGGAGTGACTCCGGCACCTGTCCCTTCCTTCCCCGACGGAGTTCCAGCGGCAAACACCGTGCCTCACAACGTGGCAAAGGGTGACTCCCTCTGGGGTCTTGCAAAGCGATACAATACAACCGTGGAGGCAATTCAAGCCGCCAATGGTATTTCGGGAACCAATATCCAAACGGGACAGACTCTTCAGATTCCAAACAACAATTGATCCAGCGCCTCTCCACCATGGTACGAACTTCTTTGTCCGTACTGCTTTTAATTTCCCTTTCACTGCCCGGACCCTCCCAGGAGATCCGGGGTCAAGGGCATCGAGAGGTTCTCATCCAGAATCTTTTCGAAGCGGATAATGAGAGCAAACTGAATGATGCTATCCAAGCCGCTGAAGCGGGTGGCTTAGCGAGGCAGGTCACTCTGGAGGCTCGCTTTCTATTCCTCGTTGATCAGGAAGACTTCGCGGCGGTAGCAGCCCTTGGTCCCGTACTCGATGAGCAGAAAAAATCCTTCAGAATAGACGACTCAGTTATCTTCAGTGTTCCGGAAGAGTTCTTTTCGATAATCGAATACTGCTTCGCTCTTGAAGCTCTGCAAAAAGGAGAGCTTACCGAATTCGAAAACCATATTAAGGAAGCTTTCTGGCTGAGTCCCCGACAAGCGACAGCATTCGCTCCGCATATCGATCGGCTACGCCGCGAGCAGGCTCTCGCTAGTCTAAAGGTGAATCTTGACCAAGTCTACATGAGGCAGGCCGATGAAAAAAAAGTGCTTCTGAGAACCTTGTTTGGGGCCAGCGATTACTTGGTGATGCATTTCTGGTCGCCATGGAGTACGGAGTCGGAGGCCTACCTCCCTGACTTTCTTGCAATGGTTGAAACACTGGGAACTCACAAAATTCCGGTAACTTCAATCCTCATTGAGCCAGACAATGAAGCGTTGAGTGAAGCACGGAAGTTTTGTGCCGAGCTCATGCCGCGCAAACCTGGCGACTGGGTTGTGGATAACTCCACGAAATCTCTCGCGCGAAAACTACGCGTCCTTGAGCTTCCAACCATCACCATTCTACAAAGGGATGGATCTGTTCTATTCAGCGGTCATCCATCAGAGAAGCTTCTCTGGTCTACCCTGAAGAAGGTCGATCCAAAATTAGAACGCCCACGGATCAAGCCAACTCCCTGACCTCTCCCGGAAAGACTCGCACTCATCTTTTCTTTACGATCAGATTCTTCTTGTTCCCGCAAAGAGTTCCGGAAGCTTTGCGAAAAGATCGCTCTGGAACTATCGTTGCAAGTGTTAAAACCCTGTAAAAATAGTATCTTATAGAGTGTCTCCCTCCCAATTCGACCCGCTAGATTCGGTTTAAGAATCCTCCCTTCGTAAGGCTCCACGCGAAACATCACCACATGCTGGATCAATCCCGCCCATCCCAACTCGAGCTGCAAGCACTCTCTGTTCTCTACTCTCTAGGTCCGTCAACGGTCACTGTGATCCGTAATCATCTCCCCGATGAAAAACCGCGCGCTTACACGACTGTGCTCTCGGTGATGCAAGGCCTCGAGCGAAAGAAACTCGTGAAACACACACGCGAAGGACGAGTGTACATCTACAAAGCAACTAAAAGTCAAGAAAGTATCGTCTCTCCACTCGCAAAAGATTTTCTCTTAAACGCTTTCGGAGGCAGTGCAGGTCGCGCTATTCTCCACTTACTCTCTGACGAAGCGTTAGCTCCAGATGAGAGAACCGCCGTTGAGCGCAAACTCAAACAGCAAAGAGCCATGGCTGCAAAGAAGAAGACCAAAAAAACAAAACCCGCTGCAAAGCGGAAACCTGCTAAGAAGGCTGCTAAGAAGCCCGCTAAGAAGGCTGCTAAGAAGCCCGCTAAGAAGGCTGCTAAGAAGCCCGCTAAGAAGGCTGCTAAGAAG
>NZAC01000049.1 GCA_002686085.1 Roseibacillus sp. | reverse complement strand
GCAACCGGACATCGTTAAAGGCTGGCAGAGGTCTGGGTAGCTCACGGCTCCAGAGAAGACTCAGCTCATCCTTCAATACCTGCGGACTCTCAGCCGTCCGTTCAACATCATGGCGCCACATGGGCCAGTCTTCCGCAAGGGCTGACAGCCCAGCCGCACAGAAGAGTGGGAGCAGAATTTTCCTCATCATTGAATTCAGTCAAAAGACGGTTTCCTCGACAGCCAAAGCACAACGCACAGCGCAGGAAGATACAAGGGAGATCGGCGCCGGTAGATATATGCTGAAACCTCGACTCACAAAAGAGATCGCCAATCCCTGCCCTGATTTGAGACTCTCTCCCGGCCCTCGGATGAAACGACTCCCGCTCAACCTCATTGTTTTCCTTTTCTGCTTCACCCTGTCTGCCCAAGCCCGGCAACCCAACGTCCTCTTCCTCGCCGTTGATGACATGAATGACTGGCTCGGGTGTATGGGCACCAGCCCTAGTGCGATCACCCCCAATCTCGACAAGCTGGCGAAGCGGGGCGTGCTTTTTACTAACGCTCATACCGCCGGGGTCTACTGTGCCCCCTCCCGTGCAGCCATATTTTCCGGCCAGTTTGCATCGACTACAGGGTGTTACAGAACCGCAAATTATTTTGTACACCTTCCGGAAATAGATGCTCTTCAGATGTGCTTTTCCAAGGCCGGCTACACGACCCTCGGTGCAGGAAAACTTTTTCATCACCCCGCCGGTGCAATTGACCAGCGCGGCTGGGATACCTTTTTCCTCAGAAACAAATCCCAGCGTACCAGTGGGTGGCCTCTCAACTCATGGTCCGACGAGACTCCTCTTCCGCACCCGTTTCCTGCCAGTATCTACAACAGAGGGCGGGAGATTACCGGCGGGATGTTTCTGGAATGGGCTGCCCTCCCAGATGAACAAGAGGAACAAATGGCTGACACTATCCGCGTCAACTGGGCTGTAGAGCAACTCCAGAAAGAGCATCAGGAGCCCTTCTTTCTCGGCGTTGGCATCTACGCTCCCCATTATCCTAACTACTGCCCCCAGAAATACTACGATCTTTACGAGCCAGAGAGCATCAAGCTCCCTCCCCTCAAGGAGGACGACCTTGCCGACCTCCCGGAAAAAATACGCAAGATCAAAACTGCGCGCTCAAGAATTATCGAAAAACTGAGAAAGCTGAATGCTTTTGATGATGCCATTCACGGATATCTGGCCTGCATCAGCTATGCGGACGCAATGATGGGGCGCGTCCTTGATGCTCTTGAGGCAAGCCCTCACGCTGACAACACTATTATCGTACTCTGGAGCGACCACGGCTATCATCACGGCCAGAAGGGAGACTGGGGAAAACATACCCTCTGGGAGCGCACTTCAAATGTCCCTTTTATCTGGGCCGGTCCGGGTATAGCCCGGGGCGCACGTTCCAATGTCACGGTAAGCTTGATCGACATGTTTCCTACTCTGGTCGAGATGTGCAACCTTCCCGCTCCCCACCAGAAACTGGAAGGTTCATCCATAGCCCCTGTTCTCAGGAATCCTGACGAGGCCAAAGACCGGACCGTCTACCTCCCTCACATGCATCCAGGAGAGTATGCAACCATTAATCGTAATTGGCGCTACATCCGCTACGGAGACGATGGCGAAGAACTCTATGAGCTGCAGAAGGACCCTCATGAATGGAGAAACCTCGCGGATGATCCTGAATATGCCGAGCTGAAGAAAACGATGCGCGATGCAGCTCCTGCTACTTTCGCTGAACCCCGCGAAAAGCTGAACAGTCGGCGCGACCTTCTCATTGAGGGCGAATCTTTCCATTGGAAGAAGGGAGCGAATCCTCCAATCCGAGGAACAGAAAACAACGCATCAAAGGACCAGCCAGCAAACCGAAAGAAGAAAAACGTCCTCTTTATCGTGTGCGACGACCTGAACACGCATGTCTCTCCGTCCGGGTATGATCCTATTCATACACCTACTCTCAGCTGGCTCGCTACCGAAGGAATGACTTTCACGCGCACCTTCTGCCAGTATCCGGTTTGCGGTCCCTCGCGCGCCTCCTTTCTCAGTGGCCTCTACCCTGAATCAACTGGTGTTTTGAACAACACGGCCGACATCCGGAAGGAGCGCCCTGGCACGGTATCCCTGCCACAATTCTTCAAGGAGAATGGGTATTGGACCGCGAGTGTGGGCAAGATCTTTCACTCGCCCCGACACGAACATGGCGAACTCGCATGGCATGAAGCCCTCCGTTTCCAAAATGACGAACTCGAAGTCGTGCGGAAAGCGCGCGGGAAATTCGAGGAACAGTACGGATCAATCGAGGCTCGTCCCAACCGGAAAAGTTGGAAAGAGCTGAAGAGGAAAGTTTCGGAAAAACTGGATGCCCAGACCCCTCCCGGACGGGGTCGAAGCGGACTGACCGACGCACAGCATAAGGACGGTAAGAATGCTCGACAGGTCGCTCAGTGGCTGCGGGCCGATACCCCCGGCGAGAAGCCTTTCTTCATTGCCTGCGGTATTCAGAAGCCACACGTCCCCTTTCTTGCCCCGGACAAATACTTCGATCTCTACCCACTGAATGGGATTGTCTACCGACCCGATCAACCCGACCTCTGGGGCAGCCTTCCTCAATCAGCGATCTCGAAGCGCTACAGTGCCTTCGGGTTTGAACTGGGAAAAGAGAACAACACCCTGCGCAGGGAATACATGCAGGCCTATCATGCCTGCATCTCCTTTATCGACGCTCAGTTAAAACTGGTCTTTGATGCCTTGAAGCAAAGCGGCCACTGGGAGGACACGATCATCGTTTTTACCTCCGATCATGGTTATCACCTCGGCGATCACTTCCTATGGGGGAAAGTGACCCTCTTTGATATTGGAGCAAAGGTTCCTCTGATTATACGAGCTCCGGGAATTACCACACGTGGAACCACTTCCGAGGCCATGGTCGAATTGATCGATCTCTACCCTACGCTGGCGGATCTCACCGGACTCAATCCACCTGAACACCTGCAGGGAATATCCCTTCGTCCACTTCTCGGGCACCCTGGACGGTTGGGAAAAAAGAAACATGCTTACAGTGTGGTTACCCGTGGTAATAGTCTGGGATACGCCCTCCGTAACCAGCGCTGGCGCTACGCGAGGTGGCCTGATGGAGAGGAACTCTATAACCTCACCAACGATCCCTCAGAGAAAAACAACCTCGCTGGTGAGACTCGACACGAAAATCGACTGAAAGAATTCCGCACCCTTTTGACCGAGAAGCAGCAGCACGCCAAATCCGCCCGGTAGAGCAACCGGATCCAGACATCTATTTCTCCCCTCCCTCCAAGAAGGAGAGGAGACGATCCTCTCTGATTGCACCCATTGCCCCGTGGCCCTCGCCTTTGACCTTGTAATGCACTACCGCGCCATCGAGGTAGGAAAACTTCTCCAAGTTTCCGTCAACCTCGCTCGGTTTGGCCAACTGCTCCCCTTCGTAGCCCATGGCCTTTGCCCAGAGATAGGTCGAATGCTCGGCGTGAACAAAACCCAACTTTCCTCCCTTCGCAGGAATAGCCCGCGAAAGCCCTCCCTCGTAAGGGACCAGATTATCTTCTGTTCCAGAGATATTCATTAGCCGTTTCCCTTTCATCGGCACTACTGCTTTACGGTAGGCATTATCAGGGCCCTTGGCCTTGAACGCTTTTCCGTCGTGCTGATACACATTAAGCGGACTTACTCCGCTTACATAGTTTCTTATGTTCGGCAAGCGACACTCGATCGCGAGTTGATTCACCAGAGCTGCCCCATTCGAACTCCCAATGATACTAAAATTTTCCCGTTGGACGTTATCGTATTCCGATACCTTCTTGATGATCTCCTCAATGAACCCACGGTCATCGGCCTTGGATCGCTCAGAAACAATATTCCAACCTCTGGAATAGCCCTCCGGACATATCACGATGTAGTGCCTTGCCATTCCTCTGTGACGCCGCATGAATCCTTTGAAGGCTCCTCGTGCGTTACCTCCTCCACCATGCAGGAAAATAACCACAGGACGTTTCCCCTTCCTGCCCTCGGGGACGGAAACAACATAAAGCCGCTCAAAAGAACGCTCCTGCTTCCATGACTGTGAAATCTTATATTCTCCTGACTTTAGGTCTTCGGCGTTCAGCACCCCGAACCCTGTCAGAATGAGTGCAGAAAGAGTGCGAATCAAAAAATTCATCCCGGAAACCTGTAGAGGCTAGCACCTTCCGCGTCTACTTAAGAAAAAACGCGCGCTCTATTTTATTTTTGTCCAGTGAGCTTCGATGGTGACATCGTCGGAGGGCATCAGGAACCTGATTTTCTCAAGATGGGGTTGCACCAGCGCAATCGGACCATCAGCGGTCCAATGCAGGACCTGCGCTGTCCGCGGACTCTCAGGATCGGAGACGGTCACCGTAACCATTTGTCCCGCCTGTGGTTGCAGGGGCACGGACCCTCCCCCCCTGACCGTAAGCTTAGGCTTCCCTTTATAGATCGCAGTCATTTGAGCGTCCGCCGCACCCACTGTGAACAGAGGCCTTCGGCTCTCAGGGTCACTGAAGGTTCCCCCCGAGGCCACCCATTTCACAAAGGGACGCTCACCCTGCTTTTCTGGAGCGGACACCCGAATAACACTTCCGGGCTCAAAAAACCCATACTTGCTGGTATCTCCGAGAAAGGGTCTCTTCCCACTCACTACTTCCATGATTACTCCCCCACTCAGTTCCACGCAATAGTTGAAGGGAGTACCATAAGTCTGGGAGAGCATCCATGCCATTCGCATACTAAAAGCCTCCTTGTCGTTCCCCGGCGGACGGCTGATATGGCCTCTCCCGGGAATCATCGTAAACCTTCCATACCCACCACAATCGAGGTGATTCTGGTAGAGGGGAATCTGCTCCGAGATTCTTGAGACATGATCAAGCGGGCAGTGAAGAACCCATACCGCAGTTTTCAATGTTCGGCACGTCTCCGCTGTAGTCCCTCGCTGGACCTCTTTACAACCCCAAGCCCCCAGGGGCATCATGGCAGCAATCTGATACCCTTCCCCGTGCTCATCCGCACATCCAATTTTCCAAGTCCCCTGCCCTCCCATGCTGAAACCAGTGACATAAAGCCGCTTTTCATCGATATTGACCTTGGTCTTCAGATGGTCGATCAACCGCTTGAATTGAGCTGGATTCCACCGCGCTACCGGCTTCACAGGTGCCACATGCAGGTAGCCAAACTGTCCCACTGCATTGCCACTGTAACCTGCATCAGACCATCTCTGATTATCGAGGAGCCGCTGTGAGACCATGTTGCGCTTCCCCTGATCCGGGTGGTAACGCCCCCTCCCGCCACCATGTAAATAAAAAACGACAGGATAGGAGCGATCCTTCTTGTAGTCCTCGGGGACCCACAATGAATACTGATAAGTATCTTTCGGCACCATCCCGTCCTCGTGGGTATAATTGTGCTGGGCACCCGGGGTGTAAGCAGCAGCAGGAATACCACCTAAGAACAGAATGCCTCCAAGGGCATAAAGCGTCACAATCAGAGAACGAACAATCACGACCGTAGAAAACTATACTGTGGCCCTCATGACAAGGCTCACGAATCCCCCAATAGCGCCCTTCTACCATCGACAAAAGACCTTCTCGGTATTGAATACCCTTCGTGCTCAGCTCTGTCACTTACCCGTTACTTCTTTCATTTGCCTTTACACTGACGGCAACCTCTTGCCTACAAGCCGCGTGGCAGAACAATACCGTTCTCATACAAAAAGAGGGCAACTCCACGGTGGTGAAACACCCCGGAGACAACAAAACGCTCTTTAAGAATACTGATTCCCAATTAGCCATCGAGTGGGGTCTCAAGACCGTCACCCACACCGTTATTCTCGGCGGTGAATACGTCATCTCTGACCGGATCGACATCCCTCGCCCGGGAGTGACCTTGATCGTTGACCAGCACGCGACTCTCAGGCTGAACCCTGACAGCGCGCACACAACGATCGATTTCAAATCCCGGAATGCAGGTTACTGGCAGATGCTCCCCATGATTTACAACAGGGGCCATGACGACGTCCAGATCCTGATGTTTGGAACTCTGCAGAAATGGAAAATAGAGAATAAGGACAACGGGAAGCAGACTCTTCCCATCATGTTCGACGGACGCAATGAAAAGGGAAACTGTGGATTATCCGGTGGGGTGATGATCGTTACCGGACACGCCACCGACTCCTCCTGGTTAGTGGACTCAGCGAGAGTCCACGTGCCCATTGTCGCCTTGGACACCAATCCAGGAGCCTCTCTTGTTCTAGAAGGATGTGAGGATTGCCATCTTGGACTGATCGCAAGTATTTCCCCAAACAAAGGCGGCAACACAGCGGAGACAATTGACCTCAATTCCCGTAATATTGATATCACTATCGAGCGCCTCGTCGGAGAGCGTTCTCAGGAAATCATCGACTGCAACGAGAGTCATGTGATCGTGGAGGACGTGATTTCCGTAGGCTCTCCCCGCAAGATGTTCGGCCGGGGCCCAGTCTCCGGCCCACGCTATACTAATCGACGATCATTCGGATCACGCTCATTGGACGTCCGTAACACAACGGTCCTCGAAAATGCCGTGGAATCTCGCCTGATCCACGAAGTCCCCCAGCTTCCTGACGCCCTGCCGGCATTCACAGTTCAGACTACCGTGGAAATCACTCTTCCGGACAACCGGAAGAAGCATTACATCCGGAAAGCAGCCTTCGACCTGAGGCACCAGACCACCAGCGAGTGATACGCGGTCACTCCCCCCTTTGCTCGCTGACGAATCTATCCGGAATTTCTCAAACTCTTTTTTCCGAGCCCGTCGAGTCTCCAAAGCTTAGCCCAGAAAGGCCAACCTCCTCCAGCATTCGCACAAAAAGATTGTTCAGAGGCACGTCTCCCACATCCAGGTGGCGTCCCGTCTGAAATTTACCACCCGCATTCCCTGCTACCACGATCGGAAGGTCATCGTGCGTATGCCAGTGGCCATCGGAGAGACCACTTCCCCAAACCACCATCGAGTTGTGCAGGAGCGATTTTCCGTCCACATCCTTCGACTCTTTCATACGCGCTAGGAAATAGGCGAGCTCCTCGCTGTAAAAGCGATCGATCTGGCTTACCAGAGCCATCTTTCCAGCATCCTTCCCGTGATGGGAAAGGTCGTGATGGCCACCACTCACCCCGATATCCCGGAAGCTCCGATTGCTCCCATCATGCCCAAGAAGAAAACTTACTACCCGGGTTGAATCGCTCCGGAACGCGAGAAGCATCATATCGAAGAGAATACGAATATGCTCCCGATAATCACGGGGAGTTCCATCCGGCGCAGGCCGACCCGGATCAGCAGGAGGACCCAGTCTCTCCACTCGCTCGATACGCTGTTCGACCTCACGAACTCCAGTGAGATATTCGTCGAGCTTCTCACGATCCTCGCGCCCGAGACGCTGCCCCATCTTTTGAGCAGAGTCCTGCACGAAATCGAGAATCGACTTTTGCTCCGCGTGCCTCCGGGCGGCATTAGCAACTCTCTCTTTTGGGCTTCCTATCCCATAAATACGTTCAAAGACAGCGCGTGGATTCGATTCCGGAGTGGCAGGCAGATGCTCGGAACGCCACGAAATATTATACTGGTAAGCGCAGGAATATCCCGCGTCGCAAGCGCCGGTATTACGCACTCTCTCACAGGTTAATTCCAGAGAGGGCATCCGGGTCTCTGCCGACAGAAAACGAGCCGCAAGCTGATCAGCGGAGGTTCCGACCCTCAAGTTGGCCCCTGAGGTTCGGAGGGGACGCGCTCCAGTCAAGAAGGTCGCATTAGCCCTCGCATGGTCTCCAGCCCCGTCTTTTCCCGGATTTCCTTCCACCTGCGCGAAACCCTTCACGATCTGCAAATCGTTGCGGAAGTTTTCCAGAGGAGCCATGCTCTCGTTGAACTTGAAGTCCGCTCCGAATCCCTCCGGCCGCCACTTGTCCATGATTACTCCATTTGGGACATAGAGATAGGCTGTCCGCAGCGGAGCGCCCGTTGCAGTAAGGCCTCGTGAACCTGCTCGAGGCAGCGTTACACCTCCTGCCAGAGAGATCATACCAGGGAGGGTAATGCAGGCTCCCAGCCCCCGTAGAAAAGTTCTGCGGCCGATCTCTTCGCGGGGAAAACTCATCATAACTCCAAGATCAAGAGATGATCCGGACTTTAAGACCGAGAATCAAGGGGATTCCTACGGTAAAAGAGTTGCTCCATCAAGGATACGCACTGGAAAAGATTTCCCTGGCCCCAGACATCGGAGTTTCAAGTATGGCTCGAAATTGCACCTTTCGAGTGCAATCCCTCCCCGACTCCTGTTAACGAGCTCGTTTCTTTTGAAACGGGACACTCTCCACAACCTCGTAAATGAAGTCCCGCAAGCCACCACCTGCAATCCTGGCCTGCTGCACAATCTCGTCCACAGCCGGCGCATCATAATATTCGACTCCACGACCTACCGCATACGTCAGCAACTTTTCGGCAAGGCACCGGTGAAAATCCTTCATACGGGGACCCACCAGCACTTCCCTGAGACCTCCAATACCCTTAAACGCCTCCCCCGTCACAAGCGCACCAGAGACTTCATATTGATCTCCCTCCCGCCACTGCCCGAGCGCATTATAGCGCTCCAGAGCGAGGCCAATTGGATCCAACCTTGCGTGACAGGAATGGCATAGCGGCTGAGACCGATGATGCTCCATCAACTCCTCCACGGTCGCGTCCTCACCTAGCTTCTCCTTGGCATTTTCAAGAGCCGGAATATTGGGCGGTGGTGGTGGCGGAGGAACGCCCAGAAGATTATCAAGGACGTAGAGCCCTCGCTTGACTGGGGAAGTGCGGTCAGGGTTAGAAGTAGTGAGCAGAAAGCTACCCTGGGTCAGGATGCCGCCTTGCCGCGGATGATCTTCCAGACTGACTTTGCGAAACTCCTTACCTTCGAATCCTTCCACACCGTAAAAGGTCGCAAGTCGATCGTTCAAGAACGTGTAATTGGCATTAATTAATTCCACTGCAGGCCGGTTTTCCCTCAGAATATGAGCAAAGAAAAGTTGAGTCTCCCGCATCATGTCCTGCCTGGTATAGAGGTTAAAAATCTGACGGGCCCGGTTTCCGTCCTTGATGCCGAGAAGCAGCGGCGTGTCAAAGACCCGTCCATCGAGCTCCCGGATCTGAAGCCACTGTCCAACAAAATTCAGGAAGAAGCGCTCTGCCTTAGGGTCGTCCAACATTCGATCTACAGTGGCGCGTAGATTCGCCCGCAGGTCCCCACGACCTGCCTCTTCAAGAAGCGTCTGATCCGGAGCCGAACTCCAGAGAAAATATGAGAGCCTTGTAGCCAAGGCATACTCATCGAGCGGAATAGCTCCAACTTCTTCGTCTCCCTTGCCCGGAGACTCTCCCCGAAGCAGGAAGTCCGGCGCACTCAGGACGGCCGTAAGGGCAAAGCGAATTCCCGCAACGAATTCTCCATCGGCATCCCACTTTACCCGGGCGAGCCTGATAAGCCTATCAAGAGTCTCCTCTTCCACCGGGCGGCGATACGCCCGCGTCGCTACACGCCGTAGGATCTTCCGAGCGTATTGCCCCCACTTTCCCACTTCTGCCGGTGGTGGGCCTTCATCTATGATACGCCGGACGCTCTCAGGGTAACTGTCCCAGCTAATTGAGCCAGATGGACCGGACATCAATACACTGACAACCTTTACTGCCAGAGGAATATTCTCGCTGGTTGCCCCCTCCCCGGGAACCATTTCAAAATCGATCCTACGAGGTCCCTCCTGAAGCACTGGACTGAGTTCCAGCTCAAAGCTTTTCGTCCTGCTGTCTTCAAAACTGATGGGGCGCGAGGCCAGCTCCTCCCCGTCCACCAGCACTCGCCAGGTAGCATTGGCATCCTTCCCTCCACTCTGCGCCACCACTTGGTAACTGATCGCCAGACGGTGCCTGCCCGCTGTCTTTGCTTCCCAGACAGTTCCCGCCCGATGAGCACTTCCGACTCTCATAAAGCGTGCCGACCGGGAGCGGTTCTTCTCATTGCGCATGCGTCCAGGATCAATCTTCACAGCCTTAGGCCGACCAGCCTCGAAAGGAATCGCTTGAGCCATGATACGCTCGGCCACCGCAAGATACTTCTCCATGAGAAGAGGAGAAATCGATAAGACATCCCCAATCGTATCAAACCCGTAACCTGTATCATCTGGAGGAAACACATCGTTCACATTAAATTTCACACCCAGGATATCCTCGACCGAGTACCCGTATTCCACGCGATTGAGGCGACGCAGCGTCACCCGCCCCGGATCCGGATTCGCTGGATCAAGTCCGAAGACCTTACGCTGAATCCACGAGATCACCTCCGCACGCTCATCCGCATTCGGCTGACTCTTCTTTGCCGGCGGCATCAAATCGGAACGTAGATTCTTCCAGACCCTCAACCACAACTCCTGATTATCCAGTTTGTGTATACCGTTGACGGGATCATCGAGAGAAACCTCTCCCTTCGAGGTCCCATCACCATGACAATCGTAGCAATACTGTTCGAGCAGAGGCTTAATCCTCCCCTCAAATTCACTGTCTAGGACACCTTCTTCTTCCCCTGCCTGGATCGCCGCGGAGGAGAGGGCACTCACCACCAGAGTCAGGCACGCAAAGCTGGACCTGACTTTTTTGAGGCCCGGGATCAAGGTTGATTCTCTATCCGGCATTTTTCAGTCCCCGAAAAAAAAATCATTGAATACACGTGCTGACAACTCGACCCCAACGGCTGAGGGATGACTTCCATCCTTTGCGAAAAGGCGCTTCCCTCGCCCCTTGCTCACTTCCACTGCCCAGGCTTCACCAACCGGCACAATCAGAGCATGCCCTGCGACCACAGCAGCTTCCTGATAGCCTGTGATCAATCGTTTCTGCATCTTTTCAAAGGTATCATCGGGATAGTTTTTCTTGTTCCCCCGGTCCCCGTCACGACGACCCCACGTCTGGAAAAACACCGGAAGAGCCCCAGCCTTCCGGATTTCTGTGACGAGGATCCTTACATGAGGATTCATCTCCCTCATGCGTTGCGCTCTGCTGAAGGAAGGGCGCTGACTCTGCTCCTGCAATACCACCACATCCCATTTTCCGTCCCGGATTCGAGTCAGAGTATCCTTTGATCGCGCATGCTTCTCCAGAGTCCACCCCCCTCGCGTGATCCCCTCAACAACAACTGGACGACCCTCTGCCTGCGTCATCCTGGCCAGAACCTTGGGAACCTTGAAGCTATAACTGTTTCCCACGAAAAGAATCCGCGGCTCATCGCTCTTATCGAGGCGATCCCGTAGCTCTGCTTTCTCGTCCTTGGAGGAAGCAGCACCAGATACCGCGAGAATGAGGACAGCTGCTACTACTTTCATCATTTGAAGGTTCCCATAGCTTACTCCTTCTCTCTCTCTCCGATACAGAAGAGGTGCCTCTCTCCTCTGATAAAGAGCTCACGACCTGCTGGAGCCGGAGTCGCATCGACTCCCTCTCCCACCGTATTGATTCCAACGACTTCAAACTTTTTACTATCTTTGAGAACCACCGTTGTTCCACTGCGACCGGTCACGTAGACAAACCCCCCTGCCGCAATTGGTGACGCATAGGTCCGGGAAACTTCCGGAACCCGCTCTATGACGTAGTGCGCTTCACCGCTAACTGCATCAAGACATGTCAGCATTCCTGATTTGCCACTGTGATAGTAGAGTCGTGATCCTGAAATCAATGGGGAAGCAATATCCGGGGTATGGCGATCCCGATCCCAAACCACACTCTTCGTCCCTTTCAAATTACCCCGCCCCCCAAGGTCAAAGGCCCCGATGAATGCTCCTCGGAAGCCACTCCCAACAATAGCGAGACCATTAATAGCCACCGCAGAGGCCACCGGCCGCTGCGTTTGCCCTTCACAGCGCCAAAGTTCTTTCCCCGTCGCGAAATCATATCCCCTCGCACAGGTCTGCCCATTCATTATCACCTGCTTGCTCCCCTCATGATCAACAACCAGAGGAGTCGCCCAGCAGGTGGGCTCCTCTTTCCGGAGCGCCTGCCAGAGAGTCTTCCCATTTCGACGGTCCAATGCATAAAGCGATGAAGGCCCATCATGATCCCAGGGAACAAGAATCCTGTCCCCATGAATGGTAGGTGAACTGCCCTCCCCGAACTCGTTTCGAGTAGTCATCTTTCCAAAATCAATCCGCTTCCAAACCGGAGTCCCGTCCATTCGAAAACAGAACAACCCCCGGGAACCGAAATGAGCATAAACGAATTCACCATCAGTACAAGGGGAAGCAGAGGCGAACCCGTTCGTTGAGTGTGTTCCCTCATGCGGCACAGCCTCAATCGCAGTTCGTTCCCACCCGATCTTTCCTGTCTTGCGATCGAAGCAAAATAGTTTGAACGCCAGCTTGGATAACCTTTTCCCATCGAAACCAGACTGCCCTGCCGTTGGGACCGCCGAGACAACAAAAACACGATCTTCCCAAACCACAGGAGATCCCGATCCTCTGCCCGGGACTGGGACTTTCCACCTGATGTTCTTGCTCTCTCCCCAATTCGTCGGAGGCTGAGCCTCTGAAGAAGATCCGTTCCCTGTCGGCCCACGCCAATGGCCCCAGTTTGCTGCAGAAAGGTTACCCGGTTGCACCAACAAGGCTGCTAAAATGAAAAGATGACGCATAAGCATGGGTTATTTGATCCTTCATATCATTTCTCCCTTTTGATCTAAGTGCAAACTTGTTTGAAGAACTAGAAGCTATAATTCATTCCCATCCAGAAGGAGCGGGGTTGACCGATGGAGCGTAATCCAGTGCTGCTGAGCCCCGTGGTGATCTCTTGATCAAAGAGATTCTCAATGCGGGCATGCACCGTCACATTCCCGGCCAGCTCAAACTCTCCCCCAAGTCGAGCTGTCCACCAGGACCCGAGCCGACGATCTCCCATGAGATCATCGAACTGGCTGCCGCCCATTTCCACCTCGGCAAAAACTCTCAGCCTGTCGAGTGGTCTACCCCTTACTCCCGCGATGAAACTATGCTCAGGACTCTGCGGAAAAGACTGCTCCTGAAGTCTCTCCTGTCCCACTGCCTTTGTGAATCTCGACTGGGAGAACAGATATTTCAGATTGCCACTCCACTGCGAAGAAAACTTCCAGCGCATGGCAGCGGAAAGCCCCCGGACCCGGGCATGATCAACATTGCGGCGCTGAGCCACAGATCCCCCCTCCGGAACAAACCCCGCAAGCGACGAAGCCTCATCTGGGTCGGTGATCGGAACATTAGCAATAATATCATCAACCCATTGGTGAAACAGGCTCAGCTCACATGAAAACCCTCGCGCAGGTTTCCATTCCATTCCGAGATCGAGGGTATCAAAGCGCTCTACTTGGAGACTGGGATTTGCCTCCGTAATATCATTACGAACTCGAAAAGGGCGGTAGAGCTCATTGATAGTGGGAAGACGGAATGAACTGGCAACAGAAGCATGAATCCCAAGAGGTTTGGTGAGTTGATATCGCAATGTTCCACTAACTGACGCTTCAGTTCCATCCCGGTCACCATAAGAAGAATTGCGCAGCAGGTCACCAGTTACGGGCCTTCGCTCAATACGCACGCCATCACTGAAGGCCCAGTAATCGATCCGAGCACTACCCGCAAGGGAGAGACCTGTGGCAACGCCCTCATGAATTCCGCGCAGAAAAACTCCCCCGATCAGTTGCTCTCCACCGGCTTTCCGTTGTCGAAGAAAGGCCCCATCGACAAAGCCTGCCAACTCATTCGTCTCGCCCCTCAGCCGTCTCAGATCTGCCCCAAGAACAACCTTCATTCCCTCTGCCGGGCTCAGGGCTGCAGTGAAGCCGCCACCCATTCCCTCACCCGGCACATCAAACTGATCGAGGGCAGGCACCTCGCGGCTTCGATCCGCAGCGACCTTTGCAAAAAGTGCCTCGAATTCGCGGCGCTGGTAATATGCCAGACCCTGCCATATCACAGAAGGGGTATTTCGGGTAACCCGAATTGATAAATCAAGAGCCTCGGAAGCATTCCTCGAAAGAACAGTCCCGTTGCCCCTTTGTTCCGTGTGCAGGGACACAAATGGTTCGACGGTCAGCTCATTGTCCGGACGCCAGACAATACGGAAATCGGCACTGCGCGTCGCCAATCCCAACCGGCGATCCACTGATCCACGCTGACCCTCCTCTAACCCATGGAATCCGCTGGAAATAAGGGTGTGCACAGCCGCTTGAGCGGCCAGACTGGCATCAGCATTCTCCCTGCTACTCAGCAGGGTCAATCCGCGAGTTCCATGGCTTCCCGCAACGGTCTGTATTCTGGTGAGGTGGCCCGACGGATCACCTCCTGTGAGGTGCACCACTCCTGCAGGACTCTGGTTGCCCCACACAGCAGCCTGCGCGGATGGAATGATACGAGCGGAGTTCAGGGCTCCAGGCGCATATCGGGACCAGGAAACCCATCCACCAAAGGGATCATTCTGGGGAATTCCATCCCGCAGAATAAGAGTTCGAGCCGCCGCACTGGCACCGGCCCCTCGAAGACTCACTCCTGCAGAGGTCGGGTTACCAAAAAGGGCTGATTGCCTCCGATATAATGAAAATGAAGGATCACCCGAAAGCATCTGGTCGATAGTCCGGGGCGCCTCAAGCGCGATGTCATCCGCAGACCAGAAAGCAGCCGCTTCATCCCCCTCAATGAGCCGCTCTGCAGTGACCCTCGTCTCCGGCAGAACCAAGATCTCTGAGAGGGACTGAGCACCAGCACTCTCCACGAGGAGCAGCCCGAAGATTACTAACCCGCCTCTGGGCCAAAATTGAACTAAGGAAAGCTTTGTTCCACCCCGGGATTGCAGGCACTCGAGGATCATGATTGCCTGAGTTTAGAGCAATCTCGGGAAAAAGCGATTGCGCGGACTGCATTTGAACGAGTTTCAGATGATCGAATGACACAAAATACATTCTCCTTCCACCCGGTTTGCCCCTAAACTCACTCGCCGTGAAAACCCACTTCGCTCTATTCGGAGCAGCTGCTCTTGTGGCCATCTGGCCATCCGCCGGCAGCTCTGCTCCAGACTCTCAGGATTGGCCAGTCTATCTGGGCGGAAAAGAGCGTAACCTGTTCTCTCCCCTCGCTCAAATCAATCGCAGGAACGTCAAATCCTTGGAAGTGGCATGGAGTCATGACACAGGTCACAAGTCGGAATACCAGGCCAATAATTTGATCATCCGGGGAATCCTTTACACCCCTACAGCAACGCGTGAGATCCTGGCCCTCGACGCAGGAACGGGAAAGACCATCTGGAAATGGGATCCCGGGCAGGAGAAGACTGGGCGTGGCCGGCAGCGCCAGCGGGGGCTGGTCTACTGGGAAAATAATCAGGGCGGGGAGCGAAGACTCCTTACCGGTGTAAAGGGACACCTTTTCGCAGTCGATCCTGACACCGGCAAAACCATTCGAGAATTCGGGGAGAATGGATCCATCAACCTCGGCTCGGGACTCAATACCCCGGGAGTCATCTACCAGGACCTCGTTATCGTGGGAGGTGTTGGCGGGGTGGGTGCTGTCCGTGCCTACGATGTCCGGACTGGAAAACGTCGTTGGATTTTCAACCTCATTCCCCGCCCCGGTGAGTTCGGATACGAAACCTGGCCGCCGGACGCATGGAAAACTGCTACCGGGACCATGCCCTGGTGTGGTCAGTCTCTCGACGACAAACGCGGCATTGTCTACGTGGCTACCAAGACAGCCGAACCTGACTTCTATGGAGGCAACCGTCACGGGATGAATCTTTTTGCCAACTGCCTTCTGGCTCTCGACGCAGCAACCGGCAAACGGATCTGGCACTTTCAGATCGTCCACCACGATCTACTCGACAAGGACCTTGCATGCCCTCCCGTCCTACTCACGGTCACTCATAAGGGAAAAAAAATCGATGCCGTGGCGCAAGGAACCAAGCATGGGCTGCTCTTTGTGTTCGATCGGTCTACCGGAGAACCTCTCTGGCCTGTAGAGGAACGCCCTGTCCCCCAATCAGACCTCATCGGGGAACAAGCTTGGCCCACTCAGCCATTCCCCACCAAACCCGCACCTCTCATGCGCCAACGTTACACCGAGGCAGACGCTTCCAATATCTCTCCCGCTACTCACCAACTGACCCTAGACCGCATCCGGGCATCTCCCAACTTTGGCCCCTTCCCCGCCCCCAGCCTGAAGGAGACCATCATGTTTCCGGGCTTCGACGGAGGAATGGAATGGGGTGGCGGAGCTGCAGATCCAGATGGCATCTACTACGTGAACATCAACGAAATGCCATGGATCGTACAGATGATAGAAACCAAGCGCGCTGATGGCACTGGTCTCGTTGGTGGCGAACGGGATTACCTGATCAACTGCAGCGCGTGCCACGGAGTTGACCGCAAGGGCAACCTCGCCGCAGGATTCCCTCCTCTTCTTGATATCGGAAAACGTAAATCGCGGGCGGAAATTGAAAAAATAACCCGTGAAGGAGCGGGAAGGATGCCCCCCTACGCCTCCATGCCTGAGAACAAGCGCAAGGCTATCCTCGACTACATCCTCAATGTGCCTTCTCGCAGTGGAGACCAATCTAAGAATGAAGGCCAACCTTCATACGCTTTTGGTGGATTCCGAAGGTATCTGGACCCGGAAGGCTACCCCGCTATCAAGCCTCCCTGGGGCACCCTTAACGCGGTCGATCTCAATACGGGGGAAATCAAGTGGAAGGTAATCCTCGGCGAGTATCCCGAACTCACCAAGCGAGGCATCCCTCCCACCGGAACAGAAAACTACGGAGGACCGGTTGTCACGGCCGGAGGGCTCCTCTTTATTGGCGCTACCGCCGATGAAACTTTCCGCGCCTTCGATAAGGACACCGGGGAAATTCTCTGGAAAGCAAAGCTCCCCTTCGGGGGGAATGCCACTCCTAGCACCTACATGGTGAAGGGACGCCAATATGTGGTCATCTCTGCCGGAGGAGGAAAATCCAACCGCCCTCGCGGGGGGATGCTGGTAGCCTTTGCTTTGCCCGACACCGAAAGACCAGAGCCGAAATAGGCCTTGTAGCAGAGCTTTCGTGGACGCGTATATTTCACGCTATCCGCCCTTCTTGGATGGACCGATCAGCTCAATAAAGTTGCCATCTGGATCTCTGAATACGGTCAGAAAATTAGGCCCCCCGATGGAAGCCGGAGTTTTCCCAAGGGTTTTCACTCCCGCTTTCTTAAGGCGTATCATAACCGCATCCATATCAGTGACAAACAGGGTCAGGTAAGAGACCCCCAGCGTACTGTGGATAAATTCCTGATCCGGCTTCTTACCCTGAGCTTTGGGAAACGCCATCATCTTGAGCTTTGACGCCGGCTTGCCGGCAGCATCCACGGCCACAAAGACCCGTGCAGTCACATCCTGATTATCGGTCAGACCAAAATCACCGGTGACCTTCCCAGGCACCTTGAACCCATTGACTTCCTTAAGTCCCACAACTTCGGTGTAGAACTTGGCAGACTGATCAAGATCGCGAACCACGATTCCCAGATCGATCACTCCGTTGGTGTAGAGCTCTCTTCCCTCCTCCTCGGCAGGGGCCATGGACATCATCAGGATCGCGGCGAGTGAGGCAGAAAGAACTTTGGTAATCATCAAGAGTCCACGCTAGGAACCACTACCAATCGCGCAAGAAGTTTATCCCGATGCTTTGGAGTGACCCACGCCGGGCATGCCGGTCTCCCGAAAGCCGACCAAACTCACCTGCAGACCCCTCGCACAACAATTCGCGCACCCGGGCACCAATCCCCCTCCAGATTCCCCTTTTCTTAGCCAAAGAGGTCCATAACCGGCTCCGTAACCCCATCCGGAGTCACATAGAAGGGCCTTTGCTCGACCGCATAATGATGATCATGGGGGATGCCAAGCGCTCGATAGATACTAGCATGTAACTGCTGGGTATTCACCGGATTCTTCACCGTAGTGCAGGGACGCTCATCTGCAGTCTCCCCATAGACAAAACCTTTTTTGACACCGCCTCCAAAGAGAAGAACGCTTCCTGCTCCGGTGAAATGGCGATGCATCCCGTAATGCTGGGGACCATCAATCCTCGGAGGCACGTTCACCTGATCTTTCACTCGTTTCTCAGGCTTACCCTCCATCATCATGTCCCTGCTGAATTCACTGGCCACCACAATCAAGGTTCGATCCAAGAGTTTACGTTCCTCGAGGTCGAGAACCAGCTGGGCGATTGGAGCGTCGATCATCTGCTTGAGCTCCTTCATTCTCGTATGCCCATTATCGTGAGTATCCCAGTATTTGAATGGATAATACCCATGCGTAACTTCAATGAAACGGGCCCCAGCCTCGGTAAGGCGTCTGGCAAGAAGGCAGCCCAGCCCAAAGCGTCCACCCACCTTATATGTGTCGTAGCTTTCTTTTGGTTCGAGGCTCAGATCAAAAGCCTTGCGAGCCTTGGGACTGGAGAGCAAGCGATGAGCATTGTCGATCGACTTCAACAGTGAGCCACGTTGATACTCAGACCCATGTTGCTGGATCGGACTGTCAGCCAGAAGCTTCTTATAAGCCTGATACCGCTTCGAAAAACGCTCGTCGCTCATCCCCGGAGGAGGCTTCACAGCCTCCACGGCCTGATCAGGCTCCACGAGGAAGAACGGCCCAAACTCACTTCCAAGGAATCCAGCGGTATGAAACGCCTTAAGAGATTCTTTTTCTCCACCATCGAACGTTTGACCAATATCTATAAAGGCCGGGAGATCCGGATTCAATGGGCCCAGACTACGCGAGATCCATGACCCGATATGAGGCGCCGCCACGGTAAGAGGCGGCTCGTACGCAGTGTGCCAGTGATACTGATGCCGGCTGTGAAGAATGAATCCCAGATCCGCTGCCTGGTATGTCTTGATCAGAGTTCCCCGATCCATCACCCGACCGATCTTTTCTAGACCCTCCGTAAATTGGAGACCATCCACCACGGTATCGACTGCCGGAAAGGTGGAGAGAACTCTCTTCGGGTCTAAACCCTTTTCGTAAGGAACGTAGCGCTTGGGATCGAAAGTGTCTGTGCTAGCCATCCCTCCTCCCATCCACAGCACGATCACTGTATCCGCCGTGGAGTTGAGAGGTGCCCCACCCGGCTTCGCAAGAGCGCTGCTCGATGGGTAACCTGCAGCCAATGCACCAAGGGTCGCGGCCGAGGCTGAAGAGAGAAAATCGCGGCGGTTTTTTGGGTTAGTCATAGCCTTAGCGCTCTACACAGTCGCTCAATGAATTAACTGAAATTCCGGATGCATTACCAGCATCCACAACAAATCTTCTACCCCACGTGCGGTTGCCGGTCGACCGATAATCTCCAACCCCGATTCTAGCTCCTTGTCCGAAGGAGCCCGAGCGAACGAACTCACGAACAGATCCTCTACCAGAGCTGTCGGAGCCCGCCCTGAATCTAGCCATTCCTTCCCCCCCTTCGCCACCAGGTCGGCCACGGACCTGCCATTAGCCAATTCGATAAACTGCGCGGTGGTAGCCCTTGACTCCCGGCGGGTTACTACCACGTCCCTCTTGGGCCTTCCCAGCGTCCGCATCAGGTGGTCGAGATTTCGCGAACCAGCACGCTTACGCCCGGTTCCGCGCGCTGCCGCCGGCGACCCCTTTGCTGCCAGAATGATTTGGTCCAATCCATCAAGAAACTGCTCGGCGAACATCCGCCGGACCACCGGACCCCGGAAGACAAACTCATCCGCCTCTTCATTCAGAGAGACCGCCGGCCTCTGGTAGGCGCGAGAATTAAGAAGAACGCTCATGGTGTGCTTCAGGTCATACCCGCTCTCTGCCAGGTCGACAGCAAGCCAGTCCAGCAGATCAGCATTCCAAGCCGGGTTGTCCATCTCGTCGACAGGCTCGACCAGTCCACGGCCAAAGAAAATAGCCCACAACCGATTAACCATCGTGCGGGCCATTCGTCCGTTTCTTGGAGAGGTCATGATCTCCGCGAGCTGCTCCACCCGTTTCTCCGGAGGCGCCCCCGGGTCGATCGTGCCGAGCTCTGGATAGAGAAAGGCCGGCTCAGCCTTTTCTCCGGTAGGCTTATCACAACGATGAATATCAAGTGGCCCACCAGCGAAAATTGCTGCGAATGAATACGTCTCCTTCAGAGTCCAGTCATTGATGAAGGAATCATGACAGGAGGCGCATTTGATGTTCAGTCCCATGAAAACCTGCGCCACATTCTGAGCTGCCTGCATTTCCGTTACCTGCGAAGCATTGACCGTCCCTCTCCAGACGACCCCCTTGATAAAGCCATCCGACCCCCCTACTGGGTTGATCAGCTCCCTCACGAACTGATCGTAAGGCTTATTTTCAGACAAGGCAGACTTCAACCATCCCGTAATAGGCTTTCCCCCTCCTCCATGATACTGACGTGTATAACTGTTTCTTAGGCTGTCATTCCAGAACGTCACCCAGTGCTCGGCGTAGTTCTCCTTGTCCGCAAGAAGCTCCTTCACCAAATGCTCTCGCTTATCACTGCGGGTGTCCTCTCTGAATACCTTCAACTCCTCGGCCGTCGGCAGAATTCCGAGCACATCCAAAAACACTCGCCGAGCGAAAACACCATCTCCTACTAAAGGAACCTCCTGGACATTATTTTCAGCATAGTAGGGGGAAAGAAAACGGTCCACTGGGTTAGCTGATTTCCCTTTCGGTAGAGCCACCTTACGAGGCGCGATCGGAGCGTTGCGAAATTTTGCAAAGGTAAAGCCCTTTTCCCACTGCATTCCCTGGTCAATCCAGGCCCTCATGATCGCAACCTCCTCAAGGCTCAGCGGATCCCCTTTGACCGGCATCCTCTCGTCAGGGTCATTACTGAGAAGAAGCTCAATCAGTAAGCTCTTGCCACTATTTCCCGAGATGACCGCCGGACCGCTGTCACCCCCTCCGACAAAAGAGTGAATATGATCCATGTTAAACCCGCCTTTGCTTTGCCCATTCGCGTGACAGGTAGTGCAGCTCTTAGAAAGAATTGGTTTAACGTCTTCTGCAAAATCCACCTTGCGAGATAGCGCCGACGGCATTTTTCGAGGTGTGAATTCCGCCTCCGCGAAAGCATCGCTACCCCCGAGGGTCAGCACTGCTAGTAAAGAGCAAATGAAGGATCGAGGCATGATGGGTTAAAGGCCTGTGAACCCTCTCTTGATACGGCAGAAAATTTGCGTTGTCAGCCCAGATTCGCAGAGACTTACCGGAAGGCTTCTTTAATTCAGGCTCAACTATCTTTTTCCGCTTCGAAAACCTGAAAGCCCATTCAGCCTCTCGATCTTAACGCCAGGCTTTACTTTGATCCGCGTGAGCGCATGGACAGGATACTGGTCCCATGGGTCACAATTCCGCATCCCCCGGTAATCACTCGTTTGACCGGCAAGCCACTCTCAGGATCATGGGTCAGGGCATCCTCGGTCATTTTCTGCTGCACTTCAAAACGTCGAGGCTTCTCATCAGCATTTTCTGGAATCGTCTCGTATACGTAAGTAGCCATTTGTCGGTGAATCTCGTAAAGTTACCAGCGAAGCTAGCGCCGCCATGCTATCGGATCAACCCGCGAACAAACAAACCGAATCTGCATGAAACTGGACAAGCATGGCCGATTTATAAGCAGAAAACTAAGGGGAGACCGATTCTTCAGGCTGATCGTTACCCTTCTCTTGCTGAGTGTCGCATGGTGGGCCCTTGAATCGGTTGGATCGAGACCGGGCACACGCACAGGACGAGTGCATACCGAAAGCCTTACGGAAATCTCGGGAATCGTTCTGAGCAGAAACCATAAGGATGTAATCTGGGCCCATAACGATTCAGGAGACGAAGCCAGAATATTCGCCCTTGGGACTGATGGCAAATCCCTCGGAGTTTTTCGGCTGGAAGGCACCACTGCCATTGACTGGGAGGACATCGCGATTGGCCCCGGACCATTGGCAGAGCAAGATTACCTCTACATTGCCGATACGGGGAACAATGCCTTATCCCGCCAAACCGTTACCATCTATCGCGTCCCGGAGCCGGCAGTTGACACAACAATCACCTCGAGAACACAAACGCTGACTGGTGTTGAAGCCCTTTCCATGCGGTTTCCATCTGAGCCACGAGAGTGCGAAACCCTGTTAGTTGATCCTCTCAACGGAGATATCTACCTCGTGACCCGGGATAGGAGCGAGAGAACTAAAGAGGTCGCCTCAGTCTTCCATGCCCCCGGGCCCCACAGAGGCGGATCCCCCCAAACCCTCAAGGACCTCACCAGCTTTGTTCCTCCAGCAAGTATCCGAGGCGGAGATATTTCTAGAGACGGACGCTTGGTTATTCTTCGGAGCCATTCTTTGCGCCCTGAGCGGGGTGCTCTTCTTTGGAAGAGATCGGATCCCAGCTCTCCGCTGCACGAAATATTTAGCGATGAACCAACCAACCTTACAGTTCGCGCTGAACCGCAGGGCGAATCCATTGCGTTTTCGCCTGGTGGCGACTTCTTTTTCACTGTGAGCGAAGGCAGCAAGGCCCCGATTTACCGCTTCGAGGTTCCATAAACTGACGGGAAAACTAATTCCGACTCATCCCAACTATAATTGTTCTTTTGAACACGTATGAACGTGGACAGAGACAGGGACGTTTGGCGATCGCCATGCTCCTTTTGAGGCCTAAAGTAGTTTAAACAAACTGAAGTTTTTATTCTGTCGTGCTGACCATTGCCGCTCAAAAAGGACAAGCCTTCTGTGATGGCATGACACGCCGGGGTTTCCTGAAGATTGGCGCACTCGGACTGGGAGGGGCTTCCCTCCCCCAAATTCTACGCGCCGAATCGAAAACCCAGCTTAAGCCCCTCGATCACAAGGCGGTCATCATGATCTTTCTCGCGGGTGGACCTCCCCATCAGGATATGTGGGACTTGAAGACTGAGGCTCCTTCCGAGGTTCGGGGCGAATTTAATCCCATTAAGACGAACGTTCCCGGTGTTGAAATCTGCGAGCTGTTCCCGCAGATGGCCACGATGATGGACAAGTTTTCCATCATCCGCTCGATGGTGGGCGCCGGAGGTGGTCATGATGCCGTTCAGTGCCTCACCGGGAGAAAGCCTCAGGGACCACAGCCTCCTGGAGGCTGGCCCAGCATCGGATCGGTTCTCTCAAAACTCTCGGGGCAGACAAGGCCCGGAGTTCCCTCCTTCCTTGGCCTGTCCCCCAAGTGCAAGCATGATCAATGGGGCGACCCGGGCCAATCGGGATTCCTCGGCCCTTCTCATGCAGCCTTCTCTCCTTTTCGTGGAGGGGGAAAGAAGGACATGGTCTTAAAGGACATCAGTATTGAGCGTCTCGCGGACCGGAAGGCCCTGCTGAATTCCTTCGATAATTTCCGCAGGGAGGTGGATCACTCTGGCGCCATGGAAGGACTGGATACTTTTACTGAACAGGCATTCGGGGTCCTGACCTCAAGTCGTCTGGCGAGGGCCCTTGATCTGAGCGCGGAAGATCCAAAAGTCATTGAGAGGTATGGAAAAGGGACGGAGAAGCTGACTGCTGATGGACCATGGAAGCGGCTGGACCAGTTCCTGATGGCTCGAAGGCTGGTAGAAGCTGGGGCTCGCTGTGTCACCCTTGGCTTTAGCCGATGGGATTGGCACGGTGGTAATTTCAAGCGTGCCCGGGAGGACTTTCCGCTGCTTGATCAGGGGATTACCGCCCTGGTGGAGGATCTGCATAATCGTGGGCTGGACAAGGACGTGAGTGTCATCGTGTGGGGAGAGTTCGGGCGCACCCCGAAAATCAATAAGGATGCGGGGCGCGATCATTGGCCCAAGGTCTCTACCGCCCTTCTCGCTGGCGGCGGAATGAACCATGGTCAGGTAATTGGGTCAACGACCCGCGATGGTGGGGAAGCAAACAGCCGGCCCGTGGAATTCCCAGAAGTGTTCTCAACTCTGTATCACTGTCTGGGTGTCGATGCACGGCGCACTACGGTGAATGACCTTTCCGGGCGCCCCCGTTTTCTTGTAGAAAGTGAGCACGCCCCGATTTCTGAACTTGTTGGATAGCCCCATCTTACCAGCCGTGAAACCTATTCTTATTCCTCTTTGCATCCTCCTGGTAATTTTAACCGTCGAAAAGGGCGTTTCCGAGGAGAGCCTAACAGACCAAGCCCCGGTCGCAACAGGGAGCAGCCCCCAACAATCCCCAGATGCGGTCGCTCTCCAGTGGAGTAGCGGGGAAGACATTACCATGACGGGGCCCCACGACCTGCATCAGCTTGTGCTTACCTCGCACGAGGGCGACGGAAAAAAGGATGTAACTGCAATAGCTAAATTTTCGGTGGAGCCGTCCGGCATCGTGACAGTTTCTCCGACCGGACTTATTCGAGTTATCGGCAACGGTAGTGCCACTATAATTGCAGAATACGCGGGTTCACTCCTTTCGAGAGCGATCAGTGTGAATCAGGCAGATGAACAGCTTCCGATCAGCTTCCCCAATGAAATCGTGCCTATTTTTACCCGCCATGGGTGCAACGGAGGTGGATGCCATGGAAAGGCTGAAGGCCAGAACGGATTTAAACTCTCACTGCTCGGTTATGAACCACAGGACGACCACGGCTATCTGGTCCGAGAGGGACTGGGGCGGCGCATTTTCAGAGCCTCGCCAACCCACAGCCTGCTTCTCCTCAAAGCTAGCGGAGAACTTCCTCATCAGGGAGGATCCCGCCTTACTCGAGGCAGTGATGACTACAAAACAATTGTCCGCTGGATTCGACAAGGCCTCCCCTATGGATCCGCTGGTGATTCTTCGGTAACTCGGATATCGGTTGAGCCGCGAGAGCGTCTGACCCGCGCCAAGGCCGTCCAGCAGCTAAGAGTCGTTGCCCACTTCAGTGACGGATCCAGCAAGGACGTCACCCGTATCGCTCAATACGAGGCCAACGACGAGGAAATGGCGATCGTGAGTGACCAAGGCCTTGTGACCATGCAGGAGCGAACGGGAAGCACCTCTGTCATGATCCGGTTTCAGGAACATGTTGGTGTCTTTCGGGCAACCATTCCTCTGGGAGCACCAGTCGATAATTTGCCGTCCTCCGACAACGTTGTAGACCAGCACATCTTCACCAAGCTTCGCACCCTTGGCCTTCCACCCTCTTCGCTCAGCGATGATTCCACCTTCCTCCGCAGGGCCACAATCGATATCGCAGGGCGACTCCCTACCCTCGACGAAACAGATACGTTCCTCGCTGATACCGATCCCGAAAAACGCACGCTCAAAATCGACCAACTGCTTGCAAGCACTGACTACGCCGACTACTTCGCCGGCAAGTGGGCTGCTATTCTTCGCAACAAACGTAGCTCAGCCCACCATGCGAGGGGCAGCTTTGCCTTTCACTCATGGATCCGGAATTCTCTCCATCACAACGTGCCCTACAACTCGTTTGTCCGCCAATTCGTTGCGGCATCGGGGGAGGTTGGCAATAACCCGCCTGTCATCTGGTATCGTACTGTCAAAGACAGCAAGGAACAGCTGCAGGATGTTGCCCAAATTTTTCTTGGCCAGCGCCTCCAGTGCGCCCAGTGCCATCATCACCCTTACGAAAAATGGAGTCAGGACGATTATTACGGGTTTGAGGCCTTCTTCTCCAAGGTCGGCCGGAAGCCCGGCGCCCAACCGGGAGAGGAGGTCATCTTTAACAAAGTTGGAGTAGCAAGCGCAAAGAATCCACGAAGCGGGCGCGCCCTTCCCCCCAAGCCCCTTGGCGGGACAGAGCTCCGCCTCGCTCAGCATCATGACCCCAGGGATTCCCTTGCAGACTGGATGACCAACGAAGACAATCCCTTCTTCGCCAGAATGCTGGTGAATCGCTATTGGAAACATTTCTTTGGACGCGGCATTGTTGACCCGGAGGACGATATGCGCGTTACCAATCCTCCAACCCACCCCGAACTTCTCGACGCCCTCGCCAAGGGTTTTGTCAAAAGCGGATATGATCTAAAGGGGCTTGTCCGCACAATATGCAACAGCACTACCTACCAACTCAGTTCCAATCCTAATGATTTCAATCTGGATGACCGGCAGAATTACTCGCGATTCTATCCCCGGCGCCTACCAGCCGAAATTCTTCTCGATGGAATAAATACGGTCACCAACGCAAAGGAAAAGTTCAGTGGACAGCCTCAGGGAATTCGCGCGGTTCAACTTCCCGATGATCAATTCACCAAGGAGTCCTACTTTCTCTCAGTGTTCGGCCGCCCGGACATGAACAGTGCCTGCGAATGTGAACGAGCAGACGATGTGAACCTCGCACAGGCGCTGCACCTCGTCAATTCCACCAATATTCGAAACAAGCTCGCCTCCGATAATGCAAGGGCCGCTCTTCTTGTTAAGAATACGGAATTCAGTGACGAGGCCCGTATCAGCGAATTATATCGTCGGGCGTTTTCACGACCTCCCGGACAGGATGAGCTGAACGTTGGGATACGTTATCTTAATCGAAAACGCACCCCTGTGGATCCCTCGACCCTGAGTGAGGAGGCCAAGAAAAAACAGCCTTCGCCAGAAGCACTCGCACGTGAACCTTATGAAGATCTGATCTGGGCTCTTCTCAACACCAAGGAGTTTCTCTTCAACCACTAACAGTCAACCTGGTATGACCAGTTCAAATACCAGAGAAAGAAGCATCTTCACTACCTGCCTCCTCATCGGAGCCTCCCTGGCGACCGCTCAGCTCCCTCACCCTGACCTGCAAACTATTTTTCCACAAGGTGGCCAGGCGGGACAAACAGTGGAAGTAGTTATCGGAGGCACTGAACTTGGAGAAACCACAGAACTGCTTTTTTCGCACCCGGGAATCAAGTGCGAGCAGATACCGGTAGCCGCCACCGAGTTCACCCCTGTTGGTCACAAACCGCTTAACTACCGGGTTTCCGTCGCTCAGGATGTGGCGCCCGGCGTCTATGAAGTCATCGCCGCCACCCGGCTCGGCATGAGTGCGCCGCGTGCCTTTGCCGTAAGCTCCTTTCCAGAAAAGGTCCACCAGGTCAATCATTCACCCGAAACAGCAGAAGAACTACTGCTCAACACCGTGATTAACGGGCATGCAGATGCTGCGGCAGTAGATCACTACAAAGTCAGCCTCAAGCAGGGACAGCGGGTAATCATCCGATGCGAGGCTGAGATTATCGACTCCCGCATGGATGGCACGATTTCCATAGCGGACAGCGGCGGGCATGAATACAAGCGCGACAGGGACACCAGCGGTCGGGATCCACTACTCGATTTTACTGCCCCAAAGGACGACCTCTACTTGCTTCGTGTGCACGATTTCACCTACGCGGGAGGTGTGCATTACCCCTACCGATTAATTGTAACCGATGCTCCTCACATCGACTTTATCGATCCGCCTGCCGGACCCCTCGGAACCATCGGCACATTCAAGATCTATGGACGCAATCTACCCGGAGGCAGCACCGGCGAAGGGATCCGTCTCGGACTGGAGGAACTGGAAAGTATCGAGGTTGAGATTCCCTTGGACCGGGGGAAACCTCTCGAACTGGAAGCAGGAGGAATTCACTCCTCTCTCGTCCCTGGAATGACCTGGCGTCTGGAGTCAAATGGCAGGAAATCTAACCCCATCCGTGTTGGTTTCTCCCGCTTCCCGGTGATGAAGGGTAATGAGGGACAGGAGCAGGCAATCCGGGTTCCCAGTGAAACTCACGCACGTTTTGACACCAAGGGTGACCTCGACCAATACCGATTTGAAGCCAAAGGAGGAGAGCCTCTGTGGATAGAATGCATAGCGAGTCGGATCCGGGCAGGCTCCGATCCCGTTCTGTGGATTGATCAGGTCACGGTAGACGCTGAGGGAATTGAGCAGTTCAAGGAAATCGCCAGTAATGATGACTCAGATGGAAATCCTGGTGGAGCAGATTTTCCATTCCGAAACAATGACTGCTCGCTGCTCTTTACCCCTCCAGGTGACGGCAACTACCGCCTCCGCATTCACGATTATACCGGTGGTGGCGGCCCTGCTGATCTTTATCGCCTGATCATCCAACCGGGCGCACCGGATTACGATCTTGTGACCACTTCATGGTATGCCGCCCCCGCAAAGGCTACCAAGGCCATCTCCCGTCACAGTGCAATCATCCGACGAGGCGGCACGGCCCTGCTCCGGGTTTTTGCGATCCGTAGAAATGGCTTCAAGGATTCCATTTCCCTTTCCGTGAAAGGACTCCCCGATGGCATCGATTGCCCCCCCGTCACCCTTACGGCGGGGCAAGATACTGCAACGCTGGTTCTTTATGGAACCAAGGAGGTCGAGAACTGGCAAGGTTTCGTCAGGGTAGTTGGAACTGCTGGCGAAACCAAACGAACCGCTCGTCCCGGGACAATTTCGTGGTCCATCGGCAATAGAGATACCGAGTTCACCCGAGCCCGTCTTTCCTGCCAGCTGCCACTCTCTGTCATCGCGGACGAACCCGCACCGATTATTATTCAGCCAACTTCAGATCGCTATGAGATCACCCTCGGAGACAAGCTGGAAATCCCATTCAAGATTGAAAAGTCCATGAGCCTGAAAGGCGATCTGGTTGTTGGAGTTGACGGCCTTCCTCACGCCAAACCTCCCTCGGTGAAACTGAAACAGGATGCCGGCGAGGGAAAACTGGCGATTACATTTGGCACCACTAACGAGTTCAAGGCTGCGCCAGGGCTATGGACCTTCAGCCTTCGGGGTGAGAGCACCATAAAGCACAGGCATAACATCTCTTCTGTAGAGCTCGCCAAAGCAGAAGAAGCCCGGATCATTCAATTGGAAAAGAAAGCGAAGGAGGAAGCTGAACGATCCAAGGCTGCAATCGCCCCCGCCCGGCAGGCTCTGCAGGAAGCCGAGAAGAACCTCGCCGCCGCCTCTGAAGAGGCTAAAGGGCCTCTCGAAAAAACAGTCGCAGACAAAAAATCTTCTCTTGAAGGGGCACAGAAATCTGCCGCGGCTGCTGAGGAAAAAGTGAAGCGGGCCGCTGCAGCCAAACAGAATGCGTCGGCGCGCCTTAAGCAGGCTAATGAAGTCGCCAAGGAGAAAGATCGCAAGCACACAACCCACTCGAAATTGATTACCGTGCTGGTAAACGCAGCACCGAAAGATCCCGCAAAATGAGATCAACTCTTTTACTGCATCCCGTTGTCCTTGGTCTTGCCCTGACAGCACCTCAGCACCTCACTGCCGCAGAGGGTTTACCAATAGGTGAACTGAAGCGGGACACCAAAATCGACTATGCCAACGAGATAGTACCCTTTCTTCGCAAAAACTGCTTTGCTTGCCATAATGAGCAAAAAGCCAAGGGCGACCTGAACCTCGAATCTCCAGAGGAGATGCTGATCGGAGGAGACAGCGGCCCTGCTCTTGTTCCGGGTAAGCCAATGGAGAGCCTCCTGTTCCTTACGGCAGCTCATCTCGAGGAGGAATTCATGCCTCCAAAGAACAACAAGTCGAATGCGTCCAACCTGAATCCTGCCGAGCTCGCACTCCTTAGACTTTGGATCGAACAGGGTGGTGAAGGCAAATCCTCCTCTATCCTCGCAGGACCGATAGAATGGGAGCCCCTCGAAGGCGTCCACTCGAGTTATGCTGTCGCAATTTCAGACAATGCCCGCTTCGCGGCCACCGGCAACGGGAATAGACTACACGTTTACGATCTGCGCTCTGGCAATCTCGACACAGAACTTGTCGATCCTGATGGAAGTCCTGGCACGGCCCATCGCGATCTCGTTCATACTCTGGCCTTCAATCCTCAGGGAACACTCGCTTCAGGAGGATATCGTTCAGTCAAATTATGGGAGCGTAGCCTTGTAGCTCCCGCAACTCTGGGAGTCCCTTTTGAGGAGGCTGCCACCGTTCTTACCGCCCACTACGGCACTGCCCAGGCTGCTGCCGGAGACAGCAAAGGCCATGTTGCTATTCTGGATTTTGCCCAACCCAAGAACCCGGTCGTACTCAAACTGCATGATACTGCGATCAGAGCGCTTCAGTATTCTCTCGACGGAAAGTATCTTTTCGCAACATCCGATGATAATACCATCATTCGTGTAGACCTCGCCGACACAACTCAGACCTCTCGTGTAAATCTGCCTTCCAAAGGACTAAGTCTTACCGTTCTTGCTGGAGGCTCCAAGCTCGCTGTCGGTTGCGAGGATGGCTCTATCCGCCTCATACCGCTGACGGATTTTAAAGCGAATGCGGACGCTCCTCCCGAGGCCACAGAGCAGACCGAATGGAAAACACCGGGGCAGATCTTGTCCCTTTCTGGTTTTGGCGATGCGACCGGAACAATACTCTCTGCACACACCTCGGGTCTCCTCGAGCTAAGGGATTCGGCAGGAAAAGTTATCCGGACATTCAATCATGGGGGACCGATTTCCACGGTCGCCGTTCACAAAGACACCAAGCAAGTCGCCTCTGCAGGAGAAGACGGAGTGACTAAGATCTGGTCCGTTGAGAACGGCAAACTTCAGCGTGAACTCAAGGGTGACCTGGATTTCCAACAGCAGCGCACGCGCTCCAACCAGAACCTCGAACTGGCGAAGCGTGTTGCAGAACTTCGTAAAAAACAAGTAGAAGAAACAACGAAGGAACTCGAGCAGCTCAAGACCAAGGCCCAGACTGATTCAAGTAAGGTTGCCGAGATTCAAAAGGACCTCAGCGCTAAGGAGAAAGCCGCGGCAGAAAAGCGCAAGAATGATGAGGATGCGAAACAACGCGTTGCAGAACTCGAGGCCAGTGACGATTCCACCCTGGGAGAGGCTCAGGGAGTAGCAAAGAAAGCAGCTGAAGAAGCAACTAAGGCCGCAAACGATCTGGTTACTGCCGAGCGTAATCTCCGAAATGCCGAACGAACCCGGGATCTTACGGCAAAAGATACTACTAGAGCCACTCAGCGTCTGCAGGCTGCAGAAGCCACCTCCGTGAAAGCCAATGAATCACTCGCCTTGAGCGAAGCCTTGTTCAAGGAAATCGAGCAGAAGGCCTCTCAGCGTAAGACAGATCAAATACGGACCCTCGCTTTTTCACCGGATGGCACTTTGCTGGCGGTTGGAACCCAGGAGCACGGACTTCGCCTGTGGAGCACGGTCACAGGACAGCCACTTGATGTCATTTATTCATCTCCGGTATCCTCCGTCATATTCGGTCCCGAGGGACACCTTCTCGCTTCACACTCCGAAAAAGGGCTCCTCCACTGGACCCGCACATCAGAGTGGAAACTTCGCAGAACCCTTGGGGATCAGGAGCGCGAGGACCCTTTTCCTGACCGCGTCCTTTCCCTCGCCTTTCACCCAAACGGCCAGATCCTCGCAGCCGGCTCCGGGATCCCTTCCCGAGATGGATCTCTGACCCTCTGGAATATTGCCGACGGCCAGATACAAGGAGTTATCAAGGCTCATCAGGACACGATTACCGGCCTCGCATTCTCTCCCGACGGCAGAAGAATCGCATCCTCCTCTACAGACCGCTACATCCGAATCCACCAGATCGACACCCAGGAGATGCTGACCCAACTGGAGGGACACACTAGTCATGTCCTCGATGTTGCTTGGAGTGCCGATGGGGAAACCATTGCCTCCGCCGGAGCAGATCATGTTGCCAAGCTTTGGACCGTCGCTACGAGAAAACAGAAGAAAACTGAGGCTGGTTTCAAAAAAGAGCTGACTACGATAGCCTTCGTTGGAACCGGTGAAAATATTGTGACAGGCGGCGGAGATAAGGTTCTGAAAGCTGGAGGACAGAATCTGCCAAGCATCGACGATTTCATATACGATACCGCCGTCAGCGCCGATGGATCCATCATTCTGGCAGGTGGGGAGAATGGAATCCTGCGGGTCTGGCAGGCCAGCGACCGAAAACTTCTCTACTCCTTTCCCTCACCAGGAAAGACCTCTCCCGAAACAGCCTCCAAATGATTACCTTTGCCGACTCCAGCCCTTACAGTCGCCGCTCCTTTCTACAAGTAGGAGGCTTGGGTCTTGGAGGCCTCTCCCTCTCCCAGTTAATCGGATGGAGAGCCTCTGCTGCGAAGGCAGGAATCCCGCTCAAGAACAAATCAGTGGTCTTTCTCTTCATGCATGGCGGCCCTCCTCAGCAGGAGACCTTTGATCCAAAAATGGACGCCCCAGCCGAAATTCGCAGCTCTACAGGTGAGGTGAAGACCTCCATTCCTGGAGTGACCTTCGGCAGTACGTTTGAAAAGCTGGCTGAGCGCGCAAACCAGCTTGCTATCGTCAGGTCTTACACCACCGGCAATGGAAACCACGACATAAAGCCCATCGTAGGAAAAGATTCTCTGGGAGCCAACATTGGCTCACTTTTTTCCCGGATCGCAGGGGCGAATGTTCCCACCACAGGCATGCCTCGGAACGTCGCCCTTTTCCCTCGGGCTGTCGATGCTGATTCCCAGGAGCGGGTCAAGCAATTCGGAAACCTCCTTGCACATGGCACAGTCGGAGCCTCCTGTGCTCCCTTCGCTCCGGGAAGCGCAAAAAACGGCCTTCAGGGAGACATGACGATGTGGATGTCTAAACAACGCCTTGAGGACCGCATGTATCTTCTCAATAAGATGGATAGCCTCAAAAGGGCTATCGACAACGGCGCCGCCGATGGGCTTGGAGAACTTCAGAAGCAAGCGTTCAACATGATTACCGGCGGCATCTCGGAGGCCTTCGATCTTTCCAGAGAAGACCCCAGAACTATTGCAAAGTATGACACCGCCCCCTTGATTAATCCCAACTCGATCAGCAAATCCTGGAACAACCATCGAAATTACAGAGATCACGGTCAAACCCTTGGCAAACTCATGCTTCTCGCACGTCGCCTCTGCGAGCGCGGGGCCGGCTTCGTCACAGTCACTACCAACTTCGTGTGGGACTTTCACTCCGACAAGAACAACGCCGGTGCTGCCGAGGGTATGGATTATTGCGGAGTCCCCTTTGATCATGCTGTATCCGCATTTCTCGATGACCTTCATGATCGCGGTCTAAGTGACCAGATTCTCCTCGTCTGCTGTGGGGAAATGGGTCGCACTCCCAAACTCCAGAACAATGGCGGACGAAACCACTGGGGCCGACTTGCCCCTTTGATGCTCGCCGGCGGAGGGCTTCGAATGGGACAAGTCATTGGGGAATCCTCAGCCGATGCGGGAGAGCCCGCCTCTAATGCGGTCACGACTGAAAATCTCATTGGTACTATAATGCACACCCTTCTGGATGTTGGGCAGGTTCGCCTGATGGAGAATCTTCCCCGTGACGTCCATCAACTGGTCACCAGCGCCTCTCCAATCAAGGGCCTGAGCTGAAGACTGTGCGATTACAGGATCGCCAGCACGCTGGTGACCGGGCATCTTAAACTTAAATGAACGGCATTGAAAACAAGCGGATCCTCGTAACTGGAGCTAGCTCAGGGATCGGTCAGGCGATTGCCATCCGCCTCGCAGCGGAAGGAGCCCAGATCGGAATCAACTACTTCCGAAGTCGAGAAGGCGCTGAGGCAACCATGAATGAAATCCAGAGTGCTGACGCCCGGCACTCGCCAATTCTCCTTCCTGCCGATCTTGCCGACGAGAGCGCGGTAGACAGCATGTTCGACCAGTTTCTTGAGACAATGGGAGGGATCGACATCCTGATCAATAATGCTGCCTGGCAAGCCGAATGCTCAAGTCATGAAACTTCTCGCAGCGATTTTGAAGCGATTCTTGCGACCAATCTGACGGGAGCATTTCACTGCGCACAACGCACTCTGTCCAACCTTCGTCAAGAGGGCAGGCCCGGGGTAATCATCAACATTTCAAGTGTTCATGAAATCATCCCCAAGCCCGGGTTTATCGGCTACTCAGCGAGCAAAGGAGGAATGCAGAATCTCACAAGAACACTGGCCCTCGAATATGCACCCCACGGCATCAGGGTCAACGGCGTAGCCCCAGGAGCTACTATCACCCCAATCAATCGCGCCTGGATCAATGATCCAAAAGCCCGCGCAGAAGTAGAGAGCCATATTCCCATGGGACGCTCCGGCACCCCGGAGGAAATGGCGGGTCTGACCGCCTACCTCTGCTCCGACGAGGCCTCCTATATCACAGGTCAGACCATCTTCATCGATGGAGGCCTTACCCTCTACCCGGAGTTCGGCACCAACTGGTCCTCCTGAATCCTGCCCTGCCGGGATCTGAACTATTTCACCGGTTGAAGCCCCGCTACGTGGCGACCATGCTGGTGTCCACCGCCGCATCTACTGCGTTACCCCCTTTTCCAGAAGCTCAATCCCGGCAGCTACCGCCTTCGGATTTTCTGCAACCACTGCTCCCCCTTTCCAGGAGGCGTGCCAACCCCAATTCTCCGCTCCGTGCAGGGAAGATGATGCCAACAAAGATACCACCCATCCCAGTGAAAGGAATTTCATGGCACACCTATAGATCCTCACTCCCGCGGCGACCGCCAACTCAGATGAATATCAGCGACCTTGAACGCGAAAACTGATAAGCAGGTTCAGCACGGTGGCCAAGCATGCGACCGATTTTCTAGTCGGTCGTAAAGGGGGACGCGGGAAGACCCTCCTTATTGTAGAGGTTAATCGTTGCTGGATTTGACTCATACCCGAAGCGGACATGCTTTGGGTCCTTCAGACCTTCCTTCCATACAACTACCGTCTCTCCTTCAATTTTTGCATTCGCCCAGTGCCACTGGTCATCAGCTCCCTGGATGGCAAAATGCCCAAGCTGGCCTCCACCGACTTCCATTACTGGATTCAATCCTTCCTTGCGGCCCGTGATCAGGCCGGAGCCCACATGATCAAAACTAATCCTGATGGAATCTCCCTCTTTCTTCATGCTCTTGTAGAGAGGCCCTGAATATACGATCTCTTTCCCATAATCCTTGGCCAGAGCCCAGAGCGCGAGGCGCTTACCCACATCCTGTTTATTCCTGGGGTGAATATCACGCGCGTCCCCAATATCAATAATGACTGCCATTCCCGTCCCCGGCACTCTCAGGGCTCTTCTTTGACCTTCCCTCACGGGACCCCATCCCCCACCAGCGGGGTTTCCATTCGGCCCCTGAAAATTGGCTAGCTGGACCCAGTAGAATGAAAGCTTGTCGTTCTTGAAAACAGAACGCCAGCCGTTCACAAGCGCTTCCTTCAGGTATTCGTAGCGAAGGCCATCTCCAGCATTTGACTCCCCCTGATACCAGATAGCTCCGCGCACACTGAGCGGAACGAGGGGGGCGACCATCCCATTGAAAATCTCAACAGCGCCTCCCTTGGGACGAGGGCGATTACCTCCACTTTTCTTGGCTGCCTCAATCGCATCCAGATTTTCCACATAATCTTTCAAATTCGGAACTGATTTGAAGCCAACTGGTGGTGTCCATGGCTCAATCCGGGTTCCTCCCCAGTTTGTCCCCACCAACCCAATGGGAACCTTAAGGCTCTTCTGTAGTTCTCTTCCGAAGCTGTAGCCCACCGCGGTGAATCCAGAAATCGTCTGGGGCGAGCAGATTTGCCACTGGCCTCTTGGATCATCCATTGGTTCAGCATTGCGAACGTGCCCCGGAACGTTGAAGAGACGGATCTGAGGATGCTTAGCTCCCGAAATTTCCCGGTCAGCATTCATTGACTGACGAACGCTCCACTCCATGTTGGATTGACCAGAGCAGAGCCAGACCTCACCGATCAGGACATCTTTCAAGGTGACCTTGTCGGCTTCCTTGGAACCCTGCACCGTAATGGTGTGAGCTTTCCCATCAGCTTTCATCGCTGGCAGCTCAACCTTCCAATGTCCGGTATCGTCTGCTTTTACGAGCGCGTTCCCTCCTCCTGCAACACCCACGATAACCTGTTCACCAGGATTCGCTGCACCCCAGATTCGAATAGGCGCCTCCTGCTGGAGAACCATGTGATCTCCAAAAATCTTGGAAACAGACACCTCAGCAGAGGCTTTGGAAAGTCCTAGGAATAGCACCGCAGAGGCAAGTCCGGCGGCTGGGATAAAGCGAGTAATGTTCATTATTATGATGGAGCTGAGTGAGTTTCTACCAAGCCACAGGAAAAGCGCCTTCCGGTCAAACTGCGAATTCAGCTACCTGCAGACAAAAGAGGTCAGGATCGCCGGATCGGATTAGTTCCCTGGCGGATTCGGCAAGTTTTGACGAATTCAGTTGCCCGAGGGCGGCTGAAGCCGTTCCCGGTAACCTCCATAGGCAATGGTATCATAGCTCCCTTCTTGCCTCCCTTCTGACTAATTTCACTGGTTAATTTGGTGATCCATATGAAGAGCACGAAAATTACCATGAGGCTACCGGGAACCAGCCAGAAGCCCGCCTTCCGTGAAAATCCTATCACTCGTGTGATCGAGGAAAGGAGAAGGAGAAAAAAACTGCTCAGCGAGAATAGCGTGAGGAACATTGTGAGATGCCCAAGTGCTTCATCTACCTCAGGAGACTTGAGATCTACAAAGGAGAGAAGGGAGAAATAGAACGAGAGCCCCACAAATGGAAGGAGTGCCAGAGCTGTAGTAAATAGGATCCCACGAACGGCTACCCGTCGGCCATGGAGGATGTTAAGGGTAATCAGGACGCCAAGAAGAAGGAGCGCAAAAACCAGGAGCTCTGCCGATACAGCAATGTGATCGGCGACTTTTGTGCTTCCTCGTGCGTCGGGCCTCGAGCTTCCTGTAACCTCAAGAATACTACCAAAGAGATGCCCGCTGAGGACATTCGTTCCTCTCCAGAACGCCAGCCATCCCGCGATCGGAAATGCTATCCACATCAGAAAACCCCAAGTCAACATCGTCTCTTTCCCCATCGACTTCATCGCAGCGGGCTGTGAATTCATCGGATCCGTGAAGGCGAGGCTCAGAGCACCCATCCGGCCTAGCCCAACTCCAGCTCTCCTCACTGGAGCCCTGCCCGAACGCTCTTCCAAAGGGCTTCGACCCGCCATCCTCGGGATACCCGGGGGCGCATCAGGCAACTGGAACTGCGTCTTGCACCGGGGACAATGGGAAAACCCACTGGAGAGTTCGACCAGATAACGAATTTTCGTTCCGCAATGCGGGCATTTGCACTTGAGGTGCATCCAACACAGCATTTCAGGAGGGCGAGAAGGTGCCAAGCGGAAATCGAAGATGCCGCCCCCCGTCCACTAGTTACTCCTTTTTGAACAGAATCTCTTCAAGTCCCCGGCTTGTCACCCCTGCCCTCTCATGTTTGCATCCGGGAGAAAGTTTATGAACTGGGAGCGCCTGCCCATCTTTCTGCTGTTAACCCTGACAAGTCAGGGCGAATCATCAGAAGTCCGCTTCAATCGCGATATCCAACCGATATTGGCGCGAAATTGCTTTGCCTGCCATGGACCCGATGAGCAAGAGCGCAAGGCAAAGCTCCGCCTCGACACTGCAGACGGTTTGCTCACAGGGGGGACGAGTAAGGAACCTGTGATACAAGCAGGAAACCCTGAGGAATCCCTGCTCTGGGAACGTCTCGTTAGCGACGATCCTGACGAGATCATGCCTCCACCTGATTCCCATAAGGAGCTCAGCACTGGCGAGAAAACCCTTATCGAAGAGTGGATAAGACAAGGAGCCAGATACGAGGGCCACTGGTCATTTGTCACTCCCACGCTACCGACTCTTCCCGCAGGAAAGGAAGAAAACCCCATCGACCGATTCGTCGCATCCCGCCTCACCAAAGAGAGCTTAACATTCAGCCCCGAAGCTGACCGGCGCACCCTCGCTCGGCGTCTTCATCTCGATCTGACCGGGCTTCCTCCTTCGAAACAACAAATCGCGAATTTCCTCTCGGACAGAACAGCTGATGCCTATGAGAACCTGGTCACACGGCTGCTTAACTCTCCACACTTTGGAGAGCAACTCGCTCTGCCGTGGCTGGATGCTTCCCGCTATGCTGATACAAACGGCTACTCGATCGACGGTGGACGCGATGCGTGGCTCTGGCGGGACTGGGTCATCAAGGCATTCAACGAGAACATGCCATACGATCAGTTTCTAACCGAACAATTGGCTGGCGACCTTCTCGAAAAACCCTCCAACAGTCAGCTCATCGCAACGGCCTACAACCGGCATCACTCCGTCACCCACGAAGGCGGAACTATTGGGGAAGAAAATCTGGTCAACTACGTGGTCGACCGGGTGAAAACAACTGGAGAGTCCATCATGGGCCTCACTACAGGATGTGGTCAATGCCACGACCATAAATACGACCCCCTGAAGCAGGTCGAATACTACAAGCTCTTCGCCTTTTTCAATACTCTTGACGACCGTGGCCATGACGGAGACAGCGGAGTGAATCCACGCCCATTTATTCAGACCAGAACACCCCTTGCTACTGAACTGGAAGTAGCGTCGGTCAAAAAGGAACTTGAACGGGCAGAACGTGAACTCGCTTCTCCGGATCCAACCTCGCAGGCCAAGTGGGAAGAAGGTGTGTTGCACGAACTAGAGCACATCGGCAGGGGCTTTCAGCTGATCCCCCTCGATCATCTGACCGCCACCCTTCCCAATGGAGACCCGAACCGGATTCAAGTGAAGAACGATGAATCTGTTGAGGCTGCGGGGGGAGACTTCTCGGCCTATAACGTTTGCTGTAAGATTCCAGAGGGAGCAGGAGTGGTCACTGGATTACGGGTGATGTTCGAACCTGCGAACAATGGCAAGATTGGCTTCGGGGGCAAATCAATGCCCGGGGGATTCGTAATGAGCACTATCACTCCATGCTTTAATCCCTTTCCTGCCAAAAATATAGATCTCAATACTGCAACTCCCTACGAGCGCGTCACTGCGTCGTCGTTCAAACCCGGCTTTCGTCCCGAGTTCGTGCATGACACAAGTCGCCGCACCGGTTGGGCCCCAGCTCTTTCCGATGTCGATAAGCAGCAGCACCTGACCATCACCTTCCAAGAGCCTGTCGATACCGCCAATCAACCCTACCTTACCACTGAGCTCGTATTTAATTACGGGGAGGGAGCCTCTCCGAAAAAGTTCCGCCTCGCTTTGATCAAGGGCGCAGATGATACCTCCATGCTACCAGAATCCCTCAGGGAGGCTATCACACTTGCACCAGAGGACAGAACGAGCGGCCAGATTGAATTCATCCGTGATTACTTCAATACTCACAGCAGCGCAAAATCTCCCGCAAGACACCACGTTTCCAATCTAAAAAAACGACTTGAGGCTCTGACTGCGAATCACCGGATTATGGTGATGAATACCTCTCAAAAACCACGGGTGACTCATGTTCTCGAGCGGGGATTTTACGCGGACAAGCGTCAGGCGGTCAAACCAGGCGTTCCTGCATTCCTCCCCCCTCTTGAGGTTCCAGCTGATCGCGATCTCAACAGGTTGGATCTGGCCCGCTGGCTGGTGCGGTCTGATCATCCACTCACCAGCCGGGTCGCGGTCAACCGTTTCTGGCAAATGCTCTTCGGGCGCGGGATTGTAAAAACCAGTGCCGACTTTGGGACCCAGGGAGAATGGCCATCGCATCCGGAACTTCTTGATTGGCTGGCACTCACATTTCAAAGTTCCGGGTGGAACGTAAAAGACCTGATCCGAAGAATTGTTACCTCTCGCACCTACCGGCAGAGCTCTAACACTACCACTGAGCTCCTCGAGCGGGATCCCTTGAACGAACTCCTTGCCAGGGGCCCCCGCTTCCGCCTGTCAGCCGAGATGATCCGGGATCACGCCCTCGCAACCTCTGGACTTCTTGTCCGGCGAATCGGTGGCCCCAGCGTAAAACCCTATCACCCCGGAGATCTCTGGAGGCAGATAAGTCATTATGGATCAACTCCTGCCACCTCGCAGACCTACGTTCAGGACCATGGGGAAAACCTCTATCGGCGATCGATTTATACTTACTGGAAGCGAACGCTGCCTCCGCCTGGAATGGCAGCTTTTGATGCACCCAACCGAGAGGCCTGTGTCACTGAACGCGGAGTGACCAACACACCCCTCCAAGCCTTTATTCTCATGAATGACCCTCAATACGTTGAGGCCTCAAGAGTTCTCGCTCAGCACCTTCTCTCCGAGGAGGGCTCCGACCAGAAGCGGCTGCAGCGGGCTTTCGAACACGTGACCTCACGACTACCAGATCAAGAAGAGCTGGAAGTACTTAAAATTGCTATCGCCCGCGAGAGAGCTCGCTATCACAGCGATATATCGGGCGCACAGAACCTTCTTGCGGTAGGAGAATCGCTTCCTGATCCCACTCTTCCAGCAGCGGAACACGCTGCCTGGACAAACATCTGCGGCCTGCTTTTGAATCTTTCGGAATCCGTAACCAGGCGATGATATCATGACCGACCTTCCCACCATGCTGAACCGTCGCGCCTTTCTCGGCACCGCGGGAAACAGTTTCGGGGCGGCAGCTCTAACCGCCATGATGGCGAAGGGAGACACTAGCACATCTCCCCACCCTGCCTTCCAGCTGGCACCGAAAGCCAAGCATGTCATTTACATGTTCCAGTCAGGCGGTCCCTCTCACATTGACCTCTTTGACGGATCCCCCTTCCTCATCAAAAACCACGGAAAGCACCTGCCCCCTGAGGTGAAAGGTGAGCAACGTGTCACCGGCATGACCGCCGGCATGAAGAATTTTCCTGTCGCCAAACCTGTAGCCCCGATCAGGCAATGCGGACCAGCAGGCGCCTGGATCTCCGATCTCCTGCCGTGGACTCAGAAGATCGCTGACAAAATCTGCGTCGTGCGATCGATGAACACGGAGGCGATCAACCACGATCCAGCCATTACTTTCATCAACACTGGAACAATGCAGCTAGGCAAGGCGAGTCTCGGTGCATGGCTCAGCTACGGGCTGGGTAGCGAAACGGAGAATTTCCCGGCCTACATGGTCATGCTGAGCCAGGGCACAGGAAAAAACCCGGGACAGCCAATTTACTCCCGCCTGTGGGGCAGTGGATTTCTTCCCTCCGAACATCAGGGAGTTCTGCTGCGAGCCGGTGCAGATCCTGTCCTTTATCTGGACAACCCCCCGGGAGTGAAGCGCTCTCAACGACGTGGCCAACTCGATGATCTTGCGAGGCTCAACCAGGCATTCGCACAGCAGACTGGTGACCCGGAAACCCTCGCCCGCATTCAGGCCTACGAGATGTCCTACCGCATGCAGGCCAGCGTTCCGGAACTCACCGACTTGAGCAAGGAGCCCGATTCCACCTTCGACCTCTATGGTCCGGAGTCCCGAAAACCGGGCACCTATGCTGCCAACTGCCTCATGGCTCGCCGTCTTGTAGAACGTGGCGTTCGCTGTGTGCAGCTCTTCCACCGCGGCTGGGACCAGCACATCGCACTGCAGTCCCAGCTGCCCCGTCAATGCCAAGACACCGACCAGCCCTCTGCCGCACTCATTCTTGATCTGGAGAAACGAGGACTGCTCGACGAAACACTGGTGATCTGGGGAGGAGAATTTGGTCGAACCGTCTACCAACAAGGCCAGCTGGACAGCTCGGGGGCGGGCAGAGATCACCACGGTCGGGCCTTCTCAATCTGGATGGCGGGAGGTGGTATCAAGGGAGGAATCACTCACGGAGAGACCGACGACTACTGCTGGAGTGTAGCAAAGGATCCGGTTCATATCCGGGATCTCAATGCCACCATCCTTCATCAATTAGGCATCGACCACAACCGCCTCATCTTCCCCTACCGGGGACTCGATGAAAAAATCACCGGCGTAGAGCCGGCCCATCCCGTGAAAGAAATCCTTACCTGATACCACCATGACTCAAACAATTTTTCTGATGTTCCTTCTCACCTGCGTCTGCACGGCGGAAATAACCGTCCAAGTCAAAGGACCCGCGCGGATTCCCCATACCTCGGATGGACCAGTCATTATACAGCAAGGCGACAGCAAGGATCACACTCGCCCCTACATACACCCACTTCGCTCGCCCGACGGCAAACACGTCCTCACCCAGTTTTCACCTGGTCACCACAAGCACCAGACCGGCCTTTACTGGGGCCAAACCCGGATCAACAAGCGGGACTTCTTCCACAACTACAAGGGAGACTACTGGAAACATATTAAAAATCGCCTGGGTAATAATTTCATGGAATTTCATTCCCAGCTTCTTGATGGCAAAGGCACCCCAATGCTGGGAGACCGGCAGCAGTGGAATTACATCCCGGGCAAGGACCACTACATTCTCGACCTTAAGTGGACTGGCACCGCCATGCAGGATGTCACTATTGGCAAGTATTCCTACGGGGGACTCTTCCTGCGTATGCCGTGGAAACGGGGCATCAAGGCTGCCTGCCTCAACAGCGAGGGGCACAAGAACCAGCAGGGGGAAGGCAAATCAGCCAAATGGGTTGACCTCGCCATGCAAATCGAGGGAATGACGGAGATGGCCCACATCGTCTTGATCGACCATCCAGACAATCCCGGCTACCCCACCCTCTGGCGTATCGACGGCCAGTTTGGAGTAGGTCCAGCCCTTGCAAGACGTGGCGATATCAAGATCGCCATGGGAGAGAGCCTCAGCTACCGCTACCGACTACTCGTCTACGAGGGAAACGATTTCAACGCCCCACTGGTGGAGCAGACGAGGAAGAATTTCGGCACCGCTCAGGATCAAAACTAGGACGGCCCGTTTGAAACGGTCCGCACTGAACCCACCTCAACCGGTTGACCCGTATCGGCCGAAGACAGTGCCGCAAAGCACAATTCCAGTGACTTGAGATTGCTCCTCGCAGAGTTGTTCGGCTCACGATCTTCCTCGATGGCACACAGCAGTTCACCCATGGTCCCCTCGAAACCGGCATCGAACCAGCAACTCTTCAAGGGAACTGTGCACTGCCCTTCCTCAAGGTAGACTTCCACCTCAGGCTGTTCGTTGAGCCCCGGTCCCCGCGTACGCAGCGTTCCCTTTGTCCCCACTACGGTGGTGACATCTTCTTCCCCAAGAGTAGCATGAGCATTGAAGGAGAGACGCACCTGGGCCCCGGGATATTCTACGATCGCGGCTGCCAGAGCAGGAGGACGGTAAACCTGTTCATCATAGCGCACCGCTGAAGCCAGCACCCGAGCTGGCTCCTGGCCAACCATGATCTGACTGGTGATATCGAACCAGTGTACTGCAAAATCAAATAGGATGAGATGGTGGATGCTTTCGAATTCGGACGTTCCCTTGATCCAGGTCTGGTCCCACTGCAGGTTAAAATCCAACGAAGTGACCCGCCCGATGATGCCTCCGGCCACAGCATTGCGCAGGTAGGAGAAATGAGGGGCCCAACGACCATTCTGATTCACGGCAAGCTTGACCCCATTCTCCTCCGCGATCCGAACTAATTCCTCACCCTCGGACAGGTCGAGCACGAAGGGCTTCTGGCTGAGCACATGCTTTCCTGCCTTGAGAGCTTCCTTCACAATCGGCAATCGATCAGCTGGGTGCGGTGTGATGTCGAGCACCTCTATATCCTCCCGCTCCAGAATAGCGTGATAATCATCATAAACCTCAGCCTCCGGGAAAAATTCATTACGCTTGGCCTCGGCCTTACTCCGGGTCCGACTCGCAAAAGCGACAACTTCATAACCACACTTGCGATAGGCCTTCAGATGAAATTCGCTGATTCCACCAGTCCCAATCATCGCGATCTTCGGCCGATAGCTTCTCGGCGTAGAGGGCCTGTAATCAACCTCTGGAGGATCGATCTCGACGATCTCCTTGGTTGGACTCAATCCATAATCATCATCTTCGGACATGTCGACTCGAGGCAATTAGAAATTCTTTCAAGCAGCTCACCCTATCACGAGACGAGCTATCCTCGTAGTCCAACTTGCTCCATGAGACTGTCCGTGGCGTTGTAAGCTTCCTCAACCCACTCAACGATTTTTTCGGGATCTGGTGAATACTCCAGCTCCAGCGAAACAGCTCCATCGAACTCAAGGTCCTTGATCGCTTGCAGGTAAGGAGCAAATTTGACTACTCCCCGCCCGGGAGGAAGGTCTCCATGCACCTTACCGTCACAGTCACTGATATGTACATGAGTTGCCTTTCCTTTGAGAAGCTCGAGAGCATCGGGAGGGGTATCCGCCAGGACGAGATGACTGATATCAATATTGGCCTTCACGTTAGGCAGACCACAGTCATCGATAAACTGAGCCATCTTGGGAACGCTATTGAGAAGGCTGAGCCTGAACGGTTCAAGCTCAAGAGCAATCTCCATGCCTCGCTCGCCAGCATACTCACCGATTTTTCTCACTCCTTCCACACCCCACTCCCACTGCGCTTCGGGTGGAATCACTTCCCGTTGCCAGATATACTCTCCAAGCACCAGCAGAAGATTATTTGAATTGAAGGTCTGTCCGAGATCCACGAATCGATTGGCCCTCTCCACATGATAATCCCGAACCGGATCATTAAAGTCAACCAGTCCAGCTGAAACGACCACGGTGGACACGATGGGCAGATCATTATCGTCGCATGTCCTTTGTATAAGATCGATCTCTTCCTGTTCAATGGTCATCGCTTCAGTAAAAATATCCACTGAGTCGAAACCGATCCGGGCAATATGTTCTAGTCCTGTTTTCGTATCGACTCCTGCTTGGTCGAACGCGCTGTTGATAATTCCAAGTTTCATGATTCTGATATATGGGCTTGTGTCTAATATCCGGTGGTAACTCTCTGGCGGTAAGGGTTATCGGCATTGCTCACTAGTTGTCACGAATCTTTGCTTGAGAGACTCTTCGCACTCTGGTCCTCGTCAACCAGGTTTGCGAAGGCCACACTAGAGCGCTGCGCATCGTCCCGTCCCACTTTGAGCACCATCTCATCATCAACTTTAGAGAGCGGCGTATATCCGGGATGATGCGAGTCCTTGAAAGGATCGTTGCTTCTTGTGTTGTAACAGCAAATTAATGCCCACCGAGAGTGATCGGAATTGTTTGCCGCCGAACAATGCAGGGTATTTGAATGAAAAAAGAGGGCGTCGCCCGCAGACATCTCACAATGAACTGTCTCCAGGCGCCGGCGGGCCTCATCTACCTGCTCCATGTCAGCGCCAGCCTGTTCACCGGAAAGGGTGTGGTTCACCCGCCCCATCCGGTGAGAGCCACGCAAAACCTGCAGGCAGCCATTCTCCCTTGTAGCGGGATCCACTGCGATCATGACACTCACAAGGTCGGGGAACAGAAGGCCGTTCTGATACCAGTAGCCATAATCCTGGTGCCACGCCCAGGCGCCTCCGACCTTGGCATCCTTCAAAATCATCTTGGAGTGATAATGGTAAACTTCGTCTCCGAGAATTTCCTCCACCCCGTCCACAACTCTCCTGCACCGTGCAACCATTCCATACACTCCGTCGCCTGGATGGTTCCAAAGGGACAATCTGACATTGTTGCCTTCTCCGTCATCCATGGTGGAAGAGGCTTGGTCCATTGCGTGATCATTTCGGGCGGTTTCCCCAAGAAGCCTGATTTCCTCCTCACCAAATAGCCCCCTGACAAGCAGGTATCCATCCCGGTTAAATGCTGCAAGTTGATCGCTGGTAAAGATGCCCATGGGTTCTTACGTTCGCTGAACCCTAGGAGCCTGACGGCTTGAAGGTCCGGTGGAAAGCTTCTTGTTTACTCCGAAAAAATCACCATTTTTGAAGCAAACCCAAGGCGTCTATTTGAAACTGGCCTCCACGTCCTGCATCTCTCTTGCCCTGATTCTTGCCGCCTCCGTGCGCGGGGGAGCAGAGCCCGTAGATTTCAACAGGGATATACAGCCATTATTCAACAAGCATTGCGCCGAATGTCATGGGGGAGTCAAGCAACGGGGCGACCTAAACCTGACTAGCCGCACCCTGGCGCTGGCCGGGGGAAAGTCAGGTGAACCGCTCCTCATGTCGGGGAGGCCGGAAGAAAGCGAGCTCTTTCTCCGTCTGACTCATCAGGACTCCGACCTTCGTATGCCCCCGAAAAGCCCTCTCGATAAAAGGGAAATCACACTCATTCAGAATTGGATCAAACAGGGCGCACACTGGCCCGAACACTGGGCCTACCTGCCTCTCCTGAAAACCTCACCTCCGGAAGTCCAGAGGCAAGATTGGCCTGTCAACGAAATCGATCACTTCATCCTGCATCGAATTGAAAAAGAGAACTTGACCCCCTCTTCTCCGGCCAAGCCCGGGACATTACTCCGACGCCTCTGTCTCGACATCACAGGTCTCCCTCCAACAGTAGAGGAACTGCAATCGTTCCTGAATGCCTGGCAGACGGATCCGGAAATTGCCCTGAATTCTGAAGTAGACCGACTCCTCGCATCTCCTCACTTCGGAGAGAGATGGGGCCGCCATTGGCTCGACCAGGCTCGCTATGCAGACAGTGACGGATACGAAAAAGACAATCCGCGCCCCAACGCATGGCTCTGGCGCGACTGGGTCATTCGTTCCATCAATGAGGACATGCCTTTTGACCAATTCACCATCGAGCAGCTCGCAGGTGACCTTCTGGAAGATGCTGACCCATCACAACATCTTGCCACGGGATTTCATCGCCAGACGCTGCGGAACACAGAGGGTGGGACTGACCAGGAAGAAGACAGGGTAAAACGCGTCATTGACCGGGTTGCCACTACAACACGGACATGGCTGGGGCTCACCCTCGAATGCGCACAGTGCCACGACCACCCTTACGATCCCCTCACTCAGGCCGACTTCTATCGTATCTATGCCTTTTTCAATGAAGCTGACGAAGGAGAGGTGCAGGTCTCTCTCGACACGGGGAAGACCCTGAAAGCGCCAGTAATGACGGGACATGGCAAACGGAAGACCTACCTCTTTCATCGGGGGGACTTTCTGCAACCCGAGACAGAGAAAGGAGCTATTCCACCAGGAGGAATCTCCTCTCTTCACCCTCTGAAATCTCCCGCGGACAATCCCAGCAGAATGGATCTGGCCAAGTGGCTCATCAGCCGGGACAACCCGCTTATGGCGAGGGTCACGACCAATACTATCTGGCTGCACCTTTTCGGGAATGGGCTTGTTCCCTCACCGGAGAACTTTGGCTCTCAGGGTCAGAGCCCGTCACACCCTGAACTACTGAGCTGGCTCGCGGATTTCTTCATTACAAAAGGATGGAGCCGCAAGGAACTCATCAGGAAAATCGTCACTTCCCAAACCTATCGTCAATCATCAAGACACCGGTTGGAGTATGCCGGCAGCGACCCTGACAACCGGCTCCTTCACCGGCAGAACCGCAAGCGTGTGGAAGCTGAAATCATCAGGGATCTGCACCTTTCCGTCGCAGGCCTCCTGAATACAGAGACGGGGGGAGAAAGCCAATTCCCTCCTATTCCTGCAGATGTTGCAGCGCAAAGCTTCGCTAATAACTTCAAATGGAATGTCAGCAAGGGTGGCAACCGCTACAGACGGGGGATGTATACCTTCTTCAAACGTACCGCACCGGCTCCAAACCTTATGACGTTTGACTGCCCAGACTCTAACATCTCGATTACCCAGCGAAACGTTTCCAACACCCCTCTCATGGCGCTAACTACTCTTCAGAACATTGTTTTTCATGAAGCGAGTCAGGCCCTTGCACGGCGGATCGAAGAGAACCCTGCTCTCACTAATAACCAGCAGAGGCTAGAGCATCTCTTCAAACTGACCCTGTCCCGGCTCCCGGAACCCAAGGAGCTCGATATTGCCCTCGGCCTGCTCAAGGAAAACCTTTCACACTACCTTGATCACCCCGACCAGACACTGGAGCTTTGTGGTGAAAGTAAGCCCAGCCTGGCCGCTTGGACGGCTACCGTCCGGATTATCACGAACCTCGACGAGTTCATCACCTGCCCCTAGGCAGAATCCTCGCCATGATATCTCCTGAAGAATTTTACCTCCGAACTCGAAGAGATTTCCTTGCCACCTCCGCCAGCGGTCTGGGCGGTCTCGCACTCGCTCATATGCTTGGGTCAGATGCCCGTGCTGCCGAAAGCGCCCTCACCCATTTTGCTCCCCGGGCAAAACGCTGCATCTTTCTTTTCATGGCAGGTGCTCCTTCCCAACTGGATCTCTTCGACTACAAGCCGAAACTCAACGAGCTCGATGGCAAAAAAATGGATCCCTTGATCCTTGAGAAGATGCGTTTTGCCTTTCTTAAGAAGGAAAGCGCAACCCTCATGGGAAGCAAACGAGCTTTCAGCCAGCATGGGCAGGCCGGCCTGTGGTTCTCGGACCTCCTTCCTCATCTGGCCTCCTGTGCAGATGACCTCTGCATGATCAAAAGCATGCACACAACTCAGTTTAATCATCATCCCGGACAGCTGATGATGCAGTGTGGAGAACCGCACTTCGGACTTCCTTCGATCGGCTCGTGGCTGACATACGGACTGGGAAGTGAAAATGAAAACCTTCCAGGCTATGTCGTTCTTCTGGCAGGTCGTGGATCGAGCGGAGGCGCAACCCTCTATCAAAGCGGATTCCTTCCATCCAGCTTTGCCGGAGTGCGTTTCCGTAACGGTGATGAACCTGTTCTCAACCTTCGTAACCCCGACGGCATCTCTCCGGAAGTTCAGAGACGGGGACTTGATGCCTTGCGTAAACTGAATGGGATTGCTCATGACGCTATCCGCGATCCAGAAATTGAGAGCAGGATCGCAGCCTACGAACTGGCTTTCCGAATGCAGAGCGCCGCACCTGAGCTCGCAGACCTCTCAGGTGAATCTGAGCAAACTATAGAAGCCTATGGACTAAACCGTGATGACCCCGCCACGGGAGGAAGAGGTAAAGGCAGCTCGCGCACATGGAGCACCTTCGCGCGAAACTGCCTCCTGGCCAGACGTCTTGCGGAACGAGGTGTTCGCTTCGTAAACCTCATTCACGCATCATGGGACCAGCACTCCAACCTCGACAGCGAACTTGAATTTAACGCCGGAATGAGTGACCAACCGGTAGCCGCCTTGATCACTGACCTCAAGGAACGGGGCCTCCTCGACGAGACTCTTGTAGTCTGGGGAGGAGAATTTGGACGCACCCCCCTTGGCGAAAATCGCCCAGGCCGTAAGCCCAATACCGGACGCGATCACCATCCCAACGCTTTCACCATGTTCATGGCTGGCGGTGGGGTAAAACCCGGCTTCAGCTACGGGGAAACAGACGACATCGGCTGGGAACCCGCTCATAACCCTGTTCACGTAAACGACTTCCACGCAACCCTGCTTCACCTTTTCGGCATAAACCATCTCAAGCTGACCCATCGTCACGGAGGCGCGGACAAACGCCTCACCAGCTTGACCCGGGAGTCAAAGGTGATTCATGACTTACTGTCCTGACCCTGCGGAAGAGAAGCTCCTTCCGGGCGTTCCGAAGCCGGTCCCGACCCGTTTCCTCGCAATGCCTGACTGCTCTCTCTTCACGGCAAAGCTGCCTCTATCTCCAATTTCCCGGAAATACCGGTGGTTTTGCGTTGAACTGATTCCTCTCCGGGGCGACCCTTCCCCTTCCCGTTATGCCAACCGTTAATCGAGAACCCATCAAGGTCGCCGTCATTGAGGACACTCCAGCGCTCGGAAAACTTGTTCGAAAGATCGTCGACGCCATGGACGGCATCGAAACTTTTGGTGTCTGGGAAAACGCCGAGGATGGCTTGAAGGCCATCGAGAACGGTGGACCTGATGTTATACTGATGGACATCAGCCTGCCGGGGATGTCTGGAATCGAAGCAACAATACAGGTAAAGGGCACTCACCCCGACATCGACGTGATCATGCTCACCGTGCACGACGATGATAAGAAGATTTTCGATGCCCTGCAGGCAGGGGCCTCCGGCTATCTCCTCAAGAATGCTTCGCCCGATGATCTTTGTCGTGCGATCTTCGAAGTTCGCGCAGGAGGGGCGCCAATGTCAGCCGAGATCGCTCGGCTCGTCGTCGAAGCCTTTCATCGCCCCGCCAGTAGCGAGGCAAGTCAGGCCTTTAACCTCTCCAAGCGTGAAACTGAAATCGTGCAACTTGTCGCCCGAGGTCTTGCAAACAAGGAAATTGCCGCTGAACTCTCGATCAGCGTCGAAACTGTTCGCGTTCACCTGAAGCACATCTATGAGAAGCTACACGTTCGATCTCGTACTGAGGCAGCAATGAAATACCGTGACTCCCTTGAGCGGGCACCTTGGAATAAGTAGCCCGTCGTTGGGACTTGGTCCGGCCTGAAGATTACAACCAATGCTTCGTTCCTCTAGCGGCTTTATCTCAAGGCTTGCTGTCCTTGCGGCCGTTGGCGTTCTTGCTGGCAGCTTACTTAGAGCCGCCCCTCCAACCGAGGAGGGCATTCACTATTTCGAAAATCACGTCAGGCCGATTCTCGTCACTCATTGCTACGAATGCCATTCGAGTAAGGCCTCGAAGCTGAAGGGATCGCTCTATCTCGACAGCAAAGCGGGGATTCTCAGTGGTGGAGACAGTGGGGCCCTGCTCGTTCCGGGAAAACCCGACGAAAGTCTGCTCATCAAGGTGGTCCGCTACCAGGTCGAGGACCTTGAAATGCCTCCAAAAAAGAAACTGCCTGAAACAGCGGTGAACTACCTCGCGACTTGGATTGCCTTGGGATCTCCCCTTCCAGAAGACGGCAGCAAGGTTGCCACAAAGGATGCTTCATACGATTTTGAAAAGTTTCGCAGGGAGCACTGGGCTTTCCGACCTCTGAACAAGCCCAAACCTCCAGTGCAATCTACAGATAGAAATCTTCTTAGCCCGATTGACTCTTTCATCCTTGCCCGGATGGAGGGTAGCGGTGTGCGGCCCGCCCCCCCCGCCGACAGGCGTACGCTCATCCGGCGCGCTTACTTCACCCTTACGGGACTCCCCCCCAACCCCAAAGAGGTCGAGGCATTCATTGAAGATACGGCCCCCGGCGCTTTTGCCCGGGTAATTGACCGACTGCTTGAATCTCCGCATTACGGGGAGCGCTGGGGTAGACATTGGCTCGACGTGGCCCGCTACAGTGACGGAATGGGAGCATCCCAGGACAGCAAGCCTCTGCCCAACGCATGGCGCTACCGCGACTGGGTAGTCAATGCCTTCAACTCTGACCTTCCATACGATCAATTTGTAAAACACCAGATTGCAGGAGACCTTCTCGGTGAAGGACATGCCTTGGCGACCGGCTTTTTCGCGGTAGGCCCAACCTACACCTCGGACGGTGGAGATCCTGAATCCAAAGCTCAGGCTGAGGCAGAAACCCTCGCAGACAGGGTTGATACATTTTCGCGCGCCTTCCTCGCTCTCACTGCAGCCTGCGCACGCTGTCATGACCATAAATTCGACCCCATCACTGCCGCTGATTATTATGCGATCGCGGGCATTTTCCGGAACTCGAAGACTCGGGATATCCCAGTCGCCAGCGAGGCGGAGCGCAATGTCTTCACTACGATCCAAGCCGGGATAAAGGCTCAGGAAAAAGTTATACACGAATTTCTCGAACAAAAATCCCAGGAACTGAAAGTATCGCGTAAGGACGTCGAGTCCAAGCTCTCCGAATCTGCGTCTCAGGAGCTGAAGGTCCTGCGAAACCAACTCGATAAGATTAAATCCGCTCTTCCCCCCAAACCCGCAAGTGCACATGGACTCGGCGAATCAGGCAGTGGAGATATGCACATAGCGATTCGGGGAGACCTGCGAAAAAAGGGACCGGTTGCTCCCCGCAAATTTCTTGAAATCGTGGCGGGGCCTGAACGTCCTCACTTTACCGATGGGTCAGGCCGCAGACAATTGGCAGAGGCTGTTGCCGACCCTCGTAACCCTCTCACGGCCCGGGTAATGGTAAACCGGATATGGCTTCAGCACTTTGGCCGTGCCTTGGTCCGTTCTCCCAGCAACTTCGGTGTGATCGGACAAAAACCAACCCATCCGGCCCTGCTCGACTGGCTGGCTGCCACCTTCATTGAAACTGGTTGGTCTATGAAAAAATTGCACCGCGAGATCATGCTGTCGAGCACCTGGCAGCAAAGTACAACCTATGCTGCCGAATCCTTCGCCAAGGATGGAGACAACCGCCTTCTCTGGCGCATGAACCCCCGACGGCTTGATATCGAGGCCTGGAGAGACAGCCTCCTCGCCGTCAGCGGAGACCTTGATTCAAAAGTAGGCGGGGCTCCGGACGAGCATGTCCTCCAAAGCACCCGCCGAACGATCTACGGAAAAATCAGCAGGAACTTCGATCGATCGATTTCGGAAGAATTTCTTCGAATTTTCGACTTTCCCGCTCCGCGCTCCTCCAGCGCAGCACGCACGGAAAGCACAGTTCCTCAGCAATACCTGTTTATCCTCAACAGTCCCTTTATGATTGCCCGTTCGGAAAGCCTCGCTCAACGCTTGCGACAGTCAGCGCCTGATGACGCGACTCGACTTGATCTCGCTTACTCGATCCTGTTTCAGCGGCGACCAGAGCCAAGCGAGAAGCAAGCAGGGCTGAACTATCTCTCTGAAGCAGGAGATAATGAGAAAGCGTGGGCTCGATATGCGCAGGTTCTCCTCGGAACCCATGAATTCATGCAGGTAGAATGAGTTCACTTTAAAGGCAAAGCCTCTCCCAGACGAGGCCAGAGCCACCACCCCGCTACCCGCTCTCCCATGACGCAGGTGGATAGAGTGCAACATCTACGGATCAGCTCTTGATAGCAACCGGTTTTCGCGCGTGGCCAAACTCACTCCTCCTCTGATGGACTGTGTTTACCTGGGCGACTACATGGGCATCAGACAAGCATATAAATGGATGTTGGCTTACCGGCTGAAACAGAAATCTCAGACACGAAAAACGTAAAAATTCAGGGAAGCGCAAAGTAAGCTACGCGCATCGGGTGACATTCTCTGCCTTGCCGCCCACCCCGACCGGCAGGTAGAGTTTAATCCTGCAAAGAAACTGGATTTTTCTCTGATATGAAAGATGCTGAACAAGTATCGCAATGGCGTCTTGACTAATGAAATTCCAAGAACACGAAGCCGCTTACCGTAAGGCCCTTGCCACCCTGCACAATGGCCAGCTCTCCCGGCGCGAGGCTCTACGGAAGATGGGAGCGGGATTCGGCACTCTTGGTCTCGCGGGGGTCCTTCAGCAGGCCGGATCGGGTAGGGCTGGAGCTGCCACCGCCTCGGTGGCGGAGCCGAGTCCTCTCGCCCCCAAAGCTCCCCACTTTGCACCGAGGGCCAAGCACGTCATTCAACTCTTTATGCCTGGCGGCCCATCTCAAGTCGATACGTTCGACTACAAACCGGCTCTTGCAAAGTATGCTGGCCAGAGGCCCCAACTCGTAGATCGCAAGTCCCTCCGCAACACCAAGGGCGGACTCGCCCCTTCCTACTTTGGCTTTAAGCAATATGGCGAGTGCGGAAAATGGGTCAGCGATATTTTCCCCAAGGTCGGCGAGGTCGTTGATGATCTCTGCTTTGTCCATTCGATGCATACGGACATTCCGGAACATGCTGGAGCAATCCTGATGTCTAATGTCGGTTCACTTCAGCCCAATCGACCAAGCATGGGATCCTGGCTCGTCTACGGACTCGGAAGTGAAAATGAAGACCTCCCCGGCTTTGTAGCAATGTCCCCGCGCGCACAACCTCGCGGTAAACTTGCCAACTGGGGAAATTCGTTCCTGCCCGGAGCCTACGCAGGCGCTTACGTGAACATCGAGCAGATGACACCAGATGCCGCAATGCGTAATCTGAAGAACAGCAATCTTTCCCGAACAGAGCAACGGAAGCAGGCCGACCTCCTTACCAAACTCAACAGGATGCATCTCGAGCGCCGAGAGCGCGACAAAGGACTTGAGGCTGGAATTGAAGCCATGGAGATGGCCTTTCGGATGCAGTTCTCGGTTCCGGATGTCTTCGATATCGAAAAGGAATCGGCAGCAACCCGCAACCTTTACGGGGACACGGAATATGCCAAGGGATGCCTGATCGCCCGTCGTCTGGTGGAACGAGGAGTTCGCTGTGTCCAACTTTCTCACTCCATCAGCGGATACGATATCGCGTGGGATACCGGACATGGAGATATCCCAGGCGGACACAAGGCTCTCGCAGATGCCTGCGATCAGGGTATTGCAGCCCTCATCAAGGACCTGAAGTCCCGTGGGTTACTTGATGAAACTCTCGTGGTCTGGGGCGGCGAGTTTGGACGAGCCCCCACCTCAGAGGGCAAAAAGGGACGAGATCACGATCACTACGGATATACCGTCTGGATGGCCGGTGGCGGAGTGAAAGGTGGCATGAGTTATGGCTCAACCGATGAATTTGGCCTCACGGCTGTCGACAAGCGCGTGCACGTCCATGACCTTCAGGCGACCATTCTTCACCTTATGGGGTTGGATCACGAGAAACTCACCTATCGCTACTCTGGACGTGACTACCGTCTAACCGACGTCCACGGCCACGTGATCGAGGATATCATGACCTAGGCAACACCGCCGGAATTCAGCACCTTCAAAATCCACGCTCATGCCCAAGCATATTTCGCTCCTTTTTATCATCTGCGCAAGTCCACTACTCACAGCAGCAGATGCGATCGACTTCAACCGCGACATCCGTCCGATTCTATCGAGTAATTGCTTCCTTTGTCATGGGCCAGATGCAGCCGACCGTAAGGCTGATCTTCGACTCGATACTCGCGAAGGAGCGATCAAACTGAACAAAGGAATCAGAGCGATTAATCCGGAGAAACTCGCCGAAAGTGAGTTCTTATACCGGATCACCTCAGAGGATGAGGATGAGGTGATGCCGCCGCCCAACTCTCACAGGGCATTGAATACGGAACAGAAAGCACTGCTAAAGCGATGGATTCTCTCTGGAGCAGAATACAAGGAGCATTGGGCTTTCCTCCCGCCGGCAAAGGCTAAGGTAGCCTCGACTAAAACGCAAAGTCAGCGGGTCAATAACCCCGTGGATTCATTTATCTTGGGTGGGCTAGCAAAGGCAGGCCTTGAACAATCAGAAGAGGCGGACCGTCGCACTCTGATCCGCAGAGTGACCTACGACCTGACAGGTCTGCCCCCGGCACCTTCCGACGTTGAAGCATTTGTGAATGACAAGTCGGCTCAGGCCTATGAGAAGGTGGTCGATCGTCTTCTCGGCACGAAACGATATGGTGAACGAATGGCCCTGGCATGGATGGATGCGGCACGCTATGGAGACTCTTCGGTAATGCACGCGGATGGCCCGCGCGATATGTGGGCGTGGCGTGAATGGGTAATCGACGCCTACAACTCCAACATGCCCTTTGACCAGTTTACCACCGAGCAACTGGCTGGCGACCTGTTTCCTGATGCGACTGTTAGTCAACGTGTTGCCTCCGGGTTTAACCGCAACCATGCTACCTCCGATGAGGGTGGCGCCTTCGCTGAGGAATTAAGGGTAGAATACGTCGTCGACCGGGTCAAAACCACCGCCAACGTATGGATGGGACTAACGATGGAGTGCGCCCAGTGTCACGACCACAAATATGACCCGATTACCCAACGGGAATACTATCAGATGTTTGCCTACTTCAACAATACCACCGACCCGGGAATGCAAACACGAGGAGGTAATCAGGCGCCTGTCGTCAATGTGCCACCCCGCGAACAGGCGAGAAAGTTGGCTGAGTTACGTAAAGCAATCGATGCCAGTGACAAACAGATGAGCGACTATAAACAGGCAGCGATGTCGGAATACGTCAAGTGGCTGCACGTCGCAGAACAGTCCGCAGGAGACACCTTTCCTGAGCCGGCCGGCCTGGCCCATTTCTTTCCATTAGATGAGCGTGGAGGGAAACAAATCAAGGCTAGTGTAGGTGGAGGAGTCGGACACATCGGCGGCAAGGTGTATCCCGCAAAGCGTGGTGCCCACGGGGGGATCCGATTTGATGGAAAGAGTGCGGTTTCTTTCGATTCTTGGCCGGCTCGGGAACGCGACCAGCCCTTTACCTTTGCCGCATGGTTAAAGGTTCCGAACAACGGTAGCGGTGCAGTGATTGCACGTATAGACGAAGGCCAGGCTTTCCGAGGCTATGATTTTTGGATCCAGAATCGCACGGTGGGCACACATATTGTCAATAGCTGGCCAGGAAATGCCCTCAAAGTGATGTCGGCAGAATCTCTCACGGCAGACAAATGGCACCATGTGGCCGTTACTTATGACGGTTCATCCAAGGCCGCAGGCGTTAAGATTTTTATCGATGGTAAGCTCTCGGGCAACAAGGTGGAGCAGGATTCACTCAAGGATACTATCGCAACGCAGACACCCTTTAAAATCGGCAGTCGATCAGGCAAGGGAAATTACATTGGTGAAGTCGATGAATTGCGAATCTACAACCGGGACCTTTCGGAAGAGCAGATTCAGCGACTGGGTGAGGATCCGATCAAGGCAATCCTCGCTACTGCTGCTGCAAGCCGTACGAAAGAGCAGGAAGCAGTTTTGCTCGATTACTTTTTATCCACCGAGGACAAGGCATACCAGAAACTGATTTCACTACACAGCAAGCTTCTGGCGGAGGAAGCCGGGATTAAGAGCCAGAAAGGCACCAGTGTGATGGTGATGCAGGACAATGCGGCCAACAAGACTCGTAAGACCTATATTCTCGATCGTGGCGCCTATGACCAGCCAATCAAGGATGGACCTGATGCCGTAGTCCATCCGGGGGTTCCGGCCGCGCTGCCACCACTTCCACAGGGAGCCCCTTCCAACCGACTCGGGTTGGCGAAGTGGCTTACCTCGGGCTCAAACCCGCTCACTGCCCGGGTTGCGGTTAACCGCTACTGGGCGCTGCTTTTCGGACGCGGATTGACAAAATCGGTTGATGATTTTGGAAATCAGGGGAGTCCGCCTAGTCATCCGGAGTTGCTCGACTGGCTGGCCGTGGATTTTGTGGAGAGTGGCTGGGATGTCAAACGTATGATAAAACAGATAGTTCTTTCAGCAACCTACCGCCAGACGTCCCGTTTAACGCCGCAGTTGGCCCGGGTTGACCCCGAGAATATCCTGCTTGCGAGGTCCCCACGTTTTCGTCTGCAGGGTGAGTTTATTCGTGACACGGCATTGGACCTTTCTGGCCTGCTGGTAGAAAGGATTGGCGGACCAAGCGTCAAGCCATACCAACCACCCAATATCTGGAACGAAGTGTCTCTCAATGGGGGCCTAAGGTATAAACGAGACAATGGTGAGAAGCTTTATCGCCGCTCGATGTATACCTATTGGAAGCGATCTGCGCCGATGCCAAACATGTTAATCTTTGATGCTCCCACGCGCGAAAAATGCATGATTCAACGGCCCATTACCAATACGCCACTTCAGGCTCTCGTTACCCTGAACGACCCGCAATTTGTTGAGGCCGCTCGTTCTCTCGGCCAGAGGTTGATCAAGGAGGGAGGTAACGACACGGCCTCAAGGATAGACTATGGATTCAAACTGGCCTTGTCCCGCCCCGCAAGCGAACCCGAGGTTAAGGTGATTGAGAGAGTCCTTGATGATCAGTTAGAAAGATTCCGGGATAACCCCAATAAAGCGAAAGAGTTTCTCGCCGTTGGCGAAGTCGCCCGCGATGAGACAATTGATGCCGTCGAGCATGCCGCCTGGATGGTGGTTGGACAGCTCCTCCTGAATATGGATGAAACCCTGACACGCGGGTAATCCTTTAAGTATTAAATACCAGCAAGAAATGCATTACGATCCAACACGGCGTCGATTTTTGTTACATACCGGACACGGCATGGGCGCCGCTGCCCTGAGCAGTCTCTGGAACCCGGGTATCTTTGGTTCCGCAGAGGCGGCTGATGGTTTACCGGGATTCCCAAACTTTGCTCCCAAGGCAAAGCGTGCCATTTACCTGTTTTTCCCGGGCGGGCCATCGCACATTGACACCTTTGACTATAAGCCGGCATTACGGGAAATCCATGGTAAGGAATTGCCTGATTCTATTCGCCAGGGTCAGCGTATAACCGGCATGACGAGCGGGCAGAAGTCCTTTCCCTGCGTGGCTCCCATGTTTGAGTTTGAGCGCTTCGGCAAGCATGGAACCTGGGTCAACAAGGACCTCCTGCCTCATACTGCGAGCGTCGTGGATGATATCACGATAATCAAGACCATGAATACTGAGGCGGTCAATCATGATCCTGCGATCACTTTCATCAATACCGGGGTTCAGCAGCAGGGTAAGCCAAGCATGGGATCATGGCTGAGTTATGGACTAGGTAGCGTGAATGAGAACATGCCAGCGTATATTGTCATGATCTCTCGTGGGCGCGGGCAACTACAGGCTCTCTATGACAGATTATGGGGGAGCGGTTTTCTTCCTTCCAGTCATCAGGGAGTGAAATTACGAAGTAACGGAGAGCCAGTACTTTACCTGAACAACCCCCCGGGCATCGATCGAGATGCGCGTCGCGGGATGCTTGATGGCCTTAAGGATCTTAACAGCGAGACATTCAAGAGGTTCGCCGACCCGGAAACTCAGTCACGGATTGAGCAGTACGAGATGGCTTTCCGGATGCAGGCCGAAGTGCCAGAGTTGATGGATATTTCCAACGAACCCCAACACGTAAAAGACCTTTATGGCCCTGACGTGGAGAAGCCCGGAAGCTTTGCACGTAATTGCCTGCTGGCGAGGCGCATGGCCGAGAAAGGAGTACGTTTCCAGCAGCTCTTTCATCGCGGCTGGGATCAGCATGGCAGCCTGCCCTCAAAACTGCGCCAGCAGTGTGAGGATATCGATCAACCATGTGCGGGATTGATCAAGGACCTGAAGGAGCGAGGCATGTTCGATGATACCCTTGTGATCTGTGGTGGCGAATTCGGCCGGACGATATACTCACAGGGAAAGCTGACAAAAGATAATCACGGTCGTGACCACCATGGCCGCTGCTTCACTACGTGGATGGCCGGAGCGGGCATCAAGCGGGGCTACGAGCATGGTAAGACCGATGATTACTCCTATAACATTCTGGAGGATCCAGTTCATATCCGTGATCTGAATGCGACGATCCTGAACCAGCTTGGTATTAACCACGAGAAGCTTACCTTCCGCTACCAAGGATTGGACCAACGGCTCACCGGTGTAGAAGAGGCCCGGGTCGTAAAGGAGATTCTGGCCTGAATTTCAAATCCACCCTTCGCGTGGCTTACAAGATCGTCATCAGGTGGCGATCAACAGCCACAGATCCGACTGCATGAACTTTCGCATCCTTGGCTCAATCGCCCTGCGCTATTTCTGGCTCTACACCCGTCACCCGGTGCGGATCATCGAGCTCGTGTTCTGGCCTTTCGTGCAGCTTCTCGTCTGGGGATTTTTGACAAAATATCTTCAATCCGAGGGATCTGGTAACTTTCCAGAAACGATCACCTATCTTATCGGGGCAATCATTCTCTGGGATGCACTGTTCCGTTCACAGCAGGGCGTATCGATCTCTTTCCTTGAGGATGTGTGGACCCGCAACCTTTTGAACATTTTTGCGGCACCGGTTAGAATCACCGAATACGTCGGCGCAATGTTTCTGGTTGGATTGTGCCGGGTGATCTTCACTGGAGTGATTTTATCTCTGATTGCAATCGTCGCCTACCAGTTCAATCTCTTCAATCTCGAGCTCGCTCTGGTTCCCTTTTATCTCAACCTCCTTCTCTTCGGTTGGGCTCTTGGTCTCGTTTCTGTCAGCCTTATCCTGAGGTTCGGTCACGGCGCTGAGTCTCTTGCATGGGCAATACCCTTCATGGTTCAGCCCTTCTCAGCAGTATTTTATCCGGTTTCTGCCCTGCCGGGGTGGCTGCAACCTGTCGCGCACGCTCTGCCCTCCACACACGTCTTTGAAGGAATGAGACAAGTTATCGAGTTTGGTACTTTCCCTATGAGCCAGATGTCATGTGCTCTTACTACAAACATACTTTTTCTGGGAGCATCTCTCTGGCTGCTTCACGGGATGCTCACCTCTGCGCGTCGCAAGGGCTTCCTCGTAAAAGTAACTTCTAGCTGAACCTCACCCTCAACAGGATATTCTCAGTCCTTTCTCACTTGCGAGCGCTTGAGCATGAGGTCTCCCCGGATGGCACCCACGATCATGCCAAGGCCTCCAATGATGAAGATTGCTGGGAACCAAAGGGAATAACCCGGAGCTTTGGAATCAAGCTTCAGAACCGAGAAGGCAGGGTCGACGGGATCAACGAAACAGGTGACTACCGAGCCCACAGGAAACTGATCCACCCGCCGCTGGGACCTCTCCATCGAAGAACTCCAGGGAGAACCTCGCAGGCTGTATCGCTCCGAAGTGAAAGCCACTCCTTCATACGAATACCCATAAGCCACAAAAAAACCATATTCTACCTCTACCTCCGATCCAATCTGACGCTGGTCAACTCTAGACTCAATAATCGTCGACTGCACCTCGGTCCACGCCCTCTGGTCAGACGCTCGATCAAAACTTCGCCACATAAGCGCAACAAATACTACTCCTGCAACGCACAAGGATAATCCAACTAGGACGAGATAGAAACTTCCTGCACGCACGACATGAAGAAGGCTCTTCTTCCCCCCTCTTTCAAGTTTCAAGTTTCAAGTTTTCTTATAATCCTCCTTCCGGGGGACGGGGCTGCTTGCAAAACTTGACCCTTGCAAATTACCGCTTGAAAATTCTACTTCCCCACCATGGCTGACACTGCAAACCGACTCACAGAAGACCTGAAAAACGCCATGCGCGCCAAGGATAGTATGGCTCTCAATACTCTCCGTGCGGTTAAGAGCGCGATCAAGAATGCTGCGATCGAGAAAGGAGGAGCCGATGCTACCCTGGAGGAAGGAGAAATTGTAGGCATAATCCGCAAGCAGATCAAACAGCGCAGGGAATCCATGGACCAGTTCAATAAGGCAGGCCGCTTGGAGTTAGCCCAAAAAGAAGAGTCCGAGATAACTCTTCTTGAGAAATATCTTCCCTCTCCTCTTTCACCAGAGGAAATTGATGGGCTCGTTCATGCAGCAATTACTGAGTGCAATGCCTCCTCGAGAGCAGATATGGGTAAGGTAATGAAAGTCTTACAGGAAAAGACCGCTGGCAGAGCAGATGGCAAGGCCCTTTCACAGGCAGTGATGAACCAACTCGCCTAGGATCGTTCCTTCCTCAAATTTTATACCAACCCCTTATACCGAACCATGGTCTGCCCTAAATAATGAGCTGTGCCGCAATTATCGTCGCAGCCGGCAGAAGCCAGAGAATGGGCTTCGACAAAATGCTGTCTATGCTAAAAGGACAGCCGGTTCTGCAATGGAGCCTCGATGCCTTTATGGAGGCTGAGGAGATCGATACGATTGTGGTAGTCACAAGTGCGGAGCGCTTCGCAAAGCTGACTCCTGGAACTGGAAAGCCAGTCCTCAGAACCGAAGGGGACGAGGAGCGCTACCTCTCCGTCATCCGTGGCATGGAAGCTCTCCCCTCCAAGCCTGAATACATTACCGTTCATGATGGAGCCCGCCCTCTTATATTGCCCGGTCAAATTGATGCCGTCGTCCGGACAGCCCGGGATGAGGGAGCTGCTGCGCTAGCTCGCCGCATGACCGAAACCCTGAAGAGAAGCGATAGCCATTGCCTCACAAGCGAGTCTCTATCCCGCGAAAATCTTTGGATAATGGAGACTCCTCAAGCCTTTCGCTTCGATATGCTTTCCGACGCCTACAACCTGATAAAGGAGCGCGACATTCAAGTGACAGATGAGGTGTCCGCTGTGGAAGCGATCGGAATTGCCACAAAGCTCGTAGAAAATCAGCGGCCGAACCCAAAAGTTACCGTTTCGGGCGACCTTCCTCTTGCGGCGGCAGTGCTGGACAGCCTGAACTCCTAGGCTCGCTCCCAATCGGGACAGCACAAAGCCCCTTCAATCGTATTTAGGATCCGTGAGGGCTTCGGCGGCCCTTCCCGTCTTGCGTTCACCCTTGTGGACCATGACAAACTTTCCACCCGTATCCTTCGCTATTTCCATAAGGCGCCCAGCAGGCGATCCAGGCACTTCAAAAGCGATGGTGTCGATCGGCGTTCCCCCCGGATTAAGCTGCTTCATGTTAAAGGATATTTCATCTCCATCACGAGGCTCCCCATCCGAAAGAAGAAATACGATACTTGGTGTCGGCGTCATGGTCATGGCCATCTTGAGGCCGGGATACCACATCGTTCCTCCTGCAACCGGCATCCTATTAATCTTATTGATGACCTCCTTCTTAACTCCCTCATTGGCTGGATACCATCCGGTGTGCGGCGGCTCTCCCAGGCCGTGCCACCCGTTCCCTACATAATCATCACCCTCCGTCGTTAAATTCCACGCGCGCGAGGAGAAGAAGATCACCGTAAAATACATTCCCGAGGAAAGGTTAGTGATCGAGGTCGTTAATTCCTTCTTAAGCGCCTGAGCAAAGGTCCCTCCCCCTGCTGCTGTTGAACCCATCGACCCGGAGAAGTCGACAACATACGCCACTCGCTTTCCTTTTCTGTAACTACCAAAGAAGGAGGCTCCTCCACCTCCAGTACCGTCTCCCTCATTATCTCCCCAGCCCTCTCCAATCTCATCCGACATGCCAAAGGGCCCCTCGGGCACGGGGTTGTCAGGGATTGGTACAGATATCGGTGACGCCGCCTGAGAGGCAATCACCTTAGCACGCGATGATTTCTGGCCTGGTGGATTAGGCCTCGCTCTCTGGTTTACCTCGGGCCGCTCGACACGCTCCTGCTCGGGCATGGGGGCTTGATATGTGACGATTGTTGGAGATTCCGTCCGAAGAGAGAGAATCGTAATTAGCGCCAGCACCCCTATGAGCAAACCAATAAGGATTATAGAACTAACTACCGACTGAACAGTATCCCTTTGCCGCTGGCGCGCCAGCTGGAGCTCCACGTTCTGAGATTGTGCCACGCCGAGCTCCTGCTCGTCCTCCTGAGGCACAATCAATCTTGCCATAGGGACACTCTAATCCCCTAGGCGTAGCCTTTACCAGCGGAAATCAGCTCATGTCACTTTAGCCAACCTGCACACCCTCACTCCGGGAGATTAAGTGGTCATTTTGGCAGAACCCTCACCGATAACCTCCTAGTTACCTGTCCTGAAATGAACAGAGGTCCTCAGGGCACCACCCTCATTCCGGGTATGACTGCTGATTCCCTTAAGTTCGCTGAGAGCCGATACAACCTGCTTGGCGATTGGGAGCATTTGCATCAGGTCCTCCGCATCAGGCGACCCTTCCCCGAAGATCGCTCCTTGCTCCTCTTCGAGCAACTTGATCCAATCCCCCAGATAATCGTTAAGAACGGTTAGATCCAAATGGAAGTAGGCCCCCTTCTTACCAGGCTCAGCTTTCACTTTTTCCAGAGTTGCAGCGAGACTTTGCACATAGGATTTTGAGGTTGAGGCGAAAACGTTTTTCTCGTCGGATGAGATATTCAGGACGAAGTCATCGGTCTGGAATGGGAACGGGAAAAACCATGTCTTCAGGTCATTCTTCTCGCTGCTCATTGGCCTTTGCATGGGAATATTTTCTCCAGTCATGTCCCCCACGATCTTGATAATCCCATTGATCGCCTTTTCCGTATTCTGCCAGGAACTTTGGAGGCGCTCCTTATCTCGTGCCGGAGCGACTACCGCTATGCGGGGAGCCTTACCCTCATCGGCAAGAAGCTGGGGAAGTCCCGGCACGGTGGGAAGTGCCCCCTTCAGATCAACAATCACAGCGCGCTCATCACCAAGGCCCGCGACCAAGTCATCGCGGACACCAGTCCACAACTCCAGAAAGTGAGGAAGGATCTGCTCATCGAACATGCCAAGGATTCCCTCAACCTCTGCCATATCCAGAGGGACAACTCCCTCTGGCAGCTCCATGGATGAAGCCTGCTTGGCAACCAGATACACCGTCTCTCCCAGGGTTTCTAGATATTCGAGAACCTTGTCTTTGTAGGCAGAATCATTGACCCAGTTCGCGAAGAGAAGCACATCGTCCTGTGCCCCGAGTTCAGAGTAGCTACGGGCAGTGTTCAGATTCAGGCTGGGCTGCTCTGCACCACCAAAGATCTCAATCTTAAGGCCGTCCTCCAGAAAGGTCACGCTTCCCCCCGGCGTGTGCCTGTGCAGGTCCAAAATTGCGCGCTCCTGCTCCGTGATCAGCCCAAGAAGGACTTCGAGGTCCTGCGAGTCACCAAATGCATCCGTGGCTGCCAATCCCTCTTTCACGCCTGCAGCAAGGCCTCCCAAGATTGAAACCCCCTTGGAGCTCTCCTGAAGTTCCTCCGACATGGTAACAACGCTCACCAATCTTTTCCCGGTAAATGACTTCATGAAAGCCGCCTCCGGGCGAGAGAGCAAAGACTCCGCAGCGCTTTTTGCAATCTGAAGGTCGTCAGCGCTCGATCCCATGAAGGCAACGAGGTAGCTTTCGTGAACCCCGATCGCGACAACCAGGTTCTTAGACTCAAGCATTTTCATCAGCCTCGTCACGGTGGCTGCATCCATGAACTGTGCCATTCCTTCCTTCATATCCGGTGGTATAGAGGCCACCAGTTCTTCCCCCTTAATCTTGATCCCCGTGAATTTTGAGCCTTGACGCTCCACATTTACCGCTTCCGCGAAACCCTCGCCATCTGGCCCAATGCCCTCGAGCATTGCCCCAATACCCTGAGCTGCCATCTCATACAATTGTCCGCGCAGATTCTCATCGCTAACCTTGAATCCGAAGGTAACTGGTGGCATCTGGGCTTTCTCAACAATCCCTATTCCACCCTTGGGATCACTGAGCAAACCACTGAGAAGTGGTGCTAGGGCCTCCATTCCTCCAAACTCCTCTTCCCCTGCCAGAGTAGCCTCCAAGGTCTTCATTGCCATCTTGACCGACTGGCGGCTGTAGGACTCATTGAAAGCAACCATGTTTGCTACCTGCCCCGGGGCTCCATTACCGACACCCACAAAAATCTCTTCCCCCAGTAAGGCAGCTGCCATCTGCAATTGAGGGTTTTCCTCGAGATTCAGTTCAAAATCAGGGTTCTCCGGAATGAGCCCACCCCCAAGCTGATCCTCTGCCATTTTGAGGAGCGCGGATTTCCGGATTTCGTCTACAAAACCCTTCCCATCATAAATCCCCATGTAGGCATGGGTCGTTGCAGGCATGTATCTGGCAAATCCCGTTGCCCTTGCAACCGCCTCATAACCAGCCACTGAGGCAGGAGAAGAACTGCCCGGCGCAACCTTAATGGCAATCTCCTTCACTCCGCCAGCCGCAACCGAAGCTTTGGTGACACTATCACCACACCCACTAAGTCCGAGAACTCCGAGAGCTCCGACGATAATAACGGCATTTCGCACGCTCTGCTTTTTCATGTTTAAATGGTTAGCTGTATTCTGCCTCTGGGCAATTCTAATTGGTGGAAAGATGACACCGGTAAGAACTTGAATCCCGCACGGCCTTCTCGAGACGATGATTTGTTATGGACGAGTTCTTGCTCTAGCAAGCGAAGCCATCTGCGAATATTGTGCAGCCAGATCGAAAAATTGAGGGGACTATTTCTTACTTACTAGCGGCAGCGTCATACTCCCCTAATTCCCTCACCCAGATATTGCGATACTGGATTGGGTCTCCGTGATCCTGAAGACTGATCGGCGCTTTCTCGGGGTGCTTGGCTGGGTAAGAGGCCAAAGCCTTATGACGGGTGGGCCCGAGTAAAGTTTTACGGTGATGCACAAGAACGCCATTGTGCACCACGGTGATCACTGCAGGCGAAACGACCTTCCCATCGTTATATTCGGGAGCTTCAAAGATGATATCAAAACTTTGCCATTCCCCCTGCGGCGCAGAGGGGTTCACCCTTGGGGGTGCCTGCCCATAAATCGCTCCAGTCTGCCCGTCAGGATACGTCTGATTAGTATGACTCTCACCGACTTGGATCTCGTAGAGACCCATCAAAAAGACCCCACTATTCCCGCCGGCCTGCCCCTTGACCTTCCTTCCGGCGGGCACTCGATACTCCAGGTGCAGCTGACAATCTCCAAAAGCGGCCTTCGATCGAACTCCTCCACCCTTCGCCACAGTCATCACCCCATCAGCAATTGGCCATGTGTTTCCTTCCCAAGTCTCAGAGCTTTTTTCCCCGATCAGCACCAGCGCATCCGAGGGTGGCTTTACCGAGACGGCACCTCCACTCTTGACTTTGACAGGCTGAGGACGAGTTCCGTCGTGAACGACATAGGGCACCCCGGGAAGCTTTGGGGTATTGGGTTTCTCCCCAACTTCTATTCCTGAGGCTACGTTCGCCAAAGCAGGGAACAGTAAAAGAAGGCCGATTCTCGTAATTGTCATAGCGTTGGGATGCAACGACAGACCTCCCGGACACACAATGCTAAATGATTTTCAATTTTTTTCGAAAATTTAGGAAATTCCTTGCCCACATTGTTTCCTGTGTGACTGTCCCTTTACCAAAAGACCATGCCAGACACGTCCAAGTTCAAGCAAGGGAGCGTAGCAGCGGCCTCTTCCGACTTGATCAAAAAAGAGCTCGCCTTGGTGGAACAGTCCCTGAGCAGCCAAGTTCGGAAATTTGACCCGGGGGTGGCACCCTATGTCTCCTACATCTGCGACACCGCAGGCAAGCGTATCCGACCAGCTCTCAGTATTCTTGTCGGAGGCGCAACTGGGCAACTCAGCGACGACCATCTCAAGCTTGGCACGATCCTTGAGCTCATCCACATGGCCACTCTCGTGCACGACGACATCATCGATGGCGCAAACACGAGACGTAAAATGCCGACTGCAAACTGCAAGTGGGGAGACGGAATGGCAGTCCTGCTGGGAGATGCTCTGTTTTCTCATGCTCTGATGCTCTCGACGGAGTTTGATGATCTCGTTCTCTCACGATCCATAGCCAGCGCGTCCCGAGAGGTCTGCCAAGGTGAAATACTCCAGACTCAGAGGCGGTTCGATCTTACTCTCACTAAGAAGGATTATTTCAACATCATCGGAATGAAGACGGGCGCACTTTTCGCGGCCGCCACAGAACTATCCGCCTACATCTCTGGGGTCTCTCCTGAGGTTAGGGCTGCAATGAAAGACTTCGGGATGAAGCTTGGGACCGCCTACCAAATCTACGACGACTGCCTCGATCTGGTGGGGACTGAAGAGCAGTTTGGAAAAACCCTTCGTACGGACCTCGAAAAGGGAAAACTCACTCTTCCCATGCTCTACCTGCTCGAAGAGGCGGGAGATACCCAGCGGGAGATTCTTCAGAAAAGGATTATACAGCAGGAGGAGCTCGATCTGACAGTTCTTGCCGGCATTGCGGAATACCAAGGCGCGATTGCAAGGTCCCTGCAATACGCCACCGATTTACTGCAGGAAGCACGGGACAGTCTCTCTCTTGTTAATCCGTCCGCCTATCGCGACGCACTGGCAGAGATGCTGGACTTTCTTCTGACACTCCTGGGGTCTCTCCAGAAAGCCTGACCAGCCCCGGAAACAGAGGGTTTTTCAAAGGCTACCGAGTTGGAAACGTGGAGCGGAAGAGGCAGCCTGCATTGGGATGTTGAGGCTTCTCCTCCTCTGGCATGTGCTCCACTGCCGTTGTCAGAAACAAGTGCGTTTCTCCTCCGATTTCCATCAGTAACGGGCATGTCACCCGTGGGGATCCAGGGGTCTTCCACAATGCCTCCAGACCCCCATCCATGAGGCTGTGCTGACGAGCCTCACCCTCCTCCACATTTTCAGGGTTATACATCGCTATAATGACACTCCGCCCGTCAGGAGTAATCACCATCCCATCAGGATAGGAAGGAACCTCCCTCAAATCCAGAACCGTCCGTGGCTCCCCCAGTTGCCGGGCGTCACCATCGAGCGGGTATTCTACCACGAGTTTTGTTGGCGTATCAATATCGAGGAGGAATTCCTTTCCCTCCCGAGTCAGGACTATTTTTCCATTTGAACAGGTTTGACCTCCCCGCAGCTTAACAGGCTCCTCCATTCCAGGAAGCCAGAGATATAATGAAGCCTTGGGATCGGTAAATTCCACGTCTTTAGTTCCAAAGATCACTCCATCTCGGTAGGCGACTCCATCGTTGATGATAGTGCCATCCTCCTCACCCCTTACTTCTCCTGGGGGAGCGACCCATTGGCCTGATCCGATATTGTAGAACCCCACCTTCCTTTCAAGGCCAACGAGGAATACGCTTTTATCCTCTGTCGGAAACGCAAACCCCGGACGCCCCGGGAGAATATGTTGGTCGTTGCTCCCCGATCCAAGATCAAGGACATTGATAGAACCTTCCCGGGACTCTCCCCCGTGCTGAATAGCCACCCAGGACAGCTTACCCTCTCCATACTGACAGGGACCCTCAGGGAGATACGCCAGAGCATCATCGCTGGGGCGAAATGCAACTTCTGCAGTGTATTCAGTCATCGCTTCGAAATATAGGGATAGAGGCTATGGGTAATAGTAATTCCTGACCTATTCAAGATCCGGCTCTAAAGGCCACCCATGAGACTCCCTCATGGATGGCTCAGAAAACCTAGCCGCCCGCAGATTGGGCTCCTACTTGACTTCTCTGATCTTGACGTTGCGGAAGGAGACTTGAGCTCCATGATCCTGCAGGCCGACATGCCCTTTCTTGGTTTCGGCGAAACCTTTCCAGGTCGCAAACTTGCTTGCCGCCACCTTCTTGTTCCAATCCTCACTCCCAATGTGATACTCCGCAACTTTCTGCCCGTTGAACCAGTGGGTTCCTTTACCGTCGACCATCCGAATCCGAACAGTGTTCCATCCTTCAGGATGAATTTTTTTCTCCCCGTCAACCGCGATCGGATAGAGGGCATATAGGCCTCCGGCATCCGTACTCTTCTTTCCTTTGGAGCGCTCAATCTGCATTTCCGGGGCAACCTTGTAGATTGGTCCACCTGCCTCCGGGTTGACACGGATTAGAATACCGCTGTTACCCTTTGTCTTCCATTCGAGACTGAGCTCAAAGTTTTCGTAGGCCTCCGAGGTATATATATCACCTGCTCCTTTCTTCATCAGAGTGAGAGATCCGTCCTCCACTGCCCAGGCTCCCGCCTCCAGAGGTTTCTTAGTCTTCCAGCTGTGCCAGCCCGATGTGGATTTTCCATCGAAGAGAAGCTTCCAGCCTTCCTTCTTTTCAGCCCCGGTCAGAACGTTGTGCTCTCCGTGAGCGAGCGAGCTGAGGGCGATCAACATTGCGATTGCGATAGTCTTTTTCATGGTCGATATAAGCCTCATTTACTGGTTCCGAGGACATCGAACAAGCCCCGTCCTCACCGAGGCCTTCAACTGCTTTGGGATCCCAGATTATGTTCTTTTCTGTTCCGCAAGGCGTTCTTCATCACTGTCAGTAAATCAGAGCACGTTTTTTAGAGTCTTGTTCACCTGAGACCAAAATTACCCCGAATTTTACTAATTTGCCGACTTCCAGTAACAATTACTGCCTATCGCGAAATAGAGTGCCTTTTTTTCTTTGCCACTACCACATCTTGGGTAGCCTTACTCCCCACTGAGCAATCAATGAGGTGTATTCAGTGCGGTTCCCACAAAGACAAAGTTGTCGATTCCCGGATGTCCAAGGACGGGACGACGATTCGACGGCGACGCGAATGCCTCGATTGCACGTATCGCTATACGACCTACGAGCAGATCGAACGAACGGAGCTCCGGGTTGTAAAGAAGGATGGGAGCCGGGAAGCCATCAACCGGGAGAAGCTGTTCAGGGGCCTTGTCAAAGCCTGCGAAAAGCGGCCAGTCTCAATGGAGCGTTTGGATCGGGCAGTGGAAGAGATCCTAGCCGACCTTCACAAGGACCATATTTCCGAGGTCCCCTCCAACCTCATCGGAGCCGAGGTTATGGACAAGCTTCACCAGATCGACCCGGTGGCCTATGTTCGCTACGTCTCTGTGTATCGCCAGTTCGACAATGTCGGCGAGTTCATCAGCGAAATTCAGTCCCTCGAGAATCGGGCTATGCGGGATCACATGCAGAGGAGGCTGTTCAAGGAATGATTCCATCATGATCTGTCTTGTTGGAAAATTACCGGTTCTGCAGGTTGGCCACCATCAGGTAGCTAGCTACGACACGGCTTGGATTGATGTTGCCCTGCAACGGGCTGCGCACTCATGCGACCGCTCTGACTTCCCCTTCATTGACGATATCCGGGATGGTATCCTGCACTACCTCGAACATAAATGCCCGTGGCGTGTCCTCCCTCTGGAAGACCTCTTCGAGCGCATGAAGCGGATGCTGCGCCGAATTGGGTGCGATGCGATCGCCGACAACCTTAAGCCCCTCGCTCCTCCCATTACCCTGTCCATCGCCCGGGCCGCCAAGGAAGCCGGAAATGGATATGAGCTCGTGTTTTACCAGAAACTACAGGAGAAAATTGACGACCTGCAAGGTCGAGGAGCCGAGGAATTTCATTTTACGGAGCTGCGCGAAAGCGCCCGAATTCTCCTTGGCGCTGTTAAGTGGACCCCGGAGTGTAATCGTATTCATCAGGAAATCCTCGCCTTTCTCCAAAATATCGCACAGCAACCTGTCCCCGAGAATCGCAAGATTCAACTCACCATTGATCTCTGAGAGCAGCGGCCTTCCCGCGGAGGGAAAGAGAAGCACGGTCCCCGGCAGAACGCTTTCCTCTCGGCTCTTACTCTCTTTACCTTGCACCCTTCCAGTGGCTGAAAAAACAATCTTCCAGAAGATCGCAGATCGTGAGATTCCGGCCGACATCATTTACGAGGACGACCAGTGCCTGTGTTTCCGGGATATCGCGCCCCAGGCACCGGTACACCTGCTCCTTGTTCCGAAGAAGCTCATCACTCGGATCGGAGACACAGAAACCTCCGACCAGGGCCTTCTTGGACACCTTCTTAACCGCATACGCTTTATCGCAGAACAGGAAGGCCTTAGTGCAGACGGGTTCAGGGTCGTGATTAACAATGGGAAACATGGCGGTGAAGCCGTGCCCCACCTCCACCTGCACCTTCTCGCAGGTCGTCAACTCTCTTGGCCCCCTGGCTAGGGAAGAACCCCTCTTCGAGAGATCACTCAACTACCCGAGGGCTTTCTGTTCGTTAGGTAGCTGATCGGTGCCTTCTGGCCACTTCCTGCCGGATTTCTTACCGCGAGATTTTTTCTCCCAGATCGCTAGTCCAATGCCCCCCAGCGCCACCACAAACTCAAAGCAGTAAAACATCTTCACCGCTCCACCGATTCCCTCGGTGAATCCATAGGAGTGCAACCCAGTCCCAAGGAGATTGACCCCCCACCACGAGAAGGCCACGACGATCGCTCCCAGAACAGAGGCAATATGAATCCCCCACTCCTTGAGATAGCCACCCATCCGGGCATGCAGGATGATCAGACACCATAGAACGATGAGCATCGCTCCATTCTCTTTAGGGTCCCAACCCCAGAAACGACCCCATGAGTCGTTAGCCCAGATCCCACCCAGGACGGTCCCTACGAGGGAAAAAAACAGCGTGAAGCATACCAGCCCGTAAACCGAGCGGGTAAGGAACCGGGAGAGGGACCTGTCAGTTCGGTCGAGCCTAAAGGCCTTGGCGTATATAAAGACATGCGACATCGCAGCCGCAATCAGGCCCCCAGAATAGCCCAGGGTAATGATAATCACGTGGGTCGAGAGCCAGAAATTAGAGCGTAATACCGCCCGCAGGGGGTCCATGTGATCCTGAGCGTCAACTCCCTCGAAGGCCCTTGCCAGAAAGAGTCCTAGGAGTCCCACGGCAATGGCCGCACCCAAAGCGATCCGACGACGAGTGACCGCCTCAAGAAGAAACAGGACGAGAACGCCCCCACCAGCAATGAAGGGTATCGTGTCGTAGAGGTTCCCCACCGGAGGGCGCTCCATGAGAATACAGCGGTGGACGATTCCCCAGGTAAGATACACCGCACCCAGCACACCCAGAATCCAGGTCAAACGATAGGTCCACCTCCCCCATCCAGAGGCCGGTGCTAGCCAGCTGACAGCAGCAACCACAAAGGCGAGGACAAACCAGACCAGACCCCTCACAAAATAGTTCTTCTCATAATACGTGACCTCCGATTCCAGCTTGCCCTCTTTTTCACCCAGCGCAGAGGAACGGCTCACAAGTTCCTCTCGCCAATCGTCCAGCTTCTCCGCGAACTCACTCTCTTTGCCCTCCGCAGCAGCGCAGAGCCCCTCAAGAGTCTTTAGATCATTGGAGAGGCGCTCCCAATGCGTGATATCAAGACCTCTCGACACCTCTCCCAGCCGGTTCCCCGCAGACATCCACTCACGCCCCTGAATTTTCAGGGTAGCGCTCACCTCTCCGGTATTCTTTACTACCAGTTCGGCACCGGGATAGCTGTCTCCCGCTCCCTCCTCGAGGGTGCCCAAGGTGGAGCTTCCCTCAAACATTTCAACCTGACCGGACTCACAATTAACCTCGAAGGTCTTCACCACCTCTCCAGAGTGGATGGTCGCCTCGCCTCCGGGGGGAAGGACCACATTCGCCTCGTAGGGAGGGAGCCACTCGATGCCACCTTCTCCGCGACCCAGCCTGAAGCTCACTTCATTGATGAGCTTCTGGACGTGATCAGGAACTTCCTGCTGATTCAGGGCTGCTGCTAGCACCGGCATGGCTTTGACCCAGTAGCTGACAGTACTCATCTGCTCCCCATCAGCCGTCTCAGCGGAGGCATCCAAGGTGACTCCCTTGGAGAAATCATTGCTGGCGACCATTCCCTGATACTCCATGATCTTTCTGGCCAGCGCGCGCGGATCGGATTCCCCGGCCGGAAATTTGTAGTCTGGATCTACTTGCATTTTCGCCTGAATCTCCTTCTGCAAATCCCCTGCTCGCTTGCCTAGCTCCTGCATGTAAGGCTCCAGTTGGATATAGCTATAACGATCTCTGCGGCTCTCCACCTCCATGCCAACATTTTCCAGTAGTTCCGAGTCATCCACTCGGAAGGTCGGCATCTTCAGGGCGAGTTCAGGCCGGAAAAGAATATCGAGGAGCCATTCGGTCGGCCCGATACTCATCTCCCTTCCTCCACTCTCAAACTTCATCTTGCGTGCACCATGCAGCTTCAACATCAGGAACTGCGCCCGCGTCTCAAACGGCTTCACCCGGCCTCCATCCTGGACAGGGATTCCCTTGGCGATCTCCACGGTCTCTTCATTCCACTTTGAATATCCCTCTACCTGTTGATACTCTTCCTTGGAGTAGCCGTCCCGATTGGTGACCACGGCAATCCAGATCGTGGCGACGATCGCCAGCGCAAATCCTGTCCATCGGGCGGCTCCGTTGAAGCTTTTCTTAGGCATGGGGGGTTTTCTTTTTGGGAATTGAGGATCCAAGGAATCGAGTCAACTTCATGCCGAAATGAAGCATGAGTCCAAAGGACGCGATGTAGAGCGACCACTTAGGCCATTGATCCGAGGGGTTCTGGACGATTGCGAAACCTGAACTGGGACGACCACCCGGCGCAGGAGGAGCCCAGGAGGCCTGATAGAGGGTTACCCCTTCATGGCGCATGGGTTTGTTCATCACGATGGAATACTCCTCTCTTAAGTCCCCCTCGACTTTGGTGATATCACTCTGGAACCAGCTCGGATCCCGCGTTCCAGGCCAATACTCTCCCAGCGTCTTATCCAGTTCGACTTCAAAAGGCATAGGCCAGATCCAGCGAGTTAGGGAAAATTCGTATTTCTCACCGTTGACCTGGGCTGTAACCGGGGTGGGAAACAGCATTCCATTGTAATGCAGCACCATCTCCTGCAGCGCGACGCCATCCTTGTCGAGAACCGTGAGGTAGCACCCGGTCAAGTTGGTCTCTTCCTGCTGTGCACGCTTCGTCTCCTTGAGAAAAAAACCATCTACGACTCGCTCCCCTTCATGCTGATCCTTGGCTCTCCCAACCTGCAAAAGATCAGAACTACGCAGAAACCCAGAGACCTTTAGGTCAAAAGGAAGTTCTTCTGGCAGACGAACGGTGAGGGAATCCTCGGACTTGAGTCCAGTCAGGTGCTTACTATCTACCACGAACGGCCTATCCCTCTGCCCCTTATCGCCAATCGGATAAATCTCGATGGTCGGCTCCGTGTAACTCCGGGCATAATCGGATCGATCTCCCTGATACACATGCATCACCCCTTCCTTCTTACTGATCTGGGAGACACCTCCCGCCACCAGAAGGAAAATCATGCTGAAATGAGCAATCAGAACTCCTGCGGTCTTCCATCCTTTCCTTGCCCGAATCAGCCCCCCTAGAGTCATATTGACGACAAGCACCGCGCTGACCCAGAAGGTCCCCGGGATGGGGAGAGGGATGATCTTTCCATTCAGCTCGGGAATGACGAAAAGAGCCTCCATATCAAAGTATTTCTGGAGGGTCTGGTAGAGGCCCACCTGCGTCTGCTCGAGAGTCCCAAAAAAGGTCGCGGCGAAGAGCATCAGGAGGCAGATGATCGCGACCTCGAACCCTGCCAGAACACGAAACGCCCACGCCCATATACTCCTCTCCTTTACCGCTTTATTGCCCGCTTTAGATTTCTCGCTCGCCACAGACTTCTCGTTGAAAACGGACTTTGGGCTCCCCTTAGCCTTTTTTCCAACCTTGGCTTTCTCTCCAGCCTTGGCGTAATACTCGTCCACCTCCGTGGATCTGGATTCATTCTGGGAATCGCTCACTTTGCCTCAGGGGTTTCGATAATATCTACGTCAGAAAATTCTAAAGTCTTGCAGTATTCAAGGAACCGCTGCCTCTCTGTCTCCACGTCCACTGGAGAACCCACCATCTTGATCGTCACAAGATTCCGGCTGATCGGTATCGCAAGAGCAAGCATCTTGGAGTTTTCCCGGGGTTCCGCGCCCATTCCTCCATAATACGTCCCTTCCGCCTCTACGAGGTATCCGGCCGTTTGCAGTGCAGGCTCTTGCTTCAGATCATCCAAACTCGTAATTTCGGGCATCCTGAACTGGTTATACCATCGGTTGATATTCTGGAGCACCGAATCCGCCGCTCGACTCGGCACCACACTCAGCCAGATCTCACCGTCCCCCGCGGGCCCAAAGCGGTAGTTGTAGTAGCGCATCTGGGTCCACGGTACCCTTCGCCATTGCAGCGGGGCTTGGTCTTTAAGATCACCGGGATAGGACTTGTCCCACAAAACCAAGTCTCGACGATCTGCTTCTGTCAAAGTTACCACTCTTTCCGCCTGCTTGCATCCGCTCAAAATCGCTAAGAGGCCGCAAAAGCCGAGAACTCGGCCCATCCCCCTGAGGCGCTGGACCCGGCTAATAGCCGTGAAACCAACTGAGGGCGCAGATTGTTGAAAATACATATGGGTTAGGGTCTCCGGGACACCTAATCTTGCCACGCCCTCGACGCAAGGGGCAATGTCACACCGTGGAGCCAATCCGATACTACAATCGTCTGACTGAAGCCCTTGAGATTGAGCAGGTTTACGGGGAAAGATGGCTACGCCTCGCCTACGAATCCTGCTGGGGCTCTTTACTTCAGCAGGTAATAAGGAAGCCTTTCTTCTCACATTGGTATGGTCGTCGGATGGGCCGCCCCGCGAGTCGCGCGCTGGTGGCCCCCTTTATTAAGGAATTCGGCCTCGATGCATCCGAGTTCGCAGATCCTCAGGAATCCTTCAAGAGCTTCAACGAGTTTTTTATTCGGAGGCTTAAACCCGAAGCCCGGCCCTTTGACCCGGATCCAGAGGCCGTCACTTTTCCATGCGACGGCCGGCACCTCGGCTTCCCGAATATTTCAGAGATCACCTCGGTCTTTGTCAAAGGGCAACGTTTCTCTCTCGCCTCCCTTCTTGGATCCTCCGAGCTCAGCAATAGATTCGCACGAGGGAGCCTCGTCCTCTCCCGCCTCTGCCCGACCGATTATCACCGCTTTCATTTCCCCGCCGAGGGAATTCCTTCTACCTCCAGCCTGATCAACGGAGCGCTCTTTTCTGTTTCACCCATTGCTCTTCGCCGCAACCTTTCCTATTTGTGGCAAAATAAGAGAATGATCACTGAGCTTGAGACCAGCCGCTTCGGCACTATCGTGATGATCGATATCGGCGCTACGAACGTTGGTTCAATTTCCCAGACGTTTACTCCCGGCGAAAAAATCAACCGCGGGGATGAACGCGGTTATTTCTCTTTCGGAGGATCTAGTACTATCACCCTCTTTGAGGAAGGGAAAATTACTCTTGCTGATGACTTGGTCGAGCAAACCTCCCGACAGACAGAGCTCTACGCTCCGATGGGAAGCCTCCTTGGGAGCTAGCTCCTGCAGCGCAACAGCGTCTCTCACCCCTCAGTTGAGAAGAAAGTGCTTACCACCGACTAATTGGGAAACGCCTCGAAGGCGGAAGGAAAGAAACGGATAAGCAACATCAAACAGAAGACGACAAAGGCCACCGCCGCACAGACCTCAGCACCTTCAGCCCACCGCTCCCGTCGAGCGTGAGCTTTTCTACCCGCAAGAAAGGCCAGAAGAGGAAGAGCGATGCTGAGAACCTGCAAGATCCAGCTAAACCTGCTGAAAGAGTCGGGATCGGCCCAGGTCATGAACGCACCCAAGGCCGCGGTAGCTGGCAATAAGACGAAGGTAGCCAGACTGAAGAATGGGGCATGAGCCTTGCGGTCCATCTTCCTCTCGTGATGCACCCAGTCCGCTGGCAAAAGCTCTGCGTCGGAATCCACTTCTTTACGGTATTCGTACAGCCAGACATGGAAATCCCCGCCCCCTTTGGCGTGCACCTTCGCCTTCAGACGCTCAAACTCATTTCCCTCAAAAGCATCCAGCTCCCTCAGCGCTTCCCGCTCAATCTCGTAGATTTCCCCCCGAACTGGGACCCCTTCCTCGTCCAACCGCATTCCGGGATACCAACCAATGCGATAGAGGCGCCCGAGAATCCATCCCTCTTTCACAAAAGGCGCCTTCCTGAGTCTGAAGTGATTGGAAGACTCCTTCCGCAAGGTGCCATAGACAAACACCAGATTTTTCTCATTTTCCGACATGGGTCACTGGCACCTCCGCCATGCTTCTTCCGTCTGTCTATTCACTGATTTTTCTTCCCCACCCGCTCACACAATAGTCCTCGCAACGCGCCGAGTCCCTCCTCCAACTTAGCTGAAACTGAGATAATCTCCACTTTGGGAAAACGCTGTCGGAAATGAGCCAGGTTCTCCTCTGCTTCATCGAGATCCATCTTGTTGGCAACCACTAACCAATCGAGCTTGGAAAGCTCCGGGTCATATAATTTGACCTCTTTCCGAAGAGTTTCGATATCCGAAATTGGATCCCGGCACTCGCTTCCTGCCATATCAACGACGAATAGCAGGAGTCCACACCTCGTGATGTGCCGCAGGAATTCATGACCAAGTCCACGGTTTTTGTGAGCCCCCTCGATGATACCGGGAATATCCGCAATCGTGCACCGTTTGAAGTCATCAAACTCCACCACTCCGACCATCGGGTTCAGAGTGGTGAATGGATACGAAGCGATCTTGGGGCGAGCCGCACTCAGCTTCGTCGTGAGGGTCGATTTCCCCGCATTGGGGAATCCCACCATCCCGGCATCTGCGATGCGTCTCAACTCAAGATAAAACACCCCCTCTGTTCCCTCGGTCCCAAGAGTGAACTCCTCCGGTGTCCGATTGGTAGAACTCCGAAACTGCCAGTTCCCTTTTCCCCCTTCGCCCGCTTTGCAAATGACGAGCTCGTCGCCCTCGGATGTCAGGTCTGCCACAAGCTCCAGATCTACTCCTGCCCCAGAGCGCTCCATTTCCACCGCCTCGGTGACGGTTCTGGCCGGACTGCGATAGACTAATGTTCCTGGCGGCACCTTTCCCACCACAGGCTTTCCATTCTTTCCATGGCGCTTCCAGCTCTGCCCATGTCCGCCATCCTTGGCGACCATCCGGGGATTATAGTGAAACGCCCTCAGATTATCGGTATGCCCATCCACCCTCAGGATCACGTCTCCACCTTGCGCTCCATCTCCGCCATCGGGGCCTCCGCGCGGCACATACTTTTCCCGCCGGAAGCTCACTACGCCGTTTCCGCCGTTCCCTGCCTTCGCGTAGATTCTAGTGTGGTCAACGAACACAGAGGACTCTTAGTCGCTAATGCTCATGACCTGAACCCCAAAATATCATTGCCATCCCCCACAGCCCGATTCCCCACTTCTGGAACCTCTCTTGACGCGGCCTCTGCCTACATTCACTCTGTTTTCATGGCTGATTCGACAGGCTATGACGCGCCAATACGCCTCGAAGGCCAACTGTTAATCGCTGATCCTACGCTAGGGAAAGGGCCCTTTCATCACTCTGTGATTCTTCTCACAGAGCACAGTAGTGAGGAGGGAGCCTTCGGACTCATCCTGAATCAGCCGTCCAATCACCATGTGGGTGATTTTCTCCAAAAGGAGGAATTCGAAGCTCTCTCCACGATCCCAGTTCACCTCGGCGGCCCGGTTTCACGCGAGAATCTCTCATTTGCAGCCCTCTGGTGGTCCGAAAGTGCAAGTCTCTGCTTTGAGACAGGTATTTCTGCTAGTGGCGCCATCAAACATGCCAACACTCCCGGGGTTATTGTCAGGGCCTTCCTCGGATACTCGGGGTGGTCCAAGGGGCAACTGGAGGGAGAAATTCGTCATCGTTCTTGGATACCAGCTAAGCCCACCGAAGATCTGCTCACCAGAGACCATGATCATTCACTGTGGTCACAGACTCTTCGAAACCTTTCTATCTATCACACAATCGTGGCGGAGTGTCCTGAAGATCCCGGTAAGAACTAGCACCTGTAACCCCTCCTTCCGAAGAGCGCCTGTTCTACGCGAGCTCCTTGGTAAGAACCGCGGAACTCCTCTCACTTTCCTCGCACTTTCTTGCGCGGTCCTCGGGCATAACCGAGCTATCAGCAATCCGATAACCTAGATTTTCAAAGAATGTCACCGCCCGGGTTGTCAGTGCGAAAACAGTGTGGATGTTCCTCTCACGGGCCCTTTCCTCAGCCGCCTGCACGAGCAATTTTCCATAGCCCCGACACTCATGAGATTGTTTCACGTAGAGACAGGCCAGCTCCGCAAGATCAGGCCCGTAACAATGCAGGGCGACACAGCCGACCACGTTGTCGTCCACACACAACACGAGGAAATCATCGGCCTTCTGGAGGATCTCCTCGTAATCGCGAGGCACCAGATGAGAGGCGCGAACCGATCTCCCTATCATCGCGAGAAGCTCGGGGACATCATCTTCACGAAGGGCACGTACATCCCGATAGCTATCAGCATGCACCATGGTCCCCACCCCCTCGTTGGAGAACAACTCATCTGCCAGCACGCCCTGTTGGCGACCATCGAGGATATGCACCCTCGGCACCCCTGCCCGGCAAACTGCCGCGGCGTCTTCCAGTAACTTTGCGCCTGTCAGCGCGCTACCTCCAGCAGCATCAAGAAAATCAGGAAGCGCAGAACAAGGCACCGCACGAAGAGGCAGCCCATCCCTGCGAATTCCCTGACCGTTCAGGAGTCCAATCAATTTCGCCGCGCCAATTTCAACCCCCAGATCAGCCAGCGACTCTCCAAGGGGCCCATCAGCGGGACAATTGACGATAGCCGCCTGTCCGCGCTCTAGAATCGGACCGGCTGTTTCCTCTCCCATCACCCGGGCAAATTTAATCTCGAGGTCTAGCGCACGATCCGCGACCACGGAGATCGACTCTTCTCCACCCGCAACCGCAATCACAAGATTCACCCCGATTCCCTGGAGGACCTTAAGATCAAGTAGAGCCTCCGCAACGGCAGATTCGGGGAGACCCTCGTCGAGCACCACGACGAATGTTCTCTCACGGAACATAGGTACGTATTGCAGAACGCCTCTGACATCACCAACGGCCATCAGAAGCGCTGGTACTGTCCCACGGACATACTTTCAAGCGTCAAGGGTCACCGGACGTCATTCAGTTGCCTCTGATCTTCCTTCTCTCGCTGACTTGTTCGCCCGGCAAGCCACCATCCCCCGGCTATCAACAAGGCGAGTGCAGCGAACCAGTCACCGAATCTCGCATAGGGTGTTAAGGGCCCTGCAAGCGGGACATGAGCCGTGGAATACAGCCACCCACGGCTCAGGTGAGACCCTGATTCGTTGAGGAGAATCCGTCTCTTCATTGTTTTTAGGTCCAATACGGTTCCATGGCTGTTGATCACCGCGCTGACCCCTGTATTCGCCGAACGTATCGTGGGACGCCGAAACTCAATGGAGCGAAACTTGGCATTCGCAAAATGCTGCGCAGCTGCCTCGCTGTTCTTGAACCAGCCATCATTCGTGATGTTGAGAATAAGCTGTCCTCCTCCCTTCACGAATTTTCGCATCTTACGCGCAACGGTATCTTCAAAACAGATCGTTGGTATCACTGAGACTTCTTCCCCCCCGGCCAACGGCGAAGGCAGTCTCATCGGCTCCTGCTGGTCCCCGGCGCTGAACGACCCTCCATATTCGGTTCCTGCCGACTTTTCCCATAGCCAGCGCAGGACTCCAAGCTGCTCAACGTAGGGAATAGTCTCTCCAAAGAGAACAAGGTGCTGTTTTCGGTATGTCCGGAAGACACTCTCTCCCCCGGGAAGCACAACCAGAGAATTGAATGCTTTCCCCCTCTCTTTTCTCGTCAGCGGAGCAGAGGGCACGACCCTTTCGGCCTCATATTCCAGCATTCCAAACAAGAGTGAAAATTCACCACGAGACTTGATCTCCTCAATTAATGACAACGAACTCCGACCGAGTTCCTGTTCGTTCTTCTCTCCGTAATACAGGACGTCGGGAAGAGCTGACTCCGGCCATACGATCCAGTCAGGAACATCCAGACTAACAGGGTCGAGGGCTCCCGCCTTCATCGCATCCTGAACACGTTGTTCATTGGCAAGACTCAAGCTCTCAAGAGCCTCTAGGGTTTCTTCCTCATAACCCCTGTATATATCCTCTGCGGACCAGAGTCTCTGGCTGGCCTCCTGAGGAATATTCAACTGAACGAGGAGCACATTCAAAGGAGCGGAAGGCTCCTCAGGTTCTCCATGCAATTTCCACACACCATAGACGAAACAGCCCGCAAGAACCACCATCGCACATCCAAAATCCCAATGAGCGCGTAACCGGCCGCTCTGAATTTCCTGATACAGGCCCCGACCCACCTGAACAACCACCCCCATGACGAAAACCGGCAGAAACGATAGCCCGGAAACTCCCACCAGATCCGCACTCTGCGCAAGGATCGGTTGATCATGAAAGGCAACCCCGAGACCATTCCAGCCAAAGCCGGTAAAAAACCACCCCCGAACCCATTCCAGGCCGCACCAGCAGCAGGCATTCACAATCGCAAATATCAACACTCTGCGAGACTCTGCAAACGACCTTCTCGACCGTCTTTTCTTTTCACTTAGGCGCTTGCTGACCTTGGCAGCGATACCCTCCTCTGATTCTCCCAGTGGTTCGGATTCCTGCCTCCAAGGGTTCCCTGCCGCTGCAGCAAAAAGGCCCCAGAGCGCAAAATAAAGAGCCAGAAAAGAGGAGACCGCAATCCACCCAATAGCCCCTACTTCCGAAATCCACTTGAGATTGATCAACCAAAAGCTCAGGCCTGCGAGGTATCCCAGAGCGAAGCCGCGTGGCCTGCATTTCGCTCCTCCGCTCCCCCAGACTGCTGCGAACAATGGAATTAACCCAATCCAAACCATCGCAGGTGTGTCAAACGGCGCGTAGCAGAGCGCCAGTAATACTCCTGAGAGCACTACTGCGCACCACGGCCACAGCAACTTGACGATTCCCATCGAGAGCGGAGTCTCGCCACCCCGCGGAACAAGCACAATTCTCTATTCCCCGTTTTCAGACTTCCAATTACTTAAGAAAGGCGTAGTAATTTGCCGGTAGGCTGTTCGTCATGAATATCTCCCGCGCCACCCTTCAGCGAAGGCGATTTCTCCAGTCCGGTTCGGTTCTGGGTTTCGGTGCGCTATCCGCCCTCTGTGCAGGCCGCAAACTGCTCCATCTCCCCCGCCACCTTGCAGCCACTAAGCAACAGGGCCTTGTTACTCTCGCTCCTCCCAATCCCACTCCCAATCCCACTCCCACTCCTACTCAAAATCTCGCGGACCAGCAGGAGCCCCCGTCCTGTCCTGACGCTCCCTTGGAGACCGAGCCCAATCCTCCCACGGGACGCCCTCTCGAACTGGAGGAGTCCTTTAGAGACTTCCTCCTCAGCCTTGGCCTTCGCCATCTCTCGGCCGAGGAAATTATTGATCCTCACCGGGGCGTAATGGACGGAGTCGAGAATACGCTCCCACCCGTCAAACTCTGGGAAAAACTCTCCCCGACTCTGAAGGTTGCCGACGAACTTCGTGAGCGCCTTCAGACGCCCTTGTGCAGGATCACCTCAGGTTACCGAAGTCCCAGCTACAACGCCAAAGTCCCCGGAGCGGTCAAGGGTTCATACCACACACGGAACCAGGCTCTGGACCTTGTCTATTTTTGTTCACCAAAAAAAGCTTTCGACACCGCTTTGCAATTACGCAGAGAGGGCTTTTTCCGAGGTGGCATTGGACTCTATCCGACCTTTATCCATCTCGACACCCGGGGATACGCCGCCACCTGGCGCAGGGTTTGACTTTCTCTTCTGAAGGTCTCCTATTCGGCGTTTGTTTCCGGCGCACCCAGCGAGTCCATACGGCTGCGCGCATCTGATTCCACGGCCTGCCAGAGCATTTCGACCGCCGTCCGAACCACCGACTTACTGACTTCAAGGTCGGCTGGCTCAGGCGGCCCACTCCCAAAGAGGTAAAATTTAATCTTAGGTTCCGTCCCGGATGGGCGGATTGCGAGGCGTCTTCCGTCTGCAAGAGTAAGCATGATCATCCCTGTCTTCGGAATACGGTCTCCTTCTTCATCGAAGATCTCCTCTTGACTGAAATCTTGGACTTTCACCACATCTATTCCATCAATGGACGATGGTGGATCGGTGGAATATGACTCTGCCAGACCAGCAATTTTGACTGCCCCCTCGGCGCCGTCCAATACAATGTGGGTGTTGAGCTCGTGATAGAAACCGAACTGCTGGTAAAGCTCATCTAGAAGATCCGTTATACACTTCCCCTTACTCATCGCAAAAGCAGCTAACTCAGCGAACATTACTACCGAGCCATTCCCATCCTTGTCCCGGACAAAGTCACTTCCGAGATATCCATAACTCTCCTCACCCCCAAACACGAAGAACCGGGAGTATTCCAGTCGCAGAGCCCGGGTTGTTTCTTCATCGAGAGAGCTGTAGTTTACCCGCTTCTCAGCAGGAACGGCTTCCTCATATTTGCGGAGCTTCTCTCCGATATATTTGAAGCCCGTCAATGTATTCACAACGCCGATTCCATAATGACGCGCAACAGCAGTTTGAAAATCGGTTGTAACAAACGTCTTAATAAGAGTCGCCCGGCTTCTATTCGACTCGGTTATTATACCTTTTTCACAGTAAGTTTTGATCCGATACCACGCCAGAAGAGTTCCAATCTGGTTGCCAGTGAGTAACTGCATGTCGCCCACGCTATTACGAACTGCCACTCCCATCCTGTCGCAGTCTGGATCTGTCCCGATCACCGCGTCTGCTCCGATCTCTTTTGCCAGCTTAATGGCTTTCTCCAGAGCCGCGGCATTCTCTGGGTTCGGAGACTCCACCGTAGGAAAGGCCCCGTCCTGCGAATCCTGCTCTGCCACTGTAAAGACCTCGAATCCCAATTTTCGTAGCATCGGGACGACGATCCACCCTCCAGTTCCATGAAGGTTGGTATAGACCACCTTTGCCGGACGTCCCTCGAGCAGTTCCGGAGCCAGAAGATTCTTCTCCAATCTCAGCATGTATTGCTCGTCCATCTCCTTTCCGAGGGAGTAGACAGTGCCTCTCTCCGGCTCAGCAAGAGCCTCGTAGCTATCGCTCACGAGACTATTCACCTCTTCCATGATGCCGGCCGCATGAGGCTCCACGATCTGTCCCCCATCATTGTAGTAAGCCTTGAACCCATTGTCCTGCGCCGGGTTATGGCTCGCAGTCAGCACCACCCCGCCGTCTGCCCCCAGTTGTCGCAGCGCGAAAGAAAGTTCCGGCGTGGATCTGGGACCGTCAAAAACATAAGCATCACACCCCAGATCCGCGCACACATTCCCGCAATACCTACCAAATTCTGCAGAAAAATGGCGTGTGTCATGGGCAATCACAAAAACTGGCCTGCGGTGCTCTCCCGTATCATTCAGATTGTTCTTCAAGTAGGCGATAAAGCCACGGATCGCCCGGTTCAGATTATAGAAGTTCATCGTAGCCGTACCATGACAGGGCACCTCCGGCCGTTCTGAGGCGCCCCGGCTACCTCGCTCTGCGGCGGTGACAACTCTTCCAATTGTCCGCCCCCTCATTCCACCCGTTCCGAAGGCTAATGTCCTGTAGAACCGGTCATTCAACTCTTCCCAATGCCCGCCTTTAACCAGCTCCGAAACCGTTTCCTCAGCGCTAGGATCGCTGCTACCGGCCAGAAGAAGGCCTATATTTTCCTCTGCCTCCTCAAGAAGCCTGCCGGTTCGCGTGGCTTCTGCCAGCTCTATCCTCCAATTGCTCATCCGCGGAGAAGTATTGATGATCGTAAAATGATTCCAATCGTTTTAGCACTTTGATCCACAGGATTTCCGCAAATTTCCTGCATCCTCCCTGATACCGCGAAGATCAATCCCGGCACTCCCATGGTTGGCAAGATAGAAACTTCCGAGAACATCCGATCAACCCTGTCTTTGGGTGATACCGATTCATTCCGTCTTGTGGACGGTATCGGAGATGATCTACCCGGTATTTATGTTGACGAATTCGCTGGTCGGCGCCTGATCTCGACATCTTTTCCTGAACTTCTCCCAGAGCTCAGAGACTGGGCTTCCAGCCTCGCTCCGGCGGTAACCACATACTGGAAGCGACTTGATCAGAAGGACCGTAAATCACCGGCTCTGATATCCGGAACTCCCGTTGAGAACTCTTTCGAAATTTCGGAGCAGGGAGTTCGTTATCTCGTCAGCTTCCAATCCGGATACTCTCAAGGCATCTTTCTTGACCAGAGGGACAATCGAAGACGAGTGCGAGATCGCTGCCAACCAGGCGACACCATACTCAACACCTTCGCTTACACAGGCGCTTTTTCCGTTTGTGCCGCCCTTGCAGGCGCCACCACAACCACCCTTGACCTTTCCCAACCTTACATCGATTGGGCACGCAGAAACATGGAGCTCAACGGCGTTGATCCATCCTCACAATACTTCTGTAAGGGCGATACCTTTCACTGGCTTCAGCGCTTCGCCAGACAGAAACGCCGCTTTACCGGAATCATCTTGGATCCTCCTACTTTTTCGAGGGATCAGAATGGAAAGGTGTTTCAAGCTGAGGACCACTATGGCCACCTGATCTCGCTGGCAATCGCTTGTCTCTCGCCGAATGGATGGCTCCTTTGCACCACGAACTGTCAACGCCTTTCACGCACCGCGTTCAGCAGGATTGTAGAAGCCGCAATACCATCTGCATCTCGAACGTCTGAATTTCCAATGCCTCCCGATTTTACTGGGGATCAATACCTCAAGAGTATCCTTGTGGAGATCTAGCATACACGTGGGCGCAATAGCTGACCTCGGAACACAGCGCCTGCTGACTCCAACTTGCCGCATGAGGCCTATTCCAGACCGCGCTCCTCGTTATCAGGAATTTCCACATCAGGCTCCGGAATCTGATCGAGACGAAACTTGAATCGGTTCTGCTGGAGCATCACATCGAGCCGCTCTCGAATATCCTGCGGCGCCGCCGCCTTGTCTTGATCATTATCCCATGGCCCTTCAAAGACGATCTCCCCCTCCACATCTCTGACGGTAACTTCCTTTCCACCATCCGTCGTTTTTAGAACGACACTTCCGTGCTCATCCACGAACTTGACGCTGCTCGAGGATTTAAAGTTAAAGTTGAATGCCCCACCCTCGCCATTTCCTCTCTGGAGGTCATCGAAAAGATCGAAATCAAGCTTGAACCCTCCTCCCCCGCGTTCCATCTCCCGCAGCTGCTTCTCAAATCTCTTCATATGACCTTCCAGCTCTCGCTGAAAGTCTTCGCCTCCACCCGGAATGAAATCGCCGAGGCCACCTGGCAGTTCGGGAAGGTCTCCAAACGGAAATCCAAAAGGCTGATCGCCGCGTGGGTTGCCACGCGGCACCTCCGGGTCGCCCTTCGGACGCTCCGCCATTTCTACCTCCCGCTCTCCCTTTCCTCCCTGAACGATCACCTGCAAATTCACCTTGTCGCCGGGTCTATGCCCCTGAATCGCTGCCCGCAGGTCCTGCTGACTGGAAACCGCCTTTCCTTCAACTGCGAGCAGAATATCGTGCTGGCGCAACCCCGCCTTTGAAGCCGGACTATCCGGAGCCACATAGTCAAGGACTACCCCTTCCTCCACATCCAGATGGATCCGAAGAGTCTCACTAACTGGCTTCGTCAGAACTCCGAGCCAGGCTGCCTTTCCATGCTCTTCCTGCGGCAACATCTCAGCAGCACCCTCCGCGCCTCCTTCTTTAATCCCGTTGTCAACCTGTCCGGCGGGCACGCGCCGCTTGTCTGAATCAAGAGACTTGGGTCGCTCGATACCGAACAGCGAGGAACCGCAGAGCATAACCGAAAACGAAATAAGAATTGGAGCCTTCATGTATGATAGATTGTGTCTGGTGTAGGCAGCGTCATCCGCGCAGCCTCTTGTTTAATTCACTGTCAAAAATCGATCACGAGAATAATTCAGGAATTGCCCCAGGGCTATCTGAGCCACGCCTTACCAAATCATGGGGGCGAAGCATCACGGAGAACCACTTCGTCGACTCAGGAAGTCCTCTTCCTTGTACACACGATGCTAAAAAGGGCAGATTCAAAGGCGCTCCTTTGCCAACCAGAAACCTGCTTCTGGACAATTTCTTCATCAGTCTGTCGGAGCTGGCACCAACCGGTAGTTCACGGAGGGCACCTCAAGATGGAATTCTTCTCCTCCCGGACTCGAAAACATCACCCGGTCGACAAGATCCACCCGCATCAGCCGTAGTGGCATTGCCCCATTGGGAATAATCACGTTTCTCTCCGTTGCGTCAACGATTGTCCTCTTTGCGGTCTTGGGTGCCAACTCAATGGTTTGCACTGTGCCGGGCGGGAGCGTCACTCCCGGCGCCTTACTGCTTTTGTCATTATCCAGACGATTACTCGAGATCTCGGTCGGAAGTGGCTCAGGAATTAGCACCATGCCCGCAACCGCACCCAGCAGTGCCATCCCTGCAACCGCTGCCCAAAGAGGCTTTCCGCTCTTTTGTTCCTGTGGCACACACTTTTCTTCAGCCCGGGGAAAAGGAACCACCTTGGCCTCCTCATCCTGCCAGGAAACATCCTTCCACCCCTCCATTGCAGCCTCCATCCTGCTGATCATCCCCTCAGGCATACTCCCCGGGGCCATGCGCTCGAGCTCAGCTTCAATCTTCTGCAACTCCGGGTCCATTTTACTATTTGTGGTCGGGAACAATCCCAATATCGGGCTTTATCTGGGTTGTCTTCACCTACAGATCTCCCCGGAATCTTGCACCAGAGAGCTTCTTTTTTAGTGCGTCAATACCATAGCGATACCGGGAGGCCACCGTGTTCATTGAAATCTCTAAAATATCACCAATCTCAGCAAATGTCTGCCCTCCCCATATTTTCATCAGAATGACCTCCGAAAACTTACCCGGAAGCCCTTTCAAGGCTGCTTCCAGCAGGACCCGCCGCTCATCGTCATACCCCGCGCACTCAAACCAATCCTCGTCCGGGCCGTCTTGAAGGGCACGATCTTCAACGACAATATCCTCCCTCCGTTTCCTCCGGTCATTTCGCCGTCCAAGATCAATGGCCTCTCTTCGGATCTGGGTATACAGAAATGGCATCCAGGCCTTCTGCCCACCAACGAAACTGCGTTCCTCCACCTTTCGAGCCAGCTTGACCAGAGCCTCTTGAAGAACATCCTCGGCATCTTCCGGTCGTCGCGTCTGCTGACGCGCGAACAGAAGCAGTCTGGACCCGTTTTCACGGAGCCACTCCCCCCAGTAGGAGCTCTCTTCCTTCCTCACATACATACCAACATGGTTCATGAATTGCTGTATACTAGCTGATACTCTTTGACTTCTCAACCTCTCTCTCAGCTTTCGCAAGCCATTTTCCGGTTGGAGACCCTTCCGTTGCGATCAGATCTCCGGGCGACCCCACGGCGACAACCTCGCCCCCGTGCCGCCCCCCTCCCGGCCCTAGGTCAATAACCCAATCCGAAGCTGCCACTATCTCCATATTATGCTCAATCACCACCACTGAGTGTCCCGCATCCCTCAGACGCTGCAGTACTCCGAGCAGAACTACCACATCATCATGGTGCAATCCGGTCGTAGGTTCATCGAGAAGATAAAGCACTCCTTCCTGAGAAGTCTTGGCGAGTTCTGCCGCTAATTTAATACGCTGAGCTTCTCCTCCAGACAACGTATTCGCTGACTGCCCTAGTCTGAGATAACCCAGTCCCACCTCGCAGAGAGCCGACAGCAAGGGGCTTAGTCTTGGCACTTTTTTAAAGAACTCTGCAGCTTCTTCTGCGGTCAAATCCAGGATATCAGCAATACTGCGGCCTTTGTAGGTCACCTCCAAAGTCTCTCGATTATATCGCCTTCCACCACAAGAGTCACAGGAGACGAAGGCATCATTAAGAAAATGCATATCGATCCGTAGCGCACCTCCTCCCTGGCATTTTTCGCACCGTCCTCCCTTTATATTAAAACTGAAACGACCTGCACTGTAGCCTCTCTGCCGAGAGAGAGGAAGCTGGGCGAACAAAGCTCTGATATGATCAAATGCACCGGTATATGTCGCAGGATTAGAGCGGGGAGAGCGCCCCAGTGGAGCCTGATCAACAACCACCAGTCGGCCGATATATTCAACACCCTCAACTCGGTCATGATCACCTGGAGCTGCTTTGGCACCCTGCAAGGTTCTTGCCAATGACCGTTTCAGAATGTTGTCCACCAGCGTGGACTTCCCACTCCCACTCGGCCCAGTCACAGCCACCAGCATTCCCAAGGGAATTTCCACATCCACATTTTTCAAATTATGTTCCCGGGCACCCCTCACACTGATGCGCCTTTCAACTCCCAGAGGATTTCCTGCGCGAGTACTCTTAACCAAATACCGCCCCATGCCCCGCAACCAGCGACCCGTAGGCGAATTTTCCTCCGCCATCACATCCTCAAGACTCCCCGCCGCAATGAGCTCACCACCGTGCATGCCAGCACCAGGTCCCAACTCAATAATGTGATCCGCGGACCGGATCATATCCTCATCATGCTCGACCACGACGATCGTGTTGCCCAGATCCCTCAACGACTCCAAGGCTCCAATCAAGCGGGCATTATCCTCCGGATGAAGTCCAATGCTTGGTTCATCAAGGACATAAAGGACTCCCGAGAGTCCTGCTCCCAGCTGAGTGGCCAGTCTGATACGCTGGAACTCTCCCCCCGACAGGGTCGACGCACCCCGGTCGAGCGCGAGGTATCCCAGCCCGACCTCCCGCAGAAAGCGCAATCTTCGACAGATTTCCTCCACGATCGGGCGCACCGCTCCCTCACGGTCATCCGGGATTTTTAACTTTTCCATCCATTCGGCAGCTTCCTCGATCGGAAGCTCACAGAATTGATCGATCCCAAGCATGCACCCCTTTCCTCTATTTTCCAATTTCACGGCAAGAAACTCCTTCCGTAAACGCCGCCCATGACATGCCTGACAACTACGGGTTGTCATAAAACGCCCCATGTGCGCTCTCATGGAATCACTTCCCGTCTCCTCATGTAATCGCTCGACGTCCCGACATATCCCGTGGAATTCGATTTCTTTCGAAAAAACTCTTCCTCTGGACTGCAACCGCACCGGAATCTTCATTCCTCCGGTACCGTAGAACAGCGCATTCCGGAATGTCTCAGGCAAATCATCAAAGGGAATATCGACAGACACCCCAAAGTATTTAGCCAATCCCTCTACTCTCTCCCTTTGCCAGCTCGTATCCTTCCCCCCTTTTTTAGGCAGCTTGACCGCACCATCACTCAACCACTTCTCCCGATCAGGAACAACGAGATCGGGATCACAGAATTGCTCACTTCCGAGTCCATGACATGTCCTGCAGGCACCCTTGGGACTGTTAAAGGAAAAGTGCCGCGGACTCAATTCAGGCACTTCGAAGCCCGTCCTAGGATTACGGAAACTCGTCAGAAACGATATATCCTCCCACTCTCCTGACTCGGACATCTGCAGTGATGCAATCGCCTCCGCGCCACAAATCCTTAAGGCCGTTTCAACCGAGTCTGCCAATCTGCTGTCAACTCCTTCACGTATTACCAGTCGATCCACCACTACCTCAATTTTATCGATTTGAGTTTCCCCTGCCGTCGACCAGCGCGCTTCTGCCTCCTCCACCTCAAGAAGAGCGCCGTTTACTCTCATCCGAACAAATCCCTGTCGCTGCAGATCTGCAACAAGGGCCGGCATGTCCATTGCAGCCTCCGGATCGATCGGAGACAGCAGGACAACCTTTGTCCCTTTTGGTTTATCCATCAGGCTCTGCACGACGTCTGCGGGCATCATACGCTCCAGTGGCTCTCCGGTTTCCGGATCATGAGGAACTCCGATGGCTGCATATAGAACACGAAGATAATCGTGAATTTCCGTGGCGGTCGCGATAATCGAGCGCGGATTGGCACCAGCTCCACGCTGCTCGATCGCAATTGCCGGGCTGAGTCCTTCGATCGCATCTACCTCAGGCTTGTCCAGCTGATCGAGAAACTGCCGCGCATAAGTGCTGAGACTCTCAACGTAGCGTCTCTGGCCCTCGGCGTACAGAGTATGAAAAGCGAGGCTTGATTTACCGCTACCGCTCAATCCTGTGACTACAACAAGCTTTCCCCTTGGAATATCGAGATCGATATTTCGAAGGTTATGCTGCCGTGCTCCTCGGATTCGAATCGCATCCACAGGAACATTCTTGTCCACGAATTCAAAAAGCTGAATACCGAAATCGACCTTCGACATTCACCCTCCAACCTTCATCATCGAGCCGTGCTGCAACTTCTGGACAGCTTTCTTTCCCCCGACCAACCCTCCTTGAAGGTCTGTGGAGTGACAACCCGGGATGATGCGAATGAACTCGCTCGATTGGGCGTATCCGCCCTCGGCATCAATTTCTGGCCCGAAAGCAGGCGCTATTGCACTCCTGACCACGCACGTCACTTTCTTCCCTCCCTCAGTGATCGAATCCTCAGGGTGGGGGTTTTCGTCAATGCGGACCCGGATCTTCCCCGCAGACTTCAGGATGAAGGATTGATTGATGTCGCACAGTTTCATGGTGATGAGGATTATTTTTACTGTGAAAGATATTCCCGAGAAGGCCTGCCCTTTTTCAAGGCAATCGGGGTTGGGGATCAATCTGACATCTCCTCAGCCCTACAATACAACGCTACCGCTCTCCTCCTTGATGCTCACGCTCCGGGCGTCTATGGGGGCACTGGACGAACCATCGACTGGAACACCGTAGCTAGTTTCGTGGAAGAACAATCGGCTCCTCCCATCATTCTCGCCGGGGGCATTACTGCGGAGAACGCCGCTGAGGCGCTGCTAACCAGCCAGCCCTGCGCCCTCGATATCGCCTCGGGAGCGGAATCTTCCCCGGGAATCAAGGATTTCGGGAAAATCGCATCTCTTCTGGAGGTTCTTCGTTCTCCACCACAATAAAGTAGATTAGTTGCGGTAATACGAGCAAACCTGTAGAAAGAGCATCTCCAGCGATGCGTGGAAATCCAACTCTTCAAATCGGAGTTCTCACTCTGGCCATGGCCCTGATGGCAGCCTTGGTAACCTACGTCCTGAGAGATGCTGGTGGGACCGAATCAGCAGTGATGGATTCCAAGGATTTCTCTGAACTCAATACAGTTTCCACCCTGCTGAGCGTAACTCTCTCTGCGCCCGCAACATCCCTTTCTCTCACGGAGCCCTCAGGCCAAATCATCCAGATCTCACCCGGGGCTGATCTGGAGATAGAGCAGGAAGTTGAGCTTACGCTCCAGGATGCAGTATGGAGCGCACTTCTTTCCGTGACATGGCAGGACCCCTCACACCGGCAGTTCGTCCGCCTGGACTTCGAACCCGACAATCTAAAGAGCGCTCATGTTCTCCTCGACTTCAGAGGTAATACCGAACGCTATCCTGTCACTGCTGATTTCGATACCCGGGCTCAATGATTCATTTAGTGCATTTGACTCTTGGAAACAGAAACCCATAGCGAGCACGACTGCTGTGCGCACCACGATAACCACCATGAGCTGGTTATCAGTAACGTCGAGGTTTCCTACGGATCTGTAGCTGCCCTCAGGGATATTTCGATGGCTACTTCCTGCGGAAACCGGGTAGCATTAATTGGACCTAATGGCGCTGGAAAGTCGACTCTATTGAAGGCCATCGCTGGCTTGGTCCCAAGACGACGAGGGAACATCCAATGGCGTGGCACAGCCGTGAAAAAGTGGTCCCGCGAGTTCGCTTATCTTCCCCAGCGGGAGGAAGTCGACTGGGATTTCCCCATCACCGTGAGCGGTCTGGTCGAAATGGGAAGATACCCCCACCTTGGACTGTGGAAACGTTATACAGCTAAAGACCATGAAGCCGTTGAGAACGCCCTCCACACTTTGGGTATTACTGATCTTCGTGACCGTCAGATCTGCGAGCTCTCGGGAGGACAGCAGCAAAGGGCCTTTCTCGCCCGGGCACTCGCTCAGGAAGCCCATGTCCTCCTTCTTGATGAACCCTTCACTGGTCTGGATCGAAATGCCTCCGAATCTCTTGCCTGCCTGCTTGCTGAACTCTCCGGAGAAGGTCGCCTCATCCTTGCCTCCCACCACGATCTCGACTCCGCACCCCAACTCTTCAATGAGTGTCTCCTGCTCAATCTATCCCAGCATGATTTCGGGCCTACCTCCAGAGTCCTGACCAGCTCGGCTATTGAGAAGGCTTTCCAACAGAGTCCTCCCGGCCTCAACGATTGAACAAAGTAATTCCTGCCAGTGTTTACTCCCTTCCATGACCCCTTTTTTCAGCGCGCCCTCCTTGCTGGACTTCTGATCGGATTCACAAATGGATTCTTCAGCGGGTTCGTAGTCCTGCGCCGCACTGCGCTTTCAGTAAGCGCTCTCTCACATACGATGCTTCCTGGAATCGCGCTAGGCATTCTGATCACGGGAACTCTTACTCAGGCTAATGCCTTTATTGGAGCTCTAACCGCCGCTCTGTTTGTTGGGCTTGGTTCTGTGGTTGTCTCACGAACCTCAAGGATAGACCAGGGCACAGCTCTCGCCATTCTCTACACGACTGCATTTGCCCTCGGAGTGGCCGCCCTGAAGTATCTTGGAAATTATGGTGACCTGCAGCATTGGCTCTTTGGAGACATTCGACTGGTGAGCTCTAATGACCTCTGGCTCGCCTTTGCTATCGGATCAGTCATTCTTCTCGGGTCCTGTATCTTTTTCCGCCCCCTTCTGCTGACTCTCTTTGAATCAAGTATCGCATCCGCTCAGGGCGTTCCGGTACGCGCAATGAACTATCTGCTTTTTCTCATGCTCATCCTTGCCCTGGTCACTTCTCTTCAGGCTGTGGGATGCGTTCTCAGTGTTGGCCTCCTGGTTGCGCCGGGTGCCACAATGTCTCTTCTGACCAACCGTACTACCGTCCTGTTCTGGGGTGGCGGCATACTTGGGGCGGCCGGATCAGTGGTCGCTCTTCTCTGTGCCTACTGGATTGATATTCCAGCTGGACCAGCAATTGTAATCGTTCTCGGAACCGCGTTCCTCCTCGCATTCCTGCTTTCTCCAAAATACGGCCTTCTGAACGGCACTCGTCGCTCCTGACCCAATACTAACTCCCCTAAGTCTTCTGCAATGAGTGCCTTTCTTGTCTTCCTTGGCGGTGGCCTTGGTGCCCTCTCCCGGTGGGGTCTCTCGGCGGGCTTGGAAAAACTCACGAACCGCACGGCTCTGCATCAATTTCCGCTGGGTACCCTTGCCTGTAACCTGCTGGGGTGCTTCTTGATTGGGTGTGTTTTAGGACACTTCGCCCAGAAAACCCCCCTCTGGGTAACGCCTCTTCTGATCACAGGATTTCTCGGCGGATTTACTACGTTCTCGACCTTTGGCCGCGATACCGTCTCTGCGATCCAGGACGGGCTGACGCTCATTGCCATCCTGAATATTCTTCTCTCTGTTATTCTCGGATTACTCGCAGTGTGGGCCGGCCTGAGACTTTGCGCTCCTGCCGTAACGCCTGCCGACTAGGAGAGTGGGTCACCTTACCTCTGGAGGAGAATTTCGCTCCCACGCACAACAAGGTCGACTCGCCCTTGCAAGGTCTGGTCAAGGAAAGGGGTATTGCTACTCTTTGATCGCATGAACTCACGGCTGAAAGTCGTTTCTCCACCCGGGTCAAATACAATCAGCTCCGCCGGTTTACTTTCCTCTACCGGAACAACCTCGAGCCCCATCATGCGCCTGGGCTCTGCCGAGTATCGTTTTACGATGAGATCCCAGCCAATCTGGCCGCTGGTAACAAACCGATCATGCAGCGACACCAACGCTGTCTCAAGACCGGTAATTCCATTCGGCGCAGAGACGAAATCCTGCTCTTTCTCAAATTTGCTGTGAGGCGCATGGTCCGTAGCAATCAGATCAAAGACCCCTTCTTTTAATCCCTCCAGGAGAGCCGCATTATCCTCCGCTGTTCGTAGCGGCGGATTCATCTTATAGTGGGTATCGTAGTCTCCGATATCTTCCTCATTAAACATCAGGTGATGTGGTGACACCTCCGCAGTAACTTCCGCTCCCATCTGTTTCCACCATCGGATCGTCTCCATTCCAATTGCGGAGGAAACATGCTGAATATGAATTCGCGCTCCAGCAGCGTACGCCAGCCGGATGTCCCGGTCCATGCAGATTTCTTCGCTGCAAGCCGGGCTTCCCTTAATCCCAAGCTGATAACTGACCTTCCCCTCATTAAGAGCCCGGGGGCCACTCAACTCAGCAACCTCACAATGACTGGCAAAGAACATCCCAAAAGGAGTCGCGTATTCCATGGCGTTCTTCAGAACTGCAGGATTGGCAACAGGGTCTCCATCATCGGTCAGCATGACCACACCGAGTTGGCGCATTCCATCTATTCCAGAGAGCTCGCTTCCTGCCCTGTCCTTGGTGATACAACCCGAGGTATAAACTGGAATCCGGCTCACATCCCGAGCTCTCTCAAGAATAGAGCGGACCACCGCGGGAGAATCAATTGCCGGTGAGGTGTTTGGCATCATGACGACTCCCGTCACTCCCCCGTTGATAGCGGCCTCAGTTCCATGGGCGATGTCCTCCTTATACTCCTGGCCAGGCTCCCGGAAATGCACGTGTGCATCAAACATCGCCGGGGCGACAATCTTTTCTTCAGCATTAATGACCTGAGTGTCTGGAGGAGCACCCAGATCTTCTCCCACCGCCGCGATGACTCCATCCTCGATCAGGACGTCACCTGCAGTCAGGGGGCCTTCCTCTGCCGCGATTTTCCCTCCCTTGATGAATAATCTCATGGCTTCAACTTTATATGTGCCCCTGATCGGTATCCTGCAAATCGGTCTGGGGCTTGAGCGAATAGAGAACTGCCATCCTCGCTGCGATTCCATTCTCCACTTGCTGGTTGATGAGACTTCGCTCGTAGTCCATTACCTCATGACATAATTCGACCCCACGATTTACCGGGCCAGGGTGCATCACGTATACTCCCTCACCCCGAATCCGATCAAGACGTTCACTGGTGATCCCATAGACCCGGTGGTATTCCTGCACCCCCGGAAAATACTGGGCGTCCTGCCTCTCCATCTGAACCCGGAGAAGGTAGACCGTATCCGGCTTCCAGCGCAAAGCCTCATCAAAGTCGGTAAACCTCCGTATCTCCTCCGGGCCTGACAGGGGGAGGAGAGAGCCTGGCCCAAGAAAACCCACCTCTACTCCCAGTTTTAACAGAAGCCTACTTGTAGAGCGCGCCACCCTGCTATGCAGAATATCGCCAGCAATGAGAACCTTACGCCCCGCCAAATCGGGAAATACCTCCCGCAGAGTGAAGGCATCAAGAAGCGCCTGAGTCGGATGAGCATGTGCCCCGTCTCCAGCATTGATTACTGACGCCCTTGTCTGCCGGGCAATGGCCTGCGGTAATCCCGACATTTTGTGTCTGACCACAATATAATCTGCCCGCATCGCCTGTAAGGTATCTACCGTATCCTTGACCGTTTCGCCCTTGGTAACAGAGGAATGCGGCACATCGAGATCGATCACATCCGCGGAGAGCCTCTTGGCGGCAACCTCAAAGGAGGAGAGCGTCCGCGTGCTCGGCTCGTAGAAGAGCATCAGGACTGATTTCCCCTTAAGGGCAGGCACCTTTTTGACCGAGCGGGTGAACAACTCCTTGAACGGAGTCGCTTGGTCCAGCAAAAGGTCTACCTCCTCTCGAGTTAACGAGGCGATATCGAGGAAGTCCTTGCGCGCCATCCGCTATGGGGTCGATACCAGTTCTACCGCGTCTCCGCCATCAGTTTTTTTCAGTCGGACAATCACGTGGTCCATCCGGGCTGTTTCGAGGATCACCCCTGAAAAATCAGGCTGGATCGGAATCTCCCGGTGACCTCGATCGATAAGAACCGCCAATTGAATACGAGCAGGACGCCCATAATCAGTCAGGGCATCAAGCGCAGCACGGATTGTCCGCCCCGTAAAAAGAACATCGTCAACGAGGACAATATGGGCCCCGTCCACCTGGAACGGAATGTCGCTGCTTTGCAGCTTGGGATTTTCAGCAAGATGGGAGAGATCATCCCGGTAAAGGGAAATGTCCAGAACCCCGTAGTCATGCTCAATCTTCTGCTCTCCCAAAGCGGCACTTACCCTTTCGGCAACTTCATCACCCCGGCTCCTGACTCCCACAATGGCGATGCGTCCGTGCCGCGCAACCGCACGGATCTCTTCAACCAGCGAGGCGACTGCCTTCCCGATTGCTGCCTCGTCAAGAATGAGGGGCATGATGAATCACTCTCAGGAAATGATGTTCGAAACTTTGCTCAGGACCCTGCAAGCTTAAGGATGCGATGCGCAGCCATGGCAGCATTCAAGGGAGCTTTCTTGTGCAGACCTACGGTAGTTGCTGGCACCTGCCCCGGCAACTGAGAGATAGAAAGTAGAGCATCGATGCCGTTCAACGGGCCTCCTGGAACGGGCACCCCGATAACAGGGAGAGATGTTTTCATTACGACTACTCCGGGAAGCGCAGCAGCCAGACCTGCAATCGCAAGAATGACGGCCTTTTCTCCACTTTCCTCCAGCTTGGCCAGATACTCGATCAACTCCGAAAGATTTCGATGAGCGGAAAGAACCTCTTCCACATATTCAAGACTTTCGCCCTCAAGATAATCGCGGGCAGGTTGCATGAACGGCTTATCATTTTCGCTTCCGTAGATCAGGATGACTTTCATGTGATATCAGTGTTACAGATGTTGGTTGTATTTGGTTCGGCCGACAAGGCCAGTTGCGTTGGTTCTGGAAATGTTTCCGGAAAATGCTGTATGTTTATTCAAAATGGAGCCGACCAATATCGGCCCGACGCTGTGCTCCGTCAAAATCGACCTTGTTCGCCTCAAGGTGAGCCTTCGTGACCGCGCTCTCACGGTCTTCCCCACCGGCCACTACGGCGAGCACCCGACCTCCGTTCGTCTCCCATTGCCCCGCCTCGTTGAGGCGTGTCCCCGCGTGATAGACCCGAGCGTCCTCAACTGCTTCAAGGCCCTCGATGACATCTCCACTGCGGGAACTGGCCGGATAGCCTGCGGAGGCCAGAATGACTCCCACACTCCAACCCTCATCAAAACTGAGAAGTTCCGACCTGAGGTTACCCTTGGCTCCATCACGGCAGAAAGTAGCCAGATCTCCCGATACCAAGGGCATGACAGCCTGACACTCGGGGTCCCCAAAGCGGCAGTTATACTCGATAACCTTCGGCCCATCACGTGTAAGCATCAGGCCGAAATAGAGAAATCCCACGTAGCCCAGATCATCATCTGCGAGCCCCTCGATCGTCGGATTAATGATCTCCTTCTCGATTTGAGCCATCAGAGCTGGCTCGATCAACTGGCGGCTTGCTACCGCACCCATTCCTCCCGTGTTCGCACCGGTATCTCCTTCTCCGATCAGCTTGTAGTCCCGCGCTGGGGTAAAGATTACGGCCCCTCTTCCACTCACCGCCGCAAAAATCGACACCTCTGGCCCCTCGAGATACTCCTCAATAAGCAGGCTCCCTTCTCCGAAACGCTTCTGCCCATACACCTCCTCAAGAAACGACTCCACACTCTCCTCATCAGAGCAAACCGCAACACCCTTACCCGCCGCAAGACCATCAAACTTGAGGACCGTAGGATAATTCTCCCCGATAGCTTGCCGGGCCTCCTCTGCGCTTTCCACCACTAGCGCACTTCCAGTCGGGATGTCATGCCGCTCCATGAACTGCTTGGCGAACTCCTTACTTCCCTCCAGCAGAGCCGCCTCCTTCGGAGGACCCCAGCAAGGAATGCCGTGCCGTGCGCAGAGGTTAGCCAATCCATCGTCCTTGAGTAGGTAGCTCTCCTCCCCCGCGATACAGAGATCAATCGCATTGCTCCTCATCCAGTCTACCAAATCCTGCAGACCTTCGGCTTCCACAGCCTGAGCGAGCTCGCAGATAGCATCACTTCCCGGAAAGCAAAACAGCTCATTCTCTCCCGGAGATTCACTCAGAGAGCGTATCAGGGCGTGTTCCCGTCCACCTTTCCCAACAACCACGATGCGCATGGGCTTAGTGAAGAAAGATCCGCGCCTCCTCGCAAGAGCTACGGACGACAGTCTCGGCTAACAAATGTGAATAACCGAGCTGAAATCTCAGATCACTGCACCTTGTTCCAGTCCTCCTCACTGAGACAACAGGGGTCCCGGGCTACCCAGTGCCCTGGCTCAATCTCGACGAGGCTGAGATCCTGCCCAATGGTCTCTTCATATCTAGGATGACTGATCCGGTGTCCGAAAGCGCTCCCGGCCGGCGGGTTAATCGGTGAGGGCACATCGCCCTCCAACAGGATCCTCTCCCGGTCAGCCGTAGGATCAGCCTCCGGAATAGCCGACAGGAGCGCCTTGGTATACGCATGATACGGACGCTGGTAAATAGCCTCTGCAGTCGCCAGCTCTACAATCTTGCCGAGATACATCACCGCAACTCGGTCGCTCACATGCTGTACCACAGCCAGATCATGGGCAATGAAGAGATAGGAAATTCCCATCTCTCTTTGAAGCTCAAGCAGCAGATTGACGATCTGACTCTGGACTGAAACGTCGAGCGCCGATACCGGCTCGTCGCAAACAATGAGCTTGGGGTTCAGGGCAATCGCCCGGGCAATCCCGATCCTCTGCCGCTGTCCCCCGGAAAATTCAAAGGCAAACTTTTCACCCGAGTTCGCGGGGAGCCCCACTCGCTCAAGTAGTTCATCCACCCTGCGTCGACGGGCTGCAACATCACCTTCCCGGTGAATGATTAACGGCTCCTCGATAATTTGCCGCACACTCTGCCTCGGATTAAGGGATTCAACCGGATCTTGGAAAATCATCTGCATGTCACTCCGGAGGGGGCGAAGTGCTCTCGATGACAAACGCGTAATATCCGTTCCCTCAAACACCACCGACCCAGCATTCGGCTTAAGCAGACGCACTACCGCCTTCGCGAGAGTCGACTTCCCACAACCCGACTCACCTACCAGTCCGACCGTTTCTCCCTCTCCGATCTCGAGGGAGACACCGTCTACCGCCTTCACCTTTCCAGTCTGTCTTAGCATCAGCCCACTGCGCACCGGGAAATGAACCTTCAAGTCTTTAACCGAAAGTAAGGATTCTTTTCCTGAATGACTCATGCGATCTCCCGGGCCTCCTCCCCATAGCACTCAGGACATGCTTCCACCCAATGTCCCGGCGAGACTTCCCGGAACTCTGGCCGTTTATCCCCCAGGCTACTTTCACGGCCCATCCGCTGGCAAAAGCGACAGCCACAGGCCATCTCCGAAAGGGATGCCACCATTCCAGGAATGGTATTAAGTTCCGACTTCGGCGGCAGCGAAAGACGGGGAATAGAGTTCAGCAGGCCTCGTGTGTAGGAATGCAGGGGATTGGCGAAAAGCTCCTTCACCGAGGCGCGTTCCACAATCCGGCCCGCATACATCACCACCACCTCATCACAGTTTTCGGCGATAACACCCAGATCATGGGTGATCAGGATCGCAGCCATTCCCATTTCAGCCTGCAATCCCTGAATCAAGTCCAGAATCTGGGCCTGCACCGTAACATCCAGCGCCGTAGTGGGCTCATCCGCGATGAGAAGATCCGGCTGACAGGCCAAGGCCATCGCAATCACCACCCGTTGGCGCATTCCTCCCGATAACTGATGCGGATAGTCTCCCACCCGAACTTCAGGAGAGGGAATTCGCGTCATACGGAGGGCTTCAATCGACGCCTCCCAAGCCTCCTTCTTATTCAATTTCTTGTGTAGCCGGAATACCTCGCTGACCTGGCGGCCAATCCGGTGCACCGGGTTGAGGGCCGTCATGGGTTCCTGAAAGATTGTCCCAATCTCCCCGCCTCTGACCTCATGCAAGCGGTTCTCGGATACCTTCAGCAAATCCTCTCCCTTAAAGAGCACCTCTCCCGCCAGCACCTTCCCCGCCGGCCGCGGCAGCAGGCTGATCAATGACATCGCGGTCACGCTCTTCCCGCACCCAGATTCTCCAACAATGCCAAGAGTCTGTCCACGAGCCACCGAGAAGGAAACTCCATCGACCGCTTTTAAAAGCCCCCGTTCCGTATCAAAAGCGCTCTCCAAACCACGCACCTGAAGAAGGTCATGCGACTCCGAATCGTGCTGCCGGTAGACCTCTTGGGCTACTGCCCTTACTGGATTCACCTCCTTCATTACTTCACCCGGTATTGGTCGTAAACTTTATCCACTTCGGGATAGGCCTCGTCCCGGCTCCTCGCCCTCAGGGTCTTCTCCTTCTCCTCCACATCAAACCAGTAGACATAACTCTCCTGGGCTTCCCGGGTCATTTTCACATTGAAGTCATCCGGCCACTGCATCCACCGCCAATGCCCAAGCCGGTAGCTCTCCCTCTTGTAGCCCGGAATCCAGAACGCTGTGTCGTGCAGGATCTTCTCCAGCTCCCACGACATCTCCCTGATCTCGTTCTCCGAGGTCGCAAACCGGATACCCTGCGCCAGCGGGTCGGCCTCCGGATTAGAATAAACCGAGATATTGTTGGTCATCACCCGGGGAGTCGTAGTCCCAGGATCGTATGCATTGGAGGAATGAATTCCCTCAAAATACCGTGGAAAGGGCGGTTGCGTCCCCCACCCCCAGAAGGTCAGATCGTGCTTCTTCTGCATCACCTTTTCGTAACTTGCCGTTCCATCCATACCATCAAGTCGATACTCCAAACCGGCCTTGAGAGCCTCTTCCTTGAGCCGTTGCAACATCTTACCAACCACCGGACTGGCAGTGTGAGTAATGGAGAAACTGAGCTTTTCCCCTTTGTCGTTCTGGAGAACTCCGTCGTTGCCCTGCTTCGTGAATCCTGCCCTGGCAAAGGCCTCCCGGGCCTTCTCCGGAGAATAGTCCCTCGCTGCGATCTCTGAGTTACTGAACTGGCCGTATCCCTCGTTGTAGATGTTGAGTCGGCCTGCATCACCCCGCAGGTCGATATCAATCACTTTCTGCCAGTTGGTGGCATGCTGCAGACCGACCCTCACGTTCACATTTCCCAAAAAGGGCCGGGAGTGATTGATATAGAGGCCTCGGGGAACCCGGGGATACACGTTATAGAAGGTCTTCTTCTCAATATAACCATTGAATACCTCCGGAATCTCCATCTGCTCATACCATCTCTTGGGAAGGCCCAGATGGAACATGTCGACCTCTCCCTTCTTGAACAGCTCAAAGACCTTCTCATCGCTGCGAACCAGACTGTATTTGATGCGATCCACATTGAAGCGGTTGCGATAATACTTCTGGTCCCTCGCCCACCAGTCCCTGACTCTGGAAAGAGTGATGCTCCGGCCCTTGATGACATCTTCCTTTCGAATCCGGTAGGCCCCCGTAGTCGGGCGGACCTTCCAGTTGTAGCGATCCTCGAAATCCGTACTAAACTCGCGATAGAACACCCGGGAGTAGGGCGTCAGGGAGGCATAATACTCCGGCTTTGGTTTCTTGTTAGCCAACCGCACCGAGAGGTGCCGGTCGTCATAGCGAGTGATGTTTTCGAACATCGTACCGTAATACTGCCGGTACCAGGGTCCGGTAACATACTCGGACAGGCATACGTGAAAGGTCATGAAGAAATCTTCCACCGTCACCGGGTTGCCATCTGACCATTTGGCCTTCTCATTGATCCGAAAATAGACGGTTCGACCGTCCTTCCCCACCGCCCATCGGTCAGCCAGCCCCGGAATGGTTTCCATGGTGTTGGGATGCAAGGAAACCAGGGCCATCTCGACATTATCCCAGTGCTCGGAACGAAAACTGTTGTTCGCATTCTTTCCGATGGAGCGAATGGTCGGAGGAAAAGAGAGACCAGAGAAATAGGTATTGAAGGTCCCCCCTTTCTTCGCACGAGAGGACCCCAGCTCAGGCTGGTCCAGCCCCTCCTCCCATATAAGGTCCTTCGGCAGATCCTCCATGGTAGCGTCGTGAGTGAAGAACTCCGGCGATCCAAGACGACGGTTGGTATTGGCGAGATCTTCTTCCAGCTTGTCCCGATCCTCCTCTCCGGGCTCATCAAGCTTCTTGGCCAATTCCTCCTTTTTCCCCTCAAGCTCGCTCAGAACTTTTTTATTATGGCTCTCCCTGAATCCTGTCACCTCCTCCTTATTGTCGTAGTCCCCAAAATCCTTACCGATGTCGCACCCCGCAAGGGCCACCACGAGCAACAGCATAAACAGGTGCAACTTATTCATGATCAACGGTAGGTCGTAAACTTCTTGGGGTCAAAGGCCTCTCGGATTGCTTCTCCTACAAAGGTCACGAGCAGGAGCACGGATACCATTCCCCCGAAGACCGATGCCACGATCCACGGGTAGTCGAGATTGGCAACGCCATCCTTCAGGATCCGCCCCCAGCTGGGATAAGTATCAGGAAGCCCAAACCCGATGAAATCGAGAGCCGTCAGGGCCGTGATCACTCCGACCACACTGAAGGGAAGCAGGGTCACCACAATCGAGATCGCGTTGGGCAGAACGTGTCGGAAAATGACACGGACCGGACCAGCCCCCAGAACCCGGGCAGCAGCCACATAATCCCTTGCCTTTTCCCGGTAGGCCGCCGTTCTCATGTAATACGTAATCCCTATCCAGGAGAAGATACAGAGCACCAGCAGGATCGTCACAAGGGTCACATCCTCCCGGCCGATCCGGTCGGCAATAATGATGACCACGTAAAGGAAGGGCACATTGGCCAGGATTTCAATGAACCGCTGCACCACGATATCAAAGGTCCCTCCCAGGTATCCCATCAAGCTTCCCAGGGTGATCCCGATCGCATAAGTCAACAACAGGTAGATGATGGCCGCCTGAAAGACCAGTTGCAGGCCTCCATAAATCTGGGCGAGGACGTCCCAGCCCCGCGAATCCGTTCCGAGATAATGCCGCGTACTTACACTGGGTGGAAGAGGAGGGTAGCGTACCGCCTGTAACTCCGTGGTCTTCTCTTCCTCAGCTGCCCGAACCAAGTCCGCTCCCTTCACCGGGTCCGCACTGCGTATCCCATCTTTCCATTCGTAGTGACCGATGACATCGCCCGTAGACCGACTGTAGAATTCTTCACGCCCCTGCCGGACCCCTTTCCGAAAACGCACCATTGAGTGCCGCTTGTCCTTCTCATCAATATAATGACGATAGGCAAGACCGGAGTAGGCGGATCCCTCCCCCTCCCGGTAAAACACCCCTTCGGAGGCAATCAGGTTCTCCCGGACAGGCTCCGCAGAATCAAAGGTGGCATCGAAGGGGACCAGGGGAAGCAATACCCAGTTCGCCCCTCCCTCTTGCGCAAACACCTCCTTTAGCTTGCGATAGTCCACTTCACTTTTCCCCTTCTGGCCAAAGTCCTCTGCCGTATAACTCCGCTGGACAAACGCAGGACTGTAGATTTCCCCATCAAACTTCACCAGGAGGGCCCTCTTCCCCACGAGGGCGTGGTCGAGCAGGGTGAGAAAGAGTAATCCGACAAGAATCCAGAGAGAGACATAACCCCGCGTAATTGACCTGAAACGCTTCAGCTTACGGAGCGTCTGGGGATTCCAATTCACATTCCGAGACTTAGTCCCCAGGCAGAGCACTCCGACTGACATAAGGAGAGCGCAGAGGATATATCCAATGATATTGGCCTGATACTTCTTTCCCCATGACGCCGACTCAAGACCCTCCTCCTTGGACTCAAAAGAGAAGAACCAGTCGAGAGTCGGCAAGGCCCACCCAGCATGATGTGCGACCACCGTGCACACGGTGACTACAACCAGAAGAATTCCTGTACGACGAAAGAGCATCTATCTAAAACGAATCCGTGGGTCTACAAACGCGACACAAAGATCGGAAATCACATTGCCGAAGAGCATCAGGGTCGCTGAGATCGTCAGAACACCTAACACCACGGGTTCATCCTTCTCCAGGATGGCATTATACTGGAGCAGGCCGAAGCCATTGATATCGAAGATCCCCTCAATGAGGAAGCTCCCGCCCACGATCAGGGTGACGTTCTGTCCGATCGTAGTAGCAATGGGTATGATCGAGTTGCGGAAGGCATGCTTGAATACCGCTGACCCATAGGGAACTCCCTTGGCCGTCGCAGTACGCACGTAATCCGCCGCAAGGTTATCCATCAGGTTGTTCTTCATCATGAAGGTCATGAAGGCGAAGCTTCCCACCAGATAGCAAGCTAGGGGCATCACGGCATGGTGAAAGAGGTCCAGGATCTTGGTTCCGAACGGGAGTTCACTGAAGTTCTCGGAAACAAATCCCGAAAGGGGGAACAGATCAAGACGGGCTCCGAGAAACACGAGGAGAAAAGAACCCAGAACATAACCCGGAATCGCATATCCGGAAAAGACCGCAATGGACGAAACATTGTCGAGCCAGGTGCGATGCTTGATCGCCTTCACAATCCCGAGGGGAATACAGATTCCATAGATCAGGATCATCGAGATCACTCCGTAGAAGAGAGAAATTGGAATTCGGTCGCGCACCAGACTAATGACTGGATCCTGGTACTTGTCTGAGTCCCCGAGACTCCCCTGCAAAAGACCATCATGCCGGGCTCGATAGAGGACGACCCGCTCCTGTAACTTCTCTGAACTTGGTAGCTCCAGCCCCCCTGCATTCCTTTTCCACCGCTTCTCCAATTCCGGCGCCTCAACAAGACGGACTTTCCAGTCATATTCTTCAATCCATTTCTCAAGGTCCTGCTGCTCCTTCTCCGACGAATCCTCTGAAGCCGTTATTTCGACAACCCCCTCCCCGTTCCGAACTACCTCAGCAACCATGATCGTGCCAGGCACCGGAACCGAGACCTTAACCTCGCCCTTCTTGAAGCTCCGCGCGGTCCGCTGCACATCCCTGGGCAACACGCCCACCCATTCGAAATAAGAGCGCAATGCTCCCTTCTCTCGCCGATGCTTCTCCTCAATCTCAAAAAGCTGTTCCGGGCTGATTGCCACCCCTTCTGACTCCTTCATTCCCGAGACCCCGCCTTGCTCACTGGCAGCGGCCCCCATCATTTCCTGCAGATCCTTCTGCACTGGCCCGCCCGGGGCAGCCCGCATCAGAATGAAAACCAGCATCGTAATCCCGAGCAGCGTCACAGGAACCAGAAGTAGACGCCGGAGAAAATAAACCTTCATGGAATAGAGCCTCGAAGAGGAGGAACCCTCCCGGTTCTAGCCTCCCCGGGGGACGAATCAAGCCTGCGGGCTATTCATCCTCACATGTGCCTGAAATTTGCCAAAAAAGCAGCCGATACCGCAAAGAGCTTTGCCAAGAGGGGGAGATCTGTTGCATCGTCTCACCAATGCGCGCGCTCGCTCTCAACGCCCTTACTCTTCGGAGTGCGCTCTCGCTCCCCTGTGTCGCCCAAATAGCTTTCCCAAAACACCGTGGAAAGCTTCCACCCATGCGTATCTTCACGATCCTGTGCCTGCTGACAGCCTCTCTTTTCACGGGAGCGTGTAAGCAAGGCGAGACTGCGGTCGATCGCGCCACCAGAGAAGGCATCCTGATCATGGGCAACACTTCCGAGCCAAAGGGCTTGGATCCGCATATCGTCAGCGGGGTCCTCGAGAGTAACATCATCAGAGCCCTTTTTGAGGGACTGGTGGTCGGCCACCCTTCGAAGGACGGAGTGGCATTGCCTGGAGTAGCAGAGAAATGGTATCCGACTGATCCCCAAAAACCTGACGAGTGGGTCTTTGAGTTGCGCAAGGATGCCAAATGGTCAGATGGCACCCCCCTAACCGCCGAGGATTTTCTCTTCTCCTTCCGCCGTATCCTCAGCCCGTCACTGGCCTCGGATTATTCGTTCATGCTTTACTACATCAGGGATGCGGAACCCTACCACAAGTCACAGCGATCCTACCTCACCTGCCGCAACGATGAATCCTTTCCGGTGGAGTGGGAGACGCTGAAAAAAGTCGACTTTGGTCCGAATGAGAAGGGATCAACTGACTTCAACAAAAAAGGACTCGACCACCTCAAGGCGGAGCAGATCCGCGTCCTGCAATCAGATCCAGGGCTGTTCGAGTGGCCCGAAGACGTAAGTCAGGAAGTACGCGAGACCCTTATTCAAAAAAATCTGGAATTTGCGGAAAGCGGAAAGGATCTCTGGGACCTGATTGATTTCGGTGCCACGGCACCTGACCCCTTCACACTGAAGGTAAAACTCAACTCTCCAATCGCCTTTCTTCCCGAGATCACCAAGCACTACACATGGTATCCGGTCCCCAAGCACAGCATCCTTCAACACGGCAGAATTGGAGATCGCTTTACCGACTGGACCAAGCCTAAGAACATCGTGAGCAACGGGGCCTTCATTCTCACCTCTTGGAAATTCAATGACCATATCCAGGTAGAGCGTAATCCCCGCTACTGGGACCGGTCCAATGTTGGCATCAACGGTATCCGCTACCTGCCGATTTCAAACCTGTACACCGAGGACCGGATGTATTTTGACGGGCAGATGCACGTCACCTACACGCTGGCACCTGAGCTGATTGAATATGCCCGGGAACGCTATCCCGACGAGGTCCGCAACGAGCTCTATCTGGGAACCTACTTTATCCGCGCAAATGTCACCCGGGAGCCCTTTACCGACCCGCGCGTGCGCATGGCCTTCTCCAAGGCGATCGACCAGCAGTCCATGATTACCAACGTCCTGAAAGGCGGTCAGAAACCAGCCGGTGGGCTGGTTCCGCCCTTCGGAGATTACCGACCGGCCAAGACAATAGGCTTTGATCCGGAGGGAGCCCGCAAACTCCTTGCTGAGGCTGGTTACCCAGGGGGCGAAGGAATCCCGGAAATTGAGTATCTCACCACCGACAAGGAAACATCGAAGGCCACCGCCGAGGCTTTACAGGCGATGTGGAAGGACAATCTGGGAGTAAGCGTTCGGATCAAACAAATGGAATGGACGTCCTATATCACCACCATGTTCGAGAAGGATTACGGCCTCGCGGCGGGAGGTTGGATTGGTGATTATCTGGACCCTCTGACATTTCTGGATATGTGGATGAAGGACGGCGGCAATAATCGTACGGGCTGGCATAACGAAGACTTTGAGGCCCTTTTGAAAAAGGCCGGTAATACCGGTGAGCCCGGAGCACGCTACCGGATACTGGAGGAGGCTGAGGCTCTCTTCCTCTCCGAGACCCCCATCCTGCCCCTCTTCTGGTACACCCGTAACTACCTCATTCACCCCGACGTCAAGGGCTGGGATCCGCTGATCCTGGACAACCATCCCTACAAGTTCCTCCGACTTGAACGAAACTCGGAGCTCTAACTGCAGAACCCCTTTGCTGATGCTCCGCTTTATTGCCAGTCGACTTCTGCAGGGCCTGTTTGTCCTCTTCGCCCTCTATACGATCACGTTCTTCCTATCCAAGGCTATGCCGGGGGAACCGTTCACTGGAGAAAAAAATCTCTCTGAGGAATCCAAGTCCTATCAGCGTGCCCTCTATGGACTCGACAAACCCCTCCTTCACCAATATCTCATCTATCCGAAAAACATCATCACCGAGGGCTCATTAGCGGTCTCCACCAGCAAGGGCCGGCCGGTCAAGGACATCATCTCCCAGTCCTTCAAGGTGTCAGTTATTCTAGGCCTTAGCGCTCTTGGCATCGCGATCTGCATCGGTGTTCCCATCGGTATGATCTCCGCAGTCCGCAAAAACAGCTGGGTGGACTGGGGGACCATGACCATCGCCATGATAGGAATCTGTGTACCGGCATTCACCATTGGACCATTATTCCAGATTTTCATTGCTGCCAATCTCCCGGGAATCAAGGTGGCCGGCTGGGGGAATCCGCAGGACATCCTGCTGCCGGCTATTACCCTGGGCCTCTCAACGGCAGCCTACCTTGCCCGCCTAACTCGTGGCGGGATGCTCGAAATCCTTTCTCAGGACTACATCCGCACCGCACGCGCTAAGGGAATTCCAGCAAGCAAAGTCATCATACGCCATGCACTGCGCGGAGGAATCCTCCCCTCGGTGGCTTTCATCGGTCCGGCCTTTGCCGCCTTGATCAGCGGATCCTTTATTGTCGAGACCATCTTTCAGGTCCCGGGCATGGGGCAGCATTTTGTGAATGCTGTCATCTCACGAGATGAGTTCCTACTCCTCGGCGTGGCCCTCTTCTTCGGTTTTTTAATCGTGATCATGAACCTTGCCGCCGATCTCCTGACCGGCATTCTCGACCCGCGGGTACGCATTACCGGAGACTCCTCCAAATAACACATGACTGCCGCAACCCAAGGAACCGAAAAAGCAGAGAGCCGAGATCCTTTCCAAGGCGATGACTCGTCGCTACATGCTGAGCGTGGTTCGTCACTATGGCGGGACGCCTGGATCCGCATGGGAAAAAACAAGGTCGCCGTTATAAGCCTGATTCTCTTCGTCATCACCTGCCTGCTCTGCTTCGGGTTTGCCTGGTTATGTAAGGATCCCATTCAGCAGGATTTAACTAATAAGTTTGCCTCGCCCTCCGGCGAGCACTGGATGGGCACCGACGCCATGGGACGGGATCTATTTTCCCGAATCCTCTACGGCGGGCAGGTCTCCATCCTCGTTGGTTTGGTCGCTACTTTTGTCGCAGTTACCATCGGTGTCGCCTACGGTGCAATCTCCGGATTTTATGGGGGACGTGTTGATGCGCTCATGATGCGCACCGTAGATACTTTGCTGTCTATTCCTTTCCTGATGGTTGTCATTGTCCTACAAGCGGTGCTCTCGGAGTGGTCGGGAAATACCTCAAAATGGATTGTGGATACGTGGGGGTGGAACAAGGAGTTCACCAACAGGGCAACCAATGTCCTACCCCTCTTCTTTGCCCTCGGCCTGTTCGGCTGGCTGACTCTGGCACGTATTGTCCGCGCTCAGGTATTGAGCCTCAAGGAACGGGAATTCGTCGAAGCCGCTACATCCCTTGGTCTTTCCAAGCTCCGGGTACTTTTCCGCCATATCATTCCCAACACCCTTGGACCGACCGTCGTTTACGCTACCCTGACTGTTCCAGGCTTTATCATGTATGAGGCAACTCTGTCCTACCTCGGCCTCGGCGTGGAGTCTCCCAACAGTTCCTGGGGAATCCTTATCAAGGAGGGCGCCAACTATCTGGAGACCAACCCACAACTGCTCATCCTCCCTGGTATCTTTTTTACTCTGACGCTGTTTGCCCTGAACTTCCTCGGCGATGGCCTGCGTGACGCTCTGGACCCCAAAGCCTCCAAGGATTAAATTCTATCGTCCTGATAAGATCATCCCGGGGACTTCAAAGAGGCATCTGCCCAAGAGGCTGCTGCCAGCATCCCAGCCTCCCTGAAAGAGAAGAAGCCTTCATGCTTTCCGGCGGGTCGACCTATGATGATATGGTCGAGAAAGTCGACTCCGAGAAGGTCGGCTGCGCAGGCAATCCGTTCTGTCATCTCCCGGTCCGCTCCGCTCGGAGAAGGATCTCCCGAGGGATGATTATGAATCAGAACAAAGCCATACGCCTTATGGAGAACCACTGGGTGAAGGATATCCCGCGGGTGCGCAACTGTCTCATTCAAGCTTCCTTCGGTGAGAATCAGTGATCGAGTAATCCGCAGCCGAGCATCGATCAAAGCGATTCGGAGGGTCTCGTGTCGGAGGTGCCCAACCTGTGGAAAGAAAATTTCAAAAACAGCCCTCGGCCCATCCAGATGCTTCAGGACCATTCTCTCTCGGGCAACCCGTGCACCCAGCTCGAAGGAGGCCACAAGCTGAGCCGCCTTGGCAATTCCGAGGCCATGGTGGCTGCACAGTTCTCTCACTTCAAGCCCACCGAGGGCCATGAGGCTTCCGTAGTCCTTCAGTAACTTTCGGCCCAGATCAACAGCGCTCTGCCCTTTTACCCCCACTCTCAGGAATACAGCGACCAACTCCTCATCAGTCAGGGCCTCTGGGCCCTGCGCTGCCATTTTTTCCCTTGGTCGCGTGCCACGAGGAAGATCGTTGATCGCCATTTCATGAGATCAGTGAAAAAATGTTCTAATGAACAGCTTTTTATAGGCCTCAATTCCTACAAAAGACAGCCCTTAGAAGCATTTACACCCCATTCAGGGGATAAGCTTTCTATTTTCAGCAGGGCCTCCGAGCTTTCACTCGGCCCCTTCACCACCAGCCGACTCGTCGGCCTCCTCTCCCGCGCCCAGAGAGGATCCTGCGGCCTCGTCAGAGGCGTCGTCTTCCCCAACTGAAGAGGAATCTTCCTCTGCCTTCTTGGAGTTCCGTGCGTAGGCTGCGTTACTCTGTTCCGCCAACCATGTGTTGTAGGCCCCCTTACCAATAACCTCCATCACGCCGACCATGTCTCCATGACCCTCACCGCACAGCTGGGCACAGACAACGCTTGTTTCCAGTTTTTTCAAGGGGCGAAACCACATGGGAATGTCGGTTCCGGGAATGGCATCCTGCTGGATCCGCATGGGCACAATGGCGTAACCATGAATCACATCAGTTGATGTGATTTGGAGGATCGCCGGCTCCAATACTGGGAGCTTGAGAATTGGCGAAACAAAATCATCCCAACCGTTTGGGTCTTCCGGATCGATACAGGGATCCCCAGCTCTTTCCACCAGGTGACGGTCAATCCTTCCGAATTTCCCGTCTAATCCAGGATAGTGATAGTTCCAACCGAACTGATATCCAATCACCCTGACCCGGGCCGGGTCCTGCACCTGAATGTCCTCGAACCGATCGGTCCTTTCAGCCCAGAGCGGAAATGCAAAACCAAGCAGGAGAACAGCCTCAAAAATCGCTACTCCGACCTCGAGGTGAGTAGTGACGTGATTCTGCACCCCATGATATGAAGCCTTTGGATTTCTTTTGCGCCAGAATCTCCAGCAGGCAAAGAGGAAAAAAGTCGTCCAACCTACGAAAAGGGCGAGCATGAACCAGTGCACAAGATCGATCAGGTGATCGACACTTCCTCCATGTTCCGAGAAATTTTCCGGAATACCTAGGAATTCAACGATGGTCTTGGCTAGAATTGGCATGAGTGCTCAGGTTGTAGAACAAAAGATGAGAAAACGTTCCTAATCGGCATACTTGGGGTCCAGTGCTTCTCGCTCGCGGCGCACCATTCGAACCATGCAGATCCCTGTCGCTCCCAGCACTGGAATGACCGTCGCGAGCAGGAAAAATATGGACCAGCCCGCGGCGTCGCCACCGGCTTCCTGAAAGGATTTGGCGCAGGTGGTGCAAGCGATATTAAGAGATTCAAAAAGCATGACTTGGATGGTGTGAACTTAGAGAATTAACTTTCGTGCCTTACGGTAAAAGTAGACCCCATAGACGGGAAATCCAATTGTTCCTGCTATTCCGGCCACCATGAGAATGGGCCGAATGACTCCTACCGTAACCGGAGCAAGGAACAGGGCCCAACCCGTCAGGAAGAGGCTGAGAAGAGTCGTCACGATGACGAAAACGATATGAAATCCGCGAAGTGACATTGTTGGTTTAGTCTGAGGTAATTGGTTTCTCGGGGTTATAAAATCGATCCCCCTCGACGGTATTGCCATACTCAATCGGATCAACGAAGGCCCAACCCGTCAAAAAAAACAAAACGATGCCCATTACCGCACTAATCAAAAGAACAAGGTAGATCGTCTTTCTCTCATGGTTGAGGTGCATGAAGATCGAGGCCACGAGACTGGCTTTGAATGTAGCAATCAGAAGTCCAATGACTGCATCCTTTGAGTCAAAGCCATGATCGCCGAAATCCAGCCAGGGCACAGTTGCCACCGCAACCGTCACCACTGTGAAAACGAACAGGATGAGGCCTATCAGTATATACTGCTTCTTTGCCTTCTGGATTGCTTCAGGTGTGTCAGCCATGGGCGATACAGGGGTTACATGAGGTAAAGGATTGGGAACAGGAAGATCCAGACCAGATCAACGAAGTGCCAGAAAAGGCCGCCGACTTCTACCCTGTTGGCAAGCCATTCAGGATTACGACGGTACAACCCCTTACTGAAAAAGAGGTAATACCCTAGAACAATAGCACCACCAATCACGTGAAGGCCATGTAAGCCGGTAATCGTGAAATATACGGCATAGTAGGTGTTCCACTTCGGCGTAAACATCGACTGCAATGACACTTTCTGGTGGGGGATCTCCAACTCAGGAAACGCATGCAGTTCATGAATTTCCTCATCTTTATGATTCGGTCCGGCGAAACCGTCCCAGAACTTCGGGCGAAGATCGGCATACTCTTTATCGCTCGGCTTAGGAGGGCGCCCTTCGTGCTGATCGACCCTCGCGTAATGCACAAGATCCTGCCAAGTGATACGATAGCGATCCGTCTCCGTTGGAACCCGCTTCGCGTTTCCTTCCTTGTCCCTGCCATACCCCTCGAGAAGCTCTTTCTCCAGTTCGGCAATTCGAGCCTTATGGTTTTTCCAGATCCTTTTGTAGTATTTCGCATGCTTGTTTTCCTCCGAGAAAATCCAACTTTTCTCGATCACTTCCAAAGGCTCCTTACCCGCCTCCTCAGCTTTCTGAGCCATCCAGCGAAAGTCGATCGCATCCACCGCGAGGATCAGCGGACTACTGAGGAGTCCCGGAGCCGAATCCCCGGCGCTTCCGGCATTGAAGGAGGTATCATCCCTCAGCTCTGCTTTTCCCTCCTGCGCCTTCACCGGACGCTTGACCCATCCTCTGTCAATGACGATGGGCTGTGGGGGACTCATCTGAAAAGACAGGGTAGAAACCACAGAGACAACTTTGCTGCCTGAAATGCAGTTTCCCTCGGAGTCAAACTGCTCATCCAGCTGGGTTGCCGAGTCAATCCTCGCGTCAGGGGCCTGCTCCCAGTATTTGTCCTCAGGACGAGCTGCTTTTACTTTTTTCCAGTTCGCTTTCAGGATCGCCGTTCGCGCGACTGCATTGTGGGAACGCCCCGAAACATAAACTTCACGAGCCTGTTTCACGAGATCGTAGCTTAGTTCAGTACCCGCCGGGATGTAGAGAGATCGCTCCCCAAAGGTGTGCCCTGCCTTTTCCTCCGCGTTCGCATACTTCGCGACTAGTTCGGCCTCTGAATTGGTGCGGCCCTTGCTGGAAAGAGGCTCCTGTTCCGTTCCAGCATAATCTCTGATGCTCCCGTAAAGGAAGAGGTCTTCAGCTGTAACCAGCTTGGACTTTCTCTTTGCTGCCTGCTCCAGAACTGCTTCGACCCAGGGCTGGTGCGCCCTTGCCACTGAGAAATCAATAGTCTGCGGCTTGAAGAGAATAGCATTGGCCTTGAACGGCTTTGCACCCGAATCGCTCAGTTTCTTAGCCTTCGTTTTGGTATCCGCATGAGAGATCTTGCCGTCATCGCCAACTACGGCGTAGTGGGCGTGACCCTCAATGATGGCAAAATCATCCATCCGAACCGCCTGGTGCTCAAGTTTTGCCTTATACTCAATTCCCTTGAGGACCATGAATATTGCCGCACAAGCGATCGTTATCCCCATGTAAATTTGGAATTTTCTCCATTCCCTCATTTTGAGGGCAGCCCACGCGAAGACTACTGTCACAGAAGACCCGATCAGCACAAACGTATTGATCAATCCAGGCACGATCGGAAGAGCCCGCTCTGGCCAAGGATAGTCTGCATAGATCCTCAGAAATACATACCCTGAGAACAGTCCGCCAAATAGCATCACCTCGGACGCCAGAAAGAGCCAGATTCCAACCTTTGAGTTGAAAAGACCGGTGTCTTTACGGGCAGTGACTGTGTATGGAATCTCCATAATAGGGGAATTTGAGAATCTTCAGGAAACAGGCGAGGTCTTGGGTTCTTTGGCTGGCTTGTTCCTTTTCGGCTCCTCCCACTGAGGGAAGAAATCACCCTCATGATCATCTCGGCTGTATTCGTAAGGGCCTCGGTAGGCTGCGACATCAAAAGTGAAGTTCCCGTGCGGCGGAGGCGTAGGCGTGGCCCATTCCAAGGTTGTTGCATCATACGGGTTGTCATTTTTGATTTTTTTCCCTGCGAAAATGCTCAGGAAGAAGTTGATGCAGAACGGGATTTGGGCAATCGCCAGCATGAATGCCCCGAAACTCATGACGGGGTTTAGATGAATCCATTCTGCCACGGTATTCCCGAAGACATTCTCACTGTCAGCTGCCTTGGAGAGATAAGCGTCCCCCCCGTTATACCATCGCCGGTGGAATCCAGCCATCCCTTGGATGAGCATTGGGAAAAAGAGCACATTCATAAAGACCAGAGAGGGCCAGAAATGAAGGTGTCCGAGGAAGGTATTCATGTGCCTCCCGGTAACCTTCGGGAACCAGTGATAGAGACCTGCGAAGAGTCCGAAGAGAATTCCTGGTGCAACCACGTAGTGGAAGTGCCCAATCACATAGTAGGTGTCGTGCAAATGGAGATCAACCAGGTTGAATGCTAAGGGCAGGCCAGTCAGCCCCCCTATCCCAAACATCGGGAGAAAGGCCGCCGCCCAGAGCATGGGCATGTTAAACCGGATCGAGCCACCCCACAGCGAAACAATTAACGAAGTCAGGAGGATGACTGAGGGCACAGAAATCAACACGGTCGTGGTTTGGAACCACGTGGATATTACCGGTCCCATCCCCGTTAGATACATGTGGTGAGCCCAGACGATGAAGCTGAGAAAACCCAGAATGACTATCGACCACACCATGGGCTTGTAACCCCAGAGGGGCTTTCTGGTGTTCACTGGAATGATTTCAGCCACACAAGCAATGGCGGGCAGCAGAAGGACATACACTTCTGGATGTCCGAGGAACCAGAACAGGTGCTGATAGAGAAGAGGACTACCCCCTCCCGAGGCTTCGATCACCCCGGCTGTAGAAGTATAAAGACCACTTGGCGTGAAGAAACTGGAACCGACTGTCCGGTCCATCAACTGCATGATTGCTGCCACCTCAAGAGGAGGAAAGGCGAGCAGCAGAAGGAACCCCGTAACAAGCATCGCCCAGCAGAAAAAGGGCATTCGCATCCATGTCATTCCCTTCGCTCGGAGATTGATGAGAGTGGTGAGGAAGTTCACGGCACCAAGAAGAGACGACGTGATCAGAAGTACCATTCCCAGGAGCCATTGCGTCTGGCCTGCAAGAAATTGATTAACGATCTGACCGTCGGCAAAGTTCGCGAGCGGGGCATAATTCGTCCACCCGGATTTCGCGGCGCCTGATTCCATGAAAAAGCTGGCACACATGGTAAGGCCTCCAGCAAGGTAGAGCCAGTAGCTCATCATGTTGAGCTTCGGAAATGCCATATCGATGGTCCCAATCTGCAGCGGAGTGATATAATTTCCAAAGGCGGCAAATCCGAGAGGCACGATTCCAAGGAAAACCATGATCGTACCGTGCATGGCACCGAACATATTGTAAGTCTCACCTGTCACTCGACCATCCTGAAGCCACCGAGCCTTCCATTCATCACTGAAAATCCAACTGAGGTATCCTGGGAGTGGCTCCTCTGGATATGCGATGCTCCACCGCATCACCATCATCAGGAAGAAGCCAAAGGCGAGGAAGAGTAATGCCGTGATGGCATATTGAATCCCGATCACCTTGTGGTCTGTCGACCAGATATACTTTTTGTAGAAGGGAAGATCGTGATGATGATCATCATGATCGTGCCCATGATCTGTTGCTACCGCTTCTGCGCTCATCGTCCTTCGTTTGGGGGGTAATTTCTATTCAGCCGCTGCGGGTTGGAGCGTCTCGAAGTTCACGCTCGTAGAAGGATCCACGACTTCTCCTTCGAGCATTTGATCGTGGTCCGCATCCAGTTCCTTCACCGTAATTGCGCCCTGGGGGCGACTCTCATAGACCTTGATTGCGCCGGCCGCCTGCTCGACGCTGACTACATCACCCACATCGTTGAATTCATTCCGGATGTAGGTCATGACGGCTGCAAGTTCTGCCGCTGTGAGGGGGGCTTGCGCCGGCATGTTCCCATTGTAGGTCTTGCCGGCAACATCGATGGGCCCACTGAGGCCGTTCAGGATAATCTGGGCTAGCCGCGCGGTATTCCCGGTCACCCACTCCGATCCGGCAAGGGGTGGGTATTGATTTCCATCCCCGCTTCCAGTCGACCCGTGACAACCACTGCACTTGGCATAAATATTTTTTCCCCGTTTTGCGAGGGCTTCCACAATCGGGCCGATCGTTGGCCCCGTATCGGCGTCACTGGCGAAATCTGGGCGCGTGTAGCCCTCTGGATGAGGATTATAACTAAAGAGTTTTCCGCCCGCTCCGAGAACTCCACCCCCAATTAGCAGAACGATCGCGCTTGCGAGGAAGACCCAGAGAGAGACAGGCTCCATTCCGGTCTCCGATATCTGATTTTCTCTGGCCTGTGAGGCACTGATTTCCAACAGCTTCTCGTGTTTCTCAACCACGTTGGTCGAGTCTTCGAGATCAGGTCGATCGATCTTGTTCGTATGCTGCGATTTCGCCATCAGCTCATTTGGTCGGTCATTAATCCGCCTTCTTCTTATTGCGACTATAATTCAGGGAATAGGGTACCGCATCGTCTTTTCTCAAAGATAGCAGATAACTGACGAGGGCCTTCGCTTTTGGAGTCGGGAGAACCTCTCTCCCCTCCTTGCTCAAGCTTGGAACAGCATGAGGGCTTCCCTGCCCGTGAACCGGCTGTTCCTTGAAAAAATGAGGCTGCGGCGGACACGCAAAGGAGTTGTTCAGAGTCTTTGTCTTCAACGAAGAATTGAAAAGATGTAGATAGAGCCAGCTCTCAGGAGATTTCGCCTTTGTCAGTGGCTCCTTGAGGTATTTCTGGATCCTTCCAGCGACATTTGTGAGATCCGGACCGATCCGCATGAGGCCGATGTGCGCGAACGGCTCGTCGACGTAGTCGAAAGGAGTGGTTTCACGGGCGGTGTTCACGCTCACTCCGTTCTCATCCTTGACCTGAAAACCAGCCCAATCCGCGCGGCCAAGCTCTGACCCGGCATACCCAGCCCTGATGAGCTGTGTATGACAGATATAACAACCATTGGAGCCATACACCGAGGAACCAGTGGTTATAAGCCCCGAGCGGCGAGGGACGTAAACCTCGTCCTTCCCATCATTCTCTGTTTCGAAATAGACAGGCTCCAGATCTCGCATTTTCCCGAAGGGAATGAGGATGATCAACAGCCAGGGGATTCCAAAGCTCAACCCCAACGCCGTAATGAAGGATTTGAATGTCATCAGTTCAGGCTTCCACGGTTTGGAGTTCCTCTACCTCATGGTCGGGACCATGGGGTGACTGTTCACTATGGCTTCCCCCAAGAAGGGTCGGATGCTGGCTCCGTCTCCCCAGTCTAGCCCACATGAGAAGAAGGTGAATCAGGAAGAAAAAACTACCGACAGCGATAAAACCCCAGGCAACGGTAGTCCCGACATTGTAAGCATAGCTCCGAGAAGCAGCATCGCTCCACGAACTGCTATAAGCTTCCTGCGCAGCACCTTGGAACAGACCGCCCATGATGGAGCAGACAACTACCGTCAGAACTCCATAAGTCGTCAACCAGAAGTGCCATCCAATGAAGCGACGGGACAGCCATTCACGCCGGGTGATCCGCGGGACAATGAAATAGATGCCTCCAAACGCACACATGCTGAAAAATCCACAGACGGCAAGAATCTCAAACCCATAGCCCGTAAGGGCAAACTGAGTCATCTTCAGGGCCGCCGGAGTGCTCAGGAACATTCCCGTGAATCCTAGCAGAAGGAAGCCAACTACTCCTGCAATCGTAAACCGCAAGGACGGACTGGCCACAACGTGGGCCTGATGCCCGCGCAGTGTCATGAGGAGATTGACGCCCACCGCAATTCCAGGAATGAGGATCAGGCTAGTCGCGGTTGCTCCGACATAGGGCATGAACTGTGGGAGTGGCGCCCCTGCAAGCTTCTGCATTCCTGCCCACGGTCCAATCACCGCCAGCGCCCAGAACCCGTAGAGAGCCAGAGAGTAACTGTAGATGGGGCGACCTGTAATTTTCGGAACAAGGTAGTAAGCCGTCCCCAGCGCAACTGGCGTGAAGAACAGAAGAATGAGCGCATATTTGTACCAGGCGTTAATCCCTGCAGCCATCACGGGATGACCATTGAAAACAAACACAAACAGGTGTCCTGTGAGATACACCCACGGAAACCAGAATACCGCGGCGAGAAGGTACCACTGCCCCACATAGGTTTTACCTCCATAACTACAGCGGACCTGAATGAATGACCATACCGTGATAAAGACGTAAGACAGAAGGAGGACCGGCCAGATTGCCGGCGGAAACTCCATGAGTGGCTTTCCGGATCCGAAGCCGCAAAGAATGCCCAGCGTTCCTGCCATGACGCCGAAATTCCAAAGATGACCGGCGGTAAGGATAATTCCAGTGGCTCGGCACTCACTGCGGGACAGCCTCGCTAAAAGCCATACGATCAGTCCGAAAGCGGCCTGACACCCCCACCCGTAAAATAGAAGATTGATATGTGCAGGATATGCTCGCCCGTAGGTCAAAAACTCGATCCCGGAGAGAAAGTCGGAGCTGTGACTCTTGTAGGACGCAATGAAACCAAGAATAATTGCAACAGCCAGCCAAACCGCCCCGCTCGCAAAAAAGAACATCACGGGCTGGCGCAGGGAGCGGTCAATACTTGCCCGTAGCTTTAGATCATTCTGATCTGGTGTCCGGGTATTGCTCTCGGAGGTCATGGAAAATCGTGATCTTAATTTGAACCAGCCGCCACAGTTGGAGGGATGAGATCTGCGGGGCTCAACATCGGCTTACCGAGCTCCCCCCTCATAGCTTCTACCTGCTCCGGCGTGACCGGGGATGCCTTATTACCAAAACTGTTCCTGATGTAGGTCAGAACTGCAGCGATAGAATCGTTGTCCAAAGGCAGAGGCGCCATTGGTGCCACAGGAGTATATTTCTCGCCGTTTACCTCAATTGGCCCACTCAGCCCACGAAATTGAATGGCGATCAAATTAGCAACCGGGCCGGTGACCCACTCTGAATTGGCTAAAGGAGGACCTGTCTTGTTGATGTGATACATCCCCTCTCCCTCAAGGCCATGACAAGCTGAGCATATGGCGAATGTCGCCTTTCCCCTCTCCATTACCGCTACATCCACCGGAGCGTCCGGATCAACCTTCGGGAAGTCGGCAGGAACTACAATCCCGGATCCGCCGGACGCTTTTCTCTTTTGCGTCGCAGAACCGGGCAAGACAAATTCTGGCTTCTCGTCAGGCGCCGGCGCGGTATTGAGAAAGTGAGAACCGACCCGCTCGAAGCTCAGAAGCGCATTTTCGCGCGCTCCAGCATGGGCTTTATCGACTTCCCTCTTGATCATTCCTCTCCGTTTCGCATTCACCTTATCGATGTTGTTGACGGCTGGCTTGTTGAATCCAATTCCCAGCACCAGACTGGCTAATCCAAAGGCCACGAAGAGAATACATCCGATCCAGAAAGTCGAGAAGCGCTTAAGGCCGTTATTCACATCCCCTTTTTGAGGAGATTCCGAAGAACCAGGACGGTTTTGCGGCTGAGATTCCATCAGTTATGAACGTTCGCAGATTCTAGAATACGTGGATCTCGGTGCGGGTAGAGAGCCGCAGACCCAAGGTTACGAAGGAGAATATAGACGAAAAAACAACCCACTGTCATAAATGCCACGACGTCACCCACACCCGACATATTGAGCCAAAGAGACCAGCTGTCAGGGTTGCCAGGGTGGAGGACTTTCGTTACCGAAGGTCCACGTTCCGGCATTATCATATGATAAAGATCAATCATGTGCATGAACAGCAGGTAGCAGGCGATCACGATCATATAGCCATTCCGACGTTTGAGATCTTGTCTGATGAGCAGGAGAAATGGAGCGACGAAGTGACCGAATACTAAGACAACACTGACATAATTCCATCCCGCGGTATTGCGAAGAATGAAGTAGCGGGTCTCCTCCGTGATATTAGCATACCAATACAGGAAATACTGGTCGAAGGAGATATAAGCCCAGAACACTGTGAAGGCGAACACAAGCTTCCCCATGAGGTGGTCATGCTCGGGACCGACGACGTTTTTGAGATACCCCATCCGCCGCAGCGCAATAGTTATGAGAATGATAACTGCCATTGCGTTCAGGGCGCTTCCTGCAAAGACATAGACTCCCCACATGGTAGAAAACCATTTATAGTCGAGTGTCTTGACGACGTCGATCGCGAGGAACGTTAGAACCACAGCGAACACAGGCACCCCCCAGCAAGAATGCCACCGTGCCCGTTTGAGACGGCTTGTCCCTGGATTAGGATCACTGTCCTGGTCAACAGATAGCTTCCGAAGAAAGTATATTGTAAACCCAAGTAGCGGGAAATAGGCGACCATCCGAACATACCAAAAATCGAGATTCAGATACCAATACTTAACATAGAGGAGGTGATCTGTTTTTGGTCCGTGGTGTAGTCCATATTTGGCGGACTCGCCGTATCGAGCTGCATATTCTGCTGCCTCTCGGTGCTTTGGCATCCATTCGAAGAGAAACTTCTGAACCTCAGGCAAGAGCAAAGGAAGCATCGGAATAAACATCCAAGGAAAGACAAACCCCACATTTTCCATAACCCTCCGAACGGAGACGCCCCATCCCGAGTTGGACACATTGTGAAGCAAGGTCCAGAAACAACCTCCCATCGCAAGGGTCGCGAAAAAGAAGAACCCATAGAGCCACGAGAAGCTGAATGAACCCTGAACGCCCTGTCCGAACAGTCCAAACAGAGCAGGTGCGCTTAAGAGCCCACCTCCTACAGCTACGGCCAGGCAGATCGTTCTGATTTTCTTCAGCCTCCCAGCATCCAGCCTTTCGCCCTCCTCTGGGATGTCTGCGGATGTAACAAGATGATGTGCCATGACGAGTTTAGTTGCTTGGCCCTCCTGCCTCTTCCTTATTTTCTGATGAAACCGAGGCCGTCGCCGGCGAGGCCGGCGCTTTCTTAGCATCCTGCAAAGCCCTGACGTAGGCCACGATGGCCCACCGATCCCGCACCGGAATGCTTGCCCCGTATCCGCTCATCAAACCCTGTCCATAAGTGATCACGTGATACAGCTTTCCATCAGGATACGCCCCACTGGCAAATCGAGGCTCATGGAGGTTCGCGATCTTTGCCGCCATATAATTGCTGATCGTGCCGTTTCCGTCGCCCGAACCCCCATGACAGATCGCGCAGAAGACCGCATAGCGTTCCTGACCGCGCCTTAACAACGCCTGCATGTCTTCCGACGCTTCGTCACCGACTAGTCCAAGCTCCTCAAGTGGGAGTCCGCTCGCAAAGTAGTCATTGATGGCCCCCGTGTAGTAATGACCCGTTCTTCCCTCTCCAAACTCAACGGGAAATACCCCGTCATCACTGGAGTGGGGGACTGTCCCCGGCACTGGCAGCCGCGCTCCCTGTCCATCGTGAAAAAAGTCGCTTGGCTTCTGACTTTTCACATAATCCATGCGATCCATATCCGGAAAAATCTCAATGGGAGTTTTGACGGTCTTCTGACCACGCAGCCCGAACACACCCACCGTGAGGGTGATCAACCCAGCAAGAGCAAGAAAGAAATACTTCATGGTTACAGCCTAGGTTCCGTCGTCCTCCACCAGTTCAATATTTCCTCCCCCAATTTCATCAAGAAACCCCCGTGTCCCCTCCGCGGAGAACTTTGGATCCCGGGCCTCTATCTCAATAAAGTATCCGTCATCAGTTGCGCGATGAATCTGACGACTCGCGAATATAGGATGATTCCAGCGGGGTAGCTGAGTCAGTCCCAGAAAACCAAAGAGCGTGGTGAATCCCGAAAAAAGCACCGTAAGCTCAAACATGATCGGGAAAAATGCGGGAACCGTGAAAATATTGGCCGGCTTTCCTTGTACTACAGTGGGATAAATCCCCACCTGAGTCACATAGGAAAGGATAAAGGCTGTTGTAAGACCGGTGAGCCCTCCGAAGAAGACAAAATAGGGCAGGATCGATCTCTTAATGCCCATCGCGTCGTCCAGACCATGGACTGGATACGGTGTATAGCAGTCCCATTTACGGAACCCGGCATCACGCACTTTTTCCGCTGCCTTATAAAGGGCGGAGGCACTTTCGAACTCAGCGAGATAGCCGTAGACGCGTTTGACAGAACTACTCATCAGATTTCAGCGGTTCCTTTCTCAACTTCCTGCTGGTAGGCAGCTTCCACTACCGTTCCTTCATCCGGATGTGCCTGTTTGTCGTCATAAAGCACATCACTCTCCTTTTTGGCCCACTTCACCTCAGCAATATTGATGCAGGGTAAAAACCTGAGGAAGAGGAGGAAGAGCGAAGTAAACAGTCCGATCGTTCCGAGGAAAAGAATGATGTCTACCCAGCTCGGATTGTAATACTTCCAGTTTGCGGGCATGAAGTCACGGGCCAGCGTTGTCACGATGATGACGAAGCGCTCGAACCACATCCCGGCGTTTACCGCCATACATACTCCCATCACGACCCAGAGGTTTTCCCGGCACCACCGGAACCAGAAAAGTTGAGGAGACAATACGTTGCAGCTCATCATTGCTACATACGCCCACCAGTAAGGACCGGTGATTCGGTAGGTAAAGGCAGCCATTTCGTAGGTGGCCCCGGAGTAGAAGGCTACGAAGAGCTCCATCAGGTAGGCGTAGCCCACGATCGTCCCGGTCAGCAGAATGATCTTCGCCATGTTGTCGATGTGCTTCATCGTGATCATGTCCCCCAGCCCATAGATGAACCTGGCGGGAATCATGATCGTCAACACCATCGCAAAACCTCCAAAAATAGCTCCTGCCACGAAATAAGGAGGAAAAATCGTTGTGTGCCATCCTGGCACCACCGAAGTGGCAAAGTCAAAACTCACCACCGAGTGAACCGAAAGGACAAGGGGCGTCGAAAGAGCCGCGAGAAGGAGATAGGTCATCTCGTAGTGACTCCAGTGGCGGTTACTTCCCCTCCACCCTAAGGAGAATAAACCGTAGAGGAACTTCTTCAGGCCTCTCTTACAACGATCTCTGATTGTGGCCAGATCCGGAACCATCCCCAGAAACCAAAAGATCAAAGAAACCGTGAAATATGTCGAAACCGCGAAGACGTCCCAGAGCAGCGGGGACTTGAAGTTTTGCCAGATCGCGTTCGCATTTGGAATCGGAGCGAGATACCACGCCATCCACACTCGTCCGACGTGGAAAGCCGGAAAAATACCTGCACAGACGACCGCAAAAATCGTCATCGCCTCTGCAGCCCGGTTGATCGAGGTCCTCCAATTCTGTCGGGTAAGGAAAAGGATTGCGGAGATCAGGGTGCCGGCATGACCGATCCCGATCCAGAAGACGAAATTCACAATGGGCCAACCCCACATCACGCGGTTGGTGTTTCCCCAGACCCCTACTCCGGTACTGACGAGATAAATGAGTCCACCACCGACCCCAATAGCAGCCATGATAACACAAGGAATGAATAACTGCCACCAAAAGGCCGGCTGCTTATTTTCGATCACTCCACACACCCGCTCGGTGATCCAGTGGTAGGACCGCTTGTTAAGCACGAGCGTCTCGCGCTCCAACACCGGGATCTTCACCTCCCTTGGTGCGGTCGTCTCACTCGTGGTCTTTGTGGCGGTGTCTGCCATGCTCTAGAGTCAAATGTGGATTTCAGCCGGTGTTAATTGTTGCCAGGCCGCGATAAACCGCATCGGGCATAGCAGGATTTGGATTCTTCACACGAGCAAGATAACTGGTCCTTGGAGCCGTTCCGATATACTGCAGCACATCGTAGTTCCTTGGGTTGTGGATGAGCTCAAGCGCTCCACTTTTAGTTTTCTTTTCTCCCTTGTATTTGGCCCGCCAGACTTGCGCATCTTCCTTGTCCAAGAGGTTTCCAAAACTTACCGAATTCGCCTCGCAAGCATCTTGGCAAGCCATCTTGATCGAGTCCGCCTTCACCCTCAGGTCCTCCGGTTTGATTTTCACGTTGGTCGAATTTTGCCCTGCTCGCAGGGTTTTCATCCGGCCAATCTGCTTCTGCTTGATCTTGGCACTCTCAAGCCGCTGCACACAGTAGGTGCACTTTTCCATCACTCCCCGCATCCGGACCGACACATTCGGATTACGCTGCAGATGAGGAGCTTCTCCAACTTGCTTCTCACCGAACGGTCCCTTGTAGAGATTGTTAGCTATGACAGGGTTCCGCTTGTTGTAGTCGAAATAATTAAACCGCCTCGCCTTATAGGGACAGTTGTTCGCGCAATAGCGGGTTCCGATACACCGGTTGTAGGCCATCGTATTAAGACCCTCCTCACTGTGCACTGTGGCGTTTACCGGACAGACGGTCTCACATGGGGCATTCTCGCACTGCATGCAGGACACCGGTTGAGGGATCATCTCGGGGTTCTGCTGAACCCAGTCAGGAGTCGGAACCTTCTTGTGGGTTTTTTCATCCATCTCCGTCATGGGAGCCGCATAATAGCGATCCATTCGCACCCAGTGCATTTCCCGACCCATGGCCACCTGCTCTTTACCGACGATTGGAATATTGTTTTCAGCCTGACAAGCAATCAGGCAGGCGTTGCATCCCACACAGGTATTGAGATCAATAGTCATACCCCACTGGTGAATCTTATCACTAATGAGATCGTCCTGTTTGTCTTTATCGCTTTCCCACGTCGTGGATCCACGACGTTTGTAGAGTGAAATATTCTCAGGTGCGTGGGAGTCGACCGGACCCTGCTCCCGAACCTTGGCGACCTGTTCCTCGAAGGACACCTTGTGGCCATGATGCTCCACATCGTTAGTGGAAATCTCCCGGGCAAGGGCTCGCCCGTTCATCGCATTATGCTCCTGAACGAGCGCGACAGGATATCGTTCCTGAAGCTTGGTGACCGAAGCCGCCTCGATATTGAACGACGCGTCTCCCCTCAACTGGTTTGCATTAAATCCTGTGTTTAGTCCTACCGCACTCACTGGGGCCAGAGGGTCATCATCGCGGGCAACCCGAACCCCATCCCGACCATCTGAAGCACCCTGACCATAGCCCAAAGCAACAGAGATACAGTCATCTGCATGACCGAAGGCAACCAAAACGGGAACCTCCATTCGTCCAGACTGAGTCTTGATGAGAACCATCGGCGCCCTCGCCCCCTTGCCCTCTCCGATAGAAGGCTGAGGAGCGTTTTTCACCTTACCGAGGACGGGAATATCGGTTTCTGGCTCAAGCTGCTCAACCGATTCGTAGACGCCAAGCTCCTTGGCAGTTTTCGGAGACACCAAAGCAGCGTTGTCCCACGAGAGCTTCGAAATGGGATCCGGAGCCTCTTGAAGCCAGCCGTTGTCGATATAGCGACCATCCCAGACCGAGGCATCTGGGAGAAAGTTGATTTCGATACCCTTGGAGGCAGGCCTGCTTACGCTAGGTGCAGGATCCTTGGCGTTGTCTGCATCAACGGTCTGGTAAGAGCTACTCTGGAGATATCCGTTCTTAAGAGCTTCTTTCCATGCAACGTCGCCATCATCGTTGGCATTTTCTGGAAGGGAAAAGGTCTTCCTCACCTCAGCGAGGGCTGGCGATGGTTCCCCGCCCATTCCCTCCCCAGCAATCAGAGTGGGAGGCACGGCCGGATCCTCTGAATCATCGGCTTCCAGACTGTCCCAGTCAAATTTTCTCCAACTCAGTAGCTGCGAGAGAACCTCAAGTTCTGAAAACCCTCCATAGAGAGGCAGGATCATGGGCTGGATCAAGGAGTATGTTCCACTGGCCGTTCTGGTATCACCCCAGCTCTCAAGGTAGTGGGCTGCAGGAATATGCCAGTCACATCCCAATGCGGTAGCGTCGGTTCTCACGCCCAGATGAATACTCACCTTGGCCTTTTTCAGCACCCTCGCGAAACGCTCACCAGGACGATCAAAGAGCGGATTAGCCGGTCCCAAAAGAACTACGGATGTCTCCTCATCAACGTCCGCCTCAAAATCCTCGATAGTCCCATATTCGGCACGGCCTGTTTCGTAGACGACCATGGGTCCCCCGTAAGACCCGATTTGGTTGTTTATGGCGATGACGATCCGCTGAAGCTCTTCACTGTGTCTGCTACCGGCGAGAACAACTGCCTTGCCCTGATGCGCCTTCAAATCTGCAACGCACTCTCTGATCCATGAGTCAAAATTTTCTGCACTTCCCAGCAACTTCGCCTTTTCCTCGCTTGAAAGTGTTCCAGACTCGTAGCCCGTCACCTGAACTCCAAGCTCACTCGCTACTTGAGCCGCTACCGCCGTCATCTGGCTGGGTTTCGCACGCATCCGGTGGTCCGCCATACCTCCTGTTAGGCTGAAAGCGGACTCGATCATGTAAAGTCGGTTCATGGCGTCCGCCGCGATATCCTCTCTGTAATCTTCACCACCCCCCTGCCTTTTTCTGGAGAAATCAGAGGCACTTCCGATCGCGTCAAGACCAAGGAAATCGCAGTCGAGGGAAAGAATTCGATCAGCCTTTGAAAAATCTACTGATGTGCGAGTCCCCTTTCCGAATACTTGGTCTTGGACCGACCGCCTCGCTTCTCCACACAAGGCCTCATAGCTGTAAAATTTGGATCCCGGGTAGGCTTGTTCAAGCTCCGCTTTCAAGCGATTTCGGGTAGGGCTGTCATCCTCGCCGACAAGGACCGCCAACTTGGCACCTTCACGAGCAAGAGAGCCCAAAACCTGCTCGAATTCCCTCTGCGAGGACTTTTTGCCTTTCCGGAGGAAATTCCTTGATCGCTTTGGATCATAAAGGTTGAGCACCGAGGCATGAGTGAGCGCGTCTGCACCGCACCCATCATTGTGTTCACCGTTTGGGGCAAGGGTGGTCGGACGCCCCTCATACGTTGTGACCACCAGCGGGACCGATCCTTCTGCTCGAGGACGGGTTGACGCGTAATACAACGGCTTGCCGGGAATCACCCACTCAGGAGCCTTCTTGTAGGGGACAATGTAGGATTCGGGCCGACGGCATGAAACAAGGGTGAGCCCACTCAAAGCTGAGGATGCGCCCATCAGCTTCATAAAACTTCTCCTCGTGGCCTTCTGATCTTCTTCGCTCAGATGGCCGGACCCCTCGGGAAACTCACGCTCAACATGTGCCCTGAAAGAGGGCGTACTCTCCAGCTCTCCCACACTACGCCAAGAAGCAACTCCCGAATCATCGGAAGGCGCTTCTGGGTGATGGAAAACACGCTTACTCATGTTTCAACGGTGGCAGGTCCAACAGCTCTCCTTTGCCTTGATGTTCCAATGCTCCTTGAGGTAAAGCCCGAGATCCTTCTGGCTCTTTAGTTGTTTCCCAGTCTCTGGATGAACCATTTTGTTCTCTGCCAGCCAATCCTCTGCGTCGTAATCAAGGTTATAGACCTCCTCGAGGGGGCGAAGATGCTTTTCCGGATTCCGGTGACAATCAAGACACCAGCCCATGGAGTGCGCCTCAGCCTGGTAGACCACTTTCATCTCATTCACCTTGCCGTGACAAGATTCACAGGAAACTCCCCGGTTGACGTGAGCCGAGTGATTGAAGAACACGTAGTCCGGACTCTGATGGATCCGCACCCACTTGATCGGTTCTCCATCGTAATGCTCGTAGTCCTTGTCGAATGCCCGTCGCAGAGGCTGCAGCTTATCGCTGTCCTTCCGGACGTGCTGGTGACAGTTCCAACAAGTGCTCGCCGAGGGAACGTTTGCATGCCCTGAGTGTTCGACAAAGCTATGGCAATATCGGCAATCCATGCCCAACTGGTTCACGTGTAATGCGTGGTCATACGGGATGGGCTGCGAAGGCATGTATCCTACCCGTTGCGCTTTGGGCGTGGCATAGTAGGTAAAACCTACAACCACACTCGCACCGGCAACTCCTAGGCACACCGCTATTTTTAGCGGCAAAATGTTCGTCCAACGCGGGAAGAAATTGGCCATGGGCTTAACTGCCCGAAGCTAAGGCCTTGTGAAATTTTTCACAAGGCCTTTGTGAAATTTTTCACAAGCCCGGATTAAGCAATCCCACACGGTAACCAGAGCAGGGGCAGAGCCTTAATTAGAGGGACCATTTCTCTAGGAAATCAGGCTCCACCGCGCCCCTGATACAAAGCACTCGAAATGAACGTTCTGCGAGGCAAAACGAGACCGGCCCAAGAAGCCTCGAGCGTTTGGGGACCTTGGTCCTGCGATCGAAATTGGCGAGAACCACTACTTGGAGGGCACATCATAGTCCCCAAGCGCATATTGCAGCCCGCCCAGATACACCTTCAGGACCTCCGGATGCCAGTACATTGCGTCATTATGTCCCAGAGAGCAGTAAAACACACGCCCTTCTCCCCACTTCCTGACCCAAGCCACCCCGTAATCACGGTCTGCCCGCTTCAGATTTTTCTTATCGCTTCTCTCCAAGTCAAGCCGAAGCAACATCTGCACCTTACTCGAATCGTAGGGGTCTCGGAGTTGGTAGATTTCTTCTTTGAAGCTCATGCTCTTGCCGCCGAGATGGGCGACGATTGGGTGCTTTTCCTGTCCCTTTTCCACCGCGATCGTCACATTACTGCCACCCCCCCAGGGGTGCCCATCGAACGCACCATTGATCATCTTGGAGTATTCCGGAGTCTTTCCACCACCAGGCTTCAAGGTATCTGTGGCGGAGTGAAAGCCCGCAAAACCCTTTCCACTTTTCACAAAATCCTGCAGGTTCTTCTGCAGCCTCTCAGACCGAGCCTTGGCGTCAGCCTTGCCCTTCTCCATGAAAGGATCCCCAGTGGTGTTGAGAAAGAGAATAGCATCAAACTGATTGATCTTATCGCTCTCAAAATTATCCAAGTCGTCGCTCAGAATCGCTTCAAAGGCACCGGTTTTCTCACCCATCATCTTCATCGCGGTGAGACCGGTTGCGATGGATCCATGGCGGAAACCCGTGGTTCGCGAGAAAACGAGCAACTTACGCTTTTTCTTGGCCTCGGCGAAAGCCTTCTCTGGTAGATTTGGGGCAATCTTATCCGCATTCTTTCCCTTGGACTCACCGTCCTTCTGGCCGATCGCAAGGGGAACCATGGTCGCCGCCAAAGCGATTGGAAGAATGAGTGATAGTCGCTGCTTCATGGTAATCTGAATGATTCCAGTCAGGATGAAGACTGCGACTGAAAATCGCAATCACGGAATTACATTGCGGCAATCCAGAGCCCTCTCCTGCTGAGATTAAAGGTCCAGCTTGGTCCAAGCCGCATTGCTCCGGGAAGAGTCTACGCACGCCTTGATAAAGGCATTACCTGCAACTCCATCGTCAACTGTCGGGAAATCGTAGCCTCCCGCAGGCGGGTCGTTCCCCTCGATCTGATCAGCAATGGCAGCTGCGGCCGCGAGATATACGTTGGCGAAAGCCTCGATGAAGCCCTCCGGGTGTGCAAAAGGAGTCCGGGAATTTGACGATGCTGCCTCCCCCAGATACTCATTACCCCGACGATATATTTTCCGTGGAGCATTCGCATACTTCACGATCAACTCGTTCGGATCTTCCTGATGCCACTCGATCGAGGCCTTCGTTCCATACGCCCGGATGTTGAGATTGTTTTCGTCACCATTCGAAATCTGGGACGCGTAAATAATACCCTTCACTCCATCGGTAAACCGCACGAGGCAGTTCCCATCATCATCAAGTTCACGACCAGGGATGAAGGCTGAAAGTTCGGCGGCCAGTTCATCTACTTCGATTCCACAGATATAGCGCACGAGATTATGAGCATGAGTACCGATATCTCCCATGCAGTTAGACGACCCTGCAATTGCCGGATCTGCCCGCCAGTTCGAAATCTGTCCCTGCCCTTCACCCTCGACATCTCCAACCGCATAGCCTTGTGGATATTCCGCTACAACCTTGAGGAGCCTGCCTAGTTCTCCATCCTGGACCATTCTCCGAGCCTCTTTCACCATCGGATATCCCGTGTAATTATGAGTCAGGCAAAAGACCTTACCACTCGAGTGCACAAGTTTCTGTAGATCCTTGGCGTCCTCAAGATTACTCGAAAGGGGCTTGTCACATATAACATTGAACCCTGCCTCAAGGAAGGTTTTCGCAACAGCGACATGAAGGTGGTTCTGCACTACAATCGTAACAAAATCGATCCGGTCTTCCCGAGCTGCTTCTTTCTCTGCCATCTCCTCGTAAGATCCGTAGACCCTGTCCGGCGACAGGAAGAAATCCTCTCCGCTGAGTTTTGATTTCTCGGGATCTGAGGAGAACGCCCCCGCGACTAATTCAATTTTCCCATCCAGATTAGCGGCCATGCGATGTACCGCACCGATAAACGCACCGCGTCCACCGCCAACCATTCCCATTCGAAGTTTTCTATTAAGTGCCATTTTACGTGTCCTGTTACTTGTGAAGTTCTGAAAAGAGAAGACCCTCCAGAGGTCCTAGAGCGCTACCGGGGATCCAGTCTCCGCAGACTTGTAGAGCGCGTCGATGATCTGCATGAGCTTCAGGGCTTCCTGCGGAGTATTAAGAGGAGCTGCACTACCCTCAATGGTCTCCACGAAATTAGCTGCCGAAGCGATCCGTCCCATGTCCTCACATGGTTCCGTTTCAATCTTCTGATTAACCGACTTCCCCTCTTCCTGCGTGTAAAGCTCACAAGTATCGATCGCGGTGTCGTCCAAGCCGTCGCTCCCAAAGAGACGCTCCACCTTGCCACCCGCTCTGCTTCCCTGGAAGACAACGGACACAACTTCTCTTTCTATCATCTCAGCCCACGAGTTCCGTAAACTGAGAACCTGTCCACTCTTGAAGGTCACGAACCCATGAGCTGCGGCCTCCACATCAGTTTTTCCATCCGCATTGTCTGGAATCCCCCACGGTCCCTTGAACGCCTTGTCCGTAATAAAGTCGTCGAAAGTCTGGCCGAGGACATGAGCCGGCTCCGGGTATCCCATGAAGTAAAGAGCGAGATCGATCATGTGGAGCAGGTCGATAACCGGGCCGCCACCGGACAGCTCCTTTGTTGTGAACCAGCCTCCGAATCCTGGTATTCCTGTCCTCCGGATCCACTGCGCCTGTGCCGAGTTAATTCGCCCTACAGTTCCATCCTCGATGTGCTTCATCATAGCCTGGGACTCCGGACGGGCACGGTTGTTAAAGTTGAACATCAGGACCTTGCCGGACTTTTCAGCCGCGGCAATCATGTCTTCAACCTCTCCCGCGTTGAGAGCGGGAGGTTTTTCGCAGAAAACATGTTTCCCTGACTCAAGAGCCTGAATAGCAAGCGGAGCATGAAACTTGTTCGGGACGATAATGCTTACGGCATCAATGTCCGAATCAAGAAGCTCCCCGGTATTTCCAAACACCTGTGAAACGTTCCACTCGTCCGCGGAAGCCTGTGCAGCCTCCTTATTTACATCAGCAATTGCGACCAACTCACCACCACCCTGCCGGAAACCGGGCGCATGATACTGGAGCATTCCACCCGCTCCGATTACTCCCACTCTTGTTGCCATGATTTCTCTCTCGTTCGGTGTTACTGATTATCCTTGTCGAAAGCCGAATCGAAAATCACGTCACTGGGCGCAAAATCAAGATCCTTGGTGAAGGCACAGCTCTCGGCTGCACCGTGGAATCGGTCCATCCGCCCATCTTCCCACTCTACGGACAACGGTCCTGCGTAGGCAATGTCATTGAGAGCCACCATGATTTCCTCAAAATCTGTATCGCCCCGGCCCACCGAGCGAAAATCCCAGAAACGGCGCGCGTCCGTAAAGTCAGTATGGCCACCGAAGACGCCCACGCTTCCATCTCCATGCCCCCACCACGCGTCCTTCATATGGACATGGAAGATCCTGTCAGGGAAGTCACGGATAAACTTTACATAGTCAACCCCCTGATAGCCAAGGTGGCTGGGGTCATAATTGAATCCAAATCTCGAATGCCCCCCGACGGCCTCAACGGCTCGTGCTGCAGACGCGATGTCGAAGGCGATCTCTGTCGGGTGAACTTCTAGGCCGAAGTCGACATTAACTGCGTCGAACTCATCCAGAATCGGCTTCCAGCGAGTTGCAAAATCGTCAAAGCCCTTCTGGTAATATTCCTGACTTGTCGGCGGAAAGGCATAAATGGAGTGCCAGATACTGGACCCGGTAAATCCATTGACCACTGCTCTTCCAGATCCCACTGGCTTATCGGCCATGAAAGACGCTCCTGCATCGATGAATTTGCGACAGGCCTTGCCTGTATCAATCATCTCCTGTGCAGCCCGTTGCCTTACCCCCTCAGGATCGCCGTCGCCCCAAACCTCAGGGGAGAGAATCGATTGGTGCCGTTCATCGATCAGGTCACAAACAGCTTGTCCGACCAAGTGATTCGAAATCGCATAGCACACCATGTCATTTTTCGCGAGCAGCTCCCACCGCCCTTCGACGTAGCCATCCTCGTTGAGGGCCCGCTGAACATCAAAGTGATCGCCCCAACAGGCAAGTTCGACTCCGTCATAGCCCATGTCCTTTACCTTAGGCAGAAGATCGGAGAGAGAGAGATCGGCCCACTGGCCGGTGAAGAGTGTTACTGGTCGTGCCATTGTTCTGGTTAGTTACGTAGTGCCCTCAGTCCTTAAGGAGCGGAAACGCTTCGTGCAAGGCTGAGACCCATTTTTGCTCCAATTCCTCGTAGATTTCCCTTGTTCCGTCCCTCGGCTGCACGGTTGAACCACTATCAGGCTGGCAAAAAGACGCTTCAAGGGAGTCCAAGGGAATTCCACACACCGCGTTGGCAGCCCTCATGGCAGCTCCTAGAGCCGCCGAACCGGGCACGCTCAACCGGGAGACCGGGACCCCAAAAACATCTGCTACCGTCTGAGCGATCCCCGTATTTTTCGATGCCCCACCGGTAAGATAAATGGTCTCTGGAGAGACTCCCAGCCACCTCGAAGAGACCTTCATGTTCAGAAATTGTCCTTCGAGAAGAGCCCTTACCACCGCAGCCGGCTCCCTCTCCCCCTCCGGCCAGCCAAAATATACCGCCTCGGAAGAGGTTACTCTGGGTGTAATCTCTGATCCAAAGAACGGGAGCATGCCGCGTCCCAGGTTGCCGATCGGCGTCTGCGCCAGTCCCTCCCGATCAAAATCTGACCAGCTCAGCCCCAAGCTATGCTTCACCCTTTCCCGCGCAAGTGACCCGTTCAAAAAGCATATGAGGCTCATAAAGCCTCCCATAGGATTGCCGAACACATGCCCGAAGCCATTCGGGTCCGTCCGAGGCTCCGGCATTGCAGCAAAAAGAGTGTCACTCGTGCCGAGGCTGATAACCACCTTCCCGGGCTTTGAGGCTCCCATACCAACAAGACTGCAGGGGTTATCTCCCGAGAAGAGGACGACTTTGCAATTCGGATCCATTCCATGGTTCTCAACAAAGAACTGGCTGACATTACCAACCACCGTTGCGGATGGCTCCGGGGAGGGAAGCTTTGCCCGTAAACCCGGAGCAGTCGCTTCCAGCAACTCGTTATCCCAGCATCCCGAAGCGAGATTGAGCAGGTTCATCCCCGCGCCATCTCCATGATCAATTGCAACACTTTTACCGGCAACGACTGACGCCATGAAGGAGCTCACGAGGTGGACTACTCCCGTCAATTCCCAGCCGTCGTAACTCGTCTTCGCAAATCGACGGATTTGTGGTCCCGTGAAGCGTTCGATCGCAATAGACCCACTCCGACTGCACACTTCCGTATCACCCCCAAGCGCCCGGGTGATTTCACCGCATTCCACGGTTGTAGAACTATCCATCCAGATTGGCGCTGTCTGCCTCGTAAGATGGGAAAGAATCTGCCCCTTGAGTGTCTCCCGTGGATCCAGATTGCCTACCGTGTCGATAAAGCCCTCGTCGAGATAGACACTTCCATGCTGCTGGCCTGAACCGGAGACCGCGACTATGTCCGACATCTCTACGGAACTTTGCGCAAGGCGGGAGAATACGAGCTCCAGGGCATCCAGCCACATCATTGGGTCACTATGGACTTCTCCGTTTTCTCCACCCGGGATGAAGCCCGAGGGCTGACAATAGTCCGGCAGGTCAGCACCGAAACTGACTGACTCCTCATGGATGATCGAATCCGAATCTGTATCAAGAACGACGGCAGAAACGCTCTGTGTGGAAGAGTCTAAACCAAGGACTAAGGGCATGATTTTACGCGGTGATAGGAACGAAGACTTTCATAGCAGGACAGCCTTACACTGCGAGATTTTACCCAAACCGACACCCTTCAATCTTGGCTTTTCGTAGAAATCGCCCGAATCAGACACTCGGATACCCCAATCTGAGGCAGGTTGGCACGGCAGATGCTTTAAACAAATCTCCGTGTGTCTAGTAGTGGCGCGGTGGCCTCCCTGGATTTTTGGGTTTTTCTTGCGAGGGTCATCCGCGCCACTCGGCACTCACGGGTTGGCTTTTCGAAGAAACCTTCCAAGCCGCCTTCTCTGCGACCGGCACCGAAGCCAATCAGGCGAACAATTGGCATGCCTCATGCTCCAGCACTCTGCCGTGTAGCTAGTAGTGGCGCGGAAGGTCGGCCGGTGATCTTGGGTTCCGGACCGGTCATCCGCGCCACTCAAGATGCTGACCGAAGCCTCCAAAACCCCGGAAGACCTAAAGGTAATCGTTAAGAAGGTTTTCAAGCATTTCCTGGCGGCCACTCTCGAGGACCGGCGCTTCTATGCCCAGTGCGTAGGCGTCCAACGACTCAAGGCTGGTTTGCCCCGCCTCAATCTCTGCCCCTACTCCTGAATCGAAAGATTGATAACGAGCCCGGACAAACTCATCGAACCGGCCATCCGCTATGATCCTGCCGGCAATCTTTAGTCCCCGGGCAAAAGCATCCATCCCTCCCACATGAGCGTGGAAAAGATCGTCCGGGAGATGCGACTCTCTCCGCCTCTTGGCATCAAAGTTCAGGCCCCCAGTTGTGAAGCCCGCACCATCGTTCATTTTCAGAACCCTGAGCATGATATTTGCACACTGGTAAATATTCGTCGGGAACTGATCTGTATCCCACCCGATCAGCTGATCCCCACGATTTGCATCGATTGACCCGAGGGCTCCTGCAGCAGAAGCAACGTCCAGTTCATGCTCCATCGTGTGTCCAGCCAGCTCCGCGTGATTGGTCTCAATGTTGAGCTTAAGGTGATCGATCAGGTCATACTCCCTGAGAAAGTTAAGACAGGCCGCCGCATCAGAGTCATATTGATGAGTGGAGGGCTCGCGGGGTTTCGGCTCAATGTAGAACTGTCCGGTAAATCCGATCTTCTTGGCATGGTCTACTGCCATGTGCAGCAGCCGGGCGAGGTGGTCGAGTTCGCGCTTCATGTCCGTATTGATCAAAGAAGCGTAACCCTCTCTGCCTCCCCAGAATACGTATCCTTCACCGCCCAGAGCGTGGGTCGCCTCAAGCGCGTGCTTTACTTGGCTTGCGGCATAGGAAAACACATCGGCACTAGGCGAGGTAGCCGCTCCCTGAGCATAACGCGGATGCGCAAAAAGACAGGCAGTTCCCCAGAGCAGTTTCTTCCCACTGCTGTCTTGGGCCCGCTTCAATTCTTCAGTGACCCGCTCAAGATTTGAATGCGTCTCGGACCAATTGGAACCTTCTGGAGAAACATCCCGATCGTGAAAGCAGTAGAAATCAATCTGACTCTTCTCCAGAAACTCAAAAAAGACCGGCACCCTCGCGAGCGCATTGTCGAGGGACTCACTCCCATCATCCCATGGCATGTGAGCCGTACCCGCTCCAAACGGATCTCCCAGGGGATTGCGCATACAATGCCAGTAAGCAGCACCGAAGCGCAGGTGATCCTTCATGCTCTTACCGGCAACGAGTTCGTCCGGGTTGTAGTGCCGGAAAGCGAGCGGGTTGTCCGAGCCCGGACCTTCAAATTCAATCTTGGAGACGTCGGGAAAGTGGTCTGACATGATATTCAAGGTTGTTCGATGTTCCACACCGCTCTTGCAGCAGGGCCCGGACGCTACAAAGCGCCCTCCCTGCCTGCCAGAAATAAATCGGAGATCTTCCGAGCTCACAGCGTCTTCCATGGATGGGGCTATCACCACCCACAGAATTCTTCTTACCTCAGGAACCTGATCTTAAGAGAGGCATTGTCAGGTCAATCCGGTCATATTTTGATCCGAACTGCTCAGATATCATGTTCGCACTTATTCGAGCGGACTCATAAATTGTCGGTAATCCACTACCAGGGTGAGTTCCTCCACCGGTCAGATAGAGATTGCGAAACTTAGAATACCGGTTGTGCGGCCGCAGATAGAGAAGCTGGTTGAGGGTATGCTTCAGATTGAACGTCGCACCCATGAAAATTGAGCCATCCTCGCGCCAGTTCTGAGGAGTGATCATGCGCTCCTCCACAATCCGTTCGCGAAGATCTTTCATGCCCGTCTGCGCCTCGATCCGGTCCAAAACCTTGTCCCGGTAGGCCGATTGCATACCAGGCCAGTCAACTTCATGGCGGGTATTGATTGTAGGCACCAGAACGTAAAGGTTGGAGTGTCCTGCAGGTGCTACCAGTGGATCTGTCACGGAGGAGTTTCTCACATAAACGGACATATCCTCAGAAACGGCACGCTCCTCCTGAATCTCAGTCACATTTTTCCGGTAGTCATCCGCGAAAAGAATCTGATGATGCGGCTCTGCCTTATAGAGCGTATCGAGACCAAGGTAGAGCATGAAGGTCGAGCAGGAAAAACCCTTCCGGCGCACCTTGTGCTCCTGAACATTATGCCCACGCAACAACTGGGTGACCGCATACCCATAATCCGCATTCAGAATCACAGCGTCGGCTTTGATCACTTCTCCCGATTCAAGAAGCACACCACTGGTTTCCCACCCCTCACTGAGGACCTCTCTAACGGAGGCCTCAAGACGTATCTCCGCTCCGTCCCTCTCTGCAATTTCTGCCATCTTCTCCGAAATTCTGCTGATACCTCCCTGGACATGATAAATCCCAAATCGATACTCAAGAAAAGCGAGTATGCTGAAGAGTGCCGGACACTTCCATGGGGACATCCCAAGATATTTTGACTGAAAGGTGAATGCGAGTCGCAAGCGCTCATCAGAAAAATACTCCCCCAGCAGCGAAAACACAGAATGCTTGGTTGCAACATACGGCAAGGCGTCAAGCAGGCACTTCCTAAAGAGATCCCGGAACTTACTGTAGGAAGCCGTCAGACAAGGAACGAGCAAGCGGAACTTCTCCTCCTGATCAGCCATGAAACGATGAAATCCCTCGCTCTCCCCGGGAAATACCCGCTCGATCTCTGCCGCCATTTTCACAGGATCTGAAGTCGTTTCCATCGAGGTCTGCCCCCACTTCAAGCGCGTCATCGGATCTAGCTGAATCAGGTCGAGTTCATCATCCAGATTACGCCCTGCCTCCTGAAACATTTCTTCAAGGGTGAATTTCTGATGAAGAAACGTCGGTCCAGTATCGAAGGCATAAGGGCCCGCATGCAGACAGGCACTACGTCCTCCGACCTGCCCGGCCTTTTCTACTACTGTGACGCGGTAGCCCCGGTGGGCGAGGATCATTGCCGCTGTGATTCCCCCGGGACCAGCTCCAACCACCACTACATGTCTGTCTCCATTCTTAAGTGAATCAGCCATGATACTGTTCAATTACTTGAAATTCGCAGCACGATAGCCTGTCAGGTCTGGCTCAAAAAGATTGTCGCTCAGTTGAGGGCCCGTCACCACCCGGTCAAATACGATCTGCTGCGAGGATCCATCCCGAAGAGTCAGGTCTATGGATTGCAGGATCCCTTTGGCGCTCCCCGTGACGAAGGTAAGAACCCGGACTCCATGGGCCAGCTGCCCTCTGGGCTGAACATTGATCCGGTGAGTTCCATTCAGACTTTTCACTCCAAGTAATTCGTATTTTTTCTGAAATTCCTCCCAGTCCCGAGGAAAGCCCCCAGCTAAAATCGCCATGCTGTTTTTGCTCTCGCCCGCCGGACTTTTCTCATACTGCAGAGACCGGGGCCGCATAACCAGCAACTCATCTTTAACTCGTGTCACAATTGTTCTCGGCGGATTACCAATCTGCCAACGAAATCTCGCACCTGCCCTCCGATCCATCCACAGGACTCCATGCTGACGGATCACGGATTTAAGGCTGGTCAGTTTCCTTATCTGGGTGAACTCGACTTTGAGCACATCAACCCCGGCATTGGTCGACAGCCAACGTCGCACCACCTGCTCCCCTCCGCCCTTGGTATCCGCCATGAGCCTAACTCCCGAAATGAGGGATATGAGGATCAGAAACTGAAATGTAACCCTCTGCATCTCAGGGAAAGCTAATCAACTTGATCCACGCTGTCAGCCGCAGAATTCGAAACCGGATGTGCGAGGCAATACCAAGAAGGCAGGAGAATCACTGCAACAAAAGTATTAGCAAGAATTCCTATCGCACAGACTACTCCAAGGCTGGAGAGACCATCCGCCGAAGCCGTTGCCAGTGACCCAAATCCAACTGCAGAAGAGAGCCCACAAAAGGCCACTGCTTTTCCCATTCTCTTTCGTACTGCTCCAATGTCACCTCCGCTCCGCCTCAACGCAAAAAGCATATGGATACTGAAATCGAGGCCGATACCGAACAAAAGTGGAATTCCACAGACATTAAATGAGTTCCACGACAACGGAGTCCAGACCGTGAGAATAACGATCACAGACCCACCAAAGCAAAGGGCCAGAAGGGTCAGGAACAGATCCTTCCATGAGCGATAGACCAGAGCCAGTACAGCCGTTAAAAGCACGAGCATTGGCACGAATATCTTCCACAAATCATCACCGATCCGCTCGTTCAAGGCCGTCCCGAGCGAGGGCAAGCTTGCGACATTGGAATGGTCATCACAGATCGCAGTAACCCACTCCCTTTCACTCGGATTCACCGGTGTCAAGGCCACCACAGCTGCAACCATATCTTCACTTTCCGTTACGATCTGGTCGACAGTCCATTTCGCCAAACTCCCAGACGGACGGACTGGCTGCTTGCCATCATGCTGGTCGAGGTAGTGTGTCCACGAATTAATCACCTCACGCGTCAGATCCATCCCTTCCTTCGTGAATCCTGCCTCATCAATCTCTGAGAGAAGACGTGGCCCTTCCTTGATCAACGCTCTTAGGAGCTTGGCATTCCTGCGTTGATATTCAGGGTGCGGCACCCAGGAATCCGGGAGAATAACACTCTCAATCAACCCTGCCTCCTGCGCCCTTGAAGACCTCTGCTTAAAGGCTTGGAGCTGGGTGTGCAGCTCTCCAAAATTTGCGGCAGTAATCACCGCCGGGGTAGTCTGGCTCTCACCATGCAATTTTTCACGCATTTCATTCCATGCGATCAGGGCTGGGCTCTCCTTCATTCTGAATGGATGGAATTCCGCCTCAATGACTGGCTTCTCAATCATAAGGGCCGACCAGATCGCAGCGAGCGGGACGAGCACAGCGACAACTCCTGCCGCCCCCTTCCTCATCGAGGAAGGAACCCAGTCGCGAGCACTACCACGAGACCGTTTCCCTGCAAATCGCACTGCGACTGGAGCAAACCCAAACAACATCACCAAGGCCCCAACCAGTATTCCCAAGGCAACAAGATTGCCGAGCTCGGCCAGCCCCGGAAGGGAACTTAAGTTCAGGCTGAGAAAGACCGCCGCAGTTGTCACGGCTGCCCAAGCTATCCCCGGACCCACCGCCCTTCGAAGCGTTCTGGGAGACCCCGGATTACCAAGAGCCTCCCGATAAAGAACGATGGCATAGTCTACCGACAACCCCATCAGAATCGCAGCAAAACCTACACTGATCACACTCAGCTCCCCAAGTGCCATCTCAGCAATAGTAAGGGTGATAGCGAGAATGCCCATCATCGCTGCTAACAGCCAGATGAGAGGAGTCACCTGCCGATGGACTAGGAAGAACAGGGCAGAGATCAAGACGAGGGTCAGAAGAACTGAAATGGTCATGTCTCGCTCCATCCCAGCTCCAACCTCTGACATGAAAGCCGGCGTTCCGGTATATCCAACCTCCACCTCCATATCCTCCGCTCCTGTTCCATTCCACTCCTTGAGCCACTGGCTTACCAAACCCTGAACTTTGTCCAACCAGCCTCTTACCTCCCTGTAATCCGAAAAATCAACCCCGCTCCCCTCCACGTAAAGAATTTCGAACTTGCCGGATGATGACCTCATCGGATCAAGAGAGGGGCCACCTTCACCTTCAGGATTGGATCCGAACTGCGAAAGCTGGAGTGGGTCGTAACTTCTTACTAGAGCGCTCTCCGTATCAAAGGCGTCATTGATCTCTTCCAGCGACTTCTCGAGGGTTTCCTTTGATTGGGGGTGGGCCAGCCGGCGCTTCAGAAGAGCCAGGCGCTCAGGAGATCCGTTGAACCAAGCCCAGGCGACAAGTGGTCCGCCCTCCGCAACGATTCTTTCCATATCAACCTCCCGGAACACATCCGCAATGAAGACCTTCTGCTGACTGAGAGCGCTCGCCAAAGAGGCCGTTGCTTCACTCACAGATCTAGCGGACTGCCCATCTAAAGTGATGATCAACTGAGCATCTCGACTGAAATACCTATTGATCTGCTCCAAGCCTCGTGCTTCTGGAAGGTCCTGAGGAAGCAATTCAAAAACATCCGATGAGAAGCGAACACGCACGATCGCAAGAACCGCCATGACCGAAATAAGAATAACGATCGCTGCAGGTAGAACTCTTCTCATGCCCCGCCCTGATTGAGGTCACCCTGGAGATTAGATATAAGGCGGGACAACCGGTGCCGTGTATGCCGCTGAACCACGATACATGGAACATTTGAGATAAAGGCGTATGCCGTAATAACGATTGCCGCCAGCGGCCACGGATTCCAAAGGAGTGCTATGAGCACACAGGGAATCTGGATGTGGTGAGCTAATTCACCACGACAAGTTTCCATTCGGAACCGGCAGATATATTCCAAGTCACGACCTACGAGAGATTTTTTCGCAAATCCGCCAAGCCAAGGAGCGCCGTCAGGCAAAAGGTCCTTCCAGAGGCGTATCGCAAGACAACGCTCGTAGATTCGCCCTCCCATTTCCCATTTCCTCTCACGGAACAAACACGATTCCGGGCGGAACATGCTACCCTCCTTACGCGTAAGAAGCCATGAGGGCACTACATGACATATCGGTATCACGGTCAGATTGAGAACCACAATCATGACATTTGGAACCTCAAGAAACATCACGCCCCTTCCACTGAACTGTTCCTCCTTGTTTCTTCCTTCTGACAGCTTGAAAGAACACGACCTGATAGAATAAGAGACCCACAGGAAATACTAAGGCTGCCAGAATGGAATACCTCCCGGAAGCCCTGAACAAATACACACACTGAAGAGCCCAAAGAACATACAGAGACCCCATCACAACCAAGAGAGTTGGAGAGGACAAAATCCCGAAACACAGGGGTATGGCGGACATGAAAAGACCGGACATCCATACGGAAATCCCCAGAAGGGCCCCCTTGGGAGTATTGACCGCCCCGGAGACCGTTCCTTTACTCCATCCCGCTATCAGATCGCGGACTCCCCCGGGAAACATCCTCATGGAAATGGTATCTTTACCGAGCCAACAGGAGCGCTCTACACCGGCAGAAGCGAAACACCGTGAGAGTTGAAAGTTCTCTAATATATCACCCTTGACCTGAGAGTGCCCACCAACGAGATCATAGTCCTTCCTTGAAACCAGCATGACTTGTCCGAACAAGCCGATATCCCGGGCAGATGCACCCTTCGCCGTAAACGCATTCATCCCGAGAATCATTGTAACGTTGAAGAAAGCTGACAATTGCTCATAGAGCGACCGAATCTCATGGTAGGGACAGACCGAATGGACCTTGGAATCTCCTTCTGCTAATCCCATGATCCGCTCGAAACCACCTTTCACAAATCTCGTATCGGCATCAACAAAAAGGAGCCAGTCCCCGGTAGCTGCCTCGGCACCCTGCTGGCAGGCCCAGGGCTTGCCTAACCAGCCAGATGGAGGAATTTCGCCAGATAGGACCCGGGCCCCGAGCTCCCGAGCGACCGCTTCTGTCCGGTCTTCTGATTGATCGTCTACCACGATTATTTCGTGGACTCTGCTCTCCTGTAGAGACTTCAGGAGAACCTTGATGTTCGCCTCTTCGTTACGAGCTGGAATCACAATGGATATTCGCGGGATTGTGTGGACCCCTCCCGGAACGGCCGGAACCCGCCGAAACCGGATGAAAAGACTCCATGAGACCACCCACGAGAGAAAGCTCAACCCGGTGACAATCCAAAGCGCAGCCTCCATCACAAAAAGGAAAACCGATAATCCAGCTCAGGAGCGATACTTTTCCTCGGAAGAGACCACCCTGTCGGACACTTTCTGCCCGCAGAGGATCGCCATCGGCATTCCTCCGCCCGGATTAACACTTCCCCCGGTAAAAAAGAGATTGCGATACTTGCTAGACTGCTTCGGAGCCTTGAAGCCCCTGTTCAATTTCCAGTCAGTGACCACCCCGTATATGGACCCCTGGTTCGAGTTGTACAGCTCCTCGATATCAACGGGTGTAAGGAGGTCTTCCACCACTGTGTGCTTTCGGAGGTTTTCAAGACCCATCCTCTCCAGCTTATCAATTACCCGCTCCTTGAGCCTCATATAATCCTCGATAGTATGCGGGTTCTCCGGATCGATTGGCGGTATATGCGGAAGAATCTTCAGGTTGTCATGACCCTCCGGAGCTTTGCTTGGGTCGGTCCGAGTCGGCGCAACGAGATAAATCGTAGGATCCTCCGGGAGTTTTCCCTCCTGGAAAACCGAATTAAAATGATCACTCTGTTTTTGCGAATAAAAGAAATTGTGATGAGCCAGTTCTGGGTAGATCCGATCTGTCCCAAGGTGGAGAACAAGCCCGGAGCAGGCTGGCTTGAAACGCTCCAGCTTCCTCATGAAAGCTGGCGGCTCACTCAGGAGTCGGCGATATGCAGGCAGGACTTCCATGTTGCAAACCACGTAATCAGCGCTGAGCTCTTCGCCCCCCTCGAGCGTCACTCCACTCACGGCCCGTCCCCCTGCTCGATTAATCTTACACACTTCCTCACCCAGTCGCAGTCCGATCCCAAGCTCACGAACGAGACGCTCGAGTCCTCGTGCGAGATTATACATTCCACCTTTTACGTACCAAAGCCCGTAATCGAACTGGATCACCGGCATCATGTTCATGTAGCCGGGGGCATCATGAGCCGACGAGCCCACATATTTGATGAAGTATTCGAATATCCTTCTCAGGTATTCGTCATCAAAGTGATCGGCAATGGAGCCCGCCATGCTGTTTCGATGGTCCATCTGGAACAACAGTTTGCGCCACCCATAGTGACGGATGAACTCCCACACATTATCCAGTCCCTTGCTAAAATATCCTTCGTTAACGAGATCGTATTGACCCCGTGCATAGGTCATGAACTTTTGGAATTGCCGCCAGTGGTGCTCCCCATTTCCTGGCAATTTGTCTAACTCCGCACGCATGAGCTTCGGGTTCTCCTCAAGATCAAGAGTCGTTCCATCCTCAAAAAAGTTCCGCCAATGAGGACTCACCGACTCTAACTCGAGGTAGTCTTCCATTTTTCTTCCGGCTCGCTCGAACAGGCTTCGAAAGAGGTGAGGCAGCGTGAAAATGGATGGCCCCAGATCAAAACCAAAACCTTCGATCTCCTTGAAGTTCAGCTTGCCCCCGACTTGGGTGTTCTTTTCGACAATCTGAACGTCAAAACCTTCCGCACGAAGGGAGATGGCTGCTGCAAGCCCTCCCAGCCCTGCCCCTATGACGAGGACAGATTTGTTTCTTTGCGTAGGGGAAGCGACCATAAGGATATTCTTTCGGATACTTGAACCACCGCTATGATTGGCGAGATCTCCAGCGATTCAACCGCAAAGCGGATTTCGACCCTTTCTTAGGCCTACAAAGGTTGAGCACCTCCCCATTCTCGGCCACACTGGTGGGGTAGACCGGGCCATGGCCGAACATACCCACGATTTTCAAGCGATATTCCACAAGCAGAAGGAGTTCTTCGAGACCGGCAAATCTCAGGATCTGACCCTCCGCCACAAGAGCTTGGCCCGACTTTCCCAAGAGCTGGAAAAGCGGACTGATGAGGCGCTCGAGGCCCTACAGGCCGACCTTGGCAAACCTGCACTTGAGGCCTGGCTGGCAGAAATACACTTTCTCAGATGCGAACTCAGACATTGCCTGAAGAACCTGAAGCGGTGGCAGAAGCCCCGACGCGCCGCAAATCCATTTTATTTCTGGCCGGCACGTAGCGAAATTCGAAGACAACCCTTCGGACGAGTGCTGATCGCTTCCCCCTGGAATTATCCCCTGCAACTCTCACTAAGCCCCCTGATCTCTGCTATTGCGTCTGGAAACTGCGTCATTCTCAAACCGTCTGAATGTGCCCCAGCAACCTCCGCCTTTGTTTCAGATCTGATCGCATCCGTATTTGACCCGGGCCACGCCACCGTGATCACGGGCGGCTCCGCAACCGGAGAAGCTCTGCTCACTCTTCCTTTTGAATTCTTTTGCTATACGGGCGGCGAAAAGGTGGGACGCCTCTATGCTGAAGCCGGAGCCAGGAATCTCTCCCCAGTTCTTCTGGAACTGGGTGGAAAATGCCCCTGTCTAGTCGACCACGATGTGGATCTGGAGAAAGCTGCAGAGCGTATTATTGCCGGGAAATTCTTTAATGCAGGACAAACATGTATCGCCCCAGACTTTGTAGTTCTGCCCTCTGAGCTCCACGATACTTTCCTCCAACTCTGTGAAGAAGAGATCCGGCGGTTATACGGGGTAACTTCTGATCGGGATTTAGCGAAAATCGTAAATAGGAGGCACTACCAGAGGCTGCAAAATCTTACTACCTCTGATACAATATCCATTGGCCCGGATGACAATGGGAAACTCTCTCTCGCACCCCGCCTTCTCCCAAACACACAATGGGACTCTCCTGTAATGCAGGAAGAGATCTTCGGCCCCCTGCTTCCTATCCTGCCCTGTGCAAATCTTGCGCAGGCTCTCCAGCATCTGAAAAGCATGCCCGCCCCCCTCGCCCTCTATATCTTCTCGAACAATCGAGGAGAAAGTGAGCAAATCGCGAAATCTCTCCCATCAGGCTCGGTTTGCTTCAACGACGTCATGAAGACCGGGACGAATCACCTGCTTCCCATCGGCGGACTAGGCAAAAGCGGAATGGGCCGTTATCGGGGCCGGTCAGGATTCGAGCAGTTCAGCCATGAGCGCTCCTTTACCCGCCGCTGGCTGACCCGCGACCCATTCACGGTCAAGCCGCCCTACAGAGATAAACTGAGTCGCCTAAGAAAGTTTCTTAGACCCTGAGCAGCGGGAATCGAGGCCAACCTAGCCTCAAAATCGGTAGTGTTTTGCCTATCTCTAGGTAGATCTGATCGACTCAATTCATTGTAACACTCTAATAGACAAGATTTTGTGTGAAAAACAGAGGCGCTTTACTTTTCTCTTTTCTATTTGAACTAGTTAGACTAGTTTATTTTCCGTGAGGAGAATTGGAATCTTTGAAGCCAAGACCAAACTGAGCTCTATCGTGGCAGAGATTATGACCGACGGCGAAGTGTTCCAGATCACGAAGCATGGTCGCACCGTAGCCGAACTTCGCCCACCCACGACGCAACCGAATCTACCAAGACGAGGCATGGCAAGCGGATCTGAGTTCTGGATGGCTGACGACTTCGATGAACCCCTCTGAAGCGAATCGCCTCTTAGCTGTGCCCCTGTTTCTCGGTCGTGCCGCACGAGTCCTCCGCGCCCGAAGCCTCTCGAAATTCACTCTCCGATATCTGGATTCTCTATCCTCAGATTGAGTTACCCCGAGCTGAAAAGTCTCTACGACTGATCTCACTTTACTGCTGCCCTGAAACCCCCTGCCTTGCCGGACCCCGGGACTGATCCCGGGGTCCGGTCTCCTAGTCGCAAACGACTATTGAGAATTCACCCTGCTGTACTAATGAATCTTCTACTCGACTCCAATACGGTCGTCTGGTTTCTCGAGGGTGCCCCCGAGCTTTCAGAAACCGCGGCAAACCTGATTGAGCAAGGGGATTCCAGATCCCTCGTCAGTTCCGTTACGTCCTGGGAACTTGCGGTAAAAACAGGACTTGGGCGTCTGAGAATTCCCTACGGTCTCGGGGAAGAATTCAACACTACTATCGAGTCCATAGGACTCGAGATACTCCCCTTGAGCTCAGCGGCTCTCGCCCGAACTACCCGCCTCCCTAGGCATCATCGGGACCCTTTCGATCGCCTTCTGGTTGCTGAAGCTCTGGAGCAAGGCGCTTCGCTTATCAGTCCCAATCAAATCTTTGACTCCTACGGTGTGAAGCGTGTCTGGTGATCTGAGTGGCCTCAAGGGTCTATCTCTGTTTCTGCTAGCGCTCGGAAGGCTCTTCCGAGTCTTCTCGTAATCTGGCCCGGCTCACGGCCTAGGATTTTTCCATTCACTTCCCTGATCGCGTGCACTCCCCTTGTGGTCGAGGTCAGGAACGCCTCCTCTGCCCGTTCCAAGAGCGTCACGGGAACAGCTTTCTCGCTGACCTCAATCCCCTCACGCATACACAACTCGATGACCAGAGCCCTGGTAACGCCAGCCAGACATCCCCCACTCAGTGGAGGAGTCAGAAGCACTCCCTCGCTCACAAGAAACACGTTGGAACCCGTACCCTCACACAACTCACCTCTCGTATTGGGGAAGATCGCCTCACCGGCCCCAAGAGATCTCGCTTCCTCCAGAGCCACCACATTTTCTCCATAAGAGGTCGATTTCACTCCAACAAGAGCACCATTCTCGTTGCGTGAGTGAGACACCACGATCACATCCTCCATATCGCTCCATTCCAACGTGGGGCTGGCAGCAACCAGCGTGGTCTCCCCGGAATTCCCCCGCTCGCTCCCTAATGGAGCAGGTCCCCCGGTGACCGTGACTCGCAAGCGAGCCCGACTTCCCGTCAAATCATTGACTTCTAGAACCTGAAGGCTTGCCTCAAAAAGCTCATTTTGCGGGCGCAGCGATAGCCCCATGACTGATGCTGAACGCTCAAGCCGTTCATAATGCCTCGTGAAAGCGAACGGGGCCTCCTCATAGGAGATCATAGTCTCAAAGACCCCATTACCTACCGTAAATCCGTGATCGAATGGCGAAATACATATTTCCTCAGAGGGCTGAAGTGAGCCATTCATCCAAACCAAGGACTTCATCCTCCGAGAACATAATAACGAACCACTTTTTGCAACCCCGACTCCTCTCTGCTCTTTGATCCTACCAACACCGCTAACCTTCTCAGGGTCACTCGATCATAGAGAGTTTACCTTATTCTCAAGATTCTCCCGGAAATCACACAAGGAGGATTCCAACAATCTCAGCTCTCGCTCAAAGCCTTCCACTGACTCACTCACTTCATCGCTATGGCTCCCTGTCTTTGCCCGGTCATTTAACTTGGTGGCATACTCCCAGGCACGACGAGCACAGAAATTCCCAACCAGCCCCTTCAAACGATGGGCGGACTCATAAATTGATTTCATGTCCTGACGCTCTTCAGCTTCTTGGAGAGAAATCCACATCGCCTCCATTTCTTCCTCGAATATCAGGATCAGTTCACGCATCAGAGCCTCGTCCCCGATCCGCTGACTAAACGCTTCCGGATCAAAGATCGCCCGATCGAATTCCTTCTCACCACCCTGCGGGTGTCTTTTTTCATTCAGATCACCTCGCGCCGTCGTCGCTATTTCTTCTCCCCCTTTATCAATCGAGCCATATTTCTCAATGACCTCATAAAACTCCTCGGACTCGATAGGCTTCGAAATATAATCGTCCATTCCAACCCCCAGACACTCTTCTCGATCTCCCGGCATTGCGTGCGCCGTCATCGCAACGATGGCAACGCGACTTTCGGTCTTTTTTTCGAGCTCTCTGATTTTCCGGCAGGCCTCGTAGCCACTCATTACCGGCATCTGTATATCCATAAGAATGACATCGAATTTCTGCTTGAGAGATTGATTCACCGCCTCCTTTCCGTTTTCAACTACCGTCACCCGGTGCCCTCTGCGCTCAAGGAGACGAACAGCCACTAACTGATTCACCTTTCCATCCTCCGCGAGAAGAATACTCATGCTCTCGACGGCCCTCTCCCGCCCACGTGACTCTCTCCTGCCTTTCTTGGGCTTCCGTGTTCCCAGCCCCGTAGCCAGCATCACAGCATCAAGAAGAGGTGACTGCTTGATAGGCTTGTTAACTACCTTGCTGATTCCAACCTCATTGAATTCCTTCTCCGGTAATCCATCGCTCACCGAGGTAAGTAGAATCATCGGCAGGCTTTTCCAGCGGGAGCGGGCGTGTATTCGTGTGGCGAGCTCTATGCCGTCGGCCTCACCCAGGACCCGGTCAACGATCATCAACTTCACGTCCCCGCCTATCTCCTCCTTTCGCTTCAGGACGCCGAAAGCTGCGGCCACATCTGAACATAAAATGGGCTCCAGCCCCCAAGACTTCAGCATTTCCCCAAGGGTTTCAAGCTGAGTCGCATTATCCTCTACCACCAGCACCTCAAGACTATCAAGCGGCTCCAGAAAATCTCTTTCCTTATCCCACTCCTCTGAACCTCGTCCCAGTAGTGCCGTAAAGCGAAACACACTTCCTTCCCCGATAACGCTTTCTGCCCAAATCTCACCTCCCATCTTTTTCACGATCCGCTTTGAGATGGCCAGACCAAGCCCGGATCCTCCAAATTCCCGCGTAGTTGAGCTGTCCGCCTGCGCAAAAACCTCGAAGATTTTCTCTAATCGGTCCGCCCTGACACCAATACCCGTATCTCTTACCTCAAAGAGAATTTCCACCCGTCCCTTGATCTCCTTCACTCGTTCAACCACCAGAACAACCTCTCCACTATCCGTAAACTTGAGGGCGTTTCCCACAAGATTTACTATTACCTGCCGCAGTCGCGTAAGATCCCCCGTGAGGATCCTAGGCACATCCCGCCCGACCCTCAGGACCAGTTCAATATGTTTTTCAACTGCCCGGGGCGACATTGTATGAAGAATATCTCCCACGGAATCCCGGAGATCAAAGTCGCGATCCTCGAGCTCCAGTTTCCCTGCCTCTATCTTTGAGTAGTCAAGAATATCGTTCAAAACCATCAGCAAGGAGTGGGCCGACTGCTCTACGAGAACCTGATAATGGAGCTGCTCTTCGGTCAGTTCCGTGCCTAGAGTTAGCTCTGTAATTCCCATGATGGCATTCATTGGAGTACGGATTTCGTGGCTCATGTTCGCAAGGAAATCCCCCTTAGCTTTACTAGCCTCCTTGGCCTGCTCCATGGCTTCCCGCAGGTTCTCCTGAGTCTCCCCAAGCCGAGTCCTCATCTGGTTGAACTCATGACTCAGTTCAGAGATTTCATCATGCCCAACGACCGGAATCGGGACATCTTGAGATCCTTTTCCGAACTGCTTCGTTGCCTCTACCAATCGCACCATTCTCCAAGACACTGGAAGTACGACCCAAAGCATGATCGCAACACCGAGAAAAGTCCCAACCGCTGCCGCGAGGATGACGCTGTTACGAAGCTGCCTGACGGGTGCAAGTAAAGCATCCGTCTCCGCAGTATGAACTGCCATCCACCCCAAAGTATGCATTAGCCCCTCATCGGACGGCCTCGAGTATGTAAATACCTGCTCGCCAGCGGGCATTTCACCCTCAAAAAATTGGCCGCCGGCCTCATTTTTATCAGCATTTTGAACAAGGTAGCGACTTCCGTCTGACAACGTACGTGTTTCTCCCCTTCCCCCAATCCGGATCAATTCTGCCTCGCGGTTCAGAAGCACCATTCCCCGGTTGCGCCCACCTCTCCTCGCATGGGAGTCGACAATCTCAAGCACTTCATCGAGGTTGATATCCACCTTCAGGACCCCGAGGAAGCGACCTGCTGAATCCTCAACCCTTCGGCAGAAGTCAATAATTACAACCTCTACCCCCTTCTCGTCCCGCTCCACGCGGACAGGCCCAAGATAACGCCCTTGAGCCTTGGTAATCTTCCACCAGGAGGCCGTCCCATGAAAGTAGTCTTCGCCCCGACCACTCTCCGCCACGATTCCTCCAAAAGCATTCGTGAGGAGTACCTCCCGGAAAATCCGAATTCCTCCACTGAATTCTGACATTTTCACAAGCGTTGCTCCAAGTTCATCCATCAAGATCTCATCCACACTGCCTGCTGGCAGGGATCCTCTCTTTTCAGGATCTTTCCAAGCAGCCGAGAGTTCATCCATAAGGCCTTCCTGCTCTTGAAGACACCGGTTAGACCTCATCACTGCATCGATGACTTTTCGTTGCTCGACAAATTCCTCCCAAGTCTCGATTCGGGCCTGCAGGACACGGTCAATTTCTTCCTGAGCGGACTGGACCTCTGCTCCTGCCGAGGTCCGGATAGATTCCCGGATCTGATCCTGCGAAATCTTTACCACATACATTCCCACTAACCATATGAGCGCTGGGGGAACGCAGATCGTGAGAAGTAGCTTGGTGGAGAGCCTCATCACTCAATGGTTGAAAGGGGATTTCAAATGATAGAAATCCCTGCGGGCAAAACTCTCGAGCCCGACACCCAGCGTCGACGCGGGGCCTATACCTGACTGAGAATGCCGGTAGAGTCCCCAAGCCTTCCCGCTGGAACGCCAATTTCTTCAAGCATCCGCAGGTAGAGATTATTCATAGGGACATCCCCTTTAAGATCAACGTGCCTTCCAGCACGGAATTTTCCCCCAGCATGGCCTGCAAGGATAATTGGAAGATCGTTGTGAGTATGTCGATCTCCATCAGAAAGTCCTCCACCCCAGACAATCATGGAATTATACAACAGCGGCTTGCCATCGACATCCTTGGTATTGCGCATTCGCTCGAGGAAGTAGGCTAGCTGCTCGAGATAAAAGGTGTCAATTTTCGCAATCTTCTCGATTTTATCCCTGTTGCCCCCGTGGTGAGAAAGTCCATGGTGACCCTCCCTTACACCGTGCGTGGGAAAATTTCTATTGCTGCCATCATGAGCCAGCAGGAAAGAGGCAATCCGCGTCTGATCTGTCTGGAACGCAAGAATCATCATTTCGAACATGATCCGGATATGCTCATGGTATTCTCTGGGAACTCCGTTCGCAGGCGCTTCTACACCCGGGTCAGGTGGAGGACCTATGCTTTCAGCCTTCTCGATCTGGCGCTCGATCTCCCTAACGCCGGTCATATACTCGTCCAGTTTCTGCTGGTCGTTTCTCCCCAGGCTCTTTTCCATTGCCTTCGCATCCTCGAGAACAAAATCAAGAATCGAGCGCTTTTCCTCCCGCCGCCTTGCTTGACTCTCACCCCGCTCGGACTTGGTTCCGCTCCCGAACAATCGTTCAAAGACCAACCGTGGGTTGGACTCGGGCGTCATTGGCTGTGTCGCAGAGCGCCAGGAGATGTTATACTGGTAGGCGCAGGAGTAGCCTGAATCACAGCTGCCTGACTTCCTGACACCATCACAGGAAAGCTCAAGCGATGGCAGTCTCGTTTCCTGCGCTAGGTAGTTGGCCGCCATCTGGTCGACAGAAATTCCCAAGCGAATGTCAGACCCTGCTGTTTTCCGAGGACGCGCCCCAGTGAGAAAGGTGGCATTTCCCCGCGCGTGGTCTCCAGCGCCATCTCTGCCACCCCAGCCACTAGCTTGCTCCAGCCCTTTGAGGACCTGTAGGTCCTGGCGGGAATTCTCCAAAGACTTCATGGAATCGTTGAGAACGAAGTTCTCACCAACCCCCTGCGGCCTCCACTTGTCCATGATCACACCATTCGGAAGACAGAGATATGCCATTCGCAAGGGAGCTCCAGTAGCGGTTATCCCACGTGCGCCTGCCAGTGGTTTTGCCAGCCCCAGAGAGCTAAACCCTGGAAGGGCAACAGTTGCTCCTAGCCCTCTCAGGAAGGCCCTTCGTCCTGGAACTGTCTTCGATGCCTTCATGGTTATTACTATACGCAAATATTACAGTGAAACGCACACATTTTTGACTGATTTTCGCGTGCCGCCAACCCCTAATTTTGAAGCCTGTCTCCATCCCCCCGACGCTTCTGGAAGGGAATGCTCTCCACGACTCCATAAATCAGATCTGCCATGTTACCTTCCTGGTCGAGTAATCGCTCCACGATTCGGTCCACTGTCGGTGCGTCGTAATACTCTACCCCCCTACCCAGCGCGTAAGTCAGCATCTTTTCGGTCAGACACCGGTAAAAGTCCTCTTTGCGGGAGCTAATGAGAATCTCCTTAAGCTCCATCACGTTAGAGAATTTTTCACCCGTTACCAGTTGCCCGGCACTATCAATTGGTTGACCAGCATCCTCGTCTCTCCATTGCCCGATGGCATTGAAATTCTCTAATGCGAGGCCGATGGGGTCCATTCGCTGGTGACAGGATTTACATAAAGCCTTTTCACGATGGGCAACCATGCGCTCCCTCATTGTCCCCTCGACGGACTCTTTTTCAGGATCTTCCAGCTCCGGAACATCGGGTGGTGCTGGCGGCGCAGGAGTTCCCAGAATATTCTCCAACACAAAGAGTCCCCGCTTGACAGGAGAGGTTCTGGTCGGCTGTGAGGTGACGATCAGAAACGTTCCCTGTGTCAAAATTCCACCGCGGGCTTGCTGTTCCTCACCGAACTCAACCCGGCGGTATGTATCTCCTTTCACGCCTGATACCCCGTAGAATTTAGCGAGACTCTCGTTAAGAAAAGAGTATCTCGCATTGAGCAGCTCGATTATCGGACGGTTCTCCTTGAGAATATGCTGGAAGAAAAGCTCTGTCTCTTTTCCCATATCCTTTCGCATTTCTTGGTCAAAAATTCGTTCGGCGTTCCTCTTATTGCTCTCTCCAAGAATATGACGCACATCGATATCTAGGCTTCCAAGATCCCGTGACTGAAGCCATTGCCCAACGAAATTGCTTACCATGCGATTCGCCTTCTCGTCAGCCAGCATCCGATCTACCTGCGAACGAAGCTCTGCACGCAACTGGCCCTTCGATGCCAACCGGAGCAGCTCCTCATCGGGGGTTGAGCTCCAGAGGAAATAAGAGAGGCGTGACGCCAGCGCGAACTGATCAACCGGAACGACTCTGCCAGGATTATCAGGCTCTGCCTGAGCCTCTCGTCGAAAAAGGAACCGCGGTGATGTAAGAGTTGCAGTGACCGCAAGCTTCACGCCATCGACAAACTTTGCTCCCTCCTCCTGATTCCGAGCGAGAGCCAAGGCCGTTAGCGCATCAACAATGCGATCCTCCACTGGACGCCGAAACGCCTTGGAGGCAAACTCTCTGACGATGTCGCGTAGATAGGCATCCCGATCCGGCTTCTCCTCTGGTGGCAGTCCCTTGAAAAATATTCTCCGGTAGCTTTCCGGATAGAGCGCCCATTCGCTTCCTGCCTGACGGACCAGTTTGTAATCCTCCACTCTAACTCCCCAGGTCCCCTCTCCCTCTCCTGGAGCTCCCGGGACCATCGAGAACTCAAAACGATGGTTTCCCTCACTTAATTCAATCTCGGTTTTGAACTCGCCACTCGAGCGCCTCCCTCCATCGACCTCCACCGACTCAATTTCCTTTCCGTCCACCAGAATGCGCCAGGTGGCAGTCTGCCCCTCGGGACGGCCACGTTCGTTCTCAATCCGATAACTAACCTCCAGATTGTAGACTCCGGCTTTGCTGAACCTCCTCTCCGCTCCAACTGTATGCTCCTTGTCAGCTTCCATGAAGCGAGCACTTTGCTGATTGTTTCCTCGCTCACGAAAATTTCCGGCATCAATTGTGATTGGTCGCCGGCGTATCACCGTGGCGGGAAGAGCGAGGTCCGCAATGGTCTCGGCAGCCAGCAGGTATTTTTCGAGAAGCAGAGGTGAGATTGTCAGTACATCTCCGATGGTATCAAAACCAAATCCGGTATCATCAGGGGGGAAGTTGTCATCTACGTTATACTCGACCCCGAGAAGATCCCATATCGTGTTTCGATACTCTTCGCGATTGAGACGCCGGATAGTCACTCTCCCGGGATCCGGGTTTTCTGGATCCAACTTCAGGACGTTACTCTCTATCCACGCCATCAACTCCGCCCGCTCCTCGGGAGAAGGTTGGAAGTCCCCCTCTACGGGAGGCATGAGATGAGTCCTGACATTCCTCCAGATTCGCAACCATAGTTCGTGGTTCTCGAGGTGACTTGAGAGATCCTTGAAATCATCCAGGGTAATATCTCCCTTTTTGGCCCCATCTCCATGGCAGTCGTAGCAGTAGTCCTGAAGAAAGGGTTCTATCTTTTCCCTGAACTCTACCTCAACTTCGCCCGTTGCTGTTGCCGCTATCGCCAGTAGAGCTGCCAATGTAAGACCTGATGACCTCATACGCTTATCCTCACTACGCAAGGAATGATGCAAAAATAACACTCACTTTTCGCCGTTCTTTCTACTCCATGAGTCCTTGTCGTCGAGAACGATTGTAATTCCCGGAAATCCCTTGACTCCCATGCAGCCAGCACCCACCCATTCTCCCTAAATTATGATGAAGTCAGCTATTACCCTCGCTCAGGTAGCAGAAGCCAAGGCCGGCCCCTTTGTCTTTCATCAGCCTCTTACTGAGAGCTTCTCAGAAGCCGCGAATTTGGGTTTTGACGCCGTGGAGCTTTTCCTGCCGGGGCCCGACTTCATCGATCCCGAGACCGTGAATTCCATGGCGTCTGATCACAACCTCTCAATCGCAGCGGTCGGCACGGGAGCAGGTATGGTCCAGCATGGACTTTCCCTCACCGACGCTGACCCTGACAAGCGGTCTCGAGCCCTTGAGTTCGTTATCTCCATGATCGACTTTGGCGGCAAGGTCGGCGCTCCAGCAATTCTAGGTTCCATGCAGGGTAAGTGGGGAGGAGATCTCACCCGGGAACAGTCGCTCGCATGGCTCACGGAAGCGCTCCATGCGACCGACGCTCGGGCAGCTGAGAATGACGTGAAGTTCATCTACGAGCCTCTTAATCGCTACGAAACCAACCAATTTAATCACCTGTCCACTGCGGCAGCGTATCTTATAGAACATGGCCTGAGTCATACTGTCCTCCTCGCCGACCTTTTCCACATGAATATCGAGGAGGCAGATCCCGGGCAGGCAATCCGCGATGCCGGATCACGAGTCGGTCATGTTCACTTTGCGGACTCCAACCGCCAAGCTGTCGGCTTCGGACATACAGAAATGACGTCCATCATCTCCGCTCTCAAAGAGATTGGATACGACGGCTACCTTTCCGCAGAAATCTTCCCTTTCCCAAGCCCTGAGGCTGCCGCAGAGCAGACAATCAAGTCTTTCCGGGCTCTCACCAACTAGGTCCATCTTCTTTCAATCCACGACCCTCCGCCAAGTAATGCAATCACGTCCTCTAGGAAATACGGGCCTGAACCTTCCGATCCTGAGCTTTGGCGCATCCTCCCTGGGTCAGGAATTTCGACCTGTTCCTGTCGAGGAAGCACTGTCCTCTGTCCGGGTCGCCCTGGACCATGGGATCAACTTCATGGATACCTCTCCGTTCTACGGCAGGGGCATGTCAGAGGTACTGCTGGGAATTGCACTGCGGGGAGTTCCGAGAGAATCCTACCTGCTGGGATCCAAACTGGGGCGCTACTCACTCACTCATTTCGATTTTTCAGCCTCCCGAGTGGAGGAAAGCGTTCATGTCTCCCTACATCGTCTGGGAACGGACTACCTAGATGTGCTGCTCCTTCACGATGTTGAATTCGTACAATTGCCTCAGATCTGGGAAGAGACGATTCCCGCAGCCCTTGCCTTGAAGAAGAAGGGACTGGTTCGGGCCGTAGGCTTTTCCTGCTACCCGATGAAAACCTTTCACGAAGTGCTCGACCACGCCGAGGAGCAACTCGACTGCATCCTTTCCTACAATCAGTACACCCTTCAGAACACATCCTTGGCAGATGACCTGCTTCCGCGACTCCGTGAAAAGAAACTGGGAGTCATGAACGCCGGACCTTTCTCCGCCCGCCTGCTCACCAACGCACCTCTTCCCGATTGGCTCAAGGAGCCTGAGGAAGTGAAAGCGGCCGCTCGGAAAGCCGCCCAGATTTGCAGTCAGGAGGGTATTGATATCGCCCAGCTGGCCCTGCAATTTTCGTGCGCGCACGAAGAGATTGCTACTTGTGTCGCCGGATCAGCCAACCCGGAAAATATTCGCAAATGGGCGGAATGGCTGGCCAAACCTCTTCCTCAGGATCTCCTCGACACCGTTCTTCAAATCTTCGATCCAGTGAAAAATATCGGGCACATCGAGGGGCTACCCGAGAACAACTGAAAGCGGATACACGATTATATTCAACGACGTGATTTCTCCTCGAAAAACATTAAAAAACTCTACCAATGAAAAGAATCGATAAATTCACCTTCGGGGTCGGCGACCGTTTCGCACACCAGGCTGCACCCCAGCTCCGGGCTTTTCAAATGCTGGCGTCCGAAGGAGTCTCCGTTACTCCAGTGTGGAACAAGTCCAACCGGGAGCATCTCATTGTTGGATCCGATCCAGCTGGGACCCGGACAGCCGCTGAGAACGCTATTACCCAGCTCGACTGGCAAGCAGGCTTCCTGCTCGATGCCGACCACATCAATCTGGAAACTGTCGACCGATACCTGCCGCACTGTGACTTTTACACTATCGACGTCGCTGACGATATCGGAACTCCCGCCTCGCCGGAGGAGATCGCAAACTTCGTCAATCGTCATCCCGAGCTGATTGGCACCATCACCATCGAGGGAATTGCCGCGCCGCTTGAAATTACCCGTGAAATGGTCGAGCAAACCGCAAGGCAGTTCCTGAAAGCCTGTGAGCTTGCCGGCCGGATATATCGGCACATCGCAACCGAAAAAGGAGGGGAAGACTTTATCGCCGAGGTCTCGATGGATGAAACTGACGACCCACAGACTCCACCCGAGATGCTCGTTATCCTGGCAGCGATCGCAGACCAGAAGTTTCCAATTCAGACAATCGCCCCAAAATTTACAGGCCGCTTCAATAAGGGTGTTGATTACGTAGGAGATATCGCCCAGTTCGAGCAGGAGTTTAACGATGACCTTGCCGTCATCGCCCACGCAGTGAAGGCCTACGGATTACCCGAAACTCTCAAGCTTAGCGTCCACTCCGGTTCAGACAAGTTCTCCATCTACGAGCCAATTAAACGTGCACTCGCACGAACCGGAGCCGGCCTCCATATCAAAACCGCCGGCACTACATGGCTGGAAGAACTCATCGGTCTTGCTGAAGCAGGAGGGGACGCTCTTGCTCTCGCCAAACAGATCTATGCCACTGCGTTGGAGAAAAAAGAGGCGCTATGTGAACCCTATGCTACGGTCATCGACGTCGATGACTCGAAGCTTCCGAGCTCCGAAGAAGTCGATGGATGGTCCAGCGAGCAGTATACCAGCGCCCTCCGTCACGACCAGAAAAACCCGGCCTACAACCAGCATTTCCGCCAACTTCTCCACGTTGGGTTTAAGGTGGCAGCCGAGCTTGGGGATACCTACCTCGACGCTCTCAAGGCCAATTCTGAGATAATCGGGAAAAACGTCTGCGAGAACATCTACGAGCGCCACATGGTGCCTCTATTCGGAGGGTAAAGCCTCCCGGCTTCTCAGCTAATCGATGCGGGATCAACGTGCAGATCGTGGCATGCCCGGATAAAGCTCGCCGCACTCCAGGCCTGAAAAGCCTTTCCCATTGGGCGAGCCGTCTGACCGTGGTGCCACTCGTTGAATTCCCATTTATGGGAAACTCCACGCGAGCAGAGCTCGGCTAACCTCAGGAGCTCCCGACGTGCCAGCCCCTTCATTCCCAACTTATAAATATACCGCACCCACATGCCACCCACAAACGGCCAGATTCCTCCGTTGTGGTAGTGATTGGGTAGGTTGAGGAGATTCACAGTATAATAACTGCGCCACTCGGGGTCCCCCGCCTGTACCGGAGGATACAAATTCTTCACAAGCCCTGGTTCATTAGCACCCACACCCCACAAAAAACGGAAGGTCATTAATGCCCTTTCCTTATCCAGAAGTCCCGTAAGATAGGCTAGGATATTGCCATACACATCACAGCGCCAGCTGAAGCTAAACGGTGAAATCTGGGCCATAAGATACCGTGCGTCACCCAACGAGTTCTGAGCGTCAGTGAAAGAGAATCGCTGTTCAGAATCCCCATCTGCAGGGCGTCCTCCACCCGCAGTCGACGGCCAGAATTTCTTGACGAGTAGCTTCGCGACCACATCTGCCTGCTTCCGACGCTCCTTCGCCAACTCGACCTCCTTTCTCTGCTCGAGGATGTCCGCGAAGCAGACAAGCGAGCGATACCAGAGGACTTCATCATAAAGCACGTGATAACTGAATCCAAACAGATCCGCCCAGTCGCTGGCCTCCGGAATCTCAAGAAGCCCACAGTTATTAGAGTCATGAGCGCCAAGCCAGTCCATCGCCAGTTTTAAACCATCAAAATGACGGTCAACTATTGACCAGTCACCGGTCTCCCTCGCATAGGCTGCAATCCCGATAATGATCCACATGACGCTATCGATTGAAGCGATACCCCCAACTCCCATATATTCCGGCTCCCCTGTTTCAATCCGCACGTTTGCAGGAATCTGTCCGTTGGGAGCCTGCTTGGACATCAGTGTGTCAAATGTCGCTACCTGTGCGGCGCGAATCTCTTGATCATCCAGATCCAAGGTCCATATCGCCGTTATCGCCCCATCCCGAGCCCAAACCGACCGATAATTTTCATCACTTCCCGCATACTCGTTGTGCTCCAGCGAGCATGCGGAGAACCCCTTGGGTGTGATATTGAGCCTCACTGCCTCAAGAGCTTTTTCATAGGCGGTCGCAAGGAACTCCTGATCATCGTGTGTCAACTCGCGATATTCTTTAGGGCGAAACAAAACACGCCGTGCAGGCTCGTTCGAATTTGAAGGAGGATGATTCATTCAAGATACGGAATGTTGCTGAGGGACCACATCACACGTCTGAATCCTGCCCCTCTGGTTCATCGAGATGCTGGTAGCACCCTCTAAGCTGGTCAAATACCGAAAGAGTCCGCTTTGCGACCCCGGTCCATCCAAACTGCCGTCGAGCAAAACGGGCACCCTCCACAGAGAGTTTCTCCCGCAGACCCTCGTGTCGTAGAGGCATGGCCAGCATCGCTCCGAATTCCTCCGGACAATTAGGATCGCCGTAAAGAGCATGGGTGCCGAACTCGATCGCCTCGTGCAATCCTCCGTGCGTCGTGACAACTGTCGGAGTACCACACGCCATCGCCTCGATCGCTGTCATTCCAAACGGCTCGTAGCGAGAGGGGAGCGCGAATACCCCGGGAGCCCTGTAATAAGAGGCCATGTCATCATCCTCGATGTAGCCCAGCCACTTTATTGCTCCACCTATATTCAACTTCCCGGCAAGGGACTTCCATTTATCTAGCTTCTCGCGATCCCGGTCCGAATTCGCACCGACTGCCAGATGAATTCGCGCTTCGGGCACCAATGTTCGCAGAGTGGGTAATGCCTGAATGAGTAAATCGATTCCCTTATTATTTGCTGCCCGCGCGACGGTGTAAACATCTGTCGGGGCAAATCCCAGGCGCTTCCGGATATCCTCCAGGTGAGGAGGCCTCACGGGGGTATAACGTCCCACATCGATACCAGGTGGAATCATGTTGATATGGTCTTCTGGAATCCCGTAATGCTCGGTGATCAGCTCAACTTGCTGATGAGTCGTTGCGATAATGCGGTCGCAATTACGAAACACGAGGAACTCTTTGTCGATGCGCTCGTTAAACCGGTAAACCTTCTCCAGATCCTGAGAACCTCGCGCTCCTTCCATGTCCTGCCTCTTCCACCAACCCAGTGAATGCGGTGTGTGCACGTGAGGCAGTTGCAATTCTTCTGCGATCCGCTGTCCCGCCCATCCGGCATCCCAGTAATGGCTATTGACCACGTCGTACCTCCGACCCTTCCGGCGTACCTCAGAGAGAAAATTATTCACAAAATCCTGAATCGACTCGTGCATGTCCTCCTTGCGGATGAACTCACCTCCACCGTATGGAATTCTCCAGACCCGCAGACTGTTATTGACCTCGTCGTATTCAGGTTGACCTTCGAAACGCCGCGTCACCACATCCACGTCGTATCCGAGCCGCGCAAAGCGCTTGGCGAGCTCTAGGACAAACACAACCTGCCCTCCCGTGTCCGGCTTTCCCAGTTCGGGCTCTGCTCCCACGTAACCGTGGGTCGAAATCATTAGAATTGATTGTCGCTGGGGACCAGTCATGAAGTTCCTCAATTATTCAAAGGAATCACAAACTTCTTCACCCAGCACCTCACCCCGGGGAATTACGCCCCAATGGCGCAATCCCTCAATAACTCCAGAAGCGTGGCGACCACAGGCCTGATAGGCTGTCTCACTTTTCACAGCCTCCCGCAGCTCTACCCGGGCATTTCCTACCATAATACCCCGGGAAGATATTTCAAACATGGCCAAATCGTTTGCAGAATCACCGGCAACGAGCACTTGCCGTGCCACATCCATACCAAGTAAGTCTGCCACAAAGAGCATTGCCTGCCCTTTCCCAGCCTCGGCCGGTAATATATCGACGTCGTGGTGTCCCGAAATGACTATCTGAGAAGGCTGACCGCACCCCGCGATCGCTTCCCTCACCTTCTCTCGACGCCCTTTCCCCTCCACCATAAAACTTGCTTTGTAAGCAGTTTGAAACTCCTGCGCATGCGGAACGCCCCCCAGTTTCTCTACAATCTCGTCCACAAGACCCCGCTGCCATCCGGAAAAACGCTCTTCCCACTCCTGAACGGGCTTTCCCTCAACCATCACTTCGGTTCCCATCCCAGTCACAAGGTCCCGCGGAAAATAGCTTCCCGGAAATCCTGCGAGAGTCTTCTCCACACTCATCCGGGGCCGGCTTGAGTTCAAAACTAGACGAAAGATCTCTCCCTGACTTGCGTATCCCAGCAGCTCAGCCAATGCCTCCTCGTCTCCTGTGAGGGTGTCATCAAGATCGCTGAAAAGGCACCAGGGAAATAAATCGCTCATGGGCAAACACAAAGGGGGAAAATCCCCGAGCTCTGATTGAGACATTTGCACTCACAATTGCAAGACCCCGACCCCGTTCAGAACGCACTTCGCGCTTGGAGAAGGGCCTCTATCGCGCGATCCTGTGACTGACACCATAGACACCTTCCTGCATGCTCGACGCCCACCACCATCTCTGGCAATACGATGCCACTCAATATCCCTGGATCGAAGGAACTTCCGCCCTCGCTAAGAACTACCTCCTTCCGGAACTTATCGAAAACACGACCGCTGCCGAAGTGACTGGCACAGTTGTCGTTCAAGCTCGTCAAACCCTCGAGGAGTCCGACTGGCTTCTTGAGTTATCTGATCAATGTGACCTCATCCGGGGAGTAGTGGGCTGGGTTCCTCTCGCTGATCCCGAGGTCACCGACCACCTCGACCGCCTCGCCCAACATCACAAGTTCAAGGCTGTGCGTCACGTAGTACAGGACGAACCCGATGACAACTTCATACTCGGCACTGAATTCAATTGCGGCATTGCCAAGCTCAAGGATTACGATCTCGTCTACGATATCCTTATCTTTCAAAGGCATCTCCCTCAAACTCTTGAGTTCGTTGACCGGCACCCCGGTCAATCCTTCGTCATCGATCACATTGCCAAGCCCGTTATCCACAACGGGCGGATTGAAGATGAATGGCAACACGGCATGACTGCGCTCGCAGAGCGAGACAATGTCAGCGCCGTAAAGATCAGCGGAATGGTAACTGAGGTGACCAACAGCCAGATCGATGAGGCCACTTTGAAGAACTACTTCGAGAGGTCCCTCGAAATATTCGGGCCCGAGCGTCTCTGCTTCGGGACAGATTGGCCTGTCTGCCTGCTCCGGATCGATTCCTACGTCGACTGGGCAAATTCTGTGCGGGGCTACGTTGCTGATCTCACTGAGGAAGAGCAACATGCAATCCTGCAAGAGAATTGCGAAAAGGCCTATCGGTTATAGGCAATCTTCATCCTTGCGGAAAAGCTTCATGGCCTAGGCCTTCTCCCCCGGCTCCCACAGGCAACGCCTAATCAGGGGCGAGCGGGATAGCGAAACGATTTGTCGGGACGGGCCGGTGGCTCAGGCCTCGATGGAGGATCTTCCTTAATTCTCTTCTGCAGGTAGGCGAGAGCAGCCTCCAGTTGGGCGTCGCGACCACCGAAGGATTCATGAGGAAGGTTATCTACAACCATATCAGGCATCACTCCTGTCCCCTCGATAATCCAGGTTCGGTCCGGTGCGTAGACTCCCGTCTCCGGGCTTCGAGCCATACCTCCGTCCATGAGCCGCGTTGCGCCCCGCAACCAAATTCCGCCACCCCAAGTCTTCGTCCCAATCAGGGGCCCGAGTCCCAGGCGCCGGAATCCCTCCGAAAAAGCCTCTCCGTCTGAAATAGTATAGGCATCTACCAGGACGACCATGTGGCCATCAAAGGCAAACTGCATGTTGGCAAAGGGCCGACCTGTCCGGGTTTTCCAATACATCCACGGCTTCCTGCTCAACCGGCTGAGAATCCAGCTATCAATATTCCCTCCATAATTCTGCCGCATATCGATAATGAGCCCCTTCCGATTGAAAACCGGGTAATAGCCCTTAACGAACTCCGCATAGTTGGAGGCAGACATCCCCCTCATATGGAAATATCCAATCTCCCCATTACCCTTGTTTTCAGCTTCAAGTCGGCGGGTGTATTCCCAGTGACTCGTCTTGAGATTTCGAAATCCACTCGAGCTCAAAGGAGTCACTATGGACTTTCTGGTTCCGCCGACTCCGATCCTTCGTGACTCTAGAAGGACTTTTCTACCAGCCTTGTTCTTAAGTAGCGCCCCAATCTCCGGAACTCTGGTGGCAGGTTCGCCATCAACTGAAATAATGACATCCCCGACCTCCATCTCCACCCCAGCCTTGAGTAAGGGGCCGACTTCTGTTGGATAATCAGGATCGGTTTCATACAATCGCTCAATTCGAAACCCCTCCTCTACTTTTGAGAGCTGCGCGCCAAGGTGTCCAAGACTTGCCCCATCTGTGGCATCACGAATATCCCCAGCATAAATGTCCGTATGCATTGCCGAGAGCTCCCCGACCATCTGGGAAATCAAGTGATCAAGTTCCCACCGGGTTGTAAGTCGTGGAAGAAGGGCTTCATGCCTGCGACCCATCGCATCCCAGTCCACTCGGTGCATCTTTGGATCGTAGAAATAATCCCGATGCATGCGCCAGGCGTCCCGAAACATCTGCGCCCACTCCTGAGCGGGGCTCACGCTGAGCGAGAGCCCACTGAGGCTAAGCTTTGCCTGAGTGGAGCTACTGGGTGGTTTTCCCGTAGCCGGAAACACATAAAAACTGTCCCCCTTGCGCACCAGACATGTGGTGCCATCTCCCGAGATCTCATAACCACGCACCTCTGTCATCACCGTGGTCCACTTATGCCGGGCAGAATCAGAGGTGATGGGAAAGGAAACCAGTGATGATTTACGGCTCAGCGAGAGAGAAGAATACAGGCAGTAGAGGTTCCCACGGGCCCTTGTTAGATATCGGTAATTACTAGGCTCCACCGGTAAAACAAAAAGGCGGCCATCGAGATTCTCCAGATTGACGTCTTCCTCGTTCTCCTTTCCATCCACCACTGGTGGGAGCTCACCCTCATCCGACGCCGCAAAGGGAAAGCGCTGTCCTCCAATCAGATCGAGAGCATAAATTCCAGCAGTCTTGTCAAGAAGAGGCTCAGGTTGGCGGGCACCCCAGGGAGAGCCCTGCACGGAACGAAAAGTCCGGTCCGAAAGAAAGTAGAGCCATTTTCCTTCCGCTCCGAAGACAGGACTGTAGCTATCGAGGCGCGCAGTAGTAACCGCCACAGGCGTATTTCTTTTCTGGGTGTCATAGAGAAATATTCTCTTGGCCTGATTCTCCATGGTATCCGCGTAGGCGATCCACTGACTATCGGGTGACCATGTCAGATCTATGTAGTCCCATTCATTGCCCTCTTCCGAACGTGCCACCTCCCACTCCTCACCACTGGAAAGGTCCCGCATCCACAAGACTTGGTTCCGATCCGTATGAGCTAGCAGCTTTCCGTCTGGTGAGGGAATTCCATCATGCCGCAGGGTCGTTCCTCCGGAAGTGATGGGCGATGGTTCCCCCAACCCATTTGCAGGCTCCCGCCAGAATTCCATCTCTCCACTACGATCCGAGAGGTAGATCACATCCTTGCTTCCGGGCAAAAAGCGAAGGTCTCTGGTTCGACTTTTACTATCTTGTCTTAGCCGTATAATCCGCCCTGCCTTCGCAGGCAACACATAGCCACATCCGCGAATAGTGAGGCCTACCTGTTTACCATCATGGGAAAGAAACCAGGAATTGAGGTAGGACATCGGGTTACTGACCCATCGCTCCCTCTTCTGATCAAAGTCAGAGGCCAATCGAACATCTAACTTACGTAATTTGTTCTGCGCTATCTCGTAAATCCAGATATCCGCGCGATTACCGAAGACAACCCGCCCATTATGGAGCGAGGGAGAAAGAAGATCCCATCCTGCAAAGGACGTATGCTGAACCAGCCCCTTACCCTCGAGAGTCATTGACCAAAGATTCATCGTGCCATCGCGGTCACTACTGAAGTAGAGGCGATCCTTCCACACCATGGGTTCACGGCTCGTCCCATCATAATCCGCAGTCAGCGGAACGGCTTCCTCATCTCCCTCCCGGAATCGCCATAGGTTTTCGATGAGCCCTCCCCGATACCTTTTCGCAAAACTGTTCTGCCGAGGCAGGCGAGTAAAAAACAAGGTCTTCTTGTCATCAGAGAACTCACCATCACTGGCCTGCTCCAGAGGAATCAGTTTTTTCTTCCCGGTCTCGATATTCAGCACGGCGAGCTGATGAGTGTCACGGGTAGCAAAATACCAGGTTGCATAGACCAGCTCCGTAGCGGATTTCCACGAGACGGGCCTTGGGCCCCGACGCCCACTAACGCCCTCGTGAGTGATGCGTGAGGGTCGCCCTCCCTCCAGAGGCATGACATAAATCTCGTGAGTCCCATCGTACGATGCCGTGAAGGCTACAGTTTTCCCATCGGGGCTGATGCACGGGAAGCGCTCACGCTCAAGATGAGTTGTGAGTCGCCGGGCGGTTCCACCCTCCACGGGAACCCTCCAGAGATCACTCTCGGCATAGAAGACAATCGTCTCGTTGTGTATAGAGGGGTGTCGGTAGTAGCCCAGAAGGCCTTCCGCGCCAAATACGGGCATGGAGAGCAGCACGATCGCTGCCAGCGCACATCGTCTCATCAAGGATGCAGGGGGTAAGGGTGAGGCTTCATTGTCCCCCATTTCCCCCTCCATTCAATGCTCAATCCGTAAAATGGCATGGGAGTTGCATCATTCATTGGAAATTCTGGCTCTCCGGCGGGCACCAGTGAAATCCCACTCTCTGCTCCTCCAAGGCAAAAAGTGACAGTAAAGTTCAACAAAACTCGATTCCTGTGCCGATGAATTTGTGATAGCAAGTCTTCACCCCATCAATGATCAGATCTCTTATTCCTCTCCTCCCACTCTTCGGGTCCCTGCTGCCCTGCCCGGCCAAAGTGACGTTCAACGAGCACATTGCGCCGCTAATTCACCAGAATTGCACCGGTTGCCATCGGCCCGGGCAGAACGGACCCTTCCATCTCATCAGCTACCGGGATGTCAAAAAACGCGCATTGACGATTAACGATGTGATCCTTGACCGCTACATGCCTCCATGGAAGCCCACCAACAAGGAGATGCGATACGCCAACGACCGGCGTCTCAGTGACGAACAAATTGATCTTTTTGGCTCATGGGTGAAAGAAGGGATGCCGGAGGGAGACTCGTCGAAAAGACCAAAACTTCCGGAGTATCCCAGTGGTTGGTATCTCGGAAAGCCCGACCTTGTTATCAAGATGAAGGGAAAATTCGAGGTCCCAGCGGAAGGCAGGGACATCTACCGGTCCTTTGTTTTTCCTCTTCAGCTCCCGGAAGACAAATGGGTCAAGGCGGTAGAGCTTCGTCCTAAGGCGAAGTCAGCAGTCCACCATGCTCTTTTCTTTATCGATTCAAACGGAGCAGCACGGAAAATGGACGGTCGGGATGGCAAAGCTGGGATTAGTGGAATGGGCTTTCTCCGGCAGGGAGGGGGCATCACTGACCCTGCATCAGCCTTTGGAGGTGGTAACGGAGGACTGGGTGGTCACGTTCCTGGCGCTACGCCGGCAAGACTCCCGGGCGACCTCGCCATGTTTCTGCCCCGCGGTTCGGATGTCGTGATGCAAACGCACTTTCATCCTTCTGGAAAGAAAGAGGTCGAAGAAGCAGAGCTCGCGCTCTACTTCGCCGAGGAGTCTCCCAAGGTGAATCTTGTCCCTATTCAAATTCCTCCATTCTTTGGAGCGACCAAGGGAATCAATATCCCCGCCGGTGAAGAAAGTTACATCGTTGAGGACAGCATTACCCTGCCAGTCCCTGTGAAAGCAGTCTCGGTTGGAGGCCATGCCCATTACATCTGTAAGTCGATGATCATGACCGCAACCCTACCAGACGGTAAGATGATCACTCTGATGAATATCAATGACTGGGATCTTGATTGGCAGGACCGTTATCAGTTCGAGAAACCTCTCGATCTACCTGCGGGGACCGTCCTGAAGACACGCCTCGTCTATGACAACTCAGCTAGTAACCCTGAAAACCCCAACAGTCCTCCCCGGCGTATCACGTGGGGGCAGGAGTCTGACGACGAAATGGGCAGTGTCACCCTGATAGTCGTGCCCGAGAACAATGAGAAGATTCAGGCAATCAAGGACGCGCAGAGGGCTCAGCTCATCACTAGCGCTGCAGATGCGATCCAGAAGGCCTCAAGATCGTTTCTCAATGTGAAAAACTATGATGAGAACGGAGATGGACTGATTCAATATGACGAGGTCCCGGGCCGGATGCGCTCCCGAATCTTCGACCGCTTTGACAAGGATGGCGACAAAACGCTGGACAAGATCGAACAGCCCGAGGTTCAGAAGTATCTCGACTCCATGCTCAGAGGGTTCCGCAGGCGATAGAATCTTTTCCCATGCGAAATCAACGAGGAGTTTTCCCGGTCGTTCTGTTCTCCTTCCTGCTCTCAGTTCATCTAACCCGGGCTCAACCTGGACAGGATGCTGGTATCGGGAAGATGACGGATATTCATGGAATTGTCCACGAGCCCTCGAAGTCACAGAAGACGGTTGCTGTCGTATTTATCTACGTCGATATCACGTGCCCGATCGCCAACTTTTATCAACCCTTGCTAAGGCGTCTGGCCAAGACCTACGAACCCAAGGGAATCCGGTTCTACCAGATCCATCCGGACCCAGATGGAGAACCAAGTGCCCTCGTGACTCACGCGAAAGAATATGAGGTCGTGAGCCCTGTGATCCTCGACTCAAAGCAGGCTCTTGCAGAAAAGCACACTGCCAAAGTGACTCCTGAGGCTCACGTCTACCTTCCCGATGGAAGCCGAATCTACCGCGGACGTATCGACAACACCTACGCGACCTACGGAAAACGCAGACCCGAGGCGACCAGCCATGAACTGAGAGACGCCCTACAGGCTGCCGTGGCAGGACGCAGGCCCGCCACGGCGGTGACCGAGGCTGTGGGTTGCCAGATCCTGATCGAACGCTAGCAACCGACAGCAGAAAATCTACCTGCTCAGAGAGGTCTAGTCCTTTGCAAGGACCCAGATGTTCCGGTAAAATACAGGATTGCCGTGATTTTGCAGGAAGATTGGCCCCCCAAGTTCCGGCTTGAGCGGACCACTTACTGGAGCCGCCGTGGTATGGGTTTTACCCATCTCCTGGTCATCGTGAACGGTTACCCCGTTCAGCTTGACTGTCATACGCGGCCATGCTGTGCGCTTGCCGTCCTTATCGAACTTGGCGTGAGTATATTCGACGTCATAGGTCTGCCACGTCAGAGGCGGCAGGCACATGTTAAGCTTGGAAGCGGCTATCGAATAGATTCCACCACACTCATTCATCAGTCCCTCGAGCCCAAAGGAATCGAGCACCTGAGTCTCCCAGCGCCCCTGGTAGTAAACTCCGCTGTTTCCCCGCCCCTGTGACCGTGAATGCGGCCGATAAGGCGTCCGGAACTCAACGTGGATCTTGCAGTCCCTGAACAGTTTTGTACTGATCGCATTCGTCGCCCCCAGAAGGCCGTCGGTGATCTTGCCATTCTTCCAGTGGTCGACATTACTCCCATCAAAGAGCACTACTGCACCTTTGGGAGCCTTGGCGCCTAGGGTGGGACTTTTACGTTCTACCTTCTTCAGCGCCATTTTCTCGCCGCTCTTGGCAGTGAGATGGAAAGAACCGTTAGCAATCGATCCGTCATACTCCTTGTGTCCTTCCGGCGGAAACTTGCGCGTGGCACTGAACTCCGTTCCGCCACCGGCCATGTAGCGCTTCTTCCCAGATGCTGCGGCGAAGGTCGCCTTTCCTCCCTCAAGTTTACCATCCAGCAGACTCTTTCCCTTGCCGTCCCAACCTGCCCCAGGGAGACCACCCGGATAAAGAACGGCCTGAAAGTGACCATTCCCCAAAGCGATGACCTGCGCACCAGCACCCTCGGTGGCATATTCTCCCTGGATACTGAAATCAGGATCCTCATCTGCAGCAATTGCAGGATCAGTCCAAACTTTATTATTGTCCGCTGCTTGCGCGGCAACCGGAACGAGCAGAGCGATCGAGGTAACAATGGCGGGGAGGAATGAGACGTTCGTTTTCATGTGTGTCTGTTTGCAGAGGGGATCAAGCAGTATCTGACCATCCCCGGAAAGCCCTTATTTCACACTTCCCCCTCATAAGATCACCCCTCCATGCTACCCGCCAGAGACACCGGAGCGGACAGACGAGACTCTATTTTCCCACCCGGAGGACACAAAAACGGGGAAGGACTCAGAACCCGGATTGATCCGGTAGAGCCTTCCCCGCAAAGATTATCTTTCCTTGAAAGAGATCAATTAAAGGCCTTGAGCGCGGCCTCGGCCTCCGAAATGCGCTTATTGAAACCTTCAAACAACTTCGTATTCTCTTCTGTTCTCTTCGGTTTTGTCTCAATCCAGTCCATGAGTTCCTTATTGGCAGTCTGGAACTCCGCGATAGCCGCTTTGTAAGCGTCCGCTTTATCAGGATTAGCCTTGGCGTAGGCCTCGATCGCCCCCGCACTCATACGGACAACACCCTCGAATTCCTCAATAAACGAGGAAGGTGTCTTCTCCCGGCCCGCACCAAGCTGCCCGAGCTTGGTATCACCGTCGTTATCAAGGACGACATAAGTAGGGTAACCTCTTACGCCAAACTTTTCCTGCAGCGCCTTGTTCCGGGCTACGTATTTTTCAGGTACAACTGACTTATCCTGCGGGAAATCAAGGGTAACCAGGAGCACTTTCTCCTTCGCGTAAGTTTTCCACGCCTCCTCCGCGAAAACGTTTTTATCCATCAATTTGCACCATCCGCACCAATCGGAACCGGTAAAATTCAAGATAAGAGGCAGTTTCTTTTCTCCTGCCAGCTTTACCGCAGCATCGAAATCCATGGTCCAGACTCCAACTGAGGCTCCTTCAAGTTCGACCTTGTCGGCTGCTTGCGCGCTTATCATCAGGGCGCCCGCGGCCAACCCCATCATCATTCTTCTTATTGGCTTCATGTTCTCTGTGTCCTATTTCCTATCAGATATGACGGGCGGAACGGATCATTTGTTCTCTTAAATTACGCCAAGTGCGTCTCTGGCGGTATCCTGGGAGTCACATTATGACAAAAATGAAGTCGCAATCCCCTCATTATTAGTGATTTAAGGACTAAAAGCGCCCTTGCCGCGCCAAAGGCTTTCATCTGGGAAACCCCGATTTATTTCTTCCATCTCCCTCCCCGAACTGTCCCTGTAAGCTACTCCTCTCCATCCAACGAGAAGAGATAGGCGAAAAGATCCGCCAGCTCTTCTTCCTTCAAGCCTGCGGCTGTGGGGGGCATAAGACTCCCAACCTGCTCCTCTCTCAGGATACTTTCCCGCGGAATCTCAAACAATGCACTGGTCGCAAAATCACGGAGTAACAACAGATTTTCATCACGGTTTGCCTGGATATACCCCTGCTGAACGTTTCCATCCCGGGTAATGATCCGGCTCAGGGCATAGCCCTCCTTGACCTGTCGGCGCGGCCAGAGAACCTCAGTGACAATACGATCCGGCAAGAGGCCACTTCCCACGGCACTGAGATTCGGCCCGATCAACGATTCTCCTCCTCGGTCAGCCTTGTGGCAAGCAGAGCAACTTGCCTGCGAGGAATGAAAGATCTTTCTTCCCTGCTCAACGCTTCCTTTTTTCGCCACGGCAACCATTCGCTTGATAATACTCTCATCATATTTCTGTTCTGATCCCGCTCCCGTCAGATCATCAAGAACAGACTCTAAATCTCTCGCAACCAGCCCAGTGGAGACCCAGACTTCACGGAGCCTCTTTGCCTGTTGGACCTTGATATCAGCTGACTCTAACTCCCTCGCGAGTAACGCAGGCGCGCCCTCTCGACTGGTAAAGTCCTTGAAAATAGTCGTGATCGTTTCGCTGTCTTCTAGTTCGCCAAGGGCCCTTACCGCGATCCGCGTCCCCTCCTGCGGAGCAAGCTGCAAAATCGAGAACAACGCGGAAGGATGCACTTCGCCGGCGGAGCCCACCTGAGATTTGAGAAACTCTACCGTATTTTTTTCACCCAAAGCACCTAAAGACCTCAATGCGACGTCCCGTAAGCCAGAATCAACACCTATACCTTCAGCGAATTTCCGAACTGGTTTATACAATTCCTTCACTTTCCAGTGGGCCGCGAGCTCCACGGCCGCAATCCGCCTCTCAGGATCGGCATGATACAGGGCTCGCCCAAGAGGAGGCATGACATCAAATTCCGGGCGGTCCCGCTCCCTCATCGCCTGCAGAAGGGCCAGGCTGATCTGATCTGAGTTCAAGATTACCCGCAGGTCATCCTCCTCTCCAAGAGCAGCCAAAGTCAGCGCAAGACCATCCCAAGCCTCTTTCTCAATCCTGTCCCCGTTAAGAATCTTGCGGATTTCCTCTAGAACACCTCGTGAGTCAGAGGCCCCAAGAACCGCTGCTAAGCCTCCACGGACGCCGGCAAAATTGAGTTGCCCAGCTCGCAGAGCTGGCAACCAGAACCGTTTGCTGTGGTGAACCGCCTGCGAAAAGGCATACTCGATCCACCGATCGCGTTTTGACTCTGCTGCGGCTGCAGAAACAAGAACCGACTCGGCACTGGAGGATTGTCCTGCGGCAAGCACGGCCTCCATTCGCACCAAAGGATGAGAGTCCCTCGCCGTCTTCACGAGAAGCTCATGAAGATTTCCAAGCTTCTGGCTCCACCTGCCAAGGATCCTGACTCCGTAAGCCCGCGCACGGTGGTCCGGGGAGGCCAGAAGAAGGCCAAGGACGGCCTCATCCGGTCGCCCAACCCACTCCAGCACACTCACCGCCTCAAGCAAATCCCGACCCGCGAGGTCCGGCGAACGACTCCATTCCCGCACCGCTTCCTGAACTTCCTCCGGTTTACGGGTTGCAAGCACCTGCTTCGCTTTCAGTCGTGTCCAACGCTCTGGAGCCTTCAGAGCCTCAAGCAAATGAGTGAGACTGGCATCCAGAAGAACCGGTGGCTTCACTGGCCCTTTGATGGGTGTTACTCGCCAGATTCGCCCATGAGTCTTATCCCGCTCGGGATGACGATAAAAATCGTCCTGATGACAGGTGATCGGATTATACCAGTCCACAATATAAATCGCTCCATCAGGACCCACTTTGACATCGATAGGCCGGAAGTTTCGATGCTTCGATCGTAACAACGGACTCTTCCACTCCAGTTTGAAACCGGCTCCATCCTCCTTGGTCTCAAAACGACTAACCTGATTCTTCTTATAGTCCCCGATAACAAACTGCCCCTGCATCTCGCTGGGCAGGTTCCCAGCCCCGAGACAATCGATGCCGCAGTAGCCTCCGGGATTACCAATTCTCGGAAGTCGCAGGCGGCGCTTCGCAGGGATCGATGCTGGCGTAAGGAACGATACCCCGCCTGCTCCATCTATAATGAAGGATTGTCCAAAGTCGTCGAAAGCGATTCCCCATGGATTCCCTGGCCCCATGAAATCATCCAGCAGTGGATCAAGCCGCAACTCCCGCGGCCGCATCCGGTAAGCTCCAGCCTGAAACAGGGAGGACACTCCAAAAGGGGTCTCTACCCGGGACTCGATCCCATCTCCCTGACACCACCAGAGTTCTCCCCCAGGACTCCAGACAAAGGAATTGCTGGTCTGATGAGAGTCCCCATTTCCAAACCCAGTCAGAAGCGTTACCCTTTCGTCCGAAATACCATCTCCATCTGTATCTCTCAGGGTAAGCAAATCGGGCCCCTGACCAATATACAGCCGGTCCGGCCCGACCTCCATTCCCGTGGGAATCAACAAATCCTCTGCAAATACCACCGACTCATCTGCCTTTCCATCGTGATCAGTGTCACGCAGAGCGATCACACGATCATACCCTTTCACCCCAGCTTCAATCTGAGGATAGACATCCGAGCAAGCCACATACATTCGGCCACTAGCGTCCCACCGCACCGAAAGGGGATTTCTTACGCCCAGGGACTCGTCGGCAAAGAGGTTGACTTCAAAACCCTCGAGAACTTCAAAACTATCCAATTCTTTTTTTATCTCAGCCTCCCCGGAACCCGTTAACTCTGGCGCTGCCGGCGCAGTCCATGGCTTGCCGGAAAAGATGGCTTTCTCGACCTCTGCAATCAATGCGGGATAGCTGGCCCACTCCTCCTGAATCGATGGCAGACCATAAGCGGCCTTGGCGAAAATTCTCCGGCTGTCATCACCAAAGATGCACTTCCAGTTGGCAGGGCGCCAGTATTCACACCAGAGCCGATGCTTTTCCGCAACTGTAGCGCACATTAACTCATAGGCCTTGCCACCGGGCTCAGGATTCCCACAAAGCTGCTCAATGAACGACGCCACCATATCCTTTCCACTTCCAGAGACGAAAGGAATCTTTCGCTCCTTCGCGAGCTTCACGATGGCAGCAACATAGGCTGGCAACGCGGCACGTTCGGCAGCACCCTTCCACTGCATGGGAGCAGGTTCGAGCAGAACAAGTCTTCTTCCTTTCCCCACGCGGTCCAGAAAGTTGCCATAGGCCTCGACAAAGTCATCGACACGTTTCTCCCCATCAAAGGACTCCATCTTCCCGAACTGAGCAATCACTACCGTCGCCCCGGCACGCTTCAGCTGGTCATCCCAGTTACCGAAGGCTTCCTCCCTCCACCTCTCCCGCTCCGCGCTCTGATGGTAGACGGTGTCCCCGTCCCACGCAAAATCACGGAAGAGCGGGGCATTCTCTTTCCACTTCATCGTAAGGGCAGACTCCAGTCGGCCCTCCTTCTGGATATCAATAAGGTCCGTTCCACCCACGAAGGCAACAACATCGCCCTTCCTGAGTTCGAGCACCTCAGCCGCTCCCGCTGGAAGCAAAACAGACATCCAGGCCATGATGGCGCCTACGTGACTCACAACTTTCACAGTTGAAATGCTAAGCACCTCGATCCTTACCCACAAGGAATTGCCTGTGGATTGGATCTACCACCTCAAAAAACTGCATTATCCTGCACCCTGCGCCCCTCCGTTTACTTCCTTCGTAGGACTTTCAAAAGAATTCCGAACGCTGGCGCAGCCATCCCTCCATGATCAAATCCTCCCAGCTCATGGAGTTGGGTTCGCTTGTGTCCCGCCACCTGCATCATTCGCCAGAAATACGCATTTTCCTCGTAACGCCCTAGTAGCTCAAGCTCCCGGTCTCCGGTGATCAGCACTAGCGGCGGTGAATCCTCCCGGACATGAAACAAAGGCGCGAACTTGTCGACAATCGCCCGCCTGTCACTGATACCCCTCTCCTCCCGGGGAGTGAAGTGGGTAATAGTGTGCCCACTGAAGGGAACGAGAGAAGCGATTCGGTCTGCATCAATTCCGTGATCCGCCAGGTAGCTCTTATCCAGTCCTACCATGCTGGTGAGGTAGCCCCCTGCTGAGTGGCCGGAAACATGAATGGCTCCGGGGTCTCCTCCATAACGCTGAATATTCTTGAAGGTCCACGCGACTGCAGCAGCCGCATCCTCGATATAGGCTGGGCACTCTACCTGCGGAAACAGCCGGTAATTCACCGCCACCACCGCAATACCCTTTTTCTGCAACTGCCACGGTACCGCCTTGTTTCCCCCACGCAACCCTCCACCGTGAAACCATACTACCGTGGAATATCCTTGTTTCCCCGCCGGCCGATACAGATCCAGCACACAGCGTTCCTTCATATACTCATCCCACCCGGGAGAATTCTTGTCGCGATAGGCAATATTGTTCTCACGAATGTATCCATCCTCCGCAACCTCCGCGCTTACAAGCCGAAGACTCGCTGACAAACCCATCACAAGAATCAGTAAAAACCGTAGCATTCGCATCTCCTACCTTACCTTCCGGGCACCCGCAACGTGAGATCAAGGGAAGATTCTCTACTCCCTTCTTGTCCTCCCTCGTAACACCGGCAAAAGATGCCGCCGTGATCGGATCCCCCCGCCACCACCACCTCGATGCCCTGCGGGCCACCGCCATGCTGCTCGGGATCGTCATGCACGGTCTTCTCTCGTTTTTCGCCAATCCTTACTGGCCCGCCCAGGACCTCTACCAGCATGAGGCCTACGAATGGGCCAACCAGGCCATCCACGGGTTCCGCATGCCCCTATTTTTCCTCATCAGCGGATACTTCACCACCATGCTGTGGAGGCGGAAAGGTCTTGGCTCCCTGCTTCTCCACCGCGTCCAGCGCATTCTCCTGCCGCTCGTTGTCGGTGGAATCATTATCATTCCTCTGGTATGGGTCGCCGACGAGCTGGGCAAAAGCTTTCAAGTCGGGCCTCAGAGGACTGCCGGAGAGACCACCTTTTGGACCGCTCTGCACGAGGGAAATATTGCACAACTAACTCACGAGCTGGAGCAGGGTGCAGACCCTAATCAGACCGATCGGGCAGACCAGAGCGCCCTGATGGTCGCCGTCTGGCATAACCAGAGTGAGTGCGCCAAGACCCTCCTTGAATTTGGCGCCACCCCGGATCAAACCGACGAGGGGGGCCATACTGCGCTGCATGGCGCTGCCTTTCTTGGTCGAACCGCAATTGCCAAACTCCTCCTCGACGAGGGCGCACAAGTGAATGTCCGTTCCTGGGAGGGAAAGACCCCCCTCGACAGCTTGCGGGAGAGTTGGGATACAGTCGAAATCATCTCCGGAATGCTCAATGTCACCGTCGACCGCAGGGAAGTGCTGGCCGGAAGAGAACAGCTTGAACCAATCCTGATCGCAAGTGGCGCCACCGGCAAAGAATCCACCGCCGCGCTAAATGAACTCAAGGGCCTGTACATGTTTCTCACCATGTTCCCCCTCACTGCCCACCTTTGGTTTCTCTACTATCTTCTCATGCTGGTTGCGGGATTCGCCTTAGCCACCCTGACCCTCAAGGCCCTCGGAACTCCCTCACTTCCGGGTTGGCTCCTCCGGCCTCCGGTCGCGCTCCTTGCTTTAGTCCCCTTGACGGCCTGCGCGCAGTACTTCATGACTCAGTCCTTTGGACCTGATACCGCGATGGGGATTCTCCCGTGGCCACCCAAGTTGTTCTATTATGCCATCTTCTTTGGCTACGGCGCAGTATGCTTCGGCCGCCCCGAATTCGAAGGTCAGGCCGGCCGGTGGTGGCCGTTACTGCTGGTTGCTGCTGTTCCACTAGGGATCTATGGGATTCATCTTTTTCAGCAGGTTCCCGTGGGAGAGCAGCGTGTCGTCTACAGCCTCTGCGCAGCCCTCTTCGCATGGGTCATGATCCTCGCCTTCATCGGCCTGTTTCGAAGCTTCTTCTCGCGCGAGAACAAGGGAGTACGTTTCGTCTCGGATGCCTCCTACTGGATGTATCTCGCACACCTCCCTCTTATCATGATGCTCCAGGCCCTGATCTCACGCTGGAACCTTCCCAGCTCCCTCAAGCTGACCCTGCTCTGTCTGGTCACCTTTGCCTTCCTGCTTCTTACCTATCGATACCTTGTGCGCTATACCCTGATCGGAACGATGCTGAATGGCAAAAAGACACACCCTTCCAAAGCGTCTCCTCAGGTTCCCCCGCCCTCTCCCGGGGCCTGACTCATCGAGAGCTCCAAGTAAAAGCATCCCGATCGGATTCACTGCCCCTTCGGACTTGAAGACGCTGGCTCACTCCCTCGGCCGAGGCATGCGAGCACTACTCTCCTCCCTCCAGCGGCTCAGGCGCTTTCGCATCTCCTGCACGCGCCCTGCTTCAACCCCCGCGAGATTCTTTTTTTCCCCGAGATCTACCCTGAGATTATAGAGTTCCACCTCGTTGCGATCAAAAAACTCAATGAGCTTGTAGTCTCCCATCCGAATGGCACTTCCCAGCCGATTGTCCCGGTGAAAGGCAAAATTAGGATAATGCCAGAAGAGAGCATCCCGCTCCAGATCCCCCTTGTCTGTCAGGAGGGGCAGGAGGCTTTCGCCATCCCCGGGGTAGTGCTTCCTCGTCTTCAGGCCCGCCACCTCGAGCAGGGTCGGATAAAAATCCGTAAGAATGACGGGGTCCTCACGGACCTTCCCCGCCGCCACCTTTCCCGGCCACCGCACAATCAGTGGCACCCGGATCCCTCCCTCGTAAAGATGCCCTTTATCTCCCCGGAGCGGACGCGCATCACCCACCCCCCCGAACGGCCCATTGTCCGAGGTGAAGACCACGAACGTTTCCTCCTCGATTTTCAACCGCTCGAGCTCTCCGAGAACACGCGCAATGGCAAGGTCCATCGTTTCCAACATTGCCGGGTAAATCTTGTGATTGTAGCCCACCTTTGGCTTGTCAGCCCACTTTGTGACAAACTCCGCAGGAGCCTCCATCGGCCAGTGTACGGTATAATTCCATAGGGCGACATAGAATGGTTTCTTTGCCTGCACCTGCTTCCGCATGAAGCTGATCGTTTCGTCTGCCAGCCGATCTGGAAGATATTCCCCCTCCTTGCGATCTGTGAGAAACGGAATCCGGTAGGGATCGAAAAAGGTGGGCGGCCCCCCGTAGGAGCAACCCCCGATGTTAATATCAAAACCCTGAAACTGAGCCGCGAACTTTTCCTCCCGGCCCTTGTAGAGATGCCATTTCCCAATGAAGGCGGTGGCGTATCCTGCTTCATCCCGGAGACGCTCTGCGATCGTGGTATACTCAAGCGGGAGATGGTCTCTCATTTCCGCCGGTAAAAGCTTCGACTCCGGCGGGGTAAACCGATCCTGATGAGGTAGATGATTGGTGAGGTGCAGGCGCGCCGGGGAATGCCCGGTCATGAGCGCCGCCCTTGTCGGGGAGCATACGGGCGCCGGCGCATAAGCATCCGTAAACCGGATTCCCTCCGTCGCAAACCTGTCGATATTCGGGGTTTTCAGGTGAGGGTTTCCCTGACAGCCCAAGTCCATCCACCCCATATCGTCGATAAGGATAAACAGAATATTCGGCTTAGCCGCAGCAGCGCATTCCAGAGCTAGCAGAGCGAGCAATGCTGATATCAGCATTCCTGTAGTCCTCGGCGACCTCTGTTCTTTGCGAGCCATTGTCTCAGGTGACAGATACGTAGCAACGGGTCAAAATTAATACGCCTCGAGACACTGTCGAGATGATCGCGCACTTATCGAAAACGAATTCTTCCCTATTTTTTTGGAAGAAGCCACACGTTGCGAAACTGCAGGGGGTTCCCGTGGCCCTGTAGCTTGATCACGCCAGGAGTGCCCTCAGGCTCTCCACGAGCACCACCCGTTTTACCGTTAATCTGAAGCTTTTCATGAATCGTTACTCCATTGAGCCGGGCAGTAAGAACGGCATTACTTACTTTCTTCGCATCCTTCATAACCGCCGAATTAAAATCGACATCGTAGACCTGCCATTGAAGAGGAGGAAGGCACATATTCACCTTTGAATCAGCCTTCTGATAAATTCCCCCGCACTCGTTGTTCAAACCCATGAGGCCGAAGGAGTCGAGGATTTGCATCTCATACATATCCACCTGATAGAACCCACTGTTTCCACGCCCCTGACTCCGAGCATCGGGCTTGAATGGAAGCATGAATTCCACATGCATGATATAATTGAGAAACTTTTGCTTGGTCCGGATGTCATTCCCATCGGTGTTGAGTAAGCCCGTCTTTTCATCAAAGCGACCTCCCTGCCAGTTCTTCATACTCTCTTTGGTCCCGTCAAAGAGAACGACGGCATCACGAGGAGGCTTTGCTCCGAGGGAGGGAGACTTCCGGACTATCCGCTTAAGAGAGAATTGAGCTCCCGTTGAGGAAGACCCAGAAAACACGCCCTTCGAAATCGATCCACTGTATGGTTTATGACCCTTCGGAGGAAAGTTGCGGGTAGCACTGAACTTATCTGCCTCACGAGCCATGTAACTTCTTGAGCCTGCTGCAGCGGTAAATAACGCCTTATCCCCTTCCAGCTTCCCATCCAAAAGAGACTTGTTCTGCCCATCCCAACCAGCACCTGGCAATCCCCCGGGATACATCACCGCATGAAACCTTCCTTTGCCTAGAGCGATGACCTGAGCTCCCATTTTCTTACCTGCATATTCTCCCTGAATCTGGAAGTCCAGGGGAAGTGTTTTATCCGCCGCATCGGTCCACAGTTGCCCGAAGGAGTTTCCTGCCAAACAGGCAGCGACCAATGTTATTCTGAAAGAGGAGGTTAAAAGCATGGCGATAGGTTGCCGTCATACGAATCCATCAGATCGAATGTTTCAATCAGAACTTTGTCATCGGTCTTTATTTTAAGTCACTCTGCCTTCCACCTCCCGCATGCACGTCTCACACCACGACTGGTCCATCCACAAACTTTACACTTGGAACCGAGCCTGCCAGAGACGATCTTTGGGGGGGATGGTGAGTCACTTCCGGGTCTATTTGTGTCTTGGAATTTTCCTGTCTCCGATTGATCTCACCTCTGCGCAAGAAACGCCCGTCTCTTTTCGGAACGACATCATGCCCATCCTTTCCCGGGGCGGCTGCAATACCGGAGGCTGCCATGGCCATCGGGATGGAAAAGGCGAACTCAAACTGTCGCTCTGGGGCGAAAATCCGGCAGAAGACCATAAGGCTCTTCTGAAAGGCGCAAGAAGGGTGAAAAAGAGCAGCCCCGCAGCCAGCTGGATTCTTCGCAAGCCAACTCTCCAAATGGAGCACAAGGGCAACGAGCGCTTCGCCGTCGATTCGCAGGAATACTCCCTTTTGCTCCGCTGGATCGCACAGGGCGCAGAAGATGATAGCGGCGGAGCAGCCAACTTGATCTCTCTGGAGGTTACCCCCGATTCTGCCATTTTCAGCGAACCGCAACGCAGTCTTCAGCTCAGGGTTTGGGCGACCTTCGAAGATGGAGAGCAACGCGACGTAACTTATTGGGCGACCTACAGCCTCTCGAACCTGCTGGCCGAAATAGATCCGAAGGGGAAAGTCACCTTCCTCAAACCGGGAGAGACAACGGTTCTCACCCGTTATTTGAACAAGCACGTTTCAACTCGCATCACCCTTCTCCCTGAGCGTCCCGAGTTTGCTTGGAATGATCCGGTGCCTTTCAATTATATCGACGAGCACATTTTCACCAAGCTGCGTCGTCTCCGCATGAACCCATCGGGATTGTGTGACGACGCCACCTTTGTCAGACGCGCCTTCCTTGATATCATTGGGACCTTACCTACGGCTGCAGAAGCTCGTTCCTTCGTTGCCGACCCCGCGAAAGACAAAAGGGAAACACTCGTTAAGCAACTCCTCCAAAGACCGGAGTATTCTCAGTTCTGGGCTCTCAAGTGGTCTGATCTCCTGCGCAACGAGGAAAAGGTCCTCGACAGCACCGGGGTTGAGGCCTTCCACGGCTGGATGCGCGAAAGCTTTGATCAGGGCAAGGGAATTGACCAGTTCGTCCGCGAACTTCTTACCGCTCGGGGAAGCACCTATAAGAATCCTCCAGCTAACTACTATCGGGCACTCCGCAATCCAACCGATCGCTCCGAAGCTACCGCCCAACTCTTTCTCGGTGCCCGCTTGCGTTGTGCCAAGTGCCACAACCACCCCTTCGACCGATGGACCCAAGATGAATACTACAAGTTCGCAGCTCTCTTTGACGGCATTGACTACAAGGTTATCGAGAACAAGCGCCGCGACAAGTTCGACAAGAATACCTTCGTTGGAGAACAAGAAGTCCAACTGGTCCCAGAGCGGAAGTTTAAGGATCCAAGAAGTAAAAAACCACCTGAGCCGGGACTTCTGGGATCTGAAGCAGTTGCCTTGAATGCGGAGCAAGACCGTTTCGAGCAACTTGCCGATTGGATAACCGGCCCAAGCAATTCCCTCTTTGCCATGGTCCAGGCAAATCGGATCTGGTACAACTTGATGGGGCGTGGTCTGGTAAACCCGGTTGATGACTTCCGCCCCACCAACCCGGCCAGCCACCCCGGGTTACTGGAAGCACTCGCAAAGGATTTCGCTGACCACAGCTACGACCTGCGACATCTTATCCTGCGAATCACAACCTCTCGCACCTATCAACTCTCTACCGAAGCTGATGGCACCAATAATGAAGATTCCGAAAACTATGCCCGGGCATCCATGACAAGGCTACCTGCCGAAGTCCTCCTCGATGCCGCTCACTCTGCACTCGGCCAACCTGGAAAATTCAAACAATACGAGAACATCAAGCGGGCGCTTGCCCTTCCGGGAATCAAGGGCGCGTTCCTTGAGAAGAACCCTCATCATGATGACCGTTTTCTGCACCTGTTTGGCAAACCCCCACGACTGCTGAACTCAGACGCTGAACGCCTGAATGAAATCTCACTGGCTCAAGCCTTTGAAATGACAAGTGGAGAGACCCTCTCCACTCTTCTCAAGGCGAAGGGCAACCGCCTTGACCAACTCCTGTCCGGTAAATTGAGCGCCGAGGAGATTCTGGCTGAGCTCTACTGGACGGCAATAAACAGGCCTCCGACTACTGAGGAACAGGAAGTACTGCTGCAACACATCGCGGATCGTCCCGGCAACGAAAGACGAGGGGCCCTCGAGGACATTTCATGGGCCCTTCTCAACTCAAAAGAGTTTCTCTTCAGACACTGACCGTTTTTTCCCTGCTACAAGTAACCCTAAAAACTCTCCAGACCTATTAATCCCTCCTGCTCCAGCTTCCGCGCTCTCTCCCCCGAGCCTTCCCGTCGCACTATGATCAAGGCAGGCGGCATGGGGCTTCTTGGACTCACCGTGCCGAGAATTCTCGAGGGGGCTGAGAAAGAACCACTCGAGATCCCGATCGCGCCAAAGGCAAAATCGGTCATCTTCCTTTTCCAGTGGGGTGGACCAAGCCAGATCGACATCCTCGATATGAAGCCGGACGCGCCGAAAGAATACCGTAGTCCACACAAGCAGATCCGCACCAGCAACCCCGACATCGAAATCTGCGAGCATCTCCCCAGACTCTCAAAATGGATGGATCGCTGCACAGTGATCCGCACTCTTCATCACACCATGAAAAATCACAATTCGGCCGGCTATTATGCCCTGACCGGGCAGCAGCCGCCGAGTGACGACCAGCGCCTGCGGGACCTGCCGGACCTTTATCCCGCCTACGGATCGGTTGTGGACCGCCTTGCTCCGGGAACAGTAGCCGAACTGCCCACCTTTGTAAGCTACCCTCACGTGGTAGCGGATGGATCCCGGACTCCGGGTCAACATGCCAGTTTCCTCGGAAAGAAACATGACCCCCTCTTTATTCCCCGGGATCCGAACTCCAAGGACTTTCGCCTCCCGGAGCTCAGCCTGCCACATGGTCTCGACATTGACCGCCTCCATCACCATCGCGGACTCCAGAAACTCATTGACCGGCAATCGCGCCTGATGGATCGCTCCGCTGAAGCACGTGGAATGGATCAGTACTACGACCGGGCCCTGCGTATGCTTAACTCAGAGCGCGCCCGCAATGCGTTCGACCTGAGCAAGGAACCAGAGTGGCTTCGTGACCGCTACGGACGCACCACCTACGGTCAAGGCTGCCTCCTCGCCAGGCGTCTTGCCGAAAGCGGGGTCAAGTTTACCACCGTCTATTTCGCAAGCAGTATTGGAGGTCGCAGGATCAACGATGGGGGATGGGATACTCATGGCTTCGACAACACCCGGATGTATCCCATCGTTGAAGGATACCACCTTCCAATTACTGATCAGACTCTCCCTACCCTGCTGGAGGACCTTGATCAACGGGGAATGCTCGATGAGACTCTTGTGGTTTGGATGGGCGAGTTCGGACGCACGCCTAAAATCAATAAAAACGTAAGCCGTGATCACTGGCCTCAATGCTACTCCGTTCTCCTTGCCGGCGGGGGAGTGAAAAAAGGATTCGTCTACGGAAAATCCGACAAAACCGCCAGCGCCCCGGAAGAGAACCCTGTGACTCCGGAAGACCTGACCGCAACCATCTACCAGCTACTCGGCATTGACCCTGAAACCATGATCCACGACCTTCAGAATCGCCCCGTTCCGATCTCAAGTGGCAGACCGGTCTGGGATGTGATTTCCTGAGTTACCGCCACGCCGGATGAAGCCAGCGCCCCCGCTCTACTTTGACGGGAAACCTTTCCCCGCTGACCAGATCCACCACAATCGGCCAGGTTCGGCCCTCTGCATCTCGTCCAATCATCACGGCGTGGGTGCCCTCGGGATTGACCGCCGGATCAGCAAGGTCCTTCAGACCGTTCCCAACTTTTGATACACTCTTGCCCTTTGGGCCGCAGGTATACCAGAGCTGGTCGCGGCCCCGGAAAAGGATGCGCTGAGAATCTTTTCCTGCCACCGTCGCAAAAGACCCGGTATCGCTCCGTATCCCGGATACACCACCATCAAGACCCAGCTGTACAATGCGCATTCCAGACCTATTGTCTATCTTCTGAACCCCTTCACCAACAAGAAGCACAAGGCCGGTTCCATCACCTAACCAAGAAAGGCTCCGAATATCCAATGGGTCTCCAAGGGGCTGAGGCTCAGCTTCGTTCGAGGACAGAAGATAGACCTGATCTCTCCCTGGCTCCGTTGAAAAGACTACTGCCAGCGTCTGGCCATCAGGAGATAGCGCCGGGCTTCGACATATCCCTCCTGTCAGGGTATCACCCCCCAGTTTCATCTGTGTTCCCTGCAATAAATCCACCAGGAACAGGTCTACTCCCGTCCCATCCTTTGCAGCCGCGCTCACCACAACCTTGCTCCGTTGATCCGTAAAGCAACCGGGAACACAGGGTCCTCCGGCGAAGGGAATGCGGAGAATCTTTCCCGTATCAAGATTCAGGAGGTGCCCCCCGGGGTCGAGTTCTGGATAGCCGGGACGCCAAGAACCGGACCGGCCAATCATCACGATGCCATCCCGGTCCGTGGGAAGAGGCGCACTGTAATCTGGGTATTCCTGGATGAGAGGTATCTCCGGCGGCTCTTCTAGCCACTCTACCCGGCTATACTCAAGGTCAAGCGGTCCAGCCGCAACTCGCTCCATGAAACCTGTTACCTCGTCCACTCTCAACTGATTCCCTTCCGAAAGCCGACGGCGTATTTCTGCAAGGTTCTGCGCGAGCTCACTCCCTGGTTTCGCCTGAGCTCCCCTCAATTTAAGGAGAAACGACTCTGCCTTCATTTTCTGCGAAGGCGAAAGGGGCGCCCTCACCACAATCGTCTCTCCCACCCGCCTGCTCAGGGTATGCTCAGCACCCCGCGCATAAGATGGCGGCCACGCCTCACTGAGAAGTTGGGCAACAACCTCGTACGAGAAAGGAGCCTCCCACGGCTGATAGATTCCCTTAAGTCCGCCAATCTCTTCCACCGCCCACTTTCCCGCCCGCGCTACGACCCTTGCAAAGGGCTCCGGCTTGTCTGCATCTGGCTTCACGACAATACGAATTTCAAAATCGGGCGGAGCACTGACAACCCTCATGCCGAACCTTGCACCAGTTTGAAGAGTGGCCCTGACCGCCCACCGCGCTGGCCCCGTCTTAAGACGAACCTTGGATTGTCTTGCTCTATCTTCCAAAGTGTCGAGACCTGTCTGGGCGGACGAATTCCCGACAGCCATCATTGCCAGAAGCAAAAAGATACCCAGTCGTCCGGGCCACTCTAACGGCGCCATGATTGACTCTTATGGGAAAGGCTCTACCAGTCAAACGGCATCCTTGGCGTTCATATTAATTTGGGCGAAAGTGCGGCGCGTTTGTTTCTGGAAGCCATTTCCTCAAACCCTTCTTAATTACCCCGTATTTTGAATCCCCTGCAAGATTACGCCACTGGTTTGGATCTTTGGACACGTCGTATAGTTCCTCCCCGCCCCTCCCATAATGGATATAATGAAACGACTCAGAACGCACCGCGTGATTGGGGCCATGCCAGTGGGGCGAATGAGTGATTACTGCCGGGTAAGGCCACTGCCTTTTGGGGTCACGTACGAGAGGGGCTATCGTTCGCCCCTCGACCCTGCCATTGGGGGGCAGGCCACAAAGATCAATGAGCGTTGGATAAAGATCGAGAAGACTTACCGGGCGCCTGCAGGAGCTGGCCTCTCGGTTCCCTCCTAGTGCCTCGGGAAGATGTATAATCAAAGGCGTGCGCGTATTCTGCTCCCAGAGCGCAGATTTAGCGAATTTCTTCTCCCCAACATCATACCCATGATCTCCCCAGAGGACCACGATGGTGTTGTCGGCATAACGGCTTTTCTCCAGAGCCCGGAGAACATGACCGACGCAGGCATCGGCAAAGGAGCCAGCCGCGAGACACCCCTGCACTGCCTCTTTCCATTTGCCACTGCCCCGAATGATTGCCCCGTCTTTCGCCGCCATGCGCCGCCCAGCTTCCGGGATATCCTCAAAATCGTCGGGCCGATAGGAAGGCAACTGGATCGCATCGAGCGGGTGCATGTCAAAATATTCCCGAGGCAGATACCAGGGTAGGTGCGGCAGGTAGATACCGCATCCGAGGAAAAATGGCTTCTCGTGATCTTCCTTCAGAAAACGAGCCGCACCCTCAGCGGTCTTCCAGTCTGCTGTTTGCTGAAGAGGTTGCTCTATTGGAGCCCAGTCGATCAGACGGCCGAGAATGACGTTGGAGAATTCCTTTTTCAAACCGTGCCGATACCGCAGATCCGCAGGCGGATGCGGAGTCCCCATCCTGGTACTGTATTGGTGGTCCCAGGACGCCGGATCAGAAAATTTTCCGTGTGGCTGATGATATAATTTCCCTCCGCCCCACGCCACGTAACCATGCGCACGAAAATACTGGGGAAGCGTTACCCAATCCCGATAAGGCGGCATGTCGCGAAACCAGTTCAAGTTTCCATAAATACCTGTCGTGGACGGCCTCAGGCCCATCATGACTGAGGTCCTCGATGGACTACACAATGGGGCAGCACAGTGGGCCTGCTCAAATAGAGTTCCCCGCTCCGCAAGAGCGTCAATGTGTGGGGTCTTGGCCTGCGGATGCCCTCCAAGACACCCAACCCAGTCATTCAGGTCATCAACCGCAATGAAAAGCACATTCGGCTTCCCTCCCGCACCGGAAACGGAAGAAAGCAGCCCAATTGCCATTACGATATGTATCAAGCGCACGTCTAAAGAAGTTGAATGCCATTTCGTGGCTTGGCGAGAAAATCAATCCTTCACCCTTCACCAGTGCCCTGCCATTCTCTGCCCCCGGAGGAACAAAAAATGGAGGTCCATCAAGTTCACCAGAAACTCATTTCGAGCCCGCTGACCGATCTGGAGTCGCGGGTTCACAGGGAACTGGATTCCCTCGGATTACCGCCCTCCGGGGGAGAAGTAGCCATTACGGCAGGAAGTCGTGGCATCGACAATATCGTTGCCATCACCCGGGCCGCGGGAGACTGGCTCCGCAAAAACGGCGCAGTCCCATTTCTCACACCATGCATGGGCTCGCATAATGGAGCTACCGCGGAAGGGCAACTCGCCATGGTTCGCTCGCTCGGACTAACCGAGGAAGCCACTGGAATGGAAATCAGATCGAGCATGGAGGTGGTCCAGATCGGGGAAGTGGAAACAGGAAAGGTCTGGATGGATCGACATTGCTTCGAGGCCTCCGGTGTTCTCGTTCTCAATCGCATCAAACTTCACACCTGCTTCTCGGGACCGGTTCAGAGTGGACTTACCAAGATGATGGTCGTGGGCATGGGCAAGATCCAATCGGCGGAAACCTTTCACTCTGCACCCACTCCCAAAATGAAGGACATGCTGCTCGAAATGGGAGAATGTGTGATTAATTCTGGAAAAATCTATGGTGGACTAGCGCTGCTTGAAGATGGATTCGACAGGACTGCCGAGGTGCATGCGATACGCCCTGAGGAGATTCTGGATCGTGAGCCTGCCCTTCTTGAAAAACATCGCTCTTATTTTCCTTCTCTACCCGTCGATGAACTTAATGTTCTAATCGTGAATGAAATTGGAAAAACCTTCAGTGGAACCGGAATGGATACCAACGTTATCGGATATCGAGGAGTCAATGGTTACGAGGATCTGATCCGCCCAAGGATTCAGGCGATTGCCGCTCTCGCCCTCTCCGAGGCAAGCCAAGGCAATGCCATCGGGGTGGGTCTATCGGACTTCATTACCCGCCGTTTAAGAGACTCCATCGACGAGAAAAAGACCTTTACCAACGTCTTCACAACCGGAGATATGCGCCGAATGGCGATTCCATGTACCTTGAATGACGAAGAGGAGGTTGTCCGGCGTATGAGTGAGCGCTACGGGGAACAGAGATGGATGTTTATTCCCAACACCCTTCATCTGGAGACCCTGTTCGTCAGTTCAGACCTCGCCAGAGAGCTCGCTGACACTGAAAACTGTGAGGTCAGCGCCAACGCCATCACCCTCGAATTCGACTCCGAGGGCCGCCATCGCCTGAAGTTCAATGAATAGGCCTCTTCAGGGGCATGCCGTGCCACTGCTGCAATCTGGAGGAATCAGCGTTTCACTGACGACTTCGAGCGACCTTGCCGACGACGACCATACCTCCCCTGTGGCCGACGATTCCCACGTCCGGACTTCTTCTTTGCTCCACGATTTCCTCCTCCCGTGAGTTTCCTTGCATGACGATCGGCAAGACCCGCATGGTGCCATTCGTGATCAGCAGAGACAGGAATGGTTTGCTGGATCAATTTTTCAATCGCCCGGAGAAACTCTAATTCCTCGTCAGAGCAGAATGAAACAGCTGAACCCTTTTCTCCTGCCCGACCAGTCCGTCCAATTCGGTGTATGTAGGCCTCCGGTTCGTTAGGCAAATCAAAATTCACAACGAGAGTGACATCCTTGACATCTACACCCCGTGCAGCGACGTCGGTCGCTACCAGAACAGGAAGGGCACCATCGCGGAACCTTTTCAGGGTGCGGTCTCGCTGAGCTTGGGAGCGGTTGCCATGGATCGCCTCAGCCTTAATACCTCTCTGATTCAAGAAACGAGCCAACTTGTCGGCCCCATACTTTGTCCGAGCAAAGACGATTGAAAGCTCCTCCCCACCCTGTTGCTTCAAACGCTGCACGAGAAGGGAACGCTTATTCGATCTTTCAAGGAAGCACAGTTCCTGGCGAACATCCTCAGCCGTGGTTTTTTCAGGCTCAATCGAGATGGTTACCGGGTCACGCAAGATTGTCTGAGCGAGGCTCATTATTTGCTTCGACATTGTCGCCGAAAAGAACAGCGACTGTCGTTCCCGGGGGAGCATATCCACAATTCTGGTGACATCCTTCTGAAAGCCCATATCCAGCATTCTATCCACCTCATCGAGCACAAAAAATTCAACTTCAGAGAGATCAATATGCCCCTGCTCCACGAGGTCCAGTAGGCGTCCCGGGCAGGCTACCAGAATATCGACCCCTCGTCTCATGGCACTGACTTGAGGTCCCTGCCCCACTCCCCCGTAGACAAGGGCATGGTAAATATCCATGTATTTGCCGTAGGTCCGCAGACTCTCACCTACCTGATTTGCAAGCTCCCGGGTGGGAGTCAGCACAAGCGCCCGTGCCGTTCGCGGCTGGATATTCTGTGGGTCATCATAGAGGACATCCAGAATTGGGAGTGAAAACGCAGCCGTCTTTCCCGTGCCTGTCTGGGCACAGCCCAGAAGGTCCCGCCCCTCGAGAAGAGGAGGCAGAGCTTGGGCCTGAATCGGCGTGAGTGAGGTATAATTACGCTCACTGAGAGCACGTTGGATCGGCGCTGGAAATTGCAGCGCCTCAAACGAAGTTGGGTTCATTATAATCTAATTCCGGGCTCCGGGACAGGGGTAGCCGGCAAAGTCGCACTACGAGCAAAGCCGAGTCGGTAAATGTCCCACTCACGCAGGCCGGACGGGGGAAGCCTGTTCAATGACCTCAATTTTGATTAAGGGGATGAAAAATCCGTAAGGCACAGTTTACGTTACCCCATTGCATAAGCAAGAGCATTGTTCTTTTGGAACTGACAACCGCCCTTTTAAAGGATCGTATCCGGATCTACCCAATCTCAGAAACGATGCGAAACAATCCTCTCCTGAAATGCCTACTAGCACTCCTCGCATGTAGCAGCCTTAAGGCTGAACAACCAGCTCCCGGCAAAGTCAGCGAGCAGTCATTCAAGGTCTCTGCCAAGCAAACGATTCCATACCTTTTCTCTCTCCCAAAGGAATACGACCCTTCCTCCAAAAAAAAATGGCCCGTCATGCTCTTTCTCCACGGGCGCGGGGAAAGCCGGGGGCCCCTGAGCATCGTTGCCAAGTGGGGACCTCCCCGGATGGCCCAGCGCGGCGACAACCTTCCCTACATCCTCATTGCGCCTCAATGCCCTGCCGAGAGCAGGTGGACCGATGACGATCAGCAAGCCGGCGTTCTCAAGCTTTTGGATCATATTACCACCACATTTCCGGCCGACACCACCCGGATCTACCTGACCGGGCTCAGCATGGGAGGATATGGAACATGGAAAATGGCGGCGGAAAATCCAGATCGCTTTGCTGCAGTTTCCCCCATCTGCGGGCGTGGCAACCCAGCAGATGCCGCCAAACTAGTCGACGTGCCTATCTGGGTGTTTCATGGCACTGAAGATACGGCGGTTCTCTATCGTCACTCTGATGAGATGGTCAAAGCCATCCGCAAGGCTGGAGGCAAAAAGGTGCGATTCACGACCCTCCAACATGTCGGGCACAACAGCTGGTCTGCCGCCTACGCAACGCCGGAGCTCTATCAGTGGTTCAACAAGCACAAGACCGAGAACCAGAAGTAATACGAATATTTCTTGAGGCTAATCTCCCTGGGTCACCCGATCCAATGCAGATTTTCCCTTCCACAGCCGGAGCTCGACGGTAGCATCACCCCATGTCTTCTCTCCGGACGCGCTTCCTACGGAATATCGCATCCGCCTGTCTGATCCTGTCGGCCACTCCTGCTGTTGGCGACTTCAGCCGGGACATCCAGCCCCTCCTCGCCGAGCACTGCTACGCCTGCCACGGCCCGGATGCCCAGACTCGAAAAAGCGGACTACGCTTCGACCTGCGCGAAGGAGCAATACGCGAATTGAAATCGGGATCGCGTGCGATTGTTCCGGGGGACCTCGACGAGAGTGAGATGATGCATCGGATCTTTTCTGAAGATCCCGATGAAATGATGCCGCCACCCGAGTTCAGGAAGAGCCTTAGTAACGAAGACAGAATAAAGCTCAGAAACTGGGTTAGAGATGGGGCGGAATACGAACAACACTGGTCTTTCCGCACCGTGGAAAAACCTAAAGTGCCCGCCGTGAATAGAGAGGACTGGGCAAGAAATCCCATAGATCATTTTATCCTTTCACGGCTCGAGAGCGAGAAAATGGAACCCTCTCCCGAGGCTAGCCCCGAGACTCTCATACGACGCATCTCTCTCGACCTTCGCGGTCTGCCACCAAGCCTCAATGAATTGCGACATTTTGTGCGCTCTCTCGAAGTGCCCCTGGCAGAAAGAGAAACCACGGGTGCCGCCTTCTCACCGGAAGAGTATTCCGATCTCGTCGACACGATGATCAACTCTTCCCATTACGGAGAGCGCATGGCCCAGGACTGGCTCGATCTCGCACGCTACGGAGACACGAACGGCTATCACAATGACTCTGCGCGCGCCATGTGGCTCTACCGGGACTACGTCATCGACTCCTTTAACAGCAACAAACCCTATGACCGGTTCATTGTGGAAAACATGGCAGGGGACCTCCTCCCCGAGGCCAGCGATACCACACGGGTGGCATCCGGCTTCAATCGTTGCGTTACGTTCAATGAAGAGGGAGGAGCTGACCCCGATGAATTTTATGTTACCTACGCGGTGGACCGCGCAAATACGACCGGACAGGTATTTCTCGGCCTCACTGTTGGTTGTGCACAGTGCCACGATCACAAATACGATCCGATTTCCCAGAAGGAGTATTATCAGCTCTACGCATTCTTCAACAGCGTAGAGGGAGAAATCGGAGCCGGAGGACGGAGCGGCTACCACAACAAGCCACTTCCGCCGCTTCTTAAGGTTCGCACGGGCCCTCACCAGCAGAAGCGGAACGAACTTCAATCTCGACTGGACTCCACAACGGCAAAACTGAAGGCCGCTCGAGAACGGCCGGAGTTTACAAACCCCGCGGGTGACTTGGCCCCGGCCCTCAGCGAATGGGTCACTTCCCTCGCCTTGCCCAAGACCGGGGTTCTACCCGTGAAGAACGGTTTGCAGCTTCACCTGGATGCGGGATCCTTCGACGCACCGGGCGGATTTGTAAGGGAATGGCCGGATCTTTCTGGAAACAAGCGCACTGCCGTGGCTACCGGTGAGCCCAAGCAGTTTGGCAGGGCTCTGAACGGACATCCCGCCATCCGCCTCGATGGCAAGAAGGACTTTCTTCGCACCACATCGGGGGCCGAGCATCTCGACGGAGACTTTACCATGGTGCTTGTCCTTCAGTTCAACGACCTCGCCCGGCACCAGATGGCCCTCATGTGGGGCGACGAGTCTCAGGGGAAACGCCGCGCATTCTGGAAAACCGGGGGCAGTAACCAGAATGACATGAGCAAGCTGAGCTTCAACGGCTATGGGGCCGACATGATCGGAAATGCGGATCTCAAGCGAGCGGTTCCCGCAGTAGCCATTATCACCCAGCAAGGTGCCAATAACGACACTCGTTTTCGCCTCAATGGCAAGGACGGAGGGGGCGGAGCAGTAAGTCTTTCCGGTTTCCAGAACAAGGCCATCACCATCGGTGCCAATAACGCGGGTGCAGAGAAGGCTGCCGCAGACTTCGCCGAGATTCTCGTCTACGACCGTGCTCTTGATCCCAACGAGCAGGCCGCAGTGGGATTCTATCTCGGCACCAAATACAAGATCGAGGGAGAATGGAACCCAGCTCCTGCCGATATCATGGCCCTCGCTGCCAAGCCCGGGAGGGAGCGCACTGACAGCGAACAGAAGAAGCTCTTCACCTACTTCATCAACTACGTGTACGCTGAATCACGTGACCTCTTTCGTATGCTGGAGTCTGAAGTAGCAAGCACTCGGAAAGAACTCGAGCAGGTCGATAAATCTTTTCCTACCACGATGGTAATGGTCGAAATGAAGGACCGCAAACCTGCCCACGTCCTCATGCGCGGCGACTTCCGTCAACCGGGCGAGGAAGTTGAACCGGACGTGCCCGCGATCTTTCCCCGCCTGCCCACTAACCAACCCCGCAACCGCCTGGGGCTGGCCTACTGGCTCACCGACCCCAGCCACCCTCTTGTCTCCCGGGTGATCGTTAATCGCCTTTGGAAACAGCTTTTTGGCACTGGTCTGGTCAAAACTCTCGGCGACTTCGGCACCCAGGGAGAGCGCCCCAGCCACCCGGAGCTTCTTGACTGGCTAGCCGCTGATTTCGTTGAGCATGGGTGGAACATCAAGAGGCTGCAGAAACTCATTATTAGCTCTTCTACCTACAGGCAGTCATCGGTAAACAGGAGACGATACGAGGATCAGGATCCCGATAACCGCTTTCTCTATCGTGCTCCCCGTTTCCGACTTTCCGCTGAGGAAATCCGGGACTCCGCTCTATCGATCAGCGGACTACTCAATCCCAGTATTGGCGGCCCCTCCGTCTTTCCTTACCAACCCGCAAACTATCTCAGCAGCATCGGAAAGGGGTGGAAAGAGAGCGAGGGTCAATCTCTCTATCGCAGGGGACTTTACACCTTCTGGCGTCGGACCATGCTCTATCCCAGCTTCCAGATCTTTGACGCTCCCAGCCGTGAGTTCTGCTCCGTCAACCGGCCTCGTACTAACACCCCACTTCAGGCCCTCGTCACTCTCAATGACCCAGCATTCGTGGAAGCTGCCCGGGTCTTTGCCCAGCGCGTTCTCTCACTGAAGGAGGACAGCGACCAGCAGCGCCTCCGTCTTGCTTTCATCATGGCGACTTCCCGCGCCCCTAATGGCAGCGAAATACGTATTCTCACCGATACCCTGTCCGAACAGAGGAAAGAGTTTAATGCTCATCCCGAACGCGCCAGCGAGTTCATCGCAAACGGGAAATCTCTCCCATCCTCTGATTACGAACCTGTCGAACTGGCCGCTTGGACCTCTCTTGGAAGTATCCTTCTCAATCTTGATGAAACCATCTCTCGTGAGTAGCCTATGAGCGAAATCCAGAACTATCTCACGCGACGCACGTTCCTTGGCCGCACCTCATGCGGGCTCGGCGCTGCCGCCCTCTCTGACCTTTTCGCCTCTTCTCCGGCAGCTCTGGCCGCCGAAGGCGCGGTCCAGACCAGTCACCCGGCGAAAGCCAAACGGGTGATCTATCTCCACATGTCGGGAGGCCCCTCTCAGCTAGAAACTTTTGATCCCAAACCCGGACTCTCCCGTTGGGATGGGAAGCCTCTCCCTTCCGGGGTCATTGGGAACCAACGGCTGACAACCATGACCAGCGGACAGGGAGCCCTCAACGTGATGGCCTCAAAGCATGAGTTCGCCAAGTGCGGACAGGCGGGGATGGATATGAACGTGCTCTTCAAGCACATGCCCGAGATTGCGGATGATATCTGCCTGATCAGAAGCGCCACTACCGATCCAATAAACCACGATCCAGCTGTCACCTTCCTGCAGACCGGAAGCCCCTTGTCTGGGAGGCCCAGCATGGGCTCCTGGCTCAGTTACGGCTTGGGTAGTGCCAACGAAAACCTACCCGCTTTTATCGTCCTCCTCTCGGGTGGAGGTCAACCCGTTCCTTCCCGCTACTGGCATAATGGATTCCTGCCCAGCAGACATCAGGGCGTAAAATTTCAGTCGTCTGGAGATCCGGTCCTCTTCCTCTCCAATCCCAAGGGGATATCGGATCTGAATCGCAAACAAACGATCGATCGAATCAATGCTTTCAACCAGCTCAAATATGAACAGTCTGGCGACTCCGAAATCGAAGCCCGCATTGACGCCTTCCAACTGGCATACCGCATGCAAAGCTCAGTGCCCGGGCTGATGGATCTCTCGCAGGAGCCGAAAGAAGTTCTGGAAAGCTACGGAGCGCAACCAGGCAAGGCCTCTTTCGCCTCCAACTGCCTTCTGGCTCGCCGCCTCGCTGAAGCGGGTGTTCGCTTTATTCAGCTCTATGACCGGGGATGGGATCACCACGATGGGATAACCAACGCTATCAAGGGAAAGATCGCCTCCGTAGATCGACCTACCACGGCTCTTCTGAAAGATCTCAAGGAACGCGGCATGCTCGAGGAGACCCTCGTCATCTGGGGTGGAGAATTCGGTCGTACTACCTACGCTCAGACTCGCAACAAGAACTTTGGCAGGGATCATCATCCTGCCTGTTTCTCGATGTGGATGGCAGGGGGAGGAATACAACCAGGGATGGTCCATGGTCAGACCGATGAATTCAGTTACAATGTGACGGACAAAGCCGTTCACGTCCACGACCTGCAAGCCACGATTCTGCATCTTCTCGGTATCGACCACGAAGCTCTGACCTTCCGATTCAAGGGCCGCGACTTCCGGCTCACAGACGTTCACGGTAAGGTCGTCACAGAAATCCTGGCCTAATCAGGACCGGGTCGATGAAGCTCTTCTTTCTCAGAGCTTAGTCCATGTGATAAAGGGTGCCTTGGTAAATGGATTCATGATCGCCAGAAGTTCTACCTTATTGCAATCAACCCATACCCGCTTGTGGTAGGCCATTTTACTTTGCCAAGCAGACCGGACGTCTATAAGTCTCGCCGGAACGAGCCCCTGGACTTCACCGCATGAATGCACTAAGAATCCCTCTCGCACAAATGTGCCTGATGGTATTTTTCATCCTGTTAATGCCGGAGTTAGTGCCCGCCGCCACCTACGAGCAGGATTTTAATTCCTATCCAAATGGCACCACTGATCTTGGAGATGGCACAATGATTGTAGGATCAAGCGCCAGCGTCCAAAATGGGCGACTGCAACTTACGCGGGACCGGGGAATCAGTGGATTTGCCAGCTTTTCAATTCCCGCTCTCGAAGGCTCTTCTCTTGGCTTCAGGGCTTCCTTTGATATCGAGCTCAATGACAGCATCAACTTCAACCCTCCAGCTGATGGATTCTCTTTTAACTATGGTAACGCCCCAATGGGTGATCGTGGTGCTGCAGAGGAAGGAATGAGAACCCGACCGGCAGTAACTGAGAACCTCTCTTTTGAGGTGGATACATGGATGAATGGAGATCCCGAGCAAGGGGTGAATATATCCGGGTTAAGTAATGGTTTGGACGTGGGCCAACTCGCTTTCACCAATGGCATCATCCTTAACGATGGCCAGCGGGTGAGTGGAACCATAGAAGTCGAATGGGACCCCGCAAGTGGCGCCTCGTTCAGGACGACCGGCTTGCAAACTAATGCGGAATTCTCCGCTATCGATACTGCAGAATTCACGGGTGACGATTCCTACACTTTTATTATTTCAGCCCGGGTGGGAGGAGCCAATCAGGACCTCTTCATAGACAATCTGATAATAGATACTGGGGCTCCCGGTGACCGGGACAACGACGGGCTATCTGATTCCTATGAAATAGCGAACGGCCTTGATCCCGACGATGACGGAACCATTGGGGAAACCTCTCCAGGAGCAAAGGACGGCCCCCACGGCTCTCTCGGAGATCCCGATGGGGATGGTTTGAGCAACTCTCGGGAACGCGACCTCCGGACAAACCCGCAAGATGAAGATACCGACGGGGACGGACTTATCGATAGCGCTGAGGACAATACTGGAATCTTTCTCAGCCCTTCGCGCACAGGCACAAGCCCTCTGAATGCTGATAGTGACGGTGATGGACTGTCTGATGCCGTCGAGAACCCAACCGTGCCTTTCATTAATCACCAGCAACCAGGAACAGATCCGAACAACCCTGATACGGACGGTGACACTATGGGAGATAGCGTAGAAATTGCTGGGGGCCGAAACCCCACCGTCTACACCGCTCCTCCCACCAGTTACTATCAGGATTTTGACAGCTATCCGAATGGCACAACTGACCTTGGTGACGGCACCGTCATGGCTGGAGCCGCCGCCAGCGTGGAGAATGGTCAACTCCGGCTCACGGTTGACGGCCAGAGGCTGGGTCGGTCGAGCTTCTCGATTCCCGCCCTCGGAGGATCATCCGGGGGCTGGACCGCAAACTTCGATGTCACGATCGCTGATGGACCGCTCCAAGATGTCCCGGCAGACGGATTTTCTCTGAACTACGGCAATGCACCGCTCGGAATCCTTGGATCCGGCGAGGAGGGCATGCAAAACGAGGATCGAGTCACTGAAAATCTATCTTTTGAGGTCGATACCTGGAGAAACTTTGACACCGAACAGGGGTTGAGTATCTCGGGTAAGACGAGGGGAGCAGAGGCCGGAAACTTCGCCTTCGTGAACGGCCCCATCCTCCGGGATGGAGCCACTGTCTCGGGAGCTATTTCCGTCATCTGGGACCCCGTTGACGGCGCCACTTTTATTACCACCGGCTTCGATACTAATGCGGAGCTGATCGATATTAGTACCGGCTCTTTCACCCCTGACGATTCTTACTCTTTCGTTATTTCAGCACGAGTGGGCGATGCTACCCAAACCGTTCTCATTGATAACATCGAGATCTCGAGCACCATGTCTGCGGAGAGACAATTTAGTATTCGGAGCTTGGGTCGGAATCTTGAGCTCTCCTTCGAGAGCCACGAGGGCAAGGTATACGACATTCATGCAAGCTCCAACCCCGCCGAGGAAGGAAACCCCGCTAGCTGGCGCATCTGGCAGGAAAACATTGCTGCTACCGCCCCCCTCAACGTCGAGACCTTCCCCCGGCCCACCGAGGAAAACCTCTTCATGGTTATCGTGGAAAGGGATGCTCCCCCGTTCTTCTGGGAGGACTTCGAGTCAGGAACGAACGGCTGGACCGTTGGCTCCAACAACGCCAATCAGGAAACCGTGTGGCAGCTTGGGATACCGGCGGCCGGCACCGGCCCATCCACTGGAGCCGACAGATCGACCCGCGCATTTACGACTAACCTCGGCAACTATGGAGACAACGCCGATATTTTTCTCCGATCTCCGGCAATTGATTTAACTCGCAGAAATTTTACCCGAGCCACTTTCATGATGGATCACTATCGTGATGCAGACGGCCTTGGCGACCTCTTCGGAGTACGAGTCCTGAGAGCCCGTGATGGCAGTGTTCTTGCCAACATCGACCCTGGCCCTTCGGTATTTGATACCGATTGGGTACCCCTGAGCGAAGATCTCTCCTCTGTGGCTCTGGGAGAAGAAATTATTCTCGAATTCTGGTTCACCAGTGACGCTAGCGGCGACTCTTTCAGTGGATGGTCGATTGACAATGTCGCCATCGATGTTCGCTAACAGCATCCATCCGTCGATCGGATAACAACGATCTTCGGGGCCTGTGGCCCCAAAGCATGCCAACGGCAACTGCCAACGTCAGATTATTTAGAAGGCCTGATTCTGATCTTGCGGAACCGAACCTCAAACCCCCCGGGGGAGTGGTACTGTAATCCAATGACCCCGCTTGAAGCGCTCTTCTTCGGATCCTTGTCATCGAACTCGATGGTAACAACTCCATTAAGCTCCTGCGTCAATTTTGACCCTTTCGCTGTGATCAAATACTTATTCCAACCGTTGTCCTTCTTTATCGTGGGCTTGTTCTTATAATTACCCGCAAGCACGCCACGCCCCCTCTCCTCGTAAAGCTTTCCATACCAACCGTTTCCGATATCCGCCTGGTATCCACTGACCACCCATTTATTGGCCCCACTCTCAGACTGTTTGGAACGAACTTGGATACCGCTATTTCCCTTTCCATCCACAAGGACCCATTCTGCCTCCAATTCGAAATCAGCGAATGGATGCTGATAGATGAGAAACGTATTTCCTCCCTTAAGCTTATCAATCTGCCCCGAGATATATCCATCTTTTACTCGCCATACATCAGGGCTACCGCTCCACCCCGTGAGGTCCTTTCCGTTGAAAAGAGTAATCCATCCGTCCTTATCGGGCTTGGGTAGTTCGTGGTGCTCTGCAAAAAGAGAGCTGAACGGAAGAGTGAGAGAAATTGCGAGGGCGACTATGTGTTTCATTTTTCGATGTGTCTGGCGATTTTCCAGATGCAGTAGCCCGACGCGAGCATTTTCATACTCAACTCATCAGGGGTCAAATCACCTCGTTTGAAAGAGAACACTTCACTTACAGGCAGAAGAGGGCTTCAATTCCCTGCCCATGACCTCCTCGAACACCACCCGGGATGAACTGCGAGTTCAAGGCTTCGACCTGATCGACGAGACCCTGTCCTACCTGATTTCCTGCCTATCCGATGCATTGAAGTCGCTCGGTGAAGATGAGCTTATCCCCTATATTCCATGGAGCGGACAGATCCCCGAGGGCGAATTACCCAAGGGCACACAGCAGTTGTATTCGGTGGGTTTCCAGCTTCTCAACATGGTCGAAGAGCGAGTGGCCTCCGCCATCAGGCGAGAGCGAGAAAAAGAACTGGGGGCCGATTCAATTCGCGGTCTCTGGCCCCACGCTCTGAAGGATATGACCGCGGCTGGACTCTCCCCCGATGATATTATCAAGGTACTCGGAGATGTGAGCGTCCAACCTGTCCTGACCGCCCACCCGACTGAGGCCAAGCGAAGTTCCATCCGTGAGCGCCTCCGCGCTCTCTACAACCAGCTGGTGCGAAGCGAGTATCCCAAATACACGGAACGGGAGCGCCGACGAATCCGGGAGCGAATGGTTACCGCGCTGGAGAGCTTGTGGCGTACGGGAGAAATCCACCTTGTTCGCCCTGACATTTACCATGAACTCAATGAGGCTATTCACTACTTGCGCGATCTATTTCCCGCATCTCTGAACCGCCTTGACCTTCACTTTACGGAAGCGTGGCGCGATGCGGGATTTCCCCTGGAGAAACTTCGTGAGGCAGGAAATATCCCAAGGCTTTCTTTCGGAACCTGGATTGGTGGGGACCGCGACGGCCATCCTCTCGTGACGCCTGAGGTAACAGAACGCTCTCTTGAGCTTCTCGGCGATGCGGCACTCGAACTGCTCCACCGGGAGATCACCAATCTCGCCTCAATCCTGACACTCTCCATTCATCACAATGAAGTCCCCGGGGAATTACAGAATCGCATTATAGAACTTGGTCTCTCTCTTCATGATGAGGACGTCGTCAACAAGCTCCAGCATCAGGTCGGCCAGGAGCCCTGGCGTCATCTGGCGTGCCTCATGGCTGCCCAACTGAAAGCCCAGATCGATGGCGCACCCGGCTACTCAAATCCCGAGGCCCTTGCCGATGATCTCGAATTAATTTCTGAAAGTATCATTGCGAATGGGTGTGCGCTTATTGAGGAGCAGCACATCCGCCCGCTTCGGCACAAACTTGAAATTTTCGGCTTCCACCTTGCCGCCCTTGAAATCAGGCAAAACTCCGATTTCCATGATCGCGCGATTTCGCAATTACTCGCAGCTGCAGGGGTTGAGGACGGCGCACACTATGCGGAATGGCCTGAAGACAGACGGGTAGCGTTTCTTAACGAAGAACTACAATCTACCCGACCGTTTCTTCACGACAGCCTCGATGCAGGCAAGGAGGCAACTCTCGTACTCGACTCCTACCGTGTCATCGCAGCGCACCTCGAACAAAATGGTCCAGCAGGAATTGGAGGCCTGATTGTTTCAATGACTCGCCAGGTATCCGACCTTCTTGGTGTCTTTCTTCTGGCCCGGGAAGCTGGACTGATGACTCCTGCGTCAGAGGGACTCATCTGCCCTCTTGAAGTCGTCCCATTATTCGAAACCATCGACGATCTCCATCGGGCACCAGGAATTCTCGATCAATTTCTCAGCCATCCGATCGTTAAGAGACGGCGCTCGGGAGAACAGCAGGTCATGCTCGGCTACTCGGACTCCAATAAGGACTGTGGCATCCTAGCCGCTGCCTGGGCCCTCAACCAGGGACAGAAAAATCTTTCAGAAGTAGCGCGCCGGCATGACATAAAACTACGATATTTTCACGGACGCGGCGGAACGATCTCTCGTGGTGCTGGACCAACACACTGGTTCATGGCCTCTCTCCCTCATGGTTCATTGAGTGGCGGGTTTCGAATGACCGAGCAAGGCGAAACAATTGCACAGAAATATGCTAACCTTGCTAACGCTACCTATCATCTCGAACTCCTTCTCGCCGGCACCGCTATTACGACCGCAATTCACAGCAGACCGGAGAGCCACAAGGATCCGGCAGAAGATTTCCTTCCTGACTTATCCAAGGCGAGCCAGGAAGCCTACCAGACACTGCTCCGCTCCGACGGATTTATCGATTTCTATCGACAGGTCACTCCCATCGATGCGCTGGAGAACTCCTGCATTGGTTCCCGCCCGACCAGGAGAACAGGCAAAAAGGGTCACTCCATCGATGATCTCAGAGCGATCCCATGGGTCTTCTCATGGACACAGGCCCGTTTCTATCTACCCGGATGGTTCGGAGTCGGCACAGCCCTTGAGTCTCTAAAGACGCAGCAACCGGAACGTTTCCTCCGCCTCAAGGAGAAATTCCGCGAGTCCTCCTTTCTCGGCTATACCTTAACCAACGTCGAAACCAATCTGGCTTCTGCAAACCTAGAGGTGATGACCCAGTATTCTTCGCTGGTTGAAGACGAGTCCCTGAGAGACCGCTTCATGAAAATCATTGTTGCCGAATTCAATCGCACCCGTGAACTACTGACTGAACTCTACGACGGGGACATCCTTAAGCGAAGGCCCCGGATGGCAAAAACACTCGAGATCCGTGAAGCTCCACTAAAAGTTCTTCATCAGCAACAGGTCTCGCTTCTCAGAGAATGGCGCCAACAAATCCAGTCTGGCGGGGAAGCGGAGGCAGAAGGGTTGCTTCCGCGCATGCTCCTTTCCATCAACGCCATCGCAGCTGGGTTACGGACGACCGGCTAACAGGCCAACGCAGCGAGGAGAAGGCTCCCTCAGTTGGGATCATCATCTGGATCCCTTGTCCACACCACACTACTCCCTTCCTCGAGAGTTTTCACCTGCCCACTTCCAGTCAGGATGTCCCTCGGAGACTTTACCTCAACGTGTCCATCCGCGAACAGAAGAAGACCTTTCTGGTTGTGCCTCCCGGCGAACGCCTTTGGTCCCGCTTTTGGAGAGGCTGAAAAGTTGGCCTGTGAGCGTATGACCTTTTCGTCTTTCGGCATTCCCCGCTCCAGAAAAATGACAGTACTCGTTGGAGCCTGAATCGAGGCCAACGTGCCCTGAGGCTTCTCCCCCGTATCATTATCCCTGCGCTGCAGACGACTATTCATCCCGATTGCAAACATCGGATTCTCCAGCTTCTTTTCACTCTTCGGATAGGGTGCGCCGGGAACAAAAAGCGGATAGCCGTCCTCATAAAAGAGTTGAGGCTTCCCCGACTCCCCAATCTCACCCACAGACTTTCGCGACATATTCAAAGTGAGGGCATTGTACCACACCTCACTCGCTGCCTCTTCCGACGCAGCCTGCCACGTATCGCCCGATCCAGAGTGATTTTCCCGAGGCAGCAACCCTCCATTTTCGCCCGTGTAGGCGACGAAGGCAGCACCCAAGTCCTTGATTTTCTGAGTCGCTCTCACCTGCTGAGCTTTCTCACGCCCATTTTTCATCACCTGCATGGTGAGCCCGGCAAGAACCATAACAACCGAGATCGCCACCAACAATTCCATCGCCGTAAACCCGGACAGATGGGAAGCGCGAGTCGCCAATCGGCTCGTTGTTTTCATGGATTTCGGTCAATGCGCACTTCCACCGGAGTGCGTCATGGGGGAAAGGTGGCAGGACGGAAGTTTGTCTGAATTTACCCTGTTAGGCAAGCCGGCTTTGACTGCATACGTTTCCCCTTAGTCCTGTAAATCATGGTGTTCCCGGCCACAGCCCTACCCGAAAAAGGTAATTACCCGCAAATCCCCTGTTATTTGGTCACTTGAATCCGCCTAACTGCGAGGAATTAGGCTTGTTGGCAAACCATATGCAAAACACAGTGTTTTCCATCCTTTCAGACGCTGCGCCTGTCTTCGATGAACTCACACACAGAATCCCCCAGTAGACTCACCCTGTCCCGTTTTTTTACCTGGTCCTTGGGATTCCTCCTTGCTTCATCCATGTCCTTCGCTGGTGTTGCCTCGCCTCCAGTTGTTGAAATGGCACTCTCTCCCGATACTGTGGGTATTGGTGGTAATACTGAACTGACTATCACAGTAGACAACACGGTCAATCCCGGCCCGATCAGCCAACTAGCCTTCACTCTGCCTATGCCCGCAGGCGTTACGGTCAGGGCTCTTTCCTCGGAATGCGGCGGCACCTTAACAACCGAGAATAATGGAAGCCTGCTCAGGTTTTCCGGCGGGGCGGTCGAAACCAGCTCAACGTGTGAAATTAAGGCACTGGTTACTCAGAATATCAGGGGTCCCCATGATCTCACGATTGATGACTTCACTTCTGAAGTCGGACCCAGCGCACCTGCATTCACCACCTTGTTCACCTCGTCAGAATTGGTTCTGGGATTCAGCAAGCGCTTCGTCCCGGATCTTGTCCCACTTGGAGGCAGATCGACTTTGATCTATACCATAGAAAACCAGGGCACAGTAGACGCCTACAACTTATCCTTCAGCGACTTTTTCCCTCCAGGCATTGCTATTGCCACGCCACCATCGGTCTCAACCAACTGTCCTGGCATTAGCATCACTGCAATCAATGGCACTCAGGCGATCGAGGTCTCCCCCGAGGACCCTATCCCTCTTCCGGCAGGAGAAACATGCACCCTCACTCTTGAGGTGGTTGGCGTCGCTCCGGGACTTCATCTTAGCGTTTCCAGTAATCTGACTGCCGTAAGAGCCATTGGAGGCGACCCGGTTTCAGGAGGATTAGCGGTAGCTGAACTCGAGGTCATCGATCCTTCCTCTATTCTCAACGTATCCTTTGAAAAAGAGTTCCTGGATAACCCGATCGCCCCGGGAGAATCGGGCACCCTGCTTTTTTCGATCACGAACAACAGTGCCACTGACACCATCACCAACCTCCAGTTTACGGATGATCTGGAAGCCACGCTTTCCGGGCTGGTGGCCACCGAAATCCCCACAAGCGGGGGAACCATTGTGCAAACAGGGTTCGACGGGGATGCAGGGGGCGGAGGCCCCGTGATTACAGAAGCCTGGGATTACCTTGACCGGATTGAGAACGAAAATGGCAATAACGATGGCTACCCTGTTGATCAGAACGGAAATGCATGGAATTCGGTAGGATTTGACGTTGCCACCTCCACTATCGGCCCTTGGGAGTCGGAGGATGTCCCCATTCAGGTCGGAGGTATTGACGGGTTTCCCGGAGCGCCAGACCTCCTTTTTGGAATTGGAGCCGCGGCCAATGGCCAGAACTTGATCACCACCTATCTTTTTCGAAATACCTTTGAGATTTCAGCAGATCAGCTGACGGAAACGGAGTGGCTTGCCAATTATCTCCTGGACGACGGCGGGGTGATCTACATCAACGGCACTGAAGTCTTTCGAACACCGAGCATGCCGGCCGGAGCGATTGAAACCACCACCCTCTCGGGTCTTGGAGACGAGAGTGGATTTTCAACGGGCAATTTGAATCTGAGCGGGGTTCTGGTTGAGGGAACGAATTCAATTGCGGTTGAAGTCCATCAAAACACTCTCGAGAGCAGCGACGTAGGTTTTCAAGTTCAACTCCTGCCCGGGTCTCAGGCCGTCGCGGGTGGATTTACATATGTAGATGACCCTTTTCAGGGTACTCCCGATCCGGACTTCTCATCGGGAGAGGTGGACCCGACCGGCGGCTTTCAGGGCGGAGCCTTGCGGGTTCAGACAGGCGGCCAGAATTTCTTTGCTAATTTCTTCTCTCCTGAGAGCTCCGGCGGTTGGAGCCGGGAGTTCACGCTCGAGGAAACTGCTCTTACCACTATCAATTTTCGATACCGTCTGAATGTTGCCGGAGACTTTGATAACAATGAGTATGGAGAGGCGGTTCTCACTGTTGACGGCATTCGCTATGGAAATGGCCCCGATAACTCTCTCCTTCGATTTAATGGGAGTAGCGACAACCAAGCTGAATCTGATTCTGGATGGCGGGAGGCCTCTATCGAAATTCCCCTGAACGCAGGAACGCACACTCTTGTTATCGGCGCCTATGCGAACCGCACGACATCTGAGACTGAGGTTGCTCAGGCGTGGTTTGACAACTTTTCTATCGAGGTTCCAGAGATCAATATTGAGCCGTGCGGCCCTGGCTCCAGCATATCTGGCACAAATCTTCTTTTGATAGAGGGCGGGAGCTTGGCACCTGGTCAAACCTGCTCCTTTCCGGTAGAAGTCACGGTCCCAGTCAATGCCGCGTTTGGCCCCCACCTTAACGTAACAAGCCGTCTGAGCGCTGATGTCAACGGAGAGCCCAAGATTGGCCTTCCTGCGACTGATACTCTCGTGGTGGAGCCAGTCGCTCCCACAATCAGCAAGGCTTTCACTCCCAACGCAATCTCCGCAGGAGGGCAGAGCAGGGTGACCTACACAATTGATAACACCGCCAGTGCAATTGACGCTCGAGACCTCGCTTTCTCCGATGTCTTTCCCGAGGGCCTCCGCATGGCGGGAGGGGACGTAGCCCCCGGAATAGCACTGCCCGTCGAAACCTTCAATTGTGGAGAGGGAGGTATTTTTTCTCTCTCATCCAGCACGAACACCTTTACTCTCAGTGGAAATGCAGTCGTTCCCGCCGGTGCCATCTGCACCATCAGTTTCGAGGTAGCCACCAGCAATGCATCGGCCGGGACCTATGGGAGCACTACCAGCGAGCTGACGTCATCGCTGGGAGTCAGCCCCGGAGCCAGTGCCGATCTGACACTCGTGGCTCCCCCGTTGTTCACTCAGGAGTTTTCGCCTGACTTTAACGCCGGTCAGGTCGGAATCCTTACCTTCACCATCGATAACAGCACCTCACCGCTCGACGCCACAAATCTGTCATTCACCAACACCTTACCGGACGGCCTCATCCTCTCGAACCCCGTGAATTTTTCCAGCACCTGCATAGGAGGCACTGCAAGTGCCGGCCCTGGGGGCTCACTGCTCTCCTACTCCAATGGCACTGTTCCCGCCGGTGGACGGTGTACTCTTCAGGTCGAAGTCACCAGTCTTGAGGGTGGAACCTTCGTCAACACTACCGGGGAACTTACCAGCTCACTCGGCAACAGCGGAACCTCAGAGGATACCCTGATTGTGAGTCCAATCGTCAACGTCAGCCTCAGCCAGAGTGAATCGTCTGATCCCATCATTGCGGGAACAGGAGGGCTTACCTACACGGTGCTGGTAACCAATCAGGGTCCTTCGACTGCAACCGAACTCACCATCAGCGAGGATCTCGATATTTTAACTAGTGGAGTATCGATCGCCAGCATCACCCCGGATCAGGGAGTCTACAACGAAGGCGTCTGGACGCTCCCCTCTCTTCCTGCGGGAACTACCGCCAGCTTGACGGTGAACCTTGCTGTAGATCCTGCAGCCAACGAGGGTGTGGAAGTAATCACCAGCACCGCGGCTCTGACAGGAGTCACTCAGACCAATATCGCAACAGCAACATCAGTCTCCGATGCGACATCCATCATCACGAGAGCCGACCTTCAGGTAACCAATATGGGACTGAATAATCCAGTGGTCGCTGGATCAGGCCCCCTGAATCTTGAATACATGGTGACCGTAACCAACCTTGGTCCTTCCTTTGCCAGCGATGTATCCCTTGAGAACAGCCTGACCTTACCCCCCGGCGTCACTCTGGAGGAGACTGAGCCATTAGCCGGAACGAACACCGAGAGCACCGGCGAATCCGTCATCTGGACGGTAGGAGATCTTTCGGTGGGTAGCACCTCATTAGTGCGCCTGCGGTTTACCGCAGGACCATCGACAGTGGCCGGAGCTGACGTCATCACGAATGTCGCCTCGGTAGTTTCTGTCCAACAGACGGATGTCAACCCACAGAATAATACGGTTTCATCCAGCACTTCTGTTGAAAGAGAGGCCGACATCACCATTGAGGTAGCTGAGTCAAGAGACCCGGTTCTCGCCGGATACTCAGAGAGTGGCAGCCCGGGCAATCTCTCTCATGTCATCTCTGTAAGCAATAGTGGTCCAAGTGATGCCAGCAACCTTGCGATTCGCCTCGAATCAATCTCTCCTCCTGGCACCACGGTTGTCAGTTTTGGCCCTGGGGAAACAACCCTGCCACCTGTCCTCTCCATTGCCGACCTTCCGAGAGGGGAGACCAGAACTTACGGAATTCTCTACGACGTCTCCTCCATCGCTCCAGCTGGACTAGACACGATTGTGAGCTCTGCAGAGCTCGTATCCTTCGAAGGGGAAATCATCAACCCGGAAGATGACTCTGACTCCGTGGCAACAAGTGTGATCAGTCCAGGAAGCATGGAAATCGGCGAGGGCAGTATCACTCTTGACCTTCAGACCGCTCTGCTGAAGCAGACCATTACTGTCACCAACAATAATCCTCTCGATATTCCAGCATTTCGCATCCTGGTCAATGGGCTCCCCGGAGACGTTACGGTGCACAATGCCCAGGGGGCATCCGGGGGCGTGCCCTTTCTTCTCTACAACCAGCCTCTTGCGGCAGGCGAAAGCATCGATCTTGTCGTTGAATACTTTCAAATCACTGCGAGCGGTGGATTCCAACCAGAATTCCAGATTGAGCTCGTCGACTCTGCCGGAGAGGCCTTCTCTGTTGCCGGAATCGAGTTAAATCGGGTAACCTCCCTCCCGAATGAAGACAAGTTGCTGGAGTTTGTCTCCGTCGTAGGAGAGGTCTACACCATCCAATACAGCCGGGACGGAGAAAACTGGATCAATGTTGTTCCCGATGTCATTGCTGGAGCAAATGTGACCCAGTGGGTAGACAATGGCCCCCCTAAAACTTCGAGTCACCCAAGTACAACTGGAAACCGTTTCTACAGGGTCATCCGCAAGGCACCGTAATCCAGAACCTTGAACTGTCTTTTACCTCTTCACCATGAACACAAGAATCGGACTCGCATTCCTCACTTCCCTTCTGGCTCCTCTCTCGATCATCACGGCAGGAGATGGAGTTTCGGCGGCTAAGGGCCCTCTCTCGCCGTCTGCGAAGGGAACGATCCCGTCTGCCAAGGGCACGATCCCGTCTGCCAAGGGCGCGATCCCGTCTGCCAAGGGCGCGATCCCGTCTGCCAAGGGTACGATCCCATCTGCCAAGGAAGTTATTCAGCCCTCACCTAAATCAGGCAAAGGCATCATCCCTGTTTCACCGCAATCCCATCAAGGTCAATGGACTCTGGGTGCGGGGATATCGTGGCGTAATACCGGAGAAATCGGTTTCCGCACAGGAATCAGCGGCTTTACCGTCCCCAGCCTTTTCCAAGCGAGTAGCAGTCCCGTGCCTGGCATCGGTCCTGCAGAGGGACCCGCTGCGCGTATCTACGATAATGGCTTTATCCGCCCCGACGCCCGGTCAACACGGACCACCGACTACGGTTATACTGAGCTCGCACAAATTCAGGGCAATACCCTCTCTTTCACTGCATCGGGGGGAGAGCGCCGGGAGGTGAGCCAATCATCCACTGCTGCAGCAACAGGGTGGAGTGAGGAAGCAGATCACGTATCTGCGCCCTATCTGAAATTACGCTACCAGAGCGATCTCGGCAACGGGTGGAGTGCGGGACCCTCCATTCATGTCTCCTTTGCCGAAATCAACGGCTCCCGCCGGGGCCTCAATACGATGTCTGCCCGTGAGCAGATGGACACCTTCGATATTACAGCAACGGATGTCTACGATATCAGTGGACTCGATCTTCCTCGGGAGGTCCCCTACACCGGAGCTCCGAACATCGTCGCCCCACTGGTCCCCAACCAACCGGTCGCCGGCAGTCGACTCTTCACACCCACTCTGCGAACCTCAGACATTGCGCTGTGGAACGATACCATCGACGAATCACTCGATCTTGATACATGGAGTCTGGCGTTCGGCGCAGAGGCCTCTTACCGGTTCGACAACCGATTTCATGCCTCATTGGGAGCTGGCATTGCGCTCAATGTTGCATCGTGGAAAGCAATGCGCAGCAGTCAACTCCTCCAGCAGATCAACAATGGTGCGCCTGTGGTTATCGACAGCTCTTCCGCTGACAATATCGGCAGTTCCATTCTCTGGGGCTTTTACCTCCAAGCCTCTGCCGGATATCAGCTCAACGAAAGCTGGTCCCTTGAAGTCAACCTGCGTCACGACCACACGGAAGACCTGAATGGTAGTGTTGGAGGCAGCGTATTCGATGTGGACCTCAGTGGATTCAGCGCGGGACTGGGCCTCGGATACAGCTTCTAGCCATTGGTTCGAAACGGGACGGAGCGGCTTTTCCACCTGTCAAATACTGCCGCTAGGGCCCCGGAACCACACAGGAGATTCAGACTCGCTCCATAGAGAGCTTTTGGTCACACCAGATTCTTCCAGACGTGACCGTGGACGTCTGTGAGCCTGAGATCCCGTCCACTCCACCGAAAGGTCAGCTTCTCATGATCGATTCCCAGCTGGTGTAATACGGTCGCCCAAAGGTCGTAAACTGTCGAAATGTCCTTTGCCGCCTTGTAGCCAAACTCATCGGTCGCACCGTGCGCGGTCCCTCCCTTCATGCCACCACCAGCCAACCAGACGCTGAATCCGAATGGGTCATGATCGCGCCCGCTCGACCCCTGTGAGAAGGGAGTGCGTCCAAACTCTCCGGTAAACACTACCAAAGTTTCCTCCAGCATCCCGCGCTCACCAAGGTCCTTGAGGAGAGCCGCAATTGGGCCATCGACTTGACCTGCCATCGCACCATGGCCACGCTTCAAGTCCCCATGCTGGTCCCACGGGTTTCCTCCGCCTCCCGCTCCGATTCCGTAGCTGGCACATGAAAGCTCCACAAAGCGCACGCCCCGCTCTACCAAGCGTCGGGCCATAAGACATTGCCGTGCATATTGAGCCTTGTTGGCGTCCTTGCTATCAATCCCATACATCTCACGAGTAGCCTCACTTTCCTTACTGATATCTGTTAATTCAGGAACCGCCTGCTGCATAAGGAAGGCCGTCTCCGCATTCCGGATTGATGAGATGACCGCATCCTTTGCCGCCGTCCGCTCCGAAAAGCGCCGATCCAGTGTTCCTATGAGGTCCAGCGCCCGGCGCTGCTCCGCTTTGAGCATGGCTGGATTGATGTTGGGAACTGCCTGCTTGTCCGTGATGTTGAAAATGGATCCCTGAGTGGTGGCAGGCAAAAAGGCATTACCAAAGATACTCACTCCACCATGCGGAATAGAGGCCTTGTTGGAGCGAAGAACAACATACCCCGGCAGGTTTGGGTTCTCTGTTCCACATCCGTAAGTCACCCATGAACCGGCACTGGGATAGCCCAGGAAGGGGAAGCCGGTATGCATGAAGAAATTTCCCTGAGAGTGCTCACTGAACTTGGCCGTCATCGAGCGCACAATAGCGAGGTCATCCGCACGTTCCGCTATCTTGGGAAACATGTCCGTCATCTCCAACCCCGATTGCCCCCACTTTTTCGCCTCCCAGGGCGAAGCCATGATATTGCCGTTCGCGTCAAACTGCGTACGTTCGATAGTCATTGGCAGTGGCTTGCCGTGCATCTCTTTGAGCTTCGGCTTCGGGTCAAACGAATCCACGTGGGAAAAACCACCAGACATGTAGCACAGGATAACTGACTTGGCCTTCTGCTGGTGGTGTAACTTAGGCGCCGCGGTATCAATTGTGGCTGCGGATCCCTTGTTGAGGAGACTTGAGAGCGCGAGAGCGCTGACCCCACTCGAAGTCAGCTTGAGAAATTCTCGGCGGTCACCAGCCAGCATAGACCGGACCGGATCATCAGGGTGAATATTGGGCTCAATAGACATAAATCAGTTCCTTGGAATTGAGAATCGCATGCGCAATCTTGAAATAAGGGTCTCCGCCCACATTGAGAGCCTCACGGGTGCTTTCAATTTCTTGGTCAACCTCTGCGAGCCGCTGCTCGAGAAGGGTAATCTCTCCATCTAAACGCTCAACAGCCTTTTTCTGCTCAGGAGTCATGGCCTCTGCCAGCAAGCTTTCTGTTACCACTTCCAGCAGGGTTCCGGAAGAAGCTGCCGCTGCTTCCTGCGGCGTGAGTGCCCGGTCATAAAGCCTCGCCTCGAAGATGCGGCCCGTGAGAGACCTGCCACGCTCACCCGGGGAAAGACCGTGCCGGGAGCCGAAGACAACCTGCGCTTTACCCTTCTGATACTCCACCCTGCCCTTGTTGATCGATTTCCCGTACGGTTTACCGTCGCGGTAGGCGATAGTTGTTCCGTCTGCCTTGTAGACCATGATTATACGGACGGGCCGCTTGTCGGCTTCCATGTCCTCGCTTCCCCCAAACGGTGCCGTCCGAGCATGTTTGTCGCTTCCAGTGAGCCAGGTCCTGGGAGATACCTCCGCATAGACGATACCATCAAATACCTTGCCGTCGGATCTCTGCAGGCTCATCGCTCCCCCTCCAGCCTGGTTTCCATTATCCAACTGTAGCTGAACTTCGAGGCTGAATTCTCGGAGATCCTTCGAGATCGGGCTCGTCCAGACACCTCCCCCTCTCAGGAACATGGATCCATCGATCACCTTGGCCGCTCCCTTGGCTTCCCCGTGCATTCCTCCGGTCGAGTCCTTGGTGTCCCCTTCAAAGTCCCAGCGTGCGAACGGCTTGAGATCAATCTGGACTTCTCCCTGTTCCTTCTGGGCTGCATTCCTTGCATCAACCTCTGTTTGCACCCGGGACTGCACGGGAGCAATTTTCTGCTCCCGACCACGCCGTAGAGCCACAAGCTTCTTCTTGAGATCTTCCTGCTCTTTGACGAGCTTCGGTAGTTTATCACTCACTTTCCCGGAGAGATAATCAAGACAGGCCGTAACCTCTTCTTCACTTGCCGGACGCGCGTAGGCCTGCATGAAAAATCTCTGTATTCTCTCCCGGTCCGACTTCAGGGAAGGATCAGTTTTCACCCGGTGACTCCATTGCTGGGCAGCTCTTTTGGTAGTCTCCCCATTCATCAGCATAAGAGCCTGCGCAGGAACATTGGTTACATTGCGAACTCCCACTGTGCTCGTAGGAATCGGATAGTTAAAGGCCGTGAGAAACCGGTTGAGCCCGTTACGTTTCTGGTTGGTGTAGACTGCGCGCTGACCAGCCTCGTTAGCGGCTACAAAACGGATAGTATCCAGAACCGCTTCCGCGTCGAGACGCCGCGGGGTGTAATAGGCTAAATGAAGATTAGCATCATCCTTACCCCTGTTTGCAGCCGGCACCGCGCTGGCGGACCGGAAAGTCCTGCTCATGACCAGCTGACGGACCGTACGCTTCATTAACCATCCATTCTCACGAAAATCCATCGCAAGATAGTCGAGGAGTCCCGGATGAGATGGCTTGCTCCCCAACCGTCCGAAATTGTCTGCTGAGGCAACGAGGCCCCGCCCAAAGACATGGTGCCATAGCCGGTTCACTATGACCCGGGTCGTGAGAGTATTTCCCTTCCCCACAATGTCCTCGGCCAACTCCCGGCGTCCGCTCCCGGTCTTGGTATAAGTTCGACCCCCGAACACTTCCAGAAATCCTCGCTCTACCGCCTCTCCTTCTTTCTTATAATCACCCCGATCCAGCAGAGGCTGGTCCCACGGCTCCCCATTCATGACCCCGGGCACCCGAGCTGGATTCCGGATCTCTGCTTCCAGCCTGCGATATTTCTCTACGAGAGTTTTTAAGTTTCCGGGAAGCCCGGCCACTTCGCTGGGCAGAAAACCCCTACTCACCATCGAGTTCAGAAGAAGGGCCTGAGCATCGCTCATCTTCAGATCCCTCCAACTATTCAACCCATCTACCAGCGAACGACGGTAAAAACCTTCAAGCGACTTACGGTCCCTGATCGAGCTCAGGTCTCCGGGCAACGCCACAATTGGCGCACCAAGCTCCCGCATCGCCTCGTCTCCCGCATAAACTTCGAAGACCCCGAACCACGAGCGTGCGTTCCCTCCATTTCTGAAAGTAGAATCCGAAGAGGTATTGATCTGGTAATAGCCCTTTTCCCCGTTCCAATACCTGTATTTGTTCAAGTTCACCCAACTCATCTGAGGCCTTAGTCCTGGAGTCGGGTGAAGTCCCCCATGGGAGAGAGGGTAGCTTCGGAGGGTAAATCGCGCTATCGATCCCTCCCCCATTGCCCGGATAGAATTGCGACCTCCCTTGGCAAGATGAAAAACCGAACTCAGGGTAGCACTGTGCTTGTCTGAAAGCATATGGGAATAGACCCCAGCAGGGTAGATTCCCTTCAAGGCACGTCCCCCTTCCGGAGCCACCACGAATGAACCTGCTGGGCTGACCGAATCGCCAAGACCATTGCCACTCTTGAACCACCGATCATAGCCAGCCTGCTCCCGGAGATCTGCGTAGAAAGTAGCATTACTCTTTACCTTTTCATTATGAGCCATTCCCTCTTCGTGCCGCTTACTCATGCCTTCCAACTCCCGGACCAGTTCCTCAGGATTCCTGTCCCGTAACTTCGCCCACCCAGCAAGGGGATCGGTATCCGGAATCTTGTCCAGCTTGTCGCCCCACAGTTTTTCGAGGGCAGAATCCACCTGCTCCATCCAGTATGAAGCAAGAGAAGCACGGATCTGCTCCTTGAGTTCGAGAAGCTCCTTCCGGTGCAGATCCCTTAATTTAGGGGAATCTACGTTGACGATTGCTGGCCGGCTACTCACGACCATCCCATAGAACTTGTAGTAATCCTTCTGGCTGATCGGGTCGAACTTGTGGTTGTGGCAACGCGCACAAGATACGGTCAGTCCCATGGTGGCCTTTGTCAGCACGTCTACAGCGTTATCCGTAAAAGTAATCTGCTCATCGTAAGCATCGGTGACTCCAAATCCGTGCGGAACCATCCGGAAATGAGCAGGTCCAATTGCGCTCTCATTGAGCCCCTCTTTCTCGTTGACTCTGGGCTTCTCCAGCAGGTCACCTGCCACCGCTTCGCGCAGCATCTGATTATAGGGCACGTCCTCATTAAAAGATCGGATTACATAATCCCGGTAACGGCTCGCATAGGGCACATTCGGATCTCCCTCACTTCCGTATGACTCCGCATAACGGAACCAGTCAAGCCAGTAGCGCCCCCAGCGTTCTCCATAGGCCCTCGAGGACAACAGTCGGTCGACTAGTGCCTCGTAGGCCTCCTCAGTGGGGTTCCTCACAAAGGCCTCTACCTCTTCTGGCTTAGGAGGAAGTCCTGTAAGGATCAGGTGAAGACGCCGCACCAACGTTCCTGGTTCAGCAACATCTTGCGGCTCAAGACCGCTCTCCCGCAGGCCAGCATGAATGAACCGGTCAATCTCGGTCTTATTCCACTCGGCGGCATCCGCCTGCGGAGGATCTTTCTTCACGATAGGCTGAAACGACCACCACTCAGACCTCTTGTCGCGGACTGCGTCCCAGTCCACCTGACTTGCCAACTCCTCCTTGGTCGGCTTTGTCACCCGGGGGTCCGGAGCTCCCATCCGAACCCAGTCCTCAAAGTTCTTGATGATCAGCTTGGCCAGCTTGGGTCCCTTGGACGGCATCGGGTCATAGTCGCCCTCATGCCTGATTGCCTTGATGAGGGCACTTTCCTCCGGTTTTCCCGGGACAATCACTCCGGACTCAGTCAGAGGCTCCCTCCAGTCCAAGGCCAGATCCCCCTTCTTCTTATCGATACTGTTGTGGCACTCGTAGCAAGTCTCTGCCAGAACGGGGCGAATTTTCTTCTCGAAAAATTCTGTCTGTTCAGACGTCAATTCTTCGGCCTGCACCAGAGAGAGAGCGGCCCCCTGAATCAGGAGCACTAAGACGGTAATGGGTAGCCTCATAGTGGACTCCTCATTGGAGACTCCGAAAGATCATTTTTCAAGTGCCAAGCTTAGGGGAATACTCACACGATCCTCTGATAGAGACTACTCAATCAGTATCCTTGCCGTATCGCTTTCCTCCCCGGCGGGCAGATACCGTTCCGGCTCCGTTCACCTGCTTGAGAATTGCCCGGGTATCCATCCGCTGCACCAAAAGGGGTCCGCAATCCTCACGAAAAGACAGTAGGGGTCGAGATTTCTCACCCGGATATACCGACCAACTGCGTGAGCCCACCTCCAGAAATACTCCAACCCGGTAGGTTTTCTTTTTACGAGACCCAGAGTCTCTCGCCGTCCAACTCTCTCCCGATACCAAGCATCCCTCTAAAATCGCCCGGAAAGACGCTAATTTTACCCATCCGGCTTGCCGATGGATCGATCCTCTCAGGCACCTCGATATTTCCCTTTCACCAAATTTGATTTCCAAAAAGCGCCTCGTAGCTTCCTAAGATCTGGGCTCGGAATCCTTCACAGATTCTCTTGATCCTCCGTGGCCCGAAACTCCTACAATCCAATGAAATACCCAAACAGCCTCCACCTCAGATCTCTGCTTGGCGGGGCATTCGTAGCAGGTCTCGCACTGTCTGCGCATGCCGACAATATCGTAGAGAAACTGGCCGAAAGACCAGAGTTCTCCACCCTGGTTACCGCAGTGACCGAAGCAGGTCTAGCGGACGCACTCGCATCCGCTGAAGACATCACCATCCTCGCCCCGACCAATGAAGCCTTTGCCAAGATTCCTGAAGATGATCTTGCGGCCCTGCTTGCCGACAGGGACGCCCTCACAAACGTCCTGACTTACCACGTCGTTCCGGAGCGCATTTCGTTTCGAGAATTTGAGTCGGGAGCCATCGATACGCTCTTAACCGGCAACGGGATCGATGTCAGCGTCCAGAGCTTTTTCTGGGGTTTCTATCGCACAGTCACCATAGATGATGCAGTCATTACCCGGGCAAACCTCCGCGCCGACAACGGGATCATTCACACGATTAACGAGGTTCTGGATCCCGGCTACCAGCAGGTCCCAACTATTCTGGAAATTGCAGCTGGCAATCCAGACTTTTCGATTCTTGCCTCCCTAGTGCAGCAGGCAGGTATCGCCCGTGCGCTCGACAGCGAGCATTACAACCTCACCGTTTTTGCTCCAACCAACGCCGCCTTCGAAGCCCTCGGCGAAGAGACTCTCGAGGCTGTGCAGGCTGACCCCCGGCTTCTTCGTAAGATCCTCAAGAATCATATCGTTCGGGGAGCTCGAGATAGCAGCTCACTGGTCGAGGACGGCTCAGCCCAAACTGTCCTTGGATTAAGTCTTCCTTTAGCGGAAGACCCCGATGCTCCAACAGGATTCAGCATTGCAGGCGAGCCTCTCGAGGCAGTCGATATTGTCGCGAGCAATGGCATTATTCACGTGGTTGGAGGCGTCCTCGTTCCTCCCACACCCCAGTCCCTTGTCGACATCGCAAGCTCCCGCGAGGAACTTTCAACTCTGGTAACCGCCCTGAATGCCGCGGAACTTGCTTCAAGCTTTGACACCACCCAGAGGTGGCCGTCCTTCACCATCTTTGCCCCCGACAATGCGGCCTTCGCCTCACTTCCGGAGGGTACTCTTGACGCCCTTCTCACCGATCCGACCGGCGTCCTGACCGACATCCTGAGTCTGCACGTAGTAGCTGGTCGCCTTGAAGCCGATCGGCTCAGCGACGGACAGGTGCTCGAAAGCCTCTCCGGAGATCGGCTCACGGTCCGTATCGCGGATGGCGAGGTCACTATTAACGGAGCCCCAGTGGTTGAAACAGACCTCAAGGCTCGGAACGGCGTTCTCCATATCGTTGGAAGCGTCATTGCCCGGGAGTCCTTCACAGTCGCAGATTTGGTGGCCAGCAAACCTTACCTGAGCACTCTCCTCGTGGCTGCTGATGCCGCCGGCCTTGCCACGGCCCTCGCTGATACGAGCTCAGATCTGACTGTCCTCGCTCCTGTCAACCGAGCCTTCAACTCCCTCCCGGAGGGAACTCTCGAAGCACTACTTGAGACCCCGGAAGGAACACTGCGAGACATCCTCCTGAACCATGTCATTTCCGGGAGCCAAACCGCAGGCGACCTCGTCGAGGATGGGAGCGCAACAACTCTGCTTGGGACCGATCTCGAGATCACCTCCCGGCGGATCCGCTTCTGGTGGTGGCGGACCCCTTATCGGGTTATCAGGGTGAACGGCACCCGGGTTCTCGCCACAAACCTCGAAGCGGACAACGGACTCGTTCACCTCATCCATGCGGTTCTCCTGCCAGAAGAAGGAGACAACGAGGCAGAGGGCGACAATCCCGGAGATGCCGATACTGGAAGGGACAGCGGAGCTCCGTCTGACAACGAAACAACCAAGGGCGAGGAAAGCGACATCTCGGAAGAGGAGACCCCCGAGGAAGGCCCCGCCGAAAGCCCAGGCACAAAAAATTGAAGCCTTCCAGCATTTCATCTGCCCTGTGGGCAATCCGGGGCAGCCCATGACACCATGAACCAGCGCTGGTCACTTTACGTCCTTTCCGCACTTCTGCTCTCAGCGTGTGGAAAGGACGAACCAGCCCCTGAGGGATCTGAGATCCAGCAAAAGTCTGACCGCAAACAGGTATCTTTTTTCGCCTCCCACCGTGGCCATAGTGCTACCTCGGCGCGAAAGGAGCCTCCGCTGGAGAAACACGGCGAGGAACTTCACCTCCTCCCTGACGAAAAACTCGCGCTCGCAGTTAGGGATCTTCTGGAACAAGACGATCACGAGCATGGCGAAAGGCTCCTGACGTCTATTTACGATGCGATTGAACTTCGCCCTCCCTTCATCCGGTTGCCCATCCTCCTCGAGTTGGCACGCAGAGACAACGGAGCGACTGGGCTCCGCACGACGGCCCTTGCGGAACTTCGGGAACTTCTTGAAGAAGATCATGGAGAATCGTGGACCGACTGGGCTCTTGCCCTATCCGAGCATCTGGCCACCAAAGAAGGATTCCTTCCGACAGACGCTTCATTTGACCACTGAGAGGCCTTCCAGCTACTGCCCTTCATCACTTCTAACAGAAGTTCTTCAGGGCTTCTCTCACTCCACAACCAACACACCCTTCATCACCCTCCAGTGTCCCGGAAAGGTGCATAGGAACGGGTAGCGCCCACGTCGCTCCGGTGCGGTGAACTCTTGTTCTACCTGCCCCTTTCCATTCACCAGAGGAGTCGCCCAGATCACCTTATCGGAGTCCGGAACGAATCCTCTTTCCATCGCGTCTGGATCTTGAGCCATCTGGTCCGCCAGCAGACCGATTTCCTCTTCCGCTCCGGGCCTGACGACCACCATGTTGTGAATCTGAAGATCCGGGTTCTGGAACAAAATTCGAACAGTAGCCCCCGCTTTAAGACGGAACTCTTTTGGAAAAAAGGCCAACTGATTCGCTACTGCGCTGACGCGCATCACAGAACCCTTCAGCCCGTGAAGCTGGTCATGTGCGGCAAACATCGCTCGCAGTTGCTCCTCCGTCTCCGCCATCACCAACCCGTCTACCGGGGCTCCTAGCGGATCATAAAGATACAGGGGAGCATATCCCCCGGCGCCTCGCCCCTTCACGTATTTTACCTCTATCTGGTTGATGCCCTCCTGCAGTTCAACCTGAACATTCCAATCAGAACTCCACCAGTTAGCCGAGGAGATAACCGGGGTTCCATTCAGAAAGACTTTCACGTAACTATGCCTGATCGACAGAAGCGCCTTCCTTCTTTCGGGAGAGCGGACAAAGGTCCGCATCGTTCCGAAAGATCCGGCCTTGGTTCCGAAGGAAAAGAACCGTTCCTTCTGCCCATTCTCCTTGAGTAGCCAGAGACCCAGTTTACTCTCCTCAGGCTTCTGCAGGACGGGAATCTCGGGTCCCATACCCGAGCTGACACCATGACTGGCATCCTCCAGAATGGTCTGAAGGTCCTTGCTTTCGGAGACATCTACCTCCCCGAGGAGGGCTGCATAGGACTGATCTTTCTGTTGAAGGTGGGAAACCACGTGAATCACCTCAACACGAACTCTGGGGTGAGCATCGCGGGACATTCGCAGTAACAGGCCGTGAGCCTTTTCCAGCTGTCCTTCCTGAAAGCGTATCAGATGAGTTGCCGCTGCCCGGATTCGATAATCGGGAGAGCTCATCAGCCTTTCGAGGAGGGCTTGCCGCACCTCCCCATGATCGTGCAGGATCCAGAGTCCCTCGAGGATCATCTCGTCGCTCTCCTGCTCCTGCAGCCACGCATCAACGATCTTCACCGCTCCCGGGGTATGCCGCAGCTTCCGCCTGGCATGATCCCGGATCAGATCCTGGGGATGTTCAAGAAGAGACAGAAGCTGCCGGGAGGACGCCCCCTCAAGACGTGGCCAGTTCCTGACCAATGGTTTTCCGGTGTGAGTGATTCGCCAGATCCGCCCGGTATGAGGGTCCCAGCGGGGATCCCGCATCGAGTTCTGAGCATGACCGATAATCCGAGTACAGAAGTCCGAAACATACATCGCTCCATCAAAGCCGAAGGCGATATCAACCGGCCGGAAAAGGTCACTGGGCGAAGACAGAAGATCGAGCCGGTCACTCGCCTTATAATAGGCTCCATCTGCCCTGTGCTTTGAAATCGAGACGAAGCACTTTCTCAAAAGAACCGCAGAGGCCATCCCCTGCTGATACTCATCAGGAAAATGAGGACTCGAAATGACACAGGCAGCCGAACCCTTTCCATAGGCAATGGAAATCGCCCGACGGAACGGATGGTAGACCCCGAACGGACTCCACGGGATAGCATGGCTATCCTGAACAAACCCATCTCCATACATCTGAAAAAGATTTCCCCAGCGATCCCAGGTCACCTTCCATGGATTGGGCGTCAGGGTCTGGTATTCGCGCTCCACAGTGCCTCTGCGCAGGTCAAGCCGGTAGGTGGTGGCATCGACACCCCGGGTTACTCCATGGGGCGTTTCCAGTTGCGAGCGGTGAAACACTCCATCACAAAAAATGACATGCCCCATCGGTCCCATTGCGATCATCCCCCCGTGGTGTGCATCAGTCACATCGATACCCCGCAGGATCTCCCTCTTTTCGTCAGCCTTTCCATCCCCGTCCCGGTCCCTCATGAAGACAAGTCGCGGCTGATGAGAGATAATCACCCCATCCTCATAAAAGGCCAACCCGTCAGGAACAGTGAGACGATCTGCGAAGACCGTCGACTTGTCCGCTCTCCCATCACGATCCGTATCCTCCAGGATAAGAATCTTATCATGGGGAACATCACCTGGAATAGTGCCGGGGAAAGACGGCATCGTCACAACCCAGAGGCGCCCTCTTGAGTCAAAGGCGATCTGCTCCGGGTTCCGTAACTCAGGAAATTCCTTCTCAGAGGCAAAAAGGTTCACTTCATAACCGTCTGCAATACGGAACGATTTGAGCATCTCATCCGGTGACGGCAGCTTGGTCGGGGTTCTCTCAACGAGGGGAGGAAGAGTCAGCGGAGCTGGATTGAACGCCATCGAGCGATCCGCGATCATGGCGTGAATCAACGCATCGGATCGAGAAATCAGTTCATGGAAGCGAGGAATCTCAGCATCATACTCATGAGCCCTCCCCCGAACCCCGAAATAAAGAACGGTGTTTACTGGCCGCACAACTGAGGCCACATGTTGCGCCTTTCTCCGGACCTCTTGGGCCACGACCTCCACACGCGCAAAATCCAGTTTCGCATACGTCTCTTCTCCAAGAAGCTCGCGACTAAGAACCCTCGCGATCATGGCGTAGCCTTGATCGTTCAGATGAATTCCGTTGGTGGTAAGCGGGACTTCCCCTTTCGAGTACGCTGCCAGACTCGGCGTAAAGAGGTCAACAAAGCGAGCACCGCTTTCCGAACTGACTTCACTCATGATCCGCACGTAAGTCCGGATCTCTGAATTTCTCCGGCCTGCCTCAGGATAATATGGATGCTTGAGGTCCTCGGTCGCAATCGGCGAGAGAACGATCAGGGAAGCCCCGGGGTGGCGGCGTTTCATTTCCCGCAGATAACTCTGAAGGTCCTGCCGGAAAGCGCCGACTCCCGCCTCCCCCGCAAAGGACTCATTGAGTCCAAAACCGAGAATGACCACATTGGCAGGCCAGCGGTCGAGGAGTTTTGTGAGGTGATTACTGTAACGCTCGGGCCGCAGACGGTAACCTACCTCATCCCCCGTCCATGCCAGGCTGCGGAACTCAAGCTGCTTCTCCGGATAAGCCATCTGAACCGCAGCTTCAAACAAACCATGCTCCTGCAAACGTCCAACAAAGGAGTTCCCGTAGAGCAATACTCTTCCATTCTTCTCAACAGGGAGTTCGGAGCGAGCCCCCAGACTGGCAAGCGCCAGCACAACAAAACAGATAATCTTCGGCATGGAATCTTCTCAGGTGAGGATTTTCTTTACGACCTGACCATGGACATCAGTGAGACGATAATCCCGCCCCTGGAATTTAAAGGTGAGTCGCTTGTGGTCCACTCCGAGGAGATGCATCAGAGTGGCATTCAGGTCGTGGACATGCACAAGGTCCTGAGTCACATTGTAGCAGTAATCATCGGTCGCACCATGAACATGACCGCCCCTCACACCCGCCCCTGCTAGCATCTGAGTAAAACAGCCGGGATGATGGTCACGGCCAGCGGCGTTACCGGGTTTCTGCGCGTAGGTGGTCCGCCCAAACTCTCCACCCCATACAACAAGAGTATCCTTCAGGAGGCCTCTCTGTTTAAGATCCTTAATCAACCCGGCCACTGGCTGCTCAGTATCCCGACACTGGCGGGAGAGGGTCTCTTTTAACTTATCATGCTGGTCCCAGCCCATGTGAAAGAGCTGGATGAAGCGAACGTCTCGCTCGGCCAGACGGCGGGCTACCAGACAATTCCTCGCAAAACTCCCCTGTTTTCCCACGTTGGGTCCATAGAGTTTCAGCACGTGTTCCGGCTCTTTCGAGATGTCCGCTAATTCCGGAACACTTGCCTGCATGCGAAAAGCCATCTCATACTGAGCGATCCGTGACTCAATCGCAGGATCTCCAATGACCGCATGCCGCTTCCGATTGAGTCTCTGGAGATCATCAAGGGTATCCCGTCGGAGTCCACGATCTATACCCGGAGGGTTCTCGAGGAAATATACCGGGTCTCCGGTATTCCGCAGCTTCACTCCGGAATGCTCAGCGGGCAGAAACCCGGAATTCCACAAGCGGCTGTAAAGGGGTTGAGCTCCTCCAGACGTCGACCGGGAGGTGAGAACAAGATATGCGGGGAGATCTCTGTTCAAGGCGCCGAGCCCATAAGAAATCCAAGACCCGATACTCGGTCGACCGGCTAGCTGGAATCCGGTCTGGAAAAAGGTGATGGCGGGATCATGGTTGATAGCCTCTGTTTTCATGGAGCGAATCACGCACAGATCATCCGCTACATCGCCCCAATGCGGGAGCAACTCGCTCAATTCCAGACCCGATTGTCCATGAGTGGAGAACTTGAAGGGACTGGGTAGGACCGGCAGTTCCTTCTGACCCGAGGTCATGGTGGTGATTCTCTGTTCTCCACGCACCGATGGGGGCAATTCCTTACCTCTCTCTTTTTCCAGTCCTGGCTTAGGATCAAGCAGGTCCATCTGGGAAGGCCCTCCTGACATGAAAAGAGAGATTACCCGCCGCACCTTGGCATTTTCCGGCATCACCGTGGCAGCCCTTCCTTCCTTGTCAAAAAGGAGGGACCCCAGAGCCAGCGTCCCTAATCCATGCCCTGAGTTCTGGAGGAAGGAGCGTCGTCCCAGAAGCCTCGAACTCCCACCTCGCTCGCCTCCCTTTGCCCCGCAGGGGTCCCTATCTTCAGCTCTCGATTTCATCTGTTAATCACTTCATCGAGGTTCAGGATCACATTAGCCACCGTTGTCAGAGCCGCCATCTCCGGCTTGGGAAGGTAATCCGCGACCTTGGATTCTCCCTGCCCCAATAAATCCTCGGCAGCCTTGGCGTCCCTGCGATACCGCTCCACCCGCCGCTCATATCCCTTCACCAGAATCTCCAGCTCCTCTTTCTCAGCCACGCGAGAAGTGGCACAGCGAAACCCCCATGCGATTCTCTCCCCCGGCGTGCCTCCCTTGGTCATCATACGCTCCGCAAATTTCTTCGCTGCCTCAACATAGGTCACCTCGTTCAAGAGGGCGAGAGCTTGCAAGGGAGTATTAGTCAAGGTTCTCTTTACGGAACACATCTCCCGACTGGGCATGTCAAAGAGAAGCATACTGGGCGGGGCCACTGTCCTCCGAATACGAGAGTAGAGACTACGCCGATAGAGCTTCTCCCCATGATCCTGCACGAAGGTTCCTCGTTTCTCTACTTCCAGCCAGAGTCCAGCCGGCTGATACACCCACCAACTCGGACCTCCGACCCGCTCTACTAGCAGCCCTGAAAGAAAGAGAGCCTGATCGCGCAACATCTCAGCCTGCAACCTTGTTCTCGGCCCCCGACTCAGCAAGCGGTTCTCCGGATCACGCTGAAGCCTCTCTTCATCAATGATAGAACTTTGGCGATAGGAGCGACTCATGACTATTGCTCGGATGAGCTCCTTGACGTCCCAGCCGGACTCCACAAAGTCCACCGCAATCCAGTCAAGGAGTTCAGGGTGACTCGGCCAGTCACTTTGTCGTCCCAGATTTTCGGAACTTTTCACGATACCAGTCCCAAAGAACTGCTCCCAGATGCGATTCACAAAGACCCGTGATGTCAAGGGGTGCTCTCCATCAACCAGCCACCTCGCCAGATCGAGACGGGTCAGGATCTCTCCCTCCGGGACCGGAGAGAACGCCTCCGGCAACCCAGGGTCCACTTCCTCCCCCTTGTCATCATACTGCCCCCTCTTGAGAATAAACGCCTTCCGATCCACTTCATCGCGCATCACCATGACGTGCGGATGCGCCGCTTCCAGCTCCTTGACCCTGCCACTCCGGACCTTCGCGTCCGGGATATCCGTTTCAAGCTTCTTCACCGCTGCTTCAAAATCGCTCTTCCGGTAACGGTGACGAGGTTCGGCACTGCCTCTTAGATTATTGATAAATCCTTTTTCATTCAGCCCATCGAACATCGCAAAAAGCTGATAGAACTCCTTCTGGCTGATGGGGTCATATTTGTGGTCATGGCAGCGAGCACAACTCAGCGTCAACCCAAGGAATACCGACCCCATGGTTTCCACCCGATCCATGACGTATTCCGTGCGCCACTCCTCTTCGATCGCTCCGCCCTCGGTCTGGATCCGATGGTTCCGGTTGAATCCAGTGGCCACGATCTGGTCATCGCTGGCATCTGGAATAAGATCTCCCGCCAGCTGCCAGGTTACAAACTGGTCGTAGGGCTGGTTAGCGTTGAAGGATTCGATAATCCAGTTCCGCCACGGCCACTGAGCATTCTCGAGATCATTATCATAGCCGTGGCTGTCCCCATACCGCGCACCATCCAACCACCAGGCTGCCATGCGCTCCCCATAACGGGAAGAACCCAGAAGACGGTCTACAACCTTGCTGTATGCTTCCTGCGACTGGTCAGCAACAAAGGCGTCCACCTCCTCGATACTGGGCGGAAGTCCTGTGAGATCGATCGATACGCGCCGGATAAGTTCCTCCCTCGTGGCTTCCTCCTGCAGTTGAAATCCAGCCTGGGAAAGCCTCTCCTGCACGAAAACATCGATAACCTTTTCCTTGCCCTCCTTCAGATCCGAGAGCCTGCTCTTAACCGGTGACCGGAAGGCCCAGTGACGCTCGTACTCAGCCCCCTCACTGATCCACTTCTGAAGAATCTCTTTCTCGGCATTAGTCAATGCCGCTCCCTCCCCCGGCGGAGGCATAACCTCGTCCTTATCCTTTGAAAAAATCCGATGAATGAGCTCACTCTCATCCGGATCTCCCGGAACGATTACGCGCAATCCGTCACGCTCCCTGTAGGCCTCTCCGGGATCATCGAGTCGCAAGTCCGCCTTCTGTTGCGATGCGTCCGGGCCATGGCAGGCAAAGCACTTCGCAGTTAGAATCGGCAGAACCTCTCTGTTGTACTCCACCTTCCCTCCAGCGGTCAGCAAACCGCCGAGAAAGATCACTACACATGTAAACAGCCTCATCGACCCCTGATTAATTCAGGATCATTGCCCCATGGCAATGAGAGGATCATCATCTGATCATGGTGAACTAAGCTTCGGAGCGTAAATTGGGATTGATGGTGGCTTTTCCTCTGATTAGTCGTGGGAGATGCCACGCCTGCTCCTGCCCCTGCTATTGACCCTTCTCACCTCCTTCTTCTCTGCAGGAGGGGCGCCCATTCTTAACCAGCGACAACTGCTCGAGACCCAGAACTTCTGGGACAACCGCGACTTTGATTGGTTCGAGGACAACATTCCCTTCCTGGATACCCCTGACGAGGAAATCAACACCACCTACTACTACCGATGGGAACTGGTCAGCAAGCACCTCACCTATGGCTCACCCACCACCGGCTACCTGTGGACAGAATTTATCAACCGTCCTTTCTGGTCGGGCGCTTATGGGGCGATTGCCTGCCCGAGTGGCCACCAGTTCTACGAGGCTCGCTGGTTACGCAACCCCCGCTACGTCCGGGATTACGCTCGCTACTGGTTCCGCACCCCAGGAGCTCAACCTCATCGTTACTCCGCATGGATGGCAGACTCGGCATGGGCCACTCATCTGGTGCATCCCAACAAAAATTTTCTCGCTGACCTTCTTCCTGACCTCAGAAAAAATCTCGATACTTGGACCAGCAGATCATGGGTAAAGGAGGCCGGCATGTTCTGGCAGGTTGGCCATGACGACGGCATGGAATTCAATATTGCCAGCCGCCAGACAAAAAACATTCTCTCGGGGGCTCCAAGTTACCGCCCCAGTTTCAACAGCTACATGTGGGCTGACCTCAAGGCTCTGGCGAGGATATCCCACCTCCTCGGTGACCATGGCGCTGCCACCAGCTATGAGAAGCAGGCCGGAGCCTTGAAGGACACCATGCAGAAGCAACTCTGGGACCCCCGGCGCAAATTCTTTCTCGCGATGTTCCGGGACGATGAGGAAGACGGAGAAGGTAACCGAATCAAAAAAAATACCCGGATCTACGAAACCGGTAAATTTGCCGGAAGTCCCCACGGGCGAGAAGAAGCCGGGTATGTCCCCTGGTCCTTTAACCTCCCGGACCCGGGATACGAGGAAGCCTGGAAATTTCTCATGGACCCGGCGTATTTTTTTGCAGAATTCGGTCCCGTTACCGTGGAGCGGAACGACCCCCTGTTTCTCCTCAAGAATAGCTGCTGCTGGTGGAGCGGACAGAGCTGGCCCTTTGCCACCACCCAGACCCTCAAAGGTCTCGCCAATCTTCTTCATAACTACAGTCAGGATCATGTTTCCCGGAAGGATTACTACAAACTGCTCCATATTTACGCTCGCTCCCATCGCAAGAATGGTAAGCCTTACATTGCCGAAGCTCTTCACCCTGATACAGGAAGCTGGGATCATCACGACTTTTACAATCGGAGCGAACACTACTTTCACTCTGGATTTGTCGACCTGATCATTACCGGGTTGTGCGGTCTCATTCTTGAGGACAAGGACACCCTCACTGTCGATCCCCTCATTCCAGAGAGCTGGGACTACTTTGCCCTCGATGAAGTTCCCTACCGGGGTCACCTCGTCTCACTGATGTGGGACCGGGACGGCTCACGCTACGACAAGGGAGCCGGTCTCCATCTCTTTGCGAATGGCAAAAAAATCGCATCTGCCCCCACTCTCGGAAAACTATCCGCACCATTACCCGCTGCCCGGGAAGTTGCTCTTCACCCACGTAGAGAGGTTAACTATGCCGTTAATAACGACGGAACCTGGTTTCCTCGCTACCGGGCCTCACACACCGGACCGAAGTCGTCGCTTTCCTTCGTCCACGATGGAAATACCGCATGGTATGACCTCCACCCACCACTCCGCTGGACCTGTGAGGAATCTCCAAACGACAAGGACTGGGTCGAGGTTGACTTCGGAACCCTTCGTCCCATCACTACCCTGAAGGCCTATCTCTTGGACGATGGAAACGATCAACCCGTCACCATCCCAACAGCTATTCAGTTCGAGTATTCCGTCAATGGGGACGGACCCTGGCAACCGGTTCCCTCCGCTCCCGGAGCGTCGAGGACCATCTCGGGCGGAAAGCCCTTCATCGTGCAACACCCGGGATTCAAAGCCCAGCGCATCCGGGTCACTCTCACCAACCGCGCAGACCAACGCTCGGGCCTGACCGAGCTTGAGGCCTGGGGTCCACTGGAGGGCTCCTATCTTCCAGCTCCCGCCCCGGCCGGTAATATCGCCTTCAATCCAGATCCAAAAGGCGGCGGATTCCCCAAGGCGAGCGCATCGTTTCACGATCGATACGGTGGAGTCCCCTCGAGCGCTCACGATGGGATCATTATTTACAGGGCCACTCCTACCAATCGCTGGACCTGCTATGGCTCACCCGACCAGAACACCGACTGGTTTGCTCTTGATTTTGGAGAGAAGAAGACCTTCTCCCGCGCCATCCTTCATCTCTACGATGACCGTGGAGGAGTGCAGGCTCCGAAAAGATACACCCTCCAGCACTGGACTGGACAGGAATGGATGGAGATCCCGGGACAGCAGAAGACCCCCACGAAACCCAAGGGAAGTGCAGCTAACACCGTCATCTTCCCACCTGTTGAATCAGAGAAGCTTCGGGTAGTTTTCACTCATATTGGTAAAGGTCATACTCGAAGCGGCCTGACCGAAATTGAGGTCTGGGACAAATAGGATCACCCAGCAGACTTATTGAGATACATCTCCAATGTCCCGAAGGAATGCCTCTCCGAGAACCCTCCCAGCCCAACTTGAGCAGCAGCGCCTTCCTGCGTATTGTCACTCTCTGCTCCCTCTATATTTCGCAGGGCCTTCCCCAGGGCTTCATCCACTATGCTCTGAAAAACCATCTCGCCGATCAGGGATTTACCACTGCCGATATTGGAGGAGTCATCGCCATGATCAGCCTCCCCTGGACCGTCAAATTTCTCTGGGGACCGATTGTTGACCGCTTCGGAATTGCCTCCATGGGCAAACGCCGCCCTTGGATCATCCTGTCGCAGGCTCTGACGGTAGTGGTTCTTCTGATCCTTGCGACCGTGCCGGACCTCGATTCTAACCTGCGTTTTCTTGGACTTGGGATCCTCAGCGTGAATATCTGGACTTCCCTGCAGGATGTCTGCACCGACAGCCTTGCGGTCGATCTTGTGCCGGAGAAGCAACGCGGTATCCTCAATGGTTTCATGTATGGCTGTTCCTACCTCGGGAGCTTCCTCGGCGGCACGCTCATCGGCCACTTTCTCTTCATGGAGGGCGGCAGCGTGCAACTCGCTCTCGTCGCCCTGGGCGCCTGCGTCTTTGTCATCATGCTCCTTCCTCTTTTCATCCGGGAACGCTCGGGCGAGAAACTCCTTCCCTGGACTATCGGTTCCTCCCAGCTCAAGAAAGACGAGCAGCATGCTCGCTCGACAGCAATCCTCTTCCGTCAGATTAAACAGGCCTTCAGCCGCCGAGTCGCCCTGACTGCAGCCCTGCTTGCAGTAGGATGCCATGTGGGCAATTCCGCTCTCAATATCATCGCATCCAAACACTTTATTACCGAGGTAGGATGGGACAAGAAAGCGTACACCTATCTTGAGAGCTTTGGAACCTGGTTCTCACTTGGAGGAGCCTTCATTGGTGGATTCGTTGCCAGTAAAATCGGAGCCAAGCGCTCTGTTGTCATTGCTGGCACCCTGATTGCCCTCGTCTGGATCACCTTCAGCCAGCTCGAGTCTTTTTGGACTGAAGAGTGGCTTATCAGGTCCAACATGTGGGTGCTAGCAAGCCTTCTGGGACTCTTCAGCGTTTCACTCTTCACCCTTTTCATGAACGTCTCAGAACGTCGAGTGGCCGCTTCCCAGTTTACCGCCTACATGGCTCTACTCAACCTCTCCATCTTTCTCGGAAACAAGGTTGCAGGCCCTTTAGAATCTGCTCTTTCCTCCGTGCCAGCGGTCTACTTTTCCACTGGTCTGTTCCACCTTGGCGTGATGACCTTTGTCATTCTGGCCATCAAAACACCGAAACAAGCCCCTGAAATTCCAGGATTGAAAATGTCATTCGCGGATCAGTGGCGCGAAGAGCTGAAGAAAAAAGGTGAGGAGTAAATGCCGGGGTGAAACCTTCCCCACCTAAGTAACCCTAATTCTCCCGGACCCATTGTTCTATCCTCTGCTTAACCGCTTCCGGGAAGAAGTCGAACAGAAGGAGCGGATTCATCCCACCAGCCGCCATGAAATGGTCCCCCGCGTAGGTAACGGTAAGTGATTTCTGATAAGCCTCCGCCAAGCTCGCTGACCACCTGGGCTTCACGATGGTATCGCTCTCGGCAATCAGGTGCAGGGTGTTGATATTTGATGCGCTGTAGATATCCGGAATGTTTTCCAAACCCTCCCGATCATACTGAGGAGTGAGGTCTTCTATCGCTGCACTATTGATGAAGATCGCTTTCCTTAACTTCGCCAAGCTCCCAAGGTCCCGCTCCGAATCGAGGAGATTGAAAAGGTAGGAGGCGAGTGCTCCTCCCTGTGAATACCCGATCACCAGATCCACATCCCCGGGAATCCTGTTGGTGGCGTAGTCGATCACATGGTCAACCGACTCCTCCAGATCCCCATAATCGGCAGAGAGACAGTTCCACCATTCTCTCCCGACGATATTGAGGAAGGGGTTACTGTGAGGAGCCTGCGCGTAGAAAAACCGAGCCCGATCGCCAAGGGCTTCTTCCAACTCTTCACAGAGGGGGCTGCGCTCCATCCATCCGGCAAACATGCCCTTGCCGTGCAGGACCAGAATGTTGGCCGGTCGCCCTTCCGGCAGAATGCTCCCGTAGTCTACCAGACGAAAGAGAACGCCTTCATCTGCCCTTTCGGTATACTCATAGCCGGCATCCACCGGCCGCACCCATGCTTGGTTCACATCATGAAACGCCCTGTCGCCCAGAGTCTGGAAGGCCTCCGAATCTGCTCTCTGAAGAACCCAACGAGAGTCCCCTCTCCATGAGACCCTCACCAGAAATCCGGTCACCGAGACCTCCGGAATCGGGGAGCTTTCCTCTGCGTCACCCAAGGAAGCCAACACCACAACCAGAACCAGAAATAAACCTTTCCGCACACTGCATCCTACTTCCTGAACCCTGCAATGTCGAACTCGGAGTGCCTTGTACAACTACGAGAGGATGGTTGACGCATTTCGAAGAAACTCTCTCGTTTCGATACACGGCTACTCGAACTTCCCCTCATCCAGATCAACACGGTAGACCACTCCCTTGGTGTATCCGACCGCATAAAGCTCACCGGCTGCATCCCTCCCGAAGGAGACGATCCGGTCTGGAGACGTTCCAATCTGCCGGATGACCTTCAGCTTTCGATCCCTCTGGGTGATACCCCAGACCTTTTTACTCTGGTAGTCCGCACAGATGTAGACTCCATGAAAGCTCGACTGCGGATCCGTGCGCATCACGTAGCCACCAGTGACCGAGACCCCGTGCTTACGAAGGAAGGCGACAACCGGGGGAATGTATTTGGCGGTCTCGGTCCGATACTGCGTCGAGAATAACGAAAATCCCTCCTGAATATTCCACCCGTGGTTTTCCCCGGACCGTACGATGCACACCTCCTCAAACCGGTTCTGCCCTACGTCGCCAACCCAGAGATCTCCATTGGCAGGGTCGAAGCTGAAGCGCCACGGCTGACGCAATCCATAGGCAAAGATCTCCGGACGTCTCTCCTTTGAATCCCCAGTCACAAAGGGATTGTCACCGGGAATCCCATACGCCCGGCCTTCTTCCTCCCGGTCCACATCAATACGAAGGAGGCTCCCCTCAAAACGGCTCAGGTCCTGGGCCTTTCCTTCTGGGTCCTCCTGTGGCCCCCCATCTCCCATCCCGATATAGAGGAAGCCATCCGGTCCGAATTCCAGACCGCCTCCGTGATGAAAGAGAGTATCGATATTCCACCGCAGGATACTCCGGGTGGGATTTCCTGAATCTTTCCGGCGATCCGCACTGGCTACTCGCTCCACCACCGCCATACCCCGTTGCTGCCCGGTCATGGTTTCATGCATCATGAAGTAGCGTCCATTTTCCGCGAATCCAGGATGCAGAGCCACCCCCAGAAGGCCCTCATCATTCGCCACGTAGATCTCGTCGAGGATGTTCACAAAAGGTGAGATCACCTCTTCCCCGTCCACCCTCTCCAGCAGGGAAATGGTCCCCTTGCTCTTCTCGGCAATCAGATAGCCACCCTGCACCGTCGGATGCCCCCCGAACCACACCGGTTTATGAAATTGCTCCTTCATCCCGAATACGGGATCGAAGGCAATCTGCTGGCTAAGGACCGGAATTTCCAGTGGCGTACCCGCCTCCTGAACCACCTTTGTCTCCGGTTGCCTGAGACTTTCAAGATAGGCAACCAAGTCCCGGAATTCCGCAGGACTAAGCTGGGAATGCAGACCGGGAGGCATCAGTGAGACTGCTCCTGTCTCCTCCTTCACAACCTCGGAACGGGCGATCCGAAGATCCACTCCTCCGACCTGCCCAAG
>NZAC01000048.1 GCA_002686085.1 Roseibacillus sp. | reverse complement strand
CGTTCAGCTTCGCTTTGTCAAATTTCTTGGTGAAGTCAATCAGGGCCCGGTCTCCCCTCCTGCGCACTTCACCCACAATCCCTGCCACGGCCTCTTCTAATTCTCGTGGAGGCTCGGCCCGACGGTCAAGGGAGGCCACGAACTTCTGGTAGCCTCGATCCTTGTAGGTGATGACGCGCATGGACCTTCACTTACCTCTCTTCTGCTTCTTTTCAAGTGCCAAGCCTTGATTGCGTTTCTTACAGAGCCTCGGAGTGGACAGAAGCCTTAAAAATCACTCCATAATGAGGTAGCGCAGCATCATGGGGCCATCATACTCTGATCTGACGCTCTCCCGAGCATACCCCCCTCCGATTTTGGAACACCTCCCAAAGACACACAGTGGGATCCGGCAACAAGGAGCGAGCAGGAAAACCCGGTGACCACAATGAGCAATTCCAGATTATCCCGCAGAAAGGCAAAACACCTCCCTCCTAGGATTCAATCTTATCCTTCACGGGGAGCTCCTGCCAACCCATCTGATCCCTTCATCTTCTGGAGTTCCGGCTCTCCATGTTCGCGATGCGGAGACGTTTTTGTATTTGACGCATCCAAAATCCGCCGACCGCTTCAACCGATCCCTTGTACATCCTGCGGCAAAAATACGAACGCGCGCCTACTCTGGGCGATGATCAGCATTGTGGCTTATTTCGGCGCCTTAGCCTTACTTCTACTCTTCTTCCCGGAAACCGCACTTGCTCCGGAGATGGAACTTAAGGCGCCACTGGGATTCTTCTGCGTTCTGGGATTGATCGTTGCGTTCGCGGCTATCCTTAAATCAAAACTACAGCAGAAAGTCGCGATTAGAATCCATTCACTGTCGGCCGAGCTCGAGAGAAGACCGGAGGACATGGAGATCCTTGGCAAGGTTTTCTCTCTTTGCCGCTGGCAAGAGCAGCACGAACACGCTGTGAGAATCGCTGAATACGCTTCCCAGCTGAATCCGGACAATGCCGCTATCAGAAACCTGATTCAAACCTATCGTTCTACTTTAGGCACGCAGGGTTTGATACCCACGACAAGCCAGGTCGCTCATTCCGCACCATCAGCTACGGCAGCTACGGCAGCTACGGCAGCTACGGCAGCTACGGCAGCTACGGCAGCTACTCCTGCATCACAGACCCCCTTCTTTTCTCCGGACGAAAAACAAGTTATCGCCAGAATTGAAGCTTGGCACAGACATGGCAGAAGCATGAAGAACCTGGGGATAGTGATAATCTGTATAGCACCTGTCCTGGGGTTTCTCTCGCACGTGATCACTTTCATGATGGACATTAATCTTCTCTGGGGATGGATCCTTCCCCTCGCTCTCGCCTTCTGGGGTATTCGGATGTCGCGCAAACCTATTACCCCGCTCCCCCCCGGGATCACCCCTCCTCTGGGATACACGGTTCCAGACCCCTATCTCGAAAAATAACGCCTGCGGAGGCTGAGTTACAGCGGAAAGCTCTCCGGTTCTGGAGCTCGCTTCACCTAATAATACGGTCGCAGCATGAGATACACCACCGGCCCAGTCACCGCCACGTAAAGCCAGACTGGAAAAACCCGCGTCGCTATCCTGCGATGCTTGGCAGTCTGATTGGTAAATCCGTAGACGAAACTGAGCAGGATGAAGGGCAAGCTCACGGCAGCTAAGGCAATATGCGAAAGCAGTATACTGAGATACACTGCTCGCATGGGCCCCGCTTCTGCCCTTTCCTCTTCGCTGAGCTCTTTGTTCCCGTCAAGGTCCCCATAAATCGTCTCGGGGGTGGTGAAATGGTAGGTCACATACGACAGGAGGAAAAGGAGCGAACATCCCATCGCGACGTAGATCCAACGCTGATGCAGGAGCACCCGACCTTTCCTGATGCAAAGAAGGGCAAGGACCAGAGCCGCAGCAGCACCGCTATTCAGCAAGGCATGCAAGGGGGGAAGCAAGTGCAGACTTACTCCCTCCGGCAGGTCAACTTTGACCCGTCGCATCAATCCCACGAGAAAAAGGACCAGAGCCGTGACGATCCAGACTGCGATCTTCAGCTTTCTGGCAAGCGCCAAGTTCGCCCCGCGTTTGCGATAGGCTTCCAACTCATTCATGGCTGCGTACCTGAGACTGTCCTTCTACCGGCAAGCCCCTTCATAATAGATTGTCTGACGTCCTGATAGAAGCTCTCCCTCACGCTCTCTCCCTGTGAACGGGCAAACTGAAGATCCCGCTTCTTCACACACTGCCATCCATCAAACACCATCAGAGAACGGTCGTGAGAGTAACGAGTATTCGCAGGAGGCACCTTGTTCTTTACGACCTTCATGAATCCCATTTCCTTTTCGAGATACTCATGAATTACCTTTTCCTCACCCCGAACAAACCACCAGTTACTGCTGTCGGCGTCCACCGCACTGGCATAATCCTGTAACTGCTCTAGCTGGTCCGTTTCGGGATCTATGGAGATCGATACTACGTGGAAGTTATCCTCACCTGAAAATTCCTTGTAGAGACTTTTTAGATCTTCCGCAGCAGTTTCCAGACAGTAGGGGCAGGTCGCAAAAAAATTTGTAGCCACCCATACTTTGTCCTGAAGGTCCGCAAGGCTGACCTCCTTCCCTTCCTGATTTGTCAGCACAAGATTTTTGGCAAGACTCCCAAAATTCTCGGCGACTTCACCACCGGCATCAGCCACAATGGGTGTGAACCTGCGCTTCCGTGACTCCCTCAGCCAGAAGGAGGTTCCAAGTACTGCGACACTCAGGACCGCGACAACGGCATAGATTAGAATGATCTTATTTCTGTCGGTCATAATTCTCTTATCCTTCTTTCAGATCTCCCTCGCGAATATACTGCAGGACCGCATCCAGACGGGCACGAGCTCTCTCTACATCATCGACCCGCTCTCGGGCATTAAGCCTTATGGCTTCCTCGGGATCCTCCACAAGTAATCTTTCCGCATCATCAGCGACCTCTCTGGCAAGGTTCAGGTCAAACATCGGAGCCAGCACGTGAAGGTTCTCATCGATAAAAACGAGAGTTGATCTAAAGCGCTCGCGCGGGCCTTCCAGCGATGAAATTGACTCCTTGAATTCTGCTCGAATCTTGTGGCGGATGTAGCCTCTGGCAGCTTCTTCCTCGGCCTGCACGAAAAACCACCGGGCATCATCCGCCACACCAAGTTCCGTCAGCAAATGCCGCAATTCGTCCAGCCCATCGGCTTCGGGATTTACTGTAATACCCAGAAAAAGCAGATTTTCGTCATCAGGAAATTTTTTAGACAGGTCCCGCATCGCACCCAGAGACTCTTTCATTCTGTCCCCCTCTTGGAGGGAAAGAGGGGTGAAGAGGGTCGTTTTACCCTTCAGTTGTTCGGTGGTGAATGCCCTATTGTTCTGATCTCGACCAAAAAACACCTCTGTGAGGCGCTGGACCACATGAGGCCGGGCGTCTTGCTCATCGCTCTGATGTTTGAGGCGGTATGCAAATGTAACGAGGACCCCTCCAATGATCATCAGGACCGCGATCGACAGACCTGTCTTCTTCAGCTTCGCAGGATCCCTTTCTGCAGGCTCAAGATGGATTGTTTGTCTGGCCACAACACGGGCAACCTAGGACGGCAAAGGCAGATTGGAAATGGAAATTCACACAACCTTTCCACGATAACCACATCCAGCGCTTGTCCAAGACTGCTCAATTCCAGTTCAAGGCAAGAGCTGTCAACACTACAGGAAGGTAGAAAAGCGTGAGCAGAAAAAAACGCCGACACGACTGACGATCCCCTGCCAGGGCAAATCTGGCCGCCATCAGGCACAGGTAAAGTCCTGCCGCACCACCTATCAGGCCAAACATCAACCCTGCATATCCCATCAGAAATGCATAAAGCGCCAACCCTGAGAGCCCCAGAGAAAATATTGCAGCTAAAAGTCCAGAGCGCCTGCCTGACTCATCTCCATCAGACCACATTCTAAAGCCCGCTGTTTCGTACTGCTCCCGGCATAGCCAGTTGATTGAAACAAAATGTGGAAGCTGCCAGAGAAACAGAAGAGCGAAAAGAAACCATCCGCGTGGATCTTCCATCCCACCTCCACCTCCAACCCACCCGATAACCGGTGGCAGAGCACCGGGAATTGCACCTACCAGAGTGTTGATGGAACTTCTTCTTTTAAGAGGAGTGTAGACAAACACATAGGTTGCGATGGTGATCGCGATCAGGGTAGCCGCTCCCTTGTCCACCATCGCTGCGACGTGGATGATGCCAAACCCACAAAGTATCCAGCCGAGCATGAACGCCCAGGTTGGAAGAACACGCTCGGAAGGGAGCGGACGATCAGCGGTCCGAAGCATTCTGGCATCTTCTTTGATCTCCATCAACTGATTGAAGACCGCGGACCCGAAGGCGGCCGCTGCCGTACCGACCAAGGTGTGTACTAAAGCCCAGAGTTGCCCCCATTCCCAAGCCCCGGACTGAGAGAGGACTGCGATCAGAAAACCAAAAAAGGTTGTCAGAAGAACAAAGACGTTGAGCCGCAACTTAACCAGGGCGGCCAAGTCTCCTTTGAGGCTTGGCCCAGAGGCAACCTCACCTCCTTGTTTATCTCCTCCGTCCTTCACTCTCATGCAGTTTGCTACGAAACTTACCTTACCGCAATCCCAGCAAGTGCAAGATCCCCACGAAATTTCTGCCAATTTTCTCCTTCAGGCCCTACACCGGAGCCATGAATTTTGCGATTTGCAACGAGACCTTCCAAGACCGCAGCTTTTCGGAGCAATGTCAGGCCGCTGAGGCTGCGGGCTACACCGGGATCGAAATTGCCCCATTCACCCTCGCCGACGATATCGCCCTTATTTCTGCCTCGGAGATTGCCAGCTACCGGAAGGCGGCAGCTGATTATGGCCTTCAAATCGTGGGACTCCACTGGTTGCTCGCCAAGACTGAAGGATATCATCTCACTAGCCCTGATGCCTCAGTTCGAGCGGCCACAATCGACTACGCTCGCCAGCTGGCCGACCTTTGCTCCAGCCTTGGCGGAAATATCATGGTCTGGGGAAGCCCTCAGCAGCGCTCATTGGAGTCAGGGTGGGATTATGGGGAATCCGTGGAGCGAGCTGTCGAAGTTCTCAGGCCGGCCGCCGAACACTGTGCCGACCTCGGGATCACCATCGCCATGGAACCCCTTGCCAGATCAGAGACCAATTTTCTGAATACCGCGGAGGAAACCGCCGCGCTTCTCGATATTGTCGATCACTCTCACCTCCAGCTCCATCTCGACGTCAAGGCCATGAGCTCTGAGCAAAAGGGGCTGGGGGAACTAGTCCGCGATAATGCCTCCCGGATCGCACATTATCACGCCAACGACCCCAATCTGCTCGGTCCGGGCATGGGCGAAGTGGATCATACCCCAGCCGCCCAGGCTCTTCACGAAATAGGCTATCAGGGCTGGATTTCGGTTGAGGTCTTCAAATACGAGCCTAGCCCGGAGGAAATTGCCCGACAGAGCATGGAATACCTCCAAAAGGTCTATCTTGGCGGATACTGAATGATTCCTGACGACCTTTGATAATACCCCCTCGATCAGCCTCGCGCTTGACCCGAATTTCCTCTTTGCCGCTGCTGCCGGTTCCCGGTTAGGGTAGCCAGACACACATGAGCAGCAACGACGACCAACCCAACCGCGAGATTGAAATCCTCGAGTCGGTGGCCGACAAGGGCGCCCTCGCAAAGGCCAAAGCCTACACCAAGCTCTCCGGACCGGGTTGGCTACAGGGAGCGATCACCCTGGGGGGAGGATCGCTGGCGGGCGCACTCTACTTGGGCACAATTTCTGGCTATAATCTGATGTGGCTTCAGCCCTTGGCGATGATCTGCGGGATCATCATGCTGAGTGCCATCGCCTATGTTACCCTCTCAACAGGGCAACGACCTTTCGGCGTCATCAACAAGGGACTCTCTCCCCTGCTCGGCTGGTCGTGGCTCATTGCCGTGATCCTAGCCAATATAGTCTGGTGCCTGCCTCAATTCAACCTCGGCCGAGCTGCCGTCCAGCAGAACCTCCTTCCAAGTCTGGGAGAAAGCGCAGTTTCCACTGCAGGCATCTGCTGGGTTCTTTTCATTGTAGCTTTTGCCGTCAACGCTTCCTACGAGGGAGGCAACAAAGGGATTAAGTGGTTCGAGCGAATCCTCAAGGTGATGGTCGGCATCATTGTAGTTTCCTTCTTCCTCGTCGTTGTCACCCTCACCTCCAAGGGAGCCATCCCATGGGGCGAGATTTTCAGCGGACTCATTCCAAACTTCTCATATCTCTTTAATCCAGCACCTGCCTACGCCGAACTCATTGGCTCATCGAGTGCACCGGAGATCTGGAACGAGATTATTTCTGAAAAACAACGGGACATAATCATTGCGGCCTTCGGAACGGCGGTCGGCATTAACATGACCTTTCTTCTCCCCTACTCCATGCTCCGCAAGAAGTGGGGACAGAAGCATCGTGGACTCGCCATCTTCGACCTCTCCATCGGGCTTTTCGTTCCCTTCGTCATCGCCACCGGCTGCGTTGTCATTGCCTCGGCCTCCCAGTTCCACTCCAAGACGGACGACATCTTTGATGAGACTGGAAAACCTTTTGCAAAGGTGGCGAAAGCCTATCAGGGATCTCTGGACGGACTAGCGGACAAGAAGGCTAAAGCTGAGGCAGACAAAAATGAGATTGATCACGAGGACAAGGACCAGATGGACCCGCTGATAGCCAGCGCCAAGAAATCCCTTAACGAGAGTGACCGCAACATCGCGGCCATGCTCATTAAGCGGGACAATGCCACCTTCGCAACCAGCCTTGCTCCACTCACCGGGGATACCGTCGCCCAGGTTGTCTTCGGGGTCGGCGTCCTTGGCATGGCCCTCTCGACCATCATCATCCTGATGCTGATCAACGGTTTTGCCTTCCAGGAACTCTTCAACCAACCCGGTAGTAAGACCGTGTATTTCATCGGATGTGCCGTCTCGGGGTCGGCGGGGCTTCTCGGGCCATTTATATGGGGTGATGGCCAGGCCAAGGCAGCCCTCGCCGTTCCCACCTCGGTCATCGGCGGCTCCCTGATCCCCATCGCCTACTTCACCTTCTTCCTGATGATGAATTCCCGGAGAGTCCTCGGCGACAAACGTCCCACAGGCAGCAAGCGCGTGATCTGGAATATCCTCATGATCGGCTCAACTGGAATCGCAACCTTCGGATCCGTCTGGGTCCTCAATGGAAAATCCAAGGCTGATGGTTTTGCAGGCCAGGCCGCGACCGGAGGATTGATTTTCCTCGTGGTCCTGTTCCTCGTCGGAGTCATAAGCTTCGTCGTCAAGGAATCCAAGACCTCTGGATCCAACTGAAGACTTTTCATCCCGCAGGAATTACCCTTATGAAATTCGGAATCATCGGAGCTGGCATGATCGGCCAGTTCCACGGTAAGGCCATCGAGGCCATGACAGGCGGAGAACTGCACTCCGTCTTCGACCTCCGGGCCGAAGCAGCTCAGCAACTCGCAGAGCAGTTCGACGCAAAACCCTTCAGCGACCTCGAGAAGTTTCTGGCCGACGACGAACTTCAACTCGTCACCGTAGGCACCCCTTCCGGCGCACACCTGGAGCCCTCCATTGCCGCTCTGAATGCCGGTAAGCACGTCATCTGTGAAAAACCCCTTGAGATCACTCCGGAGCGGATCGATCTCATGATGAGAGCCGCTGAGGAAAACGAAGTATCCCTCGCCGCCGTTCTCAACCGCCGTTTTCACCCCGCCATGGATGCCTTCAAGGCTGCTGCTGACGCGGGACGTTTTGGCACTCTGACCTCTGCGTCCGCCTACGTGAAGTGGTATCGGGACCAGGCCTACTACGACTCCGCAGCATGGCGAGGCACATGGGCTCTTGACGGCGGAGGAGCCCTCATGAACCAGTCGATCCATACCATCGATGCCCTGCTTTACCTCGCCGGCCCAGTGGTCAGCGTACAGGCTAACACCGCCTGCCTCACTCATTGCAATATCGAAGTTGAGGATACTGCCGTGGCCCTTTTGGAATTCGCCAATGGAGCCCGTGGCATCATCGAGGGAGCAACCTCCAACTGGTCAAGAGACGGTCACCCCGCCCGCGTGCAGCTCTCCGGGGATCGCGGAAGCGCCTTCCTCGCCGATGAAGCCTTCGAGATTTGGGATTTTATGGATGAGACTCCAGAGGATACGCAAGTGCATCAGACAATGATGAAGGGATCGGAAGCAGGCCTCGGAGCTAACGATCCCAAGGCGATCAATTTCGAAGGGCACCAGAAAAACTTCGAGGAAGTAGTAAGCGCTATCGCTGAGGAACGGGAAGCCAGCGTCAATGCCGCGGAGGCCCGTAAAGCGGTCGCCTTGATATGCGCCATCTACGAAAGCGCCCGGAACGACGGTAGAAAAATCGAGCTATCCTGAAGAAGGACAGACCTCTTCCTCATCCCTCTTTTTGTGCAAACTCCTTCACCCTCGTCTGACTCTCGGCATCGAGGCTGGCAATGGGATACTTGTAAATCTTGCCGTTGGCCAATCTCAGAATCGCCTTACCCTCCTCCACCCCAAGTAGTGCGGCTTTGATCTTTTTCCCGCTCTTGTTTGTCCAAACCCCCTCCAGAGGCTCTTTCCCCGGTGTTACACTCTCGCCGGGACCCAACTCCGCACCCTGAGTAATCCAGAGCTTGAGGATATTCACATCCTTTTCACCCAGTCCCGCCCCCTTTGGCGGCATCCGGTTGTCAGGATCATCGGACTGGATGACCTTCATAAAAAGACCGCTATTGGGCCTGCCCGGCACAATTTGCAATCCGGCTCCGATATGCTCCTTGATCTGGTGGGGTTCAAGATTGAAGTCCCCCTTCGCTTTTCCGTCCCTATGGCACTTAAAACAGTGACTTTTCAGGATCGGCAGGACGTCCTTGTCAAATTCTACCGCCTCCGCGGAGAGGACGGAAAAAACGAGGGCCAGAGCCCCGGCGATGGGTGTTTTCACACCGCCAATATGGCCTCGCTGCCACGAAATCACCAGCCTAGAGGTTTTAAAATCAGCCTAGGTTGGTCAAAGCTCCTCCCTGCAAAGAGAAACTAGGTTGCATCTCACTCTTGCCAGCTCGCAACAATTGCTCTTTCCTCTCCCCACATGTATCTCTCCGGTTTCGCCGACGAGGCAGCACAAGACCTTGCCACCCAGATCAAAGCCACCAAGGAAATTGGTTGGAATGCAATATCAGCACGTTCCATTGATGGCAAAAGCATCCATGACCTTAGTGACAAGGATTTCAACAAAGCTCTAAAGCTCCTCGAAAAAGAGGAAATTAAAATTCCCGAGGTTGGATCTCTCATTGGGAATTGGGCCAAGAAGATCACCGACGACTTCGACGTCACACTTGGGGAAATTGAGCGAGCCATACCACGAATGCATAAACTTGGGACAAAGATCATCCGTGTCATGTCATATGCTCAAGAACCTTGGGGCGAAGACCAGCACGAGGAAGAGCGGTTTAAGAGACTCCGCATCATTCAGCAGAGGTTTGCGGATGAGGGAATTACGGCGGCTCATGAGAACTGCTCTAATTGGGGCGGATTCTCAGCAAAGCACAGTCTGCGTCTGGTCGAAGAAGTCCCCGGACTGAAACTGGTATTTGATACCGGCAACCCAGTCTTCCAGCGCGACCGCTCTAAATCAGAACCTCATCCGTTCCAGGATGCCTTAGGATTCTACAATGACATCAAGGAGCACGTTGTGCATGTCCACATCAAAGACTGCCGCTATCCAAAAGTGGGGCAGACCGAACCCGAGTACACCATGCCTGGAGAGGGCGACTGTCACCTTCAGCACATCATGCGCGACCTCAAGGCCCGACGCTATGATGGAGGGTTCGCCATCGAGCCACATGTTGCCACGGTGTTCCATGTAGAGGATGGTCAGAAGCCGGATTGGGACCAGTGCTATAAGAGCTACGTGGAATACGGGAAGAGAGTGCAGGACCTCGTTGAGGAGATTGGCTGGGAGTCTAAACCCTTCGAGTAGTTTCAAGCTTTCCGCTCTTTCGCAGTTACTCTTAAACCATTCGTTTCAGCGCGTCCGGAAACGGCGTAAACTCCCCCTGTGCTTCCTTGGTTCCAGAGCGGCGCTTTTCCTCTCTACCTCGCGCCGATGGCGGGAGTGACGGACGTGGTCTTCCGAAGTATCTGCAAAGAGCTAGGTGCCGACGTAATGGTCACTGAGTTCGTCTCAAGCGAGGGCATCATCCAACAGGATGCCCGCACCCGGAAGTATACCGAATTTACCGATCAACAGCGGCCAGTAGGCGTTCAGCTTTTCGGTGCAGACGGCAAGAGGATGGGAGAAGCCGCCCGGAAAATCATCGATTGGCAGCAGCCTGATTTTATCGATATCAATTTCGGTTGTCCGGTAAACAAGGTTGTCTCCAAGAATGGAGGATCCTCTCTTCTGAGGGATTGCCCTGTCCTCGCCTCAGTCGCCCATGGAGTCGCCGAGGCAGTCGGAAACCAAGTTCCTGTCACTGCAAAGATTCGTATTGGGTGGGACGAGAATTCGATTAACGCACCAGAAGTCTGCTCTGTCCTTGAGGATTCAGGCATGCAAGCGATCTCAATTCATGGACGAACCCGCTCTCAGGGATACCGGGGAGAGGCCAACTGGGAAGTCATCAACGAGTGCTCTCATCATGTCTCAGTACCCGTGATCGGGAATGGAGACTTGGGCTCAGGTGAGGATATTCAAAAAAGACGAGAAACAACCGGCGTCTCAGGGGTGATGATTGGACGTGCCGCCATGCAAAACCCGTGGATCTTTCGACAGGCGAAGAACTATCTGGAGACCGGAAAGACTCCCTCCCCCGTTCCTCTCAACGAGCGCTGGCAACTTATCACCCAGCACTGCCGTCTCGCAATCGAAAGCAATCGATACGGTAATGAAAACCAATCTATGATGGCAATGCGCTCCCGCCTGATGGCCTACTGCAAAGGCTTCCCCGGGGCGAAGCCCCTTCGCCGGCGCCTTTCCACCGTGGCCTCCCTGCTCGAGATAGAGGAGCTAGCAGACGAACATCTTATTCATCTCGAGGAGAATCCAGACGAGCAGGCCATCCCCTCGAGCGCGTGACGGTCAGACTGCGCCGTTCGTGCCTCACCCGTTTTCTTGCTATTCGCCACAAGATTTGGGTAGCATGGGATTATGGATTCGCACGAGGTCTTTAAGCAATCTTTCGAGAAGACGAGCCCTAAGGCGATCGCTGGAGAACTCGGAGTCTCGCTCTCTTTGGTTTATAAATGGGCTCAGGAACAATCGGACAACGGAAGCGGGAGCCGAAACCCACTTGATCGAATCCTCGAAATTATTCGACTCACAGGAGAGAATCATATCGTAGAATGGCTTTGCCAGCAATGCGGAGGCTATTTTGTCAAAAACCCCACACAAAATTCTGCGGAAGGCTATGAGGTTTTACCTGCCACCAGCGAAATCATCGACCAGTTCTCAAAACTGCTGCGCCGTATTTCCGAATCCGCTCTCGACCACTCTATCACCCCGAGTGAGGCAGATAGCATCCGCGAAAGCTGGGAAAAGCTGAAACGCTACACTGAGGGGTTTGTACGCTGCTGCGAGGAGGGCGACTTGGAGGCGATCGCAGCGGCAGATAAGACAGGAGAAGGCGTGTGATTTCCTGGACCTCGCCAAAGAGACAGCTATCCACCTCGAGGCAGCACTCCACCTCAGAAATCTTTTCCCTTCCCCCTCGGGCTGCCTTGCCAAGCACGGCTGATCGCGTAAACTCACGGCCACGCTCCCGTAGCTCAGCTGGATAGAGCAACGGATTTCTAATCCGTAGGTCGCAGGTTCGAATCCTGCCGGGAGCGCATTCTGCAACTCTGGAGCCCATAGCATACCCGCGATATACCAGAGAGGATTTCACCCAACCTTCGACTCCCCTGAACCTCCCAGCAAATTACCCTGGCTTACTCATCGTCCTCGAAGGGATTGATGGCACCGGCAAATCCACTCAGACGCGCCTCCTCGCCGAAGCGTTGCGGGAACAGGGCTTTAATGTCACCCACTCCCGCGAGCCTACGGACGGCATCTATGGCCGTAAGCTTCGGGAGTCGGCCACTACCGGCCGCCTGTCTGCGGAGGAAGAATTGGACCTGTTCCACAAAGACCGCCGGGAACATGTTGAACGCCTCATTTTACCCGCTCTCAAGGCTGGAGACATCGTCGTTCTTGATCGCTACTACTTCTCGACCATGGCCTATCAGGGAATTCGAGGCTTCGATCCTCAGGAAATCCGCCGGACCAATGAGGAGTTCGCGCCACGCCCTGACCTCCTTCTCCTTCTTGAACTATCACTGGATACTGCAATGGCCCGAATTGGGGTCCGCGATGGGCGGGGAAATCAATTTGAGCGAAGAGAATCTCTCCAACTCTGCCGGGAGATATTTCACTCCGTAAAAGATGACTTCGTCCACATCATCGATGCAGATCAGTCTGTCGAGCAGGCCCAGAAGGCTATCATAAGCACGGTCCGACCGGCCCTCGCCTCTTTACGGGCAAGAAAGGCTCAATGATTGGCCCTAGTCCACCACAGCAGGCTCCCCCTTGAGGAACACTTCACGTGCTCGAGAGCCATCAGCAGGGCCTATGACGCCACGCTGCTCAAGAATATCAACCATCCTCGCAGCACGGGTGTAGCCGAGCCTGAGCCGTCTCTGAAGCAACGACGTGCTGGCTTTCTGCTCCTGCACTATGACTTCGATACACTTTTGAAGAATTTCTTCGTCTGCATTTGAGACCTCATCCTCATCGCCATCATCACCAGCTCCGCCCCCGTCAATGCTGGCCTGCACGCTCTCCTCGAAACGCTGCTCACTTTGCACTGAACAAAATTCCACGAGGGATTCAACTTCCTCGTCCGAAATCCATGCTCCCTGAGCTCGATCGAGCTTTGCTGATCCCGGCGGCAAAAACAACATGTCACCTTTCCCCACCAGCTTCTCTGCTCCCTTTCCATCAAGAATGACCCGGCTATCCAAGGCGGAGGAAACCTGAAACGCGATACGACTTGGTATATTTGCCTTAATAATCCCAGTCACTACATCCGCTCGAGGCGTCTGCGTTGCCACGATTAAATGAATTCCTGCCGCTCTCGCTTTCTGCGCGATCCGGGCGATACACATTTCTACATCCGCGGGAGCCGTCTGCATGAGATCTGCAAGCTCATCAATAATTATCACGATATAGGGGAACCTGTCAGGAGTCTCTTCCTCTTCCTCTTCTTTCCATTCACCATCTATCGGCCCTAGCTCGCCGTCCTCAAGAGCAGCGGCGATCGACTCAACATGCTCCTCATCGATCACTTCATCCTCCTCCTCAAGTTCCTCCTCCTCGGCCATCACCGGAACACCCTTATCTCTTGCCCGGCTGTTAAAGGAGTCAAAATTTCGGACTCCCTCCTTGGCAAACACCTTGTAGCGCCGCTCCATTTCGTTGACGCACCATTTAAGCGCTCCAACTACTTTTCTTGGGTCTGTCACAACAGGGACAACAAGATGAGGCAGATCGGAATAGACCTGCATCTCCACCACCTTGGGATCGATCATGATAAAGCGAAGTTCATCTGGGCCAAACTTGAAAAGGATGCTCGAGATAATCGAATTGATACAGACTGACTTACCGGACCCTGTAGCACCCGCAACCAGCAGGTGAGGCATAGCCGCGAGATCGCCGATTACGGCTTTCCCATAGACGTCCTTGCCCAGCGCGAGGGGAATTTTCCGCTTGGAACTGCGAAACTCGTCATCCTGCAGTAGTTCCCGAAGGGCTACAGGCATCCGGGAATCATTCGCAATCTCAATACCTACGGTATCCTTTCCCGGGATCGGAGCGAGAATGTTGATCCGTTCCGCCTTAGTGGCCCGGGCAAGGTCGGGCTCTAACTGTGCAATCCGGCTGACCCGCAAGCCGATACTCGGATACACTTCATACCGGGTAATTGTGGGACCTCTGGTAATATCACCAGCGGTCACATCAACGCCAAAGGCCTTGAGGGTTTCCACGATTTTTGTCTGCTGGGCAATAAGAGCATCCGTATTATCTTCCGAAGGAGCCTCCTCCTCCCCGTATTCGAGCAAATCAAACCCCGGAAGCTCATAATCCTCGAAGCCCTCCGTACTAAGAGCCGCATGCTGCGGAGAGCTCTTTCGCTCAAAAGGCTTGGAGCCAGCCGCCATTGTCGGTGTGATTCTCTGGGTCGCGTCGATGATTTGCGGCTCCGGGATTTCCTGCAAGGGAAGATGCGATTGCCCCTTTTCATCTTGCTCGTAGCTGACAAGCTCCTCAACAAGCTCTCGCTCTCCAGCCTCTTCTTCATCCGTTTTCTGGCGTTTGCTCTTTCTCGATTTTCCTTTCGACGGAGAAGATTTCTTCCCAGCCGCCTTTCGTTTTGTCCCATGCTCCCTCTGAGCCACTCTCCTGCCCCAAGCTTCCCGGGCCTGCTGGAATTTTTCGATGCTCCAGAGAACCAAGGCTTTGACAAATTTGACTGGATGAACCCCCAACAGAGTGAAAAAGCTCAGCCAATACACAATACCGAGAAGAATAATCGACCCCGCACTACTGAGCATTCCCTTGAGAACAACAACGCCGAGGCCCTCACCCACCACCCCCCCAGGCCCCGCAATCAGATAAGCTTCTTTCCAGCTGGGGAAAAAGCTCTCCTGCACCGCCACAAGACTGGCTCCACTCACAAGGCAAACGCAAAACCCGATTGTAGTCCGTAGACTGTAGGCCGCACCCATGAAAAGCCGCCCGACGCCTAACCACAGCATTCCGAGTGGAAGAAGAAAGGCCGCGACACCAAAGATTTGAATTTGAATAAACCCAAGCAGTGTTCCAATCGGTCCAATCCAGTTTTCACGCGGATTGTTGGCCTCTAGATCAAGGGCAAACCCGCTGAGGAGAGCCCAATCGGTGAAGGGAATCTTGATCGGCAAATCTCCCGGCGTGTAGGAAACAAGCGACAAGAGCAAAAGGATCCCAATGCCAGCCAGCAGGACACCCATCGCTTCACGGGACCAACGAGTCTCGTTGCTACCCTTGCGCTTTGACTTATTCCTCGCCATAGACGTTCCTACAGAGTTTTCTTGAGCTCTGCGCGCCATAGAATCCCCTAAAATCAAGGGTCAAACAAGATCGAATACCGCTTTTTTTGATTATCAACAAAATTTAAGTTTTCGAGGAGATCTTCCCGTATCCTTCCTCGCCTCTGCCTCATGCGCCTCCTCATCGTTTTTCTGGAAGAAGCCTTACCAAGTCAGCTGGACCCCTCGACTGCCAATATTCTGGGCACGAACAAGGCCGAGGTAGTTTACCGGGCCACGATTCGGCTGCTTCTTACACAGTTAAGTGGCCTTGAAAGGTGTCACCTGAGATTCTGCTACCGCCCCGCAGACGCGCATGACGCTATCCGCTTTTGGCTGCTCTCAGAGATCATTGATCACCCCGGCATCCATCTGGATATCGAGGCAATCGATTTTAAACCTCAATCAGATGGTGATCTTGGAAGCCGGATATCTCGTGCCGCAGAGAATGCATTTTGCGAAGGGTATCAACAAGTTGCCCTCATTGGCCCCAATTGCATAGAGATTTCAAGTCGCTGGATCCACGCAACTTTCGCCCAGCTCAACAAAAACTATGAAGCCGTTACCGGTGAAGGTCATGGAGGTGGCTGCTATCTTCTCGCTATGCGGGAATACCTGCCCTCCCTCTGCCGCCAAGTTACTTGGACGGGTTCGAGTGGCAAGACGAGCATTCTGCGGCAAGCCTCCTGTGAATCCTATTCCCTCTACCAGCTCCCAAACTTGTGTATTATCGAGACCTGCGCTGATTACCAATCTACCCTCTCAGGCCTGATGGGAAGTAAGTTCAAGAGTGCGATCGAAGATATTCTCGAATCTGCTTGAAGGCATTCCGTGTCCGCCCCCGTAGAGCCGCCTAATAGTCTCTCACTGCTTGACTCTTCCAGCAGGTCGCGTCCATTCTCCGGCACTGATCGTGTCGCCAATCCACTTCCAGCCGCTCTACATGCCCCGGGTCTGGGGCGGAAGAACTCTGGAAACCCTGCTGGGCCGACAATTACCCGGGCCAGGGCCGTGGGGTGAGTCGTGGGAAGTGTCCGATCGGCCATCGGAGCAGTCTATTGTCAGCTCTGGCAGATGGGCTGGAAGCAGTCTCCATGAGCTGTGGAACTTCAGGAGGGAAGAGCTTTTTGGCGATAACCTGAAAAGCTCTCGCTTCCCTCTTCTCATGAAGATTCTGGACTCAAAGGACGATCTCTCCATTCAAGTTCACCCTCCGGCACAGATCGCACCCCTGCTAGGAGGCTCCCCAAAAACAGAGATGTGGTATATCGCCCGGGCTTTACCTGGATCCAAACTCTACGTGGGCCTTCGAAAGGGAATTACCCGCGGGCAGTTTGAGGAAGCGATCCGTAGCGGATCTATGGAGAACATGATCCACTCCGTGGAGCCGCGAGCCGGCCAATCCATTTTTATTCCCTCAGGGCGACTGCATGCTATTGGGGCTGGAATGCTGATTTACGAAATACAGCAGAACTCAGATACAACCTACCGTGTCTTTGACTGGAATAGAGTGGGCCTGGATGGGAGACCACGAGATCTGCATGTGCGTGAATCCCTGGCGAGCATTGACTTCACGGATTACGAACCCTCAATGGACCAGCCAGAGGGGCAGAATCTGGCAACATGCCAGCACTTCAAGGTGGACTTCCTCGAGCTCCCACCAGGAACTACGATATGCAATCCTGACCCTGATCGATTTTCGATAATCACCGTCACCAATGGTGAGATCCAGGACAAGCGCGGTAACGTCTATTCAACTGGCGACTTTCTCCTTCTGCCCAGAGGCCCGGTGGCGCTTGACGCAGTAAAGAGCACTTCTCTCCTGCAGACGACCCTCCCACATTAGGCCCTCAGGATCAGTCCGGGAAAACGATCGCGCGGTGGTTATCGAGAATAATCCTCTCATGCACATGATATCGAATGCCCTTTGCGAGGGCAGAGCGCTCACAATCGCGTCCGAGACGGATAAGATCGTGAACTGAGTGGTAATGCTGAACCCGCTCAACCTCCTGATCAATAATGGGGCCAGCATCAAGATCCTCGGTTACATAATGGCATGTTGCTCCAATCAGCTTTACCCCTCTCTCGAAGGCCTTCCGATAGGGATTAGCTCCTACAAAAGCCGGAAGAAAGCTATGATGGATGTTGATCATGCGTCCCTTGTAGGCCGCGCAAAGCCACCCCGGAACAACCTGCATGAAGCGGGCCAGCACGACGAGCTCCACCGCCTGCTTCGTTAACAATCTATCGATGGATCGAAACCCCTCCTCTTTGTCCTCTCCGATCTCTACATGATGAAAGGGTATACCTGCCTGCTCCGCGATGAGGCGGCAGTCATCTCTATTCCCGATAATGGAGGTAATTTCTACTGGTAATTCGCCAAGCTGTGCCCGCCACAGAATCTCGTTGAGACAATGGTCGGTTTTCGTGACGAGCACTGCAGTTCTCATTCGATATGGAAGACGTCGAAAATGCCATTGAGCCTCGAGAAGACGACCCAATGTCCCAAATCCTCTTACAAATTCATCGGTCTCGACCTTCAGCCCGGAGGTGTCAATTTCCAGGCGGGCAAAGAATCTGCTTCTGACCGCATCGGTAAACTGATTGAACTCGACGAGGTTTGCTTCGTGCTCGGAGACATATCCTGCAATCTTAGCTACCAACCCAGCACGATCAGGACAGTCAATTTTTAAAATCAGGCCTTCTCTGATCATGGGTCAACTCGACTTCGCTAAATTTTTAGCACGCTCACGAGCCAATTCCAGAAAATCGCTCGCGATAGGCTTCAGGTTTTCCTGGTGGATTGCCCCCACAACCACCGGAGAAAATCCTTTCAAGGGGATTGCCCTCAGCCCATCCGGAGGCCCCTTACCAGGGATCTCCACTCCCATTCCCATGCCAAAGCCCCACGAGACGTAATCTCCAACAAGGTCTAGGGAGTCCACCTCCATATCTGGAACGAGGTCGACACCTCTCTCCTCAAAGGTATCGAGAAAGATTTTTCCAAGAACGTTCCCTGCGGGCAGACCAACGAGTGGATACCGTGGGGCCTTCCGCCCCGTATCCTCATTTTTAGCCAGCAGGTCACTTAGCCCCCGCTCCTTCCATTGCTCCGGCACCAGAAGCACGAGAGGTATTTTCAATAGCTCCACCGTCTGTAAGCCCTCGGTGATCCGTTCGCCGATAATGCTTATGGCAAGATCAACCTGCTGACTCTTAAGAAGCCCCTGTAGCTCCCCCGGCTCCACCTCACGTAGAGAAAAGCGGGCAGATGGGCGCTTCGTTCGAACTTCCGCGAGGAGGTCAGGAAGGTGAATACGAAGTGCAGAACCGGAAGCCGCTATGCGCAGATGAGAACCTTCTTCTCCTTTGAGACGAGCTTCCACCTCTCCAACTTGAGAAAAGAAGGGATAGACAAAATCATACAATTCATCTCCGGCAGGCGTCAGCGCGAAGGGCCTCCGGTTGAAGAGCTTCACTCCTAGCTCTTTTTCAAGCTGAAGAATCTGCCCACTCACTGCCGGTTGCTGAATCCCATAGGGCATCCGCCGAACTGCTGCCGTAATACCTTCATATTTGGCAACGAAGTAGAAGAGTTCAAGATGGTGAATGTTCATTCAAGACGTCAAAGGCGGTCGCCATTATCAAAATAATCGATGATTTATTTATATTTATCGAGAAAAAAGGTGTTCCGCGTGGGTTCTCCGATTGGCTCTCAGAGGGTATCCCAACATCGCAGATTGCTTGAATGATTAGTCAGGGGAATCACAGTCAGGACATGCGTGCCGTCATTCAGCGAGTATCAAGTGCCTCCGTCGCTGTCGAAGGAATGGTCATTTCATCAATCGAATCCGGGCTCCTCATCCTGTTAGGCATTGAAGAAGCAGACGACTCGACGGATATCGAATGGCTCACAAAAAAGATCGCAAGCCTCCGGATCCTTGAAGACGCGGAAGGTCGTATGAACCGCTCTCTGCACGATACCGGGGGACGCGCACTTGTCGTCAGCCAGTTCACCCTCCATGCCAGTACCCGTAAGGGAACCCGCCCCTCCTTTATCAGGGCAGCACCTCCTGCACATTCAAAGCCACTCTACGAGCAATTCTGTATATCCCTCTCCAGTTATCTCGAACAAGAAGTCAAGCAAGGGCGCTTCGGGGCAATGATGGAGGTCGCTCTTGTGAACGATGGACCTGTCACTATTCTTATCGACTCAAGAAATCGTGAGTAATCAGGGGCCGCAGGAAAGACTCAATCCTTCAAGCGAATCTTTGAGCCACAATACATACAGCGAAAGCTCGAGAACAGAAGGACATCTCGTGCCGCCGCAAAACCAAACCCCAGAATCGATCGGACGGCTCGTTCATGTTTCTGGCAATTCTTACTCACGAAACACCTTTCCCCACAATACTGGCACCGTGCCCGGATCCCCATAAGCAGATAAAAGATGAGAGCTCCGGGAAACAGAAGTAATGCAACAGCCATACCTGGCGCGGGTCGAAACCCAAATCCAAAGGCCATTACTGCAACTACGATCACACCAACCAATGACAACATCCCTAACAAGGTCGTAGCCACCGTGAGAAGTGCAGCCCAGCGAACAAACCTTGCATTAGGGTGAGGCTTACCACGGCTCCGGTGCCCGATCTTCGGTTCTGCTTTTTGGGCGCCACTCAGGCTACGAAAGGCCTCACGAGGTTTCTGTCTCACTGTGTAATCGCGGTCACCCACTCCCAACTCCCCGTCAGATTTTTGCCCCCACTCCTTCGGCCTCTGGGGTTCGGCTGTTGGCTCTACCGTTGATTCTAACTCAAAGATTCTGGCCACAGGCAGGGAGCTGATCTGGATCCCAGCCTTCTGCACGTCCTCAGCCGAAACCTCGGACGCCTCTCGGCCCGATGCTCTGACGTCCTTTTCCAGCAACTCACGGCCCGACATCTGCCACGCCTCGACAAGACTCTGCGAAGGCGGCCTGATCCCCTCCTCGAAATTCTTACCGACCTCCTCAAGGCGTTCGACAATGTCAACCGCATCGCTGGCGATAAATTTTTCCACTGTCTCCATCCCGGCCCCGCAGAGAAGCACTACCCCTTCTTTCTGAAGGCCCGGAAGTTCCGCAATATCTCTCATTCTGATCGTTCTATTGAAGATTCTGTAGCAACGAGAGCTCGCCCCGCTAGGACAGCGCTTTCAGAAGCTCTTCTAACTGGGTCATTTTCTCTCGCCACTGCTCCAAGCGACCCTGCTCCTTCTTCACGATTTCCGGCTTTGCATTCTCTACAAACTTTGGATTTCCCAGCATTCCCTCGCTTCGCGTGAGCTCTTTTTTAACCTTGGCGATTTCCGCTCCAATTCTTTTCCTCTCAGCATCGAGATCAATCAGCCCCTCCAAGGGAAGATACACTTCCCCGATTGCTGTTACTACAACTGGAGTTCCCTTTGGTGCCTCGAAATTCTCGGAAAATTCCACCTCCCGTGCGCCGCAAAGAAGAGCCAGAGTGGCCCCTTCCCCTTCCGCCCAACCACTGCCCGCCTTGATGATCAGACCAACGTTCCGGTTCGCCGCGAGATTGTATTCCGCTTTCAGGTTTCTGATTCGCGATACTGACTCATAGACCTCTCCAACCTTTTCCTCAGCCGCTTGACACTCCTCCTCGGATAATCCGAACTTTTGCACTGGAGAGTTTTTTGGAAGCTCCTGCTTCATGAGAAGAGAGCCTCCTGCAAACCCAAGCTGCTCCCACAGCTCCTCGGTGAGATGAGGCATATACGGATGTATCAACTGGAGGTAGCGATCGAGAACAATATCGATCACCTCAAGAGTCGAAGCCTTGCGTTTCGGGTCAGCTTCTTCGGCAAAGTCCCCTTTAACCGATTCGAGATACCAATCGCAGAACTCCGACCAAAAGAACTGGTATAATTGCTGCGCAGCATCATTAAAAGCATAGCTCTCCAAAGCGCGCCGCACACCTTCTTCAAGCGCTTCTAATTTCGTGAGAATAGCAATCGCATAGATATTAGGCCTGGTAGACACACCTGTTACAGGCCCCTGCATCTGCCGGTAGCGGCATGCATTCCAAAGCTTGTTAGCAAAATTGCGCCCCTCCTCGATCTGCTTTTCGTCATACTTCACGTCTAAGCCTGTCGGAGCAATACGCATCAGGCCGTAACGCAAAGCGTCAGCTCCATAATCCGACATTAAGTCGAGAGGATCCGGCGAGTTCCCAAGGGTTTTCGACATCTTTCTCCCATCGATATCCCGTACAATACTATTAAAGTATACGTTGCTGAATGGGATTTCATCTTTGAACTCCAACCCCGCCATAATCATACGGGCAACCCAGAAAAAGATAATATCAGGACCTGTGCAAAGATCTGTGGTCGGGTAAAACTTAGTCTGCGTGGGCTCGTCCATTGTTGCATACGGCCACAGCCATGAGCTGAACCACGTATCCATTACGTCTGGGTCCTGCACCCATTCCACATCACTCTCATCTGGGGGATCTACCCCCACATGAATATCGCCATTTTCGAGGTGGGACAGATCCAGACTTTCTGCCTCCTGTAGCGAGTCGACCTTGTCTCTCCGATACCACACCGGGACACGATGACCCCACCATAGCTGACGACTAATGCACCAATCTTGAATGTTCTCCAGCCAGTGAAGGTAGGTCTTTTTCCAGCGGTCGGGACGAAACACGATTGCGCCCTCTGCTACAACCCTCGTCGCTCGCTCAACCTCTGGATACTTCAGGAACCATTGCATCGAAATACGAGGCTCTATTGGCACACCTGCACGTTGAGAAAATCCGACATTATTCTCGTAGTCCTCGACCTTCTCCAGAAGGCCAAGGCCCTCTAGTTTGGAAGCTACGAGCTCTCTCACCTCGAAACGATCTCGCCCATGGAGATCAGAGCACTCGGGACAATTGATGGTGCCGTCCGGATTGAGCACATCAATAATCTCAAGATTGTGACGCAATCCGATTTCAAAGTCCGCCTTATCATGAGCCGGTGTCACCTTCAGAACTCCCGTCCCAAACTCAATATCGATGTGTTCATCGGCCACTATTGGAATTTCCGCTGCGGGGAAAGGCCTTCGCACTCTCTGACCTACAAGGTGACCATACCGAGGGTCTTTTGGGTTAACCGCAACACCCGTATCTCCCATCAGTGTCTCAGGACGAGTGGTAGCAATCTGGAGGTGGCTTCCGGGATCATCAACTAACTCATACCTCATGTAGTAGAGCTTCGAGCTCTGCGGCCTCATTTCCACCTCTTCATCTGAAAGGGCGGTCAGCGAGACTGGACACCAATTGACCATTCTCTTGCCACGGTAAATCAGCCCTTTTTGGAACAAGTGAACAAAGACCTGCTGAACCTCACGGGAATAGTCCTCATCCATCGTAAAGCGCTCGCGGCTCCAGTCACACGAGCATCCAAGGCGCTTCAACTGCTCGATGATGATCCCTCCGTGGTGTTCCTTCCACTCCCATACCATCTCAAGAAACTTTTCCCGCCCAACATCATGCTTAGTCTGACCCTCGGCCCTGAGCTTTTGCTCAACCTTTGTCTGGGTGGCGATCCCCGCATGGTCTGTGCCCGGCAACCAAAGCACCTCCTTACCTTCCTGACGGGCCCTGCGACACAGGATATCCTGCAGGGTATTGTTCAGGACGTGCCCCATATGAAGAATTCCAGTAACGTTCGGAGGCGGAATGACTATGGAGTAAGCGGGTTTCTCCGAGGTTTCGTCCGCACGGAATCCATCCGACTCCAGCCACTTCCGGTGCCATTTCTCCTCTACCTCGCGAGGTTCGTATGCCTTGCTGAGCTCTGCCATTGCCGGCGGAGGGAAACCCACGAGCATCCTGATTTCAAGACATTCGGACTCTCAAAAGACTGTCCGCCCCACGATAAGCCATTGATCGAGTGATACCCCACCGCGCTAACCGTTCTCGGACGAGCAGGAATCGAAGGGCTAATCCAGCCTCTCTGCAAGCCGAACACCCTCCGGATCACATAAAGTGAGCAACTCGCTGGGGGTTTCAACTTTCAGCTCTCCATTCTCACCAAATCCCCGGATTCGGCCCTTTCTGCCCGAGGCCGTCACCACAACTTTATCTCTCCATGCCAACCGTTCCCATACCCTCTCAGCAATCACCTGGGGATCCAATTCGAGCAGTTCTGTCATTTTCTCCCGTATCTCCCCTACCAGTTGTTCCCGGTCCACCTCCCGCCCAAGCAGCTGAAAAAGCGAAATGGCCCCAAGCTCCGGGGGAAACGCACTCTCATTCACATTGAGCCCAATACCAACTACCGCACAGGGCCCCCGGGTTTCGATGAGAATTCCGCACACCTTCCGACCCTCAACGAGCACATCATTTGGCCATTTGATCAACGGCGCCAACCCCAGAGGCTCCGGCCCTCCGGTACACACTGAAAGGGCCGCGCCCAGACTGAGCCAACCCCAGTATCTCCGCTCCCAGCGAGGGCACAGGACCAGAGAAAAAGCCAGACCTCTGCCCGGCTCACATAACCATTGCGCCCCCTTCCGCCCTCGCCCTGCCGTTTGGGCCTCTGCCCCGACAATCCAGCCCTCGGCTTCTCTTCCATGCTCGAGGACAATTTCCAAGGCCCTATCATTGGTTGAGCCAAGGTTTTCATGCCACTCAATGCGGCTACCCAGTCCTGCAAATTTTCGCTCTGAGGTCATAACGTGGATTCACGACTCCTCAACCTCTCTCCGGAAGAGGAACAAAATCCAGCGCAAGGTCCAGGGCTACAGCCGAGTGCGTAAGCTCTCCGACTGAAATACAATCGACACCTGTTTCAGCAATTCCTCTCACCGTTTCAAGGCTCACCCCTCCACTGGCCTCCAGAACAGGCCGTTTCCGATCACCCCGCATCGAAACCGCCTTTTTGATGGTAAAATTATCCATATTGTCGAGGAGCAGATAATCAACTTCATTCATACCAAGAAAAGCCTCTACCTGCTCGAGCGTATCGGCCTCGAGTTCTACCGCTATCTCGGGATGATCTTTCTTCATGGACTGAATGGAATTTTTCAGGTCTACCGAGGTGCCATCCACAAGAAGGTGATTATCCTTCACCATTGCGCGGTCATACAAACCCATTCGATGGTTGTATCCACCCCCTGAAACTACTGCATTTTTTTCAAGAAGTCTCCATCCCGGTGTTGTCTTACGGGTGTCCATGATAGTGACCCCCGTTCCCTCTACGGCCTTGACGAATTTCGAGGTCCTCGTTGCCACCCCGGAAAGCCGTTGCACAAAATTGATAGCAGTCCGCTCCGCAGTCAGCAACGACTGGGCCTTTCCTGAAACTTCAAGAATCTGGACGCCAGGGAAAACACTCGATCCATCCTGCAGCATCACTGTGACCTCACAAGCAGGGTCGACTCTTCGGAAAACTTCTGCCCCGATTTCCACACCTGCCACTACTCCTTCTGATCTTGCCACAAGAAAGGCCTGTCCCTCGCGCTGTTCTGAAACAAAATATTGAGAGGTCACATCTCCTGACCCTATGTCCTCACTCAGGGCCAGCTCGATCAATTGTGACACCTTTTCGTCCACGCCAGAGCCTAGTGGGTTGCTGACAGCCCGTGCAACTAGCAAAGTTGAACCCCCAGCTCTTCTGAGCCCGGCGCCAAAACTAATTTTACTCTCATATTGAAACCCTCGCCTAGGCGCCAACGACACTGACTACAATTTCCCTCTTATGGCTCGCCCTTCTGTGCTCAAAAAGGAACACGCCCTGCCAAGTGCCTAGCGCCATACGACCCCGCGTTACCGGGATCACTTCGCTTGTCCTCGTCAGGGCCATTCTGATGTGTGAGGGCATGTCATCGGGGCCCTCAATGGTATGAACAAAGTAATCTGAATCCTCCGGCACCAACCGCTCAAAGAATTCCTCGAGGTCCCTCCTCGCACTAGGATCCGCATTCTCCATGATCACCAAGCTGGCACTGGTATGTCTGACAAAGACCGTCACATTACCCTCTGAAATGCCTGAACGACGCACAACCTCTGCCACTTCATCAGTAATTTCATAGGTTCCCTTCCCCCGGGTAACCACCTCGAATATACCTGTCTCCGCAATCACCCATGGAGGATGATGTAAGGATTGAGCTTTTCAAGGTTCAAGCTCTCAAACCGGTCTTGAAGAAAGAGTCGGGGCAGTCTGACTATTTCTTTTCTTTATCACCCTTCTCTCTCTCCTCTTTCAATCGCTGCATGAGGTTTTTCTTCTCATCCTTCTCCAAAGTAAACCGGAGCTCCTCAGGGCGCGCTGGCCATTCATTGTTCGATCGATCAGCGTCAGCAATTTCAAGATTTGGATCCAACTCGATACTGACCACTTTCTTCGTCGAAACAAGAAGCTTGGACGTCCTCCGTGAGTCTCTCTTCCATAACTCAGCCGGTAGGCGCATTACTTTTACTTCCCCGTCGTCATAGACCACTCTTAGCACCACAGGCATGACGAGGCCGCCTTCATTGGTGAGCTCAATCTGATAAAAGTAGCGGTTACTCTCCAGAATCTCTCTTTCGTGATCCTCCAGCTTCTTGAGAAACTCCTGGAAGTCATCCCGATCTGTCTTCGTGATATCGTATTCACCGTTCGCGTTATAGAAATCCAAGAGATCAGGATACTGGTCGGTATACCTTTTTATTCCTCTGTTGCGCTGATTCGTCAGCAACTTCGCATCTTCCTCTTCTCTCTTCGCCCTCTCTCGAGGCTTTTCCACGTCCGGATCTTGGGTGTCTATCTGGTAGAGTTTTACCCCCCTGATACCGACATCAACATGCTCCGTGGTGTAGAACCACCCCGTCCAGAACCAATCAAGATCGACCCCCGAGGCATCCTCCATCGTTCGGAAGAAGTCGGCAGGAGTCGGGCGTTTGAACTTCCACCTGTTCGCATACTCCTTGAACGCATAGTCAAAATTTTCCCGCCCAAGCACTGACTCCCGTAGAATATTCAGGGCTACTGCTGGCTTCGCATAAGCATTACTGCCAAAGTAACGAAGGGATTCCGAGTTTGTCATGATCGGCATTTCATCATCCCGTTTCATATAACTGGCAATGCTGGGGGGCATCCCTCTCCGTGAAGGATATTTTTCTTCCCACTCCCGTTCTGCGAGGAACTGACAGAAAGTGGTTAACCCCTCATCCATCCATGTCCACTGCCGCTCATCCGAGTTGACAATCATTGGAAACCAGTTGTGCCCCACCTCGTGGATGACAACCGAGATCAGCGCATACTTGGTACGGCGTGAATATGTTCCATCGTCCTCGGGCCGGGGCCCGTTAAAACAGATCATGGGATATTCCATGCCAAACACCGGGCCGTGGACAGAAATCGCTACCGGGTAGGGATAATCGAAGGTGTGTTTGGAAAAAACCTGCAAGGCGTGGATCACAGAATGGGTGGAGTATTTGCTCCAAAGCGGATCTCCTTCATTAGGAAAAAAGGACATCGCCCACACCCGGTCTTCCCGGCTCCCTACCTGAACGTGTGCTGCATCCCAGACAAACTTCCTTGAGGAAGCCCACGCAAAATCCCGGACATCTTCTGCCCGAAACACCCACGTCTTACTCCCTTCTGCTTTACTCTTCTCATTTTCCTTCGCCTCCGCCGGCGTTACGACATAGGTGGGCTCATCACTGCCCTCCGCCTGCTTCAACCGCTCCTGCTGGACTGCGCTAAGTACTTCCCCGGCATTGGCTAGTGTTCCCGTGGCCGCAACGATATGATCAGCCGGGACGGTAAGTGACACCTCGTAATCTCCAAATTCGAGGGCAAACTCCCCACGCCCAAGAAACTGTTTATTCTGCCAGCCGTTGATATCGGTAAATGCCGCTATCCGGGGATACCACTGAGCGATCGTATATATGTAGTTATCATCATTCTTGAAGTATTCGTAGCCGCCTCTTGCCCTGATCGCCTTTGCGTTAACAATATTGTGCTCCCAGTCGATACCGAAAACCGTGGTAGCACCGGGCTTTACGGACACCTCCACCCTCATCATGGTATCAATAATGGAATAGCGGAGAGGCTTCTGGTTCTCATCATGAACCGACTGAATTTGGTATCCCCCTTCGAACTTCTCACGGGACAGCTCGTTGCGAAGAGTCCTGAATCCAATATCTTCGAAATCAGGAGCCTCCATGGCCTGGTGCCCCAGGGCCTGTTGCTCAAAGCGGTTCTGATCAAGTTGGACCCAGAGATAAGTGAGAGCATGGGGCGAATTGTTCGTATAGGTAATGACCTCCGAACCACTGATCCGCTGCTTCTCATCATCGAGGACTACCTGAATTTTGTAATCCGCTCTCTGTTGCCAGTATTCGGGACCGGGAGCCCCATTTGCAGCGCGAATCTCATTAGGGTCCGGAAGGACCTCATCAATTTGACGAAAAGGGTCCTTGGCGTAGTGCCCTCCGGGATGAGCTGATCCAATCAGGCTTAGGAAGACTGCCAGTGCACAGGCCAGAAGTAATTTCATCTTCCTGCAGTCATCGACCAGCATGAGTCACTTTGCAACCGCTTTACTGCAGGCCTGAATGCCAACGGGCCGGACTTTGCTAAATTTCAGCACCCGGAAACCACCCTCTCGAGACCGGCATACACGTTGTAGTGAGGAGCCCGCAAGAACCCCAAGAGGGTCTGATTGGACTCTCTCGCAAATTCTACCGCGAGAGAAGACGGCGCAGAAATACCTGCAACAAGAGGCAGACGCCCCGCAAGCGCCTTTTGCATCAGCTCAAAAGATAGACGACCTGACATTATTACAAAGTTCTCAGAAAGGTCCTGGCCATTGAGAAGTGCCCATCCGAGCAGCTTATCCAAGGCATTATGACGCCCCACATCCTCTCGCAGGGCCAAAAGACTCCCTTCTCTGCTGAAGATTCCCGAGGCATGCAACCCTCCCGTTTTCTCGAAAGTTGCTTGGGCGGACCGCAAGAACGAGGGCGCCTCAAGCAGGCTTGACTCAGGAAAAGAGGGCCCATCCGGCACAGGTTCATGCAGAGAGGTGATCGCATCGATACTGGCTTTACCACATAGCCCACACGAAGAAGCGCTGAATAGATGCCTGGTGAGCCTGTTAAGATCCACCTCTACTCCATCATCAAGAAACACGAGGGCGTGATTTTCCTTCGTCGCGAGGTCTACTTTTAAAACCTGATCTCCCCTGCTGATAATTCCCTCTGTCCATAAAAAACCCACAGCGAGTTCTTCGTCGTCCCCGGGAGTCCGCATCAATACCGCAACAGAATGACCGTTAACAACAAGCTGTAATGGTTCCTCCAGCGCCACCCGGTCGATATCCTCAACCCCTGGCTGCCCAGCACGCACAACTACCACCTCCTTGTCTCCTCGGTCCCGCACTTAAGAATCCTCGCTTTCCGGAGACGGCATTGCAAGCACCGCTGTTATCCTCCGTGCTACGCCCTCATCACAGGGCTTGACTGCTCAGTCTGTTCCATACCTTTTTCATCTCACCCATGGCCACGATGCAGTCGTCCCAGACCGAAGGCCACGTAGAGATCCCGTAACCACTGGAAACCGGGCCAAGCTCTGGGACAATCCATAAAATATTTTTGGGGCGTGGGCCTTCAAGCCAGCAAGAAAACGCACTCTCTACAAACGGCAGATAATCATTAAACTCCTGAGTTATTTCTCCCTTTCCGTCTGTTACGGGGATTTGACAATGGTGCCCGTTAAAGGGACGGCAGTGAAGCAGGTTTCCATGCTGTAGTAACTCGGGCCGATCCAGCAATCGCGACTCGAAATCAGAAGGCTGAAGGTGTTTAATGATTGCAGGGTGAGAGTGATCAATATTCATGCGAAGTATTTTTCCAGTCGCCTTGCTATAGCCGTCCGCAATCGCATAGGCCTTCTCCGGCGTTTCCGTACAAGTATCTCTGTGAACCTCGAGATGAACATTCGCGCCCTGCCTCTCATCCTCCTCCATGAGAAGACATGTTTTGTCGATTGCTTCAGCCTCAGGGGTGTCGTGGTCGCATAATTGAACATTGATTGTGGACGCTCCACATCTCAGCTGAGCTTCGATCAGCGCTCCATACTCGGCTGGGTCATTAGCATCAAAAAGGCCCGAAAACCCCAATTCATACCTCTCCAGAAGAACTCGTAATTGATCACTGGCCCTGTCATTCACGCCGTCAAAGCCTGCGTCCTTTATCGCGGCGACTTTTTCCTCCAAGGTCCACTCCGTACGTGAAGAAGGGTGGCCGGAAAGGGTCCAGAGATTGGCTGCGAATCGGATCTCGGGAAAATGGCGGTTCATACATCCAGTAAATCTGGGCCGTTTTCCGATAGCGAACAAATCCTCTTTCTCTCTTCAGTTGTTTGCCGCAAGCCTTGAGGTAATTCTGCCCCTGCGGTAGCTTGCGGAATGACCCTGAGGTTGCACTTACAGACCGGTGGGGTAGCCCCTTCCGCTTTCACCCCTCTCAGGATCCCTCATGGAAATCTCATCTTGCGGGCCAGATGCGATCTTCGGAACGCCTGATGACATCACCCTGGGAGAAGATGACAGTTAGACCCTATTTGCTCTGAAGCCACGAACGCTTCAAATCGATAAAGGTGATTTTTTCACAATAATCCTTCTCTCCATTTTCAAAGAGGCAGAAGATATGCCCATTTCTTCCTACAGCCATGTCTGAATAGCCAGACAGGCCGTCATTGACGATACGGCTTTCGCTCCAGCTTTCACCTTCATCCCTACTAACCCGCAGAGTAAGCATCTTACGGCTCCAGATTGAGAATCCCCCACGGTGATTCACGGCTGGATTAAGAAAAAGGATTTCGTTTGGGCTAAACCTCAACATGCTGGCCTGACAAGCCGGGCAGGGCAGATTTTTATCCACTACCGGCTTCGACCACGTCATGCCTTCATCGTGGCTAACCGAGGTTAACCGATATCCATAGGAATACAGTCCCGGGGCCGCTGTTCGCATATTCATGAGGAGAGACCCATCAGTCCGCTCCACGACCGTACATTCTCCGTGACGAAACTCCGGAACCCACGGAATCACTCCACCAGCCTGCCAGCTTTTCCCCTGATCGTCGGAATAGATAATGCACGATTGACCTCTTCCCTCGCCATCGATCTTCCGCCCAATGTAGGAGGGAGCAATCAGTCGGCCCTTGCTGGTATGAATTCCATGCACGGGTCCTGCACCAACGCCAACTGGAGAACCTCCGAAATTCGACAAAAAATTGGATTTTTCATACTCTGGAGCAGAGGGATCATCAGAAGTCCTGACGAACGGAGACCAACTTTTTCCCTCATCCGTGCTTTTGGTATAAAACAGGCAATCTGGACCATTCCTGGTAAACAGCAGGTGTATGGTCTTGCCATCGTTCTCCACAATCGGGCATGGATTTCCTACCCGGACAAGAGCATCTCCACCCTCTTCGTGAATGAGCCTTTGTGGCGACCATGTACGCCCACCATCTTCGCTTCTCTTCATCAACAGGTCGACATCTCCATGATCCCGGCGATGAGTCTTACGACCCTCCGCAAAGACGACGACTGCTCCACTTGCTGTCACTACCATGGTGGGAATTCTGTAGGTATGGTATCCGTCGGTGTTACGCACGAACACATCCTCTCGGAAAACCTCTCTCTCGCTCTCCGCTCCAGCAATCAGAGATATCGCCAGGAGTATTACCGTCCCTGTAATCACTAACCTCGTGCTCATTTCCGGATGGTTACTAGCGGAAGCACCGTCCGCACGCAACCGAGGTATTTCCTTTCTACCGACACTCAGCCACTTTCCAAACAAGTCTCCTTCATGAAACCTACACCACTCAATGGCAGAGAATCTTGTTACACCGGACTTCCAGAAAATATCCTACCCAAGAATCTCACTGATAATTTTACCTCCGAATTGGCTTAACTGCTTGTAGCGACCTGCGTGGAAATACGTGAGCTTATTGTCATTCAAGCCCAGCAGGTGCAACAAGGTCACGTGAATATCCCGAATCGGGTGAACACACTCAACGGCCTGAGCTCCCAGCTCATCGGTCCCTCCCACAACTGCTCCCCTCTTCACTCCTCCCCCTGCCATCAACATGGACATCGCATCAATGTTATGCCCCCTTCCCAGCGAATAGACTCCACCTCGCTTATTATTATCGGGGGTGCGACCAAACTCTCCCGTCCATACCACCAGAGTCTCGTCCAGCATCCCTCGGGATTTGAGATCCCGTATAAGTGCAGCCATTGGCTTATCAACGCTTCGAATGCGGGCACTATGACCCCGTTCGAGATAATCATGACTATCCCAACCCCCACTGAAAATCTGCACGAAACGCACTCCCTGTTCCACCAGTCGCCTCGCCATCAGGCACTGTCTCCCAAAGGAAGAAGTCTCCTTGTTATTTAGCCCATACATCTCCCTCACCGAGTCAGACTCACCCTTGAGGTCCATCGCACCGGGAACTGTCATCTGCATCCTGAATGCCAATTCGTAACTTTCCATTCGGGCCACCAGATCCTCGTGATCTGGATGATTCGCAGAGTGCTTTTGGTTAAGGAGCGCCAATTCGTCGAGGCTTCGACGCAAATGCTCCCGGCTCTTGAATGAGGGTGAGTTGAGATCAAGGATCGGGCTTCCTTCAGGACGCAGACGAGTCCCCTGATGCTGAGCAGGAAGAAATCCATTGCTCCAGTTTCCGGGACCCCCCTGAGGCATCGCCAACTCGGTCATTACCACATAGCCAGGAAGGTTTTGATTCATGGTTCCCAGGCCGTGTGTCACCCATGCCCCAAGCGCAGGATCTGCACCCAGGCGACTTCCCGTGTTCATATGGAATAGCGCCTCGGGATGATTTAACGACTCTGCCTGACAACCCCGGTAGTTACAAAGTTCATCCGCAACATAAGGATCTGCAAGATGCCTCCACTGGTCGCTCATCTCGATCCCGGACTGGCCTACCTGACGGAACTGGAATGGACTCCCTACAAAAAACTTATATCCACTGGCGAGCCCGCCTGTGAGCTTTGACTCTTCCTTGTGAAGCTCATTGAGCTTTGGCTTGGGATCAAAAGTGTCCATATGACCAGGGCCACCCTCCATGAAGAGCATGATGCAGGCCTTGGCTCTTGGCTCATGCATGGCAGGCCTTGGAGCCAGTGGGTCATTCACCGCGCTCTCCTTCGCAAGGAGATCACTCATTGCGACCGCGCCAAGAGAGGCCCCAAGACCATAGAGAAACTCACGACGGCTTGCCGGCGTGGAAGTTGGTCTGGCACAGATTGATCGATGCATATCAGCTCAGTAAACGTAAAGAAACTCGTTGCTATTGAACAGAAGGAGAGCCAAATCCGCCAGCCCTCTTACGAAAGGAGACACCTCCCCGGGCTTCCGGTCGGGGGTATAATCTTCATAAACAGGAAGAATCTCCTCGTAGCTGAAAGTTTTACCCGAGAACTCTTCAACAAGGGACCGGGTGATCTTGGTGGGATAACTCCGTTTGGGAGCTACCTGCTCACGATGATAGACTTTCATATCATTTACGTAACGCTGCAACCTCTTCTTCTCTGTAGAATCTGGTGATCGCCCCAGGACCAACTGAAAGGCCAGCTCAATCTGCCCCGCGAGAGCAACTTCCTCATGCTTGAGCCTGAGAGCCAACGCGATTGAACGGTCGATCATGACGTCGCTATTCAACAGCGCGAAGGCCTGAGGAGTCACCGCCGCTGAATGCCTTTCTTCACACGATTCGTTCGGACTGGGCCGATTGAAGAGATCGAGGAAGGGGTCGGGCAGACCTCTGACGCGGTAGGTATATATCGTCCGCCGATTTCTCTCGGCAGGCCTCCGGGATGGCTGCCATGCCGGAGCAATCGAGAACTGAATCATCCGCGGCGCTAGCGCAACTTCCTGATTAATCTCCGGTAAAACGGGGACTCCCCCAAGTTCAGACCGCAGCTCCCCACTGGCAAATAGTAGAGTGTCGCGGAGCTCTTCCGCGGTGAGCCGCCGAGGAGAAAAACGGGCAAGCAAATGATTATCTGGATCCTTCTCTCGGAGAACCTTGATGCTCGGATGACTGCCTGATTGCCGGTAAGCTCTTGAGTTCATGATGAGCCGATGCAGGCGCTTAAAGGTCCAGCCGTTCTCCACAAAATCCGCAGCCAACCAGTCAAGAAGTAGTGGATGAGTTGGCTTTTCCCCCTTAGCTCCAAAGTTATTCGGATTACCCGCAATACCTTTGCCGAAATGATGCTGCCAGATTCGATTGACAATCACTCGCGCCGTAAGCGGGTTTCGCGGATCAACAATCCAACGGGCAAGGGCTAGTCGCCGACCTCCAAGATGATCTCCAATCCTGTAGGGGTCGTCTGCACCTCCCCCCTTTACCGGCACTCCACAACCGCTAAGGACTCCCGGGCTAACCGTCTCTCCCGGTGCCTCCAGAGAACCCCCGGAGTAAATCACGCTCTCAGGCAACCATTCCCTGTCCACCTTGTCCGCAATGCGCATCTTGAGAGCCAGATTCATTTTCTCTGGTGGATCCGGTCCATCATACACCCCTTGGATCAACGGCTCGTAACGTTCCATCCTCCGGGTCCAGATTCTCTCATCCTGCTCCCGAACCTTTAGCCTTCCCTGTTCCGCATGGTCCAGACCTACATGGCGAGGAGGCTTCTTCTCGTCGGGAAGACTCCTGCGCTTCTGAGGGGCAAGGTAGGGCAATTCTTTCTCCGAGAACCACCGCCTCGCCGCATCTTCCTGCTTACTGAGCAGGACATTTTTCCTTTCGGCGGCAAAAGAGAGGAGCCGGCGAACCTGTGTCTGCCCCTCCTTGAATCCTCTCAGATTCTCGGCATCCATAAACGGCACCCTGCGCTCCGCCATCTGGGTGCCCGCAAAAGCTGCATAGATCCGATAGTAGTCACGAGTTGGAATCGGATCAAACTTGTGATCATGACACTTCGCGCACCTCAGGTTTGTCGCGAGGAAGGTCTGCCCGACCGAATTCACCACGTCATCAAGATAGATCTGACGCGCTTCCGGAGCCTTCACCATGGCACTGTCCCATGGACCCATCCTCAAGAAGCCCGTTGCTATTAGCCATTCGCTTTCCTTCTCGTTGTATTCCCCTCTGAGCCTCACCTTGTGCAATGCTTCGCCTTCTTTCCCTAACCTCTTCTTAACTGATTGATCTGCGAGTTGATCACCCGCAAGTTGCTCAGTAACGAACTGATTGTAGGGCTTGTCCCGATTAAACGAACGGATCACATAATCGCGATAGCGCCACGCGTTTGAGCGCTCGTAGTCATTCGAATAGCCTCCTGTATCGGCATAGCGCGCCACATCAAGCCAATGCTGCGCCCAACGTTCTCCATAGTGAGGGCTTTCCAGCAGGCGATCAATTAGAGCGCTCCACGCCTTCCCGGAATCGAGCTCCCAGTCGTCCAGAAATCTTACCACCTCAGAAGGTTCAGGTGGCAGCCCAAGCAGGTCGTAGGTCGCCCTTCGAATAAGCACCCGCGGATCGGCTTCTGGAGCTGCGCGAAAGCCGGCATCACGCCTGCGGGAATCAATGAAGAAATCCACAGGGTGCTGCCCGTCAGGGACAGCCCCCCGAACTACCGGACGAAGACTCCAGAGATCTTCCGGGAGATAACGGCGATACGTCCACTCCTCACTCTGCCCTCCACTGGTCTTCAGAATCTCTCCTTCCGCAGTCACCGCCATAGCCCGTTCTTCATCGGTATATTTACGACGCTCTGCCTCATCGGGCCACGGTGCTCCGGCTTTGATCCAATTGCGGAAATCCTCGATCTGCCCCGAACTCAGTCGGTCGTTTTCTTTTGGAGGCATCTCCAAACCCACTTCTTCCCAGGTGATTGCCCGGTAAAGATCACTCTGCTCCGGATGACCCTCAATCAGAACGCTCACGGAGCTCACCCCTCCTTCCAGCATGCCCTCACGACTGAGCAGATTTAGATCCCCTTCGATATTCTCGGGGTCCTCCCCATGACAGGCAAAGCACTTTGCCTTGAGCACAGGATAGACCTTCAGAGAGAACAGCCGATCCCCGTCGGCTTCCGCTCGGGTAGTCGGCGCCATGAGCCCACCCAGCGCTCCGGCTAGAACCAAGGTAAATCCTGCTTGTGGAAATCTACTCACAATTCACACGAAGGAAATCATTCATCGGGCAGAAAGATCCCTGAATACGGCTTTAGTATTCCTCCGAATCGGCCGTCAGCGCAAGTCAAGATCGCGACCTGTGGAGGTCTCGAATAAGAAGAATTACCGATATTTAAACGTTACACAGCACGACTGATTGTCAACCGAGTCACTTTGTCGTGTCTTCGCCTTAAGCTTTTGGTGGACTACCCCTTGAAGACCGAAGCTAGTATGCAGCTCATGCTTGTGACCATCTCGATTCCCGTTAGCATAACCCAGATGCGAAAATGCCTGCTCATTACTTTTTGCGCCTTCGCCCTGACACCTGCTGGTCAAGCCGAACCTTCTCCTGGCCTTCCAGAACAGATTGCCATTATCCAAGCAGTCGGAACGGAGGGCATGGGCAACAAAGAGGCTGCCGCGGCATTCCAAAAACTCTCTCATGCGGAACCCTCATCGCTTCTCCCACTGTTGAAAGCGGTGGAGCCCAGCAATGCCATTGCCCGGAACTGGCTCCGGTCTGCCATTGAGGTCATTGTAGAGCGAGCAACAACCGAGGGACGACCCCTGCCACTTGACGCCTTGCGTGATTTTCTCAATGACCGGGAGCAATCACCGGAGGCTCGACGGCTCGCCTTTGAACTCATGCTCACCATTGATCGCGACACCACCGAAGGGATGATCCCATCCTTCATCGATGATCCAAGCAACGAACTACGGCGAGATGCGGTCAGCCAGATTCTCGTCCGAGCCAAAAAGCAACTGGCGGATAGCGATGAAGCTGCCGCCCAGACATACCGACAGGCTCTTGATGCCGCCAGAGACGTTGATCAGATCCAGGAAATCGCGAAAGCATTTACAGAGATGGGCCTCGAAATCGATCTCCAAAAGCACTTTGGCTTTCTAACCAACTGGAAGGTCGTGGGCCCATTCCACAACCTCGAACGAGCAGGATTCGCTGAAAGATTTGCGCCTGAGGCAAATCTCAAACTCGACGCAACCTACACAGGCAAGGAATCCGAGGTTACCTGGCAACCACTCTCTACCTCGGATCCATACGGCAAGGTAGATCTGAACAAGCCTTATGGAAAACTCAAGGAAGTGACTGCATACGCCTACCATGAATTTGACTCTGGAAAGACTCAGGAAGTCGAGCTTCGCCTCGGATGCAAGAACGCTTGGAAACTCTGGCTCAATGGAGAGCTGGTTTTTGGACGTGATGAATATCACCGGGGGCAGCGGATCGATCAGTACAAAATGCCCGTCACACTCCAGAAAGGACTGAATAGCATCCTCCTGAAACTCTGCCAGAACGAGCAGAAGCAGGACTGGACCGTGCAGTGGGAGTTCCAGTTACGGGTCTGCGACTCGACGGGAACTGCAGTCCTCGCAACCAATCGCCCTGCCCCTAATTCTTCCAAATGAAACCTCGCAGCCTACGACTGGAAATCAGGAATAGAACATGAACACTCTCATCACTTCCACCACGACCGTCATTCTATGGATCCTGGCGAATGCGGGCGCCTCAGCTGAATGGCATCGCTTCCGCGGGCCAGAGGGAAACGGCTACGTCCCGGGCAACAGCGAGCTCGTGACCGAATTGGGGAAACCCACTACAGCCTGGACGGCCCCCCTGCCCGGGCGCGGATTGGGCAGCGCAATCATCATAGGAGACAAAGTATTCGTCTCCGCCGCAAGTGGGCCTGAGCAGAACAAGCTTCTCATTCTCTGCTTCTCCGATCGGGATGGATCTGAGCTCTGGCGCCGGAGCTTCTGGGCGACAGGGCGCACAATGTGCCACAAGAAAACCTGCGTCGCAGCTCCCGCTCCGACCACAGATGGAAAGTATCTCTACGTTCTCTGGTCCTCTAACGACCTTGTGGCTGTTGACCTCGAGGGAAATCTGAAGTGGATGCGGGGCCTGACTCTCGACTACCCGAATGCGTCCAACAGCCTCGGGATGTCTTCTTCTCCCATTATTGCCGACAACACCCTCGTCGCTCAGGTCGAAAACGACTCTGAGTCTTTTGCAGCAGGATTTGACCTTCAAACGGGAGTGAACAGATGGAAAATTGATCGGCCAAAAATGGCGAACTGGACTTCTCCAGTCACAATGCAGATGGATGGAAAGGTGATTGTCGCCCTGCAGTCGGGGAAAGGCGTCATGGGCATTTCCCCCTCTACCGGATCCAAGCTCTGGAATTTTTCGAATGGAGCCGCAACCATCCCCTCTGGGGCCGCTGCGGGAGATACCCTGATCATCCCCTCGAGGGGGATCACGGCCGTCAAACCAAACCCCCTCGGCGGCGAACCAGTCTCCCTGTGGAACCAGAAAACCCAGAAACCTGCAACAGCCAGCCCGCTGATTATGGAGGATGTGATCTATTTCACCAATAGCGCCGGAGTCCTTACTGCAGCAGATCGCAACACGGGAAAACGCCTGTGGCGTATCAGGATGAAAGGCCCCTTTTCCGGCTCTCCAGTAGCATGCCAGAACGGCCACCTCTACTTTTTCAACGAAGATGGCCTCGGCCAGGTTGTGAACATTACCGGAGACATCGGTGAGGTTGTGAGCGAGTTCGATCTGGGCGAAACCATTCTCGCCACACCAAGTATATCTCAGAACTCGCTCTACATCCGAAGCGATCAGACACTGTGGAAATTTTCCGCAAAGAAGGAGTAGGCCGCCTCTATTCGGGAAGATCCAGTCGCGGACCTCAGGGCATCACGAACTGGCTAGTCGCTGTGAAAATGCGGCTTGCTCCACCGCCTCCGCGGAAGGAAACCTCGACCGGATAGCTTTGACCCGAGACCAGTCCTGAGTTTGCGACATCGAACTCTGCGACAACCGAAGTCGGATCAGGATCTCCTTCCTCATCGACGCGAGCTGCCGATGTTGTTGCTCCATTACGAGTAATATTTCCGTTGTCCCAGCTTGCCGACTCACCTCCAACCGTAATGGCAATCGGCCGCACAACGTTCCCATTCATGGCATTAACCAGAGCAGGCAAGTTGGCAGACTGCCCGTTCGTGCTTATCCCGGTCGGAGGCAGGTCAATCTGGAGGGTAACGGTCGAAGCTTCTGCGGGTGCCAGCGCCAAGTCGATAGCGACCAGAGCCTGATAGGCCGCCGCATGCAAATCCCCCTCAGCTGGGGGTGTTGTCAGCGCCGCGATCTCAACCCCGGCCTCTCCAATCAAATACATCTGGTAGGTCGCCGCGTCCGCCGGGTCTGTCACATCTTGCAGGGAAACCAGTTTGTATTGGGGCCAGTCATCCGAGATCAAAGCTCGCCCATCTCTGGCATTCAGCCCCCACTTCTCTGCGATAATCAGACGCTCAGCTGTATCAGTATTGTTGAAGATGGGGACTAGGGAGTTTGAGTGAAGATCGAGACTCCTGGTCTCATCGGCAGTATCGACACCAGTGAGATCGAGGATGGTTGTAAACAGATCTGCCACCTGGACGAGCGTGTCGGAAACTCCAGTCTGCCGAATATCCGGGCCAGCAGCAAAGAAAGGAACATGGATCCCTCCTTCGTTGAGGGAGCCCTTTGCACCAGCCAGCCCTCCCGCGGGGGCCTGATCTACCTGATTCGGCGTTCCGTTGTCTCCCACGACGAGGACATTAGTCCGTTCACGGTCAACTGCAGCAAGGAGGCGGCCAATTTCACTATCAAGCGCCTCCAGCATTCGAACATACAAATCCCGGTTGCTGACCCCAGTGGTGGAAAACCCTCCCTCTGGTGCGAGCTCAGCAGGCGGGTTATGGAAAGGATCGTGCGGCGCGTTAAATCCCATCCAGACAACCCATGGCGAGGCCCCTCGAGTCTCGATAAAGGAGACCGCCTCATCTATCTGGACCGATGTTGCGTAAGGAGAAGCATAGACCCCATCAGCCAGAAGACTTGCAATTGAGGTGCCTGAATCCACAACCACACCGTCCTCTATCTTGACCCTGTTCCAGGAATTATAGTCCTGAACGCCACCTTGCAGGGTTCCCGAAAAGTTGGGCCACCCGCCCCTGTCCCGGGGCCCGGTGTTTCCCGATCCAAGATGCCACTTTCCAAATGAAGCGAGTTCGTAACGCGGAGCTGCCCGGGAAATAATCTCGGGGAAGGTTTCCTCACTCGCTGGCAGAATATTGTCAGGGTTTGGGTTTCCCACTCCATGCTGATAGGTCTGTCGGCCGGTTAGAATCGTGGCCCGGGTAGGAGAGCAGATTGGCTGCGCATAGCCTCGAGTGAAGAGCAGTCCCTCGTCAGGCGTACCCGTGATCTGTCCTGAAGAATACAGCAATCCCCGCAGATTAGGCATGTTCGCCAACTGAATTCCGGGGCCTCTCGCATTGTAGAGCTCCGAAGCATCAATTCCCCAGTCGTCAAGAATGAGAAGAAGGACATTATTCGCGCCCAGGACCGAGTAGGTATTCAGAGAAGTAACAGAGCGATTGAGTCGCGCCCTGTAGTCTCCACCTGGAAGGTCTGAATCATCAAAACTCACTTCCATTAATCCCGTGGAAGAGTCATAGGCAATAACCTCTGCTTGTTGCCCTCCCACTGTCAGGACCCCGACATTTTCCGGGAGAGGTGGCGAAATCGGAAACTGGAACACATGGGAAACTGCCGGAGTAAAACCAAATTCCTCGAGACCATTCGTATCAAAAGACTCCAGATCCGTGAGCCTGCTACGGAAAAACTTTGTGTCGGGGGCCGGGTCCTTGTCAGCGGAATCAGACAAATAGGAAAGCCTTTCGCCCTCTGGCCTCACATTGAAGGCCTCCGGGACCCATGAACCCACCGCGAGCGAGGGTGTTGACTCGATGACATAGCGACCGCCCTCTGCAACTGACCATTCCAGAGTGACTGAACCAGGCCTTCCGTTCTCGACACTATCAATAACCGGACCCACCCTCGGTCCCCCCCGAAAATAGACGACCGCATCGGCAGGAACTGCGTTGGGAGAACTTCCCGTAGGCGAACCAAAGTAATACCGCCCAATATTGTAAGGAAAAAGGGGAGAACCATCGGGGTTGATGTTAGTGAAATAAGCCCAGGTTCCATCGGGAAAGTCCGGGGTTACACAATAACGAACGTTGTATTCGTTGAGGTCATGGTGCCGATCAGGATCAAAGTCCTCCACGCCATTATACAGGCTGAAACCCAGGTCGCCTTTGTAAGCATAATCCTCCAGATAGTGTCCTATGGGAAATTCGGCGGAAGCTGGAGGCCCATAAGCTCCTGCGCTCAATCTCAAGTTGCGACCAGAATTTCGAAAGACCCATCTGGGCAGGGACGTTCGCCCTGTAGGAATCCCTGAAGCCAGATTTCCAGTGATATTCGCGAGATCCACAGAACCATTACTCCCATCCCTTCGCTGGTAGCCAGAAACCATCCTGCGGATACCAGAATCCGGATTCATCGGTGAAGAATAGCCGTAGGGCCCGTAGAGGGGCAGGCCATCTCGAAACCACCCAATGATCGGCGAATGTCTTCCCGTTGGATTCTCAGCATAGGAATTGGTCTCGGAGTCGTAATCAACCGAGTCACCAAGGAAATGACGAATCGCCGGGGCGTTGGCATGGTAGTGATGATTCGAACCAGCTTGATGTGCAAGGGCGTTGTCAAAGGTCACACCCTCATTCACGTAAGCGTCCCGGTTCCAAACCCCGTCTCCCTGCACCTGGGCTGGAGAGCGAGGACCATCATCCACCTCCTCCGAGGTGTCGTAGGAGAATGCATCCCGGGAGTCAAAAAGAGCAATCCCATCGACCATGTAACCAATCACTCCGAGCCCGGTCGGCGTTTTCGATGCCGGAATGAGGGGAGCTTTGGGAAACCGGTAAATCTCGGCCCGATTGGCCGGGTAATTGGGGAACAGGTTGCCATTCTCTAAATACCACGGCCCCATCACGTGAAATCCAAGATTCGACGTGCGGATATAAACATCTGTCGCAGTCGATGAGATTTCAGTCACCCCTGCATAAACCGGCTGCGACTGGTTCCCCTGCCCTCTTGACCATGTCGTAATTGAGGCTCCCGCAACCATCGCCGAGTTATCGGGATAGATCCTCGCATAACGCCCCGACAATTCGGTGAACCACGAGCTGAGACGAGGCTCCCCTACAGCCGGCATACTCAATGCCACAGATAGTACAAGGACAGTGGAGTTCTTCATCGCTATCTCTGGAAGAAGGAACTTAAGGAAGGTCCGAAAGTTTTCCTGAAAATTACAAAAGCCTGCGATATTAGGGAAAATGGTGTCCTTTGTAGTGTAATCAAGACCCTGTCCTCCCCCCTTCCTCTGCAAACCCTATTGAGGCACCTTGACCTGTGACGGCTCTACGGTAGCAGTAAAATACCCTAATGGCTCTTCATTCAAATCGGTAATGAGCCACGTCGCCTTCGAGAAACTCCCCCGCGTGAGGGTGTCTCCTGCAGCGATTTCAGCATAATATTTCAGTCCGCCTCCGTATTCCACCCAATAGAGCTTCACCGACTCCTCTCTTGAGTTGATAATGCTGATACTACTGAGCGTTCCACCGCCTTTCGATCTCGGTGGCGTCTCTGTCCCTGCCGGCGTCCACTTCAGATCCACTCGCACCACTTCCTTTTTTTTCTCCTCTTTCTTTTTCTCACGCGCCTCGGCCTCCGCGGCAACCTCATCGAGATTTACTCCCCTCACAATTTTCAGTGCAGGCAACGAACGGGATAAAGCCGCACAACCCTCTGTGGTTACGGCAGTTTCCCAGACATACAATCGCTCCAGATTCTCAAGGGCCGCAAGATGGACCAGCCCTGAATCTGAAACCTTCGTCCCGTAGAGATTCAAGTATCTCAAATCCTTCAATCCTGCGAGATGAGCCATTCCGTCATCACCCACCTCTGTTCTTTCCAGATGGAGGCGGCCGAGCTTGGGCAACTTTCCCACCTGTTTGAGGTCCACGCTTGTCGTCAGAGTGCCTCTCAGATTAAGCGCAAGAACCGATTCCCCGAGAAGCGCAACGTCAACGAGGGAGCCAGACTTCATGGCCTTCCCTTTTCTCTGAAACTCAATTTCCCACCCCCCTCCCATCGAGCGCACAATACCCCCCGCTTCCCGAATCGCCTGTAACGCCCCTTGATCCGCCTGAAGCGGACCACCTGTTGTGAATAATCCCAGCGCCAGGAGAACCCAAACCGACTTGCAAAGGCTAAAAGACATGAAAGGAGCTATATTAGCAGCATACACAAACATGCGTCTCCCGAATATACTGCGAAGATATGATCGCTTCACCGGGCTATATATGGATAATTTCTCTTAACAAATCCACTAGGATCGAATCGTGAATCCGCATCTTTACTCTACCCGCCGCCAAGTTCTTCGTTCAAGCGCGGGCTTGGCTGGGCTGACTCTCCCCGGTTGGATGCAAATGCGAGCCGAGGCGGCGACCGAACAGGCCCTCGCCTCCGCCCCGAAGGCCAAATCCTGCATCGTGCTTTTTCTCTGGGGAGGACTCGCCCAGCAGGAATCCTTTGACCCAAAACCGGATGCGCAGTCCGACTACAAAAGCAAGTTCGGCGAAATTCCTACCGCTACACCTGGGATTCAATTTTGTGAGCACCTGCCTCTCCTCGCCAAACATAGCGAAAAGATGGCGATCGTGCGGTCTGTGCATCACTCTCAGGGCGCCCATAGCAGCGGCCTCTACAAGAGCATGACCGGCCGTGACCCGATTGGCGGGACGCGGGCCCGCAACCGGACCAATTGGCCCTCACTGACCTCCTTCCTCGGAAGATTTCAGGAAAGAACCGCCGGCGTACCAAACGCCATCCGCATGCCGCACACCATGTATGACAATGGGGCGCTGATGGCAGGAGATGACGCTGGGTGGCTGGGATCTGATTATGACCCGGTTATGTTGCGAATCCCGGATGGAGCTCCCTACTCGGGCACCATTCGACATACCGAACCAGCCCTCGACCTTACTCTTGGTGTAAAATCGGATCGATTCCGGAAACGCCTCGTCATGCTTGACCAACTTGAGCGTCGGCTCGCCGCTAACGGAGCCGCCGAGTATCAGGAACTCGACCACTTCCGGCAGATGGCTGCGGATATGCTGGTCAGCTCCCCTGTCAAAGAAGCCTACGACCTCGAACAGGAGGATCCCCGCCTCCGCGCTATGTATGGGGACCACATGGGCGGCCAGGGCATGCTTCTCGCCAGAAGGCTTACTGAAGTTGGCGTGCCCGTAGTGCAGGTAGTCTGCGCTGCGGAAGATCTTCAAGGTGGATACTCTGATACCTTCGATACCCATCACGACCACTTCCCCAAGATGAAAGAGCGCTTGCTGCCCGTGTTCGATCAGGCAGCATCGGCCCTTCTTACCGACCTCGACCAGAGAGGACAACTCGACGAGACTCTCGTCGTCTTCCTTACCGAATTTGGGCGCACTCCAAAGATCAATGGCAAGGGAGGTCGAGACCACCACCCCGCCGTCTACTCTGTTGCCTTTGCTGGTGGAGGAATTCGTGGTGGACAGGTTTATGGGAGCAGCGACAAGAATGCGGCCCTGCCTACCAGCAACGCCTGCACTCCTGCGGATCTCCATGCCACCGTTTATCAGGCTATGGGAATCGACCATCGGGCCGAACTTCACGACCG
>NZAC01000047.1 GCA_002686085.1 Roseibacillus sp. | reverse complement strand
CGAAGAAGGCTGCAAAGAAAGCTCCCGCGAAGAAGGCTGCAAAGAAAGCTCCTGCGAAGAAGGCTGCAAAGAAAGCTCCCGCGAAGAAGGCTGCAAAGAAAGCTCCTGCGAAGAAGGCTGCAAAGAAAGTTCCCGCGAAGAAGGTTGCGCCCAGAAAGCCTGTTAAATTAACGCTTTTCGTCAAAAAGCAGCGGCAGCGTCTTCTTGATCTTCAGGATGAGCTGATGGACGCGATGTATGGGGTTCAGCAGGAAACCCTCCGCAATGGTTCCTCGGGTGGAGAGGCGTCGGTAAGCGGAACCCACCTGGGTGACGCAGGTAGCGACGCTTACGACCGTGATTTTGCGCTTAACCTTCTTTCCAAGGAGCAGGACGCCCTGCAGGAGATACAGGCGGCTTTGGAGCGTATCGCGGATGGATCTTACGGAATATGTGGGCTGTCAGGAAAAAGAATTCCTCAGGCTCGTTTGGAAGCGATACCATTTGCCCGTCTCACGGTAGAGTGCCAGTCCAAGTGGGAGCAGGAGAATCCTAATCGGAAATTCCGGAGCTCTGATGCGGTCGGGTTCGGAGGTGCTGCATCTGGCTCTTCAGCGGTTTCTCTTGACGGAAGCGCCTGATCCGCTAGGTTTCCCGCCCTTTTCGCAACCATGCCACGCGACATCATCATTCTCGAATGCACCGAAGCTAAGGCGGAGGGCAAACAGCCGTCCCGCTACACTACTACCCGGAACAAGAAAAGTCTGCGGACGCCTGGGAGGCTTGAGAAAGTAAAGTTCAATCACTACCTAAAGCGTAGAACGCTCCATCGCGAACTTCGCTAACGACTGATCATGAGTGAGCCCAAGACCAAGGAGCGCCGGATTGCTTTCCGGAAGGCGAATAAGAGGATGACGCGGAAGCGGCTCGATCTTCAGATCGAGCAGGTTACCTACCTTAACCCTAATGTTCTCGCAAAGTTCACCACCGAGACGGGGAAAATTCTTCCGCGGAAGGTGACCGGGGTGTCTGCCAAGATGCATCGTAAGATCACTCGTGAGATCAAGCGGGCCCGGGCTGTAAGTCTGCTGCCCTGATTCTTCTTGTGGTTGCCTGACCGAATAGTCGGGCTCAATGCAGCGTCATGGTCTAGCTGGCCCCCATGGGATCAATGCAGGAGCTGACTGACACGCAGAACGAGAGGGACTATCGTAACTTGCCTATCGATCGGGTAGGGATTAAGTCCTTGAAGCACCCCGTCGTGGTTGTGGGTCGGGATGGCGATCTCCAGCATACTGTGGCAGATGTCTCAATGGCGGTAAACCTACCCCATGAACAGAGGGGGACGCACATGAGTCGTTTTGTTGAGGTCCTCAACGAGCATGGAAACTGCCTGGACGTGAGGGAGCCGGGGATGGTGTCACGCGAGCTTCAGCGACGTCTCAAAGCAGAGAGGGCATGGGTGAGTTATCAGTTCCCTTTCTTTCGCTCCAAGCGGGCTCCTGTAACAGAGAAAGAGAGTAGTCTCAGCTATGAGGTTCGCTTTGAAATCGAAGCAGGAAAGACAGAGGATTTTGTCCTTACGGTTATGGTGCCGGTCACGACTCTGTGTCCATGCTCGAAGGCCATCAGTGAACGAGGAGCCCATAATCAGAGGGGCATCGTTACCTATTCACTCAGGTCCCCGCAGGTAATCTGGATTGAGGATGCGATTGAGACGGTTGAGGAGTCTGCGAGTTCAGAGCTCTACAGCCTTTTGAAGCGCCCCGACGAAAAAGCGGTAACAGAACGAGCCTATGACAATCCTGTGTTTGTAGAGGACTTGGTGAGAAATGTGGCGCGGAGGTCTGTGGAACAGGGGTCAATTTCCTGGTACAGGGTTGAGGCTGAGAATTTTGAATCCATCCACAACCATAGCGCCTACGCCGAAATCGAGAATAAGCCAGGGTGATGGGGGAGTTGAACGAGAAAGAAGAGTCTTTGCGGAGCCCATACATCAGTCTTCCAGGAATTACAGGGATGCCTGATATTGGCGAGATTCTCGCTCATATGCCGGCAGAAGCGCAGCATCGGTTTGAGTCCGCAGGAGAATTTGTGAAGCGGCTGGCTCACCGGCTTCAAAAGTGGAGAGAGCGTCTGGCTGAGGATGAGCAGCCTGCGATTCTCTGTATTCTTGCTAACGGGAGTGCCATAGAGGTTCGGTCAGTAGGAGAAGATGGACATTCGGGAGTCGTAGTAGAAGGAGTCCTCGATGGAGCCTCCTGTATGTTCGTGTCGCACCAGGCGAGTCTCCAGATTTTATGCTATACTCAGAGGGTAGAGCCGGAGGAAAGGCGGAAGATTGGATTCCATGTTGGCGGGGAGGAAATCGAGGTCTGAGAGGATCGGCTAGCGAGCAACGCAACCCGGGCAGTTTTGCACAAAGTGCCCCTCGGAGACTTCCTTGAGTTCAGGGCGCTCATCTTTCAGACAGAGGCTCTGATCCCCTATCGTATTGCGAGGAGTGAAAGAGCAGTAATTAGGCTCTTGAGAGAGGTCCGGAGGAACGCCCGGAATCGTATACAGAGAGTCGCCACCCTTGTGAGTAGCTGGAATGCTCTTCAATAGTGAGCGGGTATAGGCATGAAGAGGCCTGGAGAAGAGTTCACTCGTCTGTGCGTGTTCTACGATCTGGCCTGCATACATGACGTTCACCAAGTCGCAGCTTTCCGAGACTACGGCCAGATCGTGGGTGATAAGGATAATAGACAGACCGAGAGCTTTTTGGCGTTCTTTCAGGAGATCAAGAACCTGCTTTTGAACGGTTACATCGAGCGCTGTTGTGGGTTCGTCCGCGATGAGAATTTCAGGCCTGGTGATGAGAGCCATTGCGATCATGACCCGTTGCCGCATTCCACCGGAGAATTCGTGCGGATAAGCATGAATCCGTTTGGATGCCTCGGGTATTCCGACCTCTTCTAATGCCGTGATCGCTCTTTTTAAGGCATCTGACCCACTTACATTCTCATGAATTTCCAACGATTCGGTCAGCTGTTTGGAAATCTTGAGGTATGGGTTCAGAGAGGTCATGGGGTCCTGAAAGATCATCGAGATCTTCTTGCCCCGAATGCTAGCTAGCTCTTTCTCGGAGCTGGCGAGAAGATCAAGGCCTGCACCATCACCGCTTTCCCGGAAAATGGCACTCCCGCTATGAATTTTTCCTGGAGGTTGCGGAATCAGTCCCAGAAGGGAGTAGCAAGTCACACTTTTTCCCGAGCCGGATTCGCCGACGATGCCAACTGTTTGTCCAGCCTCCAGCGAAAAAGAGAGGTCCTCTACCGCATGGACGACTCCTGCCCGCGTATGGAATCTGGTAGTCAGGTTTTTGACCTCGAGTATTGGCATGGGGACATTGTGTACGCTCGGAGAGGTAGGATCAACGATCAAGGCGGGATAAGGGTTTGCGATACCGATTGACTCGGACGGGAAACACCCCCTTTCTCGGAATTATTGCCTTTCGGGTTTTCTGCGGGACCGAACTGAGAAATTGATAGGAATTCCTAGAGAGGGGTTCTCCTTGCGAAGCGTATTTTCAAGATAAGACTGATATGTATCTCCAAGGAGGCGCTTGTCGTTTACAAACAAGATGTAAAGAGGCACTGGCACGGCCGCATACCGGTCATTGATCGCGGCGGTACCATAAAGAATCTTGAGCCTCCTCCGGTGGCGCTTGCTGGTGGGCGGGGGATTGCGTCGAAGCGCATCGCTCAGAAGACGATTAAGCTCCCCCGTTCCCATGATCTTCTGTGACCCTTCCCTCACCTTTTTTATGGAACCAAAAATCCTATCGAGTTCCTGTCTCTCTCTCGCAGAGACGCAGATGAAAGGCGCGTAGTGGAGGAAGAAGAGTTCATTCCTAATGGTCTCCTCGGCCTCTTCCATTCGAGCGCTTCTGGGAGCATCGGGATGGTAGAGGTCCCACTTGTTCGCTACGATAATGCAGGGTTTTTGTTCTTTCTGTACGAGACGGGCTATTTTGCGATCTTGGGCGCTGATTCCGGCGGCGATATCGACGACTAGCAGGCAGAGATCTGCCCGGCGGATTGATCGTTCGGCTCGCATGGCAGAAAAGACCTCCACGGAAGTATCCATTCGCGAGCGCTGGCGCAAACCTGCGGTATCGATCAGAGTGTGACGCTCACCTGCGCGATCGTAAGGGATATCAACCGCATCGCGGGTGGTGCCGGCAACCTCCGAAACAATGGTGCGGTCGTCGTCTAGGATTGCATTGACCAACGAAGATTTCCCGGCATTAGGCCTTCCGATCACAACAATCTTCAGGCCAGTAATACGGGATGCCTCCTCAGCTTCATGTATTGATTCAGCAAATGGGGTCAGACGGCTGTCGATAGCGCCAAGGAGTAGTCTGATGTTTCTCCCGTGGGCTGCCGACACGGAAATCCCGTCGCCAAGTCCAAGTCCTGCAAAATCTCCTGCAACGTGATCGAGTTCCTGATGATCGCTTTTGTTAATAACGAGACACACCTTGTCGGCGGCTTTGCGGAGTTGCTGTGCGATGGCTTGATCGACAGGGGTTGATCCCTCCCGGGCATCAACGAGGAAGAGTATGATATCAGAAGTATCAATTGCGATCTCTGCTTCCGTGCTGACTGCCTCGGAAAAGTCAGCATCTGCAAGAGCTCCGATGCCTCCGGTGTCCACCAGATCACAGGGTATGGCAGTTAAGTTACAGGGGGAGGAGACTCGGTCCCGGGTGACACCCGGTTCATCGTGCACAATTGAGATGCTTCGACCGGCCAAGCGATTGAACAAGGCAGACTTTCCCACGTTGGGGCGTCCAACGAGTGCGACTACGGGCTTCCGAATACTGGGTTTCATAGTCCTTTTATTTTATGGGCGAGATTGTTCCTGGTGGAGTATCCGCACTCCTTGAAGAATGCTCTGATGGGTAGCCAGAACGATAAATGCCGAGGTTACGACGACGGGGTAAATTGGATTGATAGGAATGATTTTCAGTCCTGTCCATGAGACGGTGAACATGATTGAAGCCGTGCAGGCTTTCCCTGTCCAATGCGGTTTGATCTTAACGGAGCGGTTTAGATATCGTAGTATTGCTATTCCGCCCCATACAATGGCATCCCGGAGAAAGACAAGCCCAACGAACCAGGCGGGGATCTTCCAGTTTTCACCCCACGGGAGAAGAAAGAGGATCGTTATGGCGGTGAGAATGAGAAGCTTATCTGCGAGCGGATCAAGGAATGCGCCGAGACGGGTTCGCTGGTTGTAGCGCCGAGCAATGACTCCATCGGCGTAATCCGTCATCGCGGCGACAAAAAATATCCCCACAGCCCACCAGTGGAGGGCCTCGTTGGGGTTGCCTGATTTTACGCTCATTCCGTAGGAGACTGCAGGAATCGCAAAGACTGGAACCAGAATGGTCCGGAGAAGTGTAAGGTAGGTGGCCGCAGTCACGGTAAGGGTTAACTTAGCCAAGAGAGTGGCAGGTGGCGAGTGCTTGATATCCAGTCTCTCGTTTCTTGCTCCATCGGCAGGGTTCCTTCATGATTTCCCTGTGACCGGGCATGATGTCAGGGAGGCCCTTCAGCAGGCTGGGGTAGTTCCTTCCAAGAAACTGGGCCAGAATTTCCTTACTGACCCGAATACGGCCCGGTGGATTGTGGATCAGCTGGACCCGGGTCCAGACGATTTTGTGGTGGAAGTAGGGCCGGGCACGGGCTCGTTGAGCGAGGCCCTTGCGGGCAGGGTGCGCCGATTACTTCTTATCGAGTTTGACCGAAGGCTTGCGGATTGGCTGAAACACCGGTTTGCCAAAGACGAAGCCGTTGAGGTAGTGCATGCAGATGGGGCCCGGTTTGACCTGCGTCCCTTGTTCAAGGAGCGGCCTGTAAAGCTCGTTGGGAACCTGCCCTATTCCGCAGGCGGTGCAATTCTGAGAAACTTTCTTGAGCGGCCATCTCCAATCTGTCGAGCGGTCCTCATGCTCCAGCGAGAGGTAATCGATCGGATCGTGGCGAAGCCGCGTACAAAGCAATATGGCGTGCTTTCGCTCAGGATGCAGAGCGAATGGGTGAGTAATCCAATAAAGACGATCGGGCCCAGTGTGTTCTATCCGCGTCCGGCTATTGACTCAACGGTAGTCGAGGTCAGCCCGAGGAGCGACGAGTTCCCGGTCTATGACGCTCGCTTTTTTGACGAACTGATCCGTCGGGGATTTTCCCAGAGGCGTAAGCAACTTCGAAAGGCTCTGCCAGCAGAGCCAGAATGGTCTGAGGTAGCTGCTAATCTTGGTGTTGCAGAGACTGCTCGGGCAGAGGAACTGGATCTTGCTCAATGGGTAGAGCTTTGCAGGTGCTACGACCCACATCCTTTGAGCAAAATTCCACAGCGGGATGACGAGTTGTTTGACGTTGTCGATGGGCAAGATCAGGTAGTCGGTCAGGAAGAACGGTCGGTAGTTCATGAGAAACATCTGCTTCATCGTGCCGTTCATGTCTTCATTCTGAATAAGCGTGGTGAAGTATTTCTTCAGAAAAGATCGAGGCTGAAGGATGCTCAACCCGGGGTCTGGGGCTCGAGTGTTAGCGGGCACCTCAATTCTGGTGAGGATTATGAATCTTGCGCAGTCAGAGAGCTCGGAGAAGAGGCTGGTCAGCAGAATATCGAACAAGACATGGGGCAATTGAATCGCGTGGCGATTCTGCCTCCCACCAAAGAGACAGGATGGGAGTTTGTGCATCTTTTCGAAGCTCGTCAAACGGACCCAATTCGCTTCCCTTGTTCCGAGGTTGAGGCTGGCATATGGATGCCTCCCGGGGAGGTTTGTGCATGGCTTTCAAAGCGCCCTGAAGATTTTTCCAGCGGATTTATTTCCTGTTGGAGGGCATGGAAAGCGGTTCGGTAGTTGCCAGAGGAGAGAACTCGGGCGAGAATTGCGCTGTCGTGTTCGCTCCGAGGCCAGCGAGAGAGAAGAGTGTCGCCATAGCGGTGGTCGCTGCGGTGATTTTGCATCTGATGGCATTTGGCGCGATGGTGGGAGGCGCTGTAATAAATATTCTCACGGAGGAGAAGGATGAAGAAATCATTAGCAATGCTCCTGCGGATAAGGGGAGAGAGGTTCTCGTCGAGCTGGACGCACTTGAGCTGATGGCGATGCGTGAGGCTCTGGGACAGACAAGTGTAGCCCCGGAAAATTTTGATCGAGCGGCTGAGGACGCGTCTCTGCCGGAGTTGGTTGAAGCTGAGACAAAGAGCTTTGTGGAGACATCTCGGGAACAGGAGAGTGAACATGCTGTTGAGGGTGCGGTTCTGATTGGTGAACGTAATACCGAGGAGGGTAGCGAGCTCGCTCCTTCCCGGGTGGATGGACCGGCAGTTCCGACTCAGGGAGGAAGAGAAGCTGAAAGAAACGAGAGAATTCTCACCGACTCCGATTTCTCACCGGGAGAGAACGAAGGTCAGGCTGGTGCCGGAGATCCCCCAGAGAAACTCTCAGGATCTGTTGTTGGAAAGACCGAGAGCCCAACCCCGGCAAATGTTACGCCCGCGCCTCCGGCAGAGCGCGACGTAGTTGAGATTCCCGTCGAAGAGACATCCGAGTTGCGGCAACAGGTGGATAAGAATGATCCAGAGCGGCCAGAGACCGGCGATGCCGATGACGGTGTAGAGGAAGGGTTGAGAGAGACGTCCGAGGAGCGGCTAAAGGAAAGTGAAGGGCAGGAGGGGTTCAATACGGAGTCGCGGAAGACAAGGATGGAGGGGACGATCAGTCGTCGAGGTCAGAGCTCCCTCAAGGTAGAGGCGACGGCCCTCGGAAAATACAAGGCACAGGTGAACCGGATCATTGAAACGGAGTGGCAGAGGCGTTGTGTCATGCACAGGGATCATGTTCTCCCGGGAATTCTGACCCTCCGGTTCTATGTGGACAAGGCGGGTCGGGTTTCTGGGCTGCGTTACCTTGACGTATTTCAAGCGAGCGCCATGCAGAAGGGTTTCACAATGAGGGCAGTCCAACAGCCGCAGTTGCCTGGTATGCCGCAAGAGGTTGTTGAGGAACTTGAGGGAGAGCCTCTGGAATTTCATATTAACTTTCACTTTTGAGATGTTGACTGCGTTTACTCAATTTTCAGTATCGGGAGTTGCCCCAGAAGCTCTTCAGAAAACATGGAAGTTCTTTGCAGATGGTGGGTTTTTCATGCTCTTGATCGTGTTCTGCTCGGTGCTGGCTCTCATGGTAATTGTATATAAATTGATCACCCTCACAAAGGCCTCGGTGGTGCCCGGGCGTTTAGCGGGCGACATCGAGTTGATCGAGACGCACTACGAAAATGACCGGCTTGAAAGGTTGCGTGCTGAATTCAGAGAGGGAGATTCTTCTCTGGCGCGTCTTTGCGATGTCGCTATGAGGAATGAGGATCTCCCCATAGGGGAAGCCAAGGAGGCGGTGCAGGCGAGTGCAAGAGAGGAGGTTGTCCGGATGAATGCGGGGTTACCAATTCTTGACGTGGTTATTACTGTTGCTCCTTTGTTAGGCCTGCTGGGAACAGCGAGCGGGTTAGTTCTCATTTTTGGGAATACAGAGGATCTCACTTCCGGGGCCAACAACGCCAAGATTGGCGCTGGGATAGCGCGGGCCCTGGGAACCACAATCGCGGGGATGGTAGTCGCGGTTCCATCAGTGGTGGCCCACAGTTATTTCACGAGAAAAATTGAGACAATGGCAGCCCGCTTGGAGGTGCTTCTTGGGGGGGTTATAAGTGCTCGTGATTTACCGGCAGGGCGTGATGGAAAGATGGACAGTCGCCAGACACTCTCTCAATTTCCAGATTCGGGCAGGTAATGAAATTTTATCATCCAGGGCGAAGAAAGGAGCGGGTTCCGATCGTTCCCCTCATTGATATTCTGACGATTCTGCTTATCTTTTTCATCGTAACCCGGGGCGTTCCGGAAGAGGAAAGGAGCTCTGCGGCGCCTCCCGAACCAAGACCAGTGGTGAAGGTGACTCTTCCGGTGGTAAAGGAAATGGAGACCTCCGAAGTGGTGGAGCGCAGGGCAGTGCTCGCGGTTGGAGCAGGGGGAACAATTACGCTTGATAACTATGAGCTTGCGAGTCCTGATCTTCTATCCGATGCGCTAATTGTGTTTCGTGAGGAAAATCCTCTTCGGAAGCTGGAGCTCGCGGCAGATGAGGCAGCGACTCTCTCACAGCTTTTCATGGTGCTGGACGCCCTGACTGCAGCAGAGTATGACATCAAGGATGTTCCCGCCCGTATTCGTCGCCCTCAGCCTGTTGACTTTGTAGATCCGCTTCAGCCATGATTCTCCCAATTACCCAGTTTGGAGACCCAGTGCTGCGTAAGCGTTGCAAAGAGGTCAAAGAAGTAACAGATGAAATCAGGAGTCTTGTAGAGGACATGATTGAAACCATGCACGACGCTAATGGGGTGGGTCTTGCCGCTCCTCAGGTAGGGATAGACCTTCGACTGGCAGTGGTAGATGTCTCCCATGATCCCGACTGCGTGAGCTTTCTCAGGGTGAATGGCAAGGAAGTATCTGTCACGGAAATCATGCCGCTGGTTTTCATAAACCCGACCTTCAAAAAAGGAGGGGGTAAGGAACGCATGGAGGAGGGATGCCTGAGTATCCATGAGGTTCGCGCGGAGGTACAGAGACCGGGAATGGTGGATGGAATCTTTCCACAGTTGGACGGGAGCGAACTGCGCATCGAGACCGACGGGTTGCTGGCGAGGGTCATTCAGCACGAAACCGACCATCTCAATGGCGTTCTCTTCGTTGATCGACTGAGTGCCGCCGGCAAGCTGATGGTCCGTGGGGAGTTGAAGAGGCTTAAGGGCCAAGGGTAGCCGGAAAGGTTGGATTGCAGGGACTCAAGGGTTTGAGGTGAAGTCTCTCTGGATGAGTGCTCTTGGAGTCTTCCGGGTTATTCACATCAAATAGGTTTTACATTCGTAAGGGGGGGGAGCTATCGTGGTAGCCCTTAGGTTTTCAGTATGTCTCACTCAAATCACTCATCTAATCCATTTGCCACACGCCCGGTTGGGGAGTCCGCTGACAGGGACGAAGTTAACGAGAGTCCTTTTCATGTAGAGATGGATGGTTCTGAGGGTGATTCAATGGCGTCCTCGGACCGGGCGAAACTACGCCCGACAAAAAGTTCCCAGCCCGCTTCTGCAGCAAGTCCATTTGAGCTTGTTGAGGGGACTCGTTCAGAGATCGAAGGGGTTGTGAGCCCAGGGTTCCCCATGCATGGATTTTCCTCCGGTCCTGCGGCTCTCGCTCCACTGGAAATGGTGCCATCCCGATCGCCGGGTAAGTCCTCATTTGGCGGGGAAAACACCGCATCCGATGATTCTGGAGATCCCTTTGGGGAAATGACTCCGCAGCAGGAAAATACAGCTTCCGCGATGAATCAAGCGGTGCCGATTTCCCCGGTGGGGAGTAAAGGGCAAGCGGATTTTGCCATTCCTGCAGGAAGCAGTCAGTCTGCTGCCGGGTCCAATGCGGGGGTAACTTTGCCGGGGCAACGGGACGAACAGCCAGCCCCCCTCTCGGACCGCACAAGGCAGCTCGAGTTGCGGGCAATTTTTGGGGTGGACCATGAGTTAAGCCACCTTGAGATCATGGAGCGAATGCGAGATTTGCCCGGAATTATTAACGTAGCAGAAATCGATCCCTCTGAGGTAGACGCCTTCGGCAGTCTGAAGAGCTGCGCATCAAAGCTAGGATTAGGGAATGAAGATGCGGTGATCGTGAACTGCCCGCGGGGTGTGATTGATTTTGTTCAGTATCAGGGGACCGCGCTTGGGATCCTCATGGAGGGGCGGTATGGTCCCGGGGTGCGGGAAACGCTTTACATCTGCACGCGAGAGCTGGAGAGGCTCAAATAGCTCTCGTAATGTCTGAATGCCTCAAGAGTCCGGAGCGATTTGAACAAGCTGACCCGGACTGCTAAGTGAGAGCGACGATGCTCATAATCTATGAACATGTCCTTGCTAACTTTCGTCGGTGAAGAGCGCTCACCAGTCAGAGAAGTCCTGGAAGGTTCGCGTTGATACGGGGGGGACGTTCACCGACGGCTGGGCGCTCAGTCCCGATGGAGACGAGTGTCGCTGCAAGGTGCTCTCCAGTAGTGTGATAAGAGTGCAAGTTGAGAAGGTAGTCGCAGGAGGTTGTTACCAGCTTGCGGGAGATCATGAGTTTGCAGGTAATTTTCTAAGAGGTTTTCAGGTTGAGGGTGGGGGAGTGGTTGCTGATTGGAATCCTAAGGGGGGGCTGCTTTCTATTCATGGAGGAAGCGATTTTGTAAAGGGTGATGCTCTCGAGATGTTTACCGGAGAGGAGCCTCCGATCCTTGCCTTGCGAATTCTTACTTCTACTCCGCTTGAGCTGCCCTTTCCAGATGTCGATTTCAGGGTGTCCACGACGAGGGCGACTAACGCATTGTTAGAGCGTAAGGGAAGCAAGGGGGTTCTGATTACAACCGCAGGATTCGAGGACCTCTTACGGATTGGTGACCAGCGCCGGCCACATCTGTTTGATCTGCGGCAGGAGCTTGAGGCCCCGGTATTTGACTCCTGTGTGGGATTAAGCGGACGCATCGACGCTTCCGGGCGGGTCATTGAACCCCTCAGTAGAACAGAGGGAGAGGCTCTGGTCGAGAGGTTGAAAGCCGATGCTGTCGATGTTGTGGCTGTCGCTCTTTTGAATAGCTATGCGAATCCTGCGCATGAGCAGGAAGTGGGAGGTTGGTTGCGAGAGGCGGGAATTTCATTCGTCTCTCTCTCTGCCGATCTGACTGGGGCGGTTCGACTCCTCCCGCGTGCGGAGACGGCCACTGCTAACGCCTACCTTGCTCCAGTCATGGATTCGTTCGTGGCAAATGTCAGGAGCGGAATGGAGGGCGGAAGTCTTGAACTTCTTACCAGTGGTGGCGGGCTCAAGGACGCAAAGGATTATCGACCAATTGACAGTCTGCTGAGTGGTCCAGCTGGTGGGGTGCGAGGAGCCATGGAAGTGGCGCGATCCGCCGGCTACGATAAGGTTATTGCGTTTGATATGGGAGGCACCAGTAGCGATGTTTCTCGGATTAATGGGGGTCCAGTCCTGCGCTACGAGCAAAAGATTGGGCCTGCGAGAGTCGCTGCTCCGTCAATAAGGATTGAGACGGTAGCCGCAGGAGGAGGTTCTATTTGTCAGTGGTCTGCCGGGGCCCTCGCGGTGGGTCCGGAGAGTGCGGGGGCAGACCCGGGTCCTGCGTGCTATGGAAATGGAGGGCCGTTAACGGTAACGGATGTGAATTTGCTGCTAGGATTGATGGATGCAACAGGGGCAGGGATACCGCTAGATATTGATGCAGCAAGGGCCAAGTTGCATGAGCTCCAACGTAAGATGGAGAAAGACGGCGTGCCTCCAAGGCCAAAGCGACAATTGCTTGGGGGACTGCGTGAGATAGCGATTGAGCGTATGGCGGATGCGATTCGAAAAGTTTCAATCAGGGAGGGTTGTGATCCATCGAGCTACAGTCTGGTAGCTTTTGGAGGAGCCGGCCCCCAGCATGCATGTGGGGTGGCAGCCAAGCTCGGGATCAGAGAGATACTCATTCCCGGCGATGCAGGATTGTTGAGTGCGAGGGGATTGCATCACTGTGCCAGGGAAAAAATAGTAGAACAACAGGTGTTAGCTCGGTTGGACGCTATTGGGGAAGGATGGGTAGAGAGAGTCGAGGACCTGGTGCAGGAGGCGTTGGATTCGCTGGGTGAGGGGGCCTCTCTGAACAGGGTTCTTTGTGAAATGCGATTGTGGGGACAGGATACTACGCTGGACCTAGAGATGGACGCGGTGCCTGAGCATGGTGAATTAGAAAGGTGTTTTCGTGAGAAGTATCGAGAACTCTATGGATATGATCCTCCTGCAGGGAAAGAGATTGAATTGGTGGCGCTGAGAGTCGTAGCAGGGGTCGCTGAGATGGAGCTGCCCTCAGAGGAATTTGGTCCCGCCCTGACGGTGGAAAAAATAGAAGTTATACAAGATGCTTTTAGAACCTGCGTGATTGAGCCGGGCTGGAGATGGGCTAAGGGCTCGCGCGGTGGGATGCGTCTAGTGCGTGAGGATCAGATAGATCCAATTCGAGAGCAATCCTCTGTCGGGTGGTCCCCGGAGATAGAGTTGGAGCTATTTCGTTGCCGTTTTGAAGGTCTCGTAGAAGAGATGGGTGAACTGCTGCGCAGGACAGCAATGTCTCCGAATATCAAGGAGCGCCTCGATTTTTCCTGCGCTCTGCTTGACGCAGACGGAAGACTGGTTGTGAACGCTCCGCATATCCCAGTTCATCTGGGAGCGATTGGCCTGTGCGTCAGGAAAGTCAGTGAGGGGCACAAATGGAGGGATGGGGATACAGTGATGGTTAATCATCCCGCCTTCGGGGGGTCACACCTTCCCGATGTGACTTTGATTAGTCCTGTCTTTGTCAGGGAGCGCTTAATCGGTTTTGTTGCGAACCGCGCTCACCATGCTGAGATTGGAGGAAGGGCGCCCGGCTCGATGCCCGCGGAAGCCCACTGCCTGGAGGAAGAAGGTGTGGTCATCTCGCCAATTCTCATCTGTGAATCGGGAAGGAGCAGGTTTCAGGAAATCGAAGATCTCTTTCGGTCGTCCCATTACCCTAGTCGAATGCTGGATGATAATATGGCGGATCTCGCTGCTCAGTCCGCATGTAATCACTATGGAGTCATGGCCTTGCAGGAGTTAGTTCGAGCCTCATCTTGCGAGGTTGTTCTTCGGAATATGACTGAGTTATATCACCACGCTGCTAAGGTGCTGAAATCTAAACTTCTCCCTCTAACGGGGCGCCGGTGGCAGGGAGAAGATGTTCTTGATGACGGAACGCGGATCCAAGCGCTGCTGCGATGCTCCGAGGAAGGGTTGCAGGTTGATTTTTCGGGATCTGGACCAGTTCATGAGGGGAACCTCAATGCAACAGAAGCAATCGTGAGGAGTGCGGTTCTCTATGTGCTTAGGGCGTGGGTTGGGGACCATCTTCCTCTCAACGAAGGCCTTCTAGACGATGTCCATATCAAGACTCCCGAGGGTATTCTGAGTCCCGTCTTTCCTGAGGATCCGAGTGCCTGCCCTGCGGTCGTCGGGGGGAATGTGGAGACCAGTCAGCGCATTGTTGACGTCCTTCTCGATGCACTTGATCTGCAGGCCAACAGCCAGGGCACAATGAATAACTTCCTCTTTGGAAATGCGGCCTTCGCGTATTACGAAACCATTGGAGGTGGTTCTGGAGCTGGGCCTGGGTGGTCTGGGTTGAGCGGCACACACGTACATATGAGCAATACTGCGATTACGGATCCGGAGATCCTGGAACGCCGGTTTCCTGTGCGCTTGCTTAGTTTTTCTCTTAGAGAGGACTCTGGGGGTCGCGGTCGATGGAGCGGGGGATGTGGACTCGAACGAGAGTTTGAGTTTCTTGAGGGTATGACCGTTTCAATGCTGACTCAGAGACGCAAAAAAGCCCCCCGGGGAAAAAAGGGAGGAGCGGCGGGATTGCCCGGGCGCCAAGCCCTACTCCGGCGAGACGGATCGTATGAGGAATTGCCTGAGATATGCAGTTTTACGGTTGAGGCCGGCGAGCGGGTCCGGATTCTGACTCCCGGGGGAGGAGGCTGGGGGGAGCCTTAGTGCTTGCTGTGCCGGAGAGCTATCGGGATTTGGCTCGCGCTTATCGTCGGGGCATTTAAGTTACCCGATTGATGCGCTTTTTTGTTCCGGGAATCATTCTGCTTAGCCTTCTTGCTCAGGGAGAAGAAGAGAAGGCAGGCCTTGACTGGTGGGCCTTTCAGGCCGTTGAGCGTCCTCCGGTCCCCGTTCTGGAGGAAGGAGATGGGTTGGCGCCGATTGATTCCTTTGTCAGGGCGCGTCTGTTGGAGAAGGGGATGGTGCCCGCAAATCAAGCCGGGCGGGGAGTCCTGATACGGCGGCTGCGTCATGACTTGACGGGGATCCCGCCGACTGCCGAGGAGGTCTCGTCCTTCGTATCGGGGCAATCGGGAAAGTCCTATGATGAATTGGTTGATGAGCTTCTCTCCTCAAGCTTTTTTGGGGAGCGGTGGGCCAGGCACTGGCTTGATGTTGTGCGCTATGCCGAAACCAATGGGTATGAGCGTGATGCTGTTAAGCCCAACATCTGGAAATACCGGGACTGGGTCATTGAGGCGTTCAACCAGGACATGCCCTATGACCAGTTCGTGCGTGAACAGTTGGCGGGGGACGAGTTAGCGGGGCGAACTGAACACTCTGTGATTGCAACCGGAATGTTGAGAGCCGGGACTTGGAATGATGAGCCGAATGATCCTCAGGAATATATGTATGAACGGTTAGAGGATATGGTGGATGTAGTAAGCACGGCCTTTCTCGGAATCACCGTGAGGTGTGCCCGCTGTCACGATCACAAATTTGATCCCATCCCCCAGCGTGACTACTATCGCTTGGCAGGAGCTTTCTGGCCCGGCGCAATCGAACCTCGGGACGGAAAACTGATGGGAGGGCCGAGTGAGTCAGAACTGGGGGTAAAGGAGGTTTTTGGATGGACGGACATAAGGAAGGACCCTGCTGACCTGCATCTGTTGGAGAATGGTGAGATTCACCGGAAGGCAGAGGTGGTGGCGCCGGGTTTTCTTTCGCTTGTGCCAGTTCTCGATATACCAATGGACCCTCCTCGTCCCGGGTGGAAGACAACGCGGCGGCGTGCGCAACTGGCCGGGTTCATTGTTGATCGCCGCAATCCTCTTACGGCCCGGGTAATGGTAAACCGGATCTGGCAGGTTCTCTTTGGGTATGGAATCGTGCGAACTCCCAATAATTTTGGAAAGAAGGCGGCACCTCCGAGTCACCCGGAGCTTCTTGACTGGTTGGCGGTGGAATTCATGGAGAGTGGTTGGAAGATTAAGCCTCTTATTCGCAAGATAGTTCTCTCGGAGACCTATCGCCAATCTTCATTGCACCCGGAGGCCGAGGTCTATTCACAGATAGACGCTGGCAACATGAGCCTCTGGAGGCAGAACAGGCGACGCATGGATGCCGAGGCGTTGAGGGATTCCATGCTGGCTGTTTCCGGGGAATTGAATCGGAAGATGGGTGGTCCAAGCTTCTATCCTGTAATGCCCCCGGAAGCGCTAGAAGGGTTTTCCCGCAAGGGAAAGGCATGGAAGGAGTCCCCTAGACAGGAACGGAAAAGGAGAAGTGTCTACATGTTGAGTAAACGGCACCTCTTGCTCCCGATGATGACTGCATTTGACTTTCCAAACAGCGAGAAACCGTGTGGGCGACGTGATGTTACAACGGTCGCTCCTCAGGCTCTGGCGATGCTCAATAATAAGTTTGTGCATGATCGGAGTGCACAATTGGCCGACCGGATCGTGGCCGGGGGAATGAGTGGCCGGGAGGCCATCGAGGAGGCGTGGAGACTTGTTCTGGCCCGGGATCCTTCAGGAGTGGAGCTTGATATGGCCTTGAGTCACCACGCTAAGCAAAAGGGACGATTCGAGAGAGCGGAAGAGAGCGAGCCTGATCTTTCAGGAATTCCGGGTCAGGGTCTTTCCTTGTGGCTTGCGGCAGACCGTGGCCTGAAGATGGATTCGAAAGGGCGTGCTCTAAGATGGCTGGATGGATCAGGCGAGGAGCACCACGCGCGTCAGGGTGAGTCCAAACGCCGTCCCCGCTTGGTCAGAGACGCGATCGCGGGTTATTCGGCGTTACGCTTCAGTGGGAAAGGAGACTATCTCTCTCTTGAAGGCGAGGTGGTAAACTCACAGGCCAATACCATCATTGCAGTGGCAAGGGACCGCAGTGGGCTGGTTTCTCACCGGGGGATCTTCTCCAATTGGAATGGGAGCGCCGGAAACTCGACAACCTCGCTGTTCCTTGGGTTGACAGGCAAGGGGACCGTGCGCTTTTCAGACGACTATCGTAGTGAGGGAGCAATCGAACGACCGGAGGATGCCTTCGTGTTGGCGGCTTCTACTGGCAGCGGGGGAAGCATGATCCTGTATAATGGCTCAGTTATTGCTTCCCGGTCGTCATCGTTGTCACGGCGAAAACTGGGAGGCTCATATGTTATCGGTCAGCAGGGAAATATTGATGGAGAATACTGGACCGGAGACATAGCAGAGATCCTGGTATACAATCGACAGTTGAGCGCGGCAGAAATAAGGCGCGTGGGGGAGGTGCTGGCAAAAAAGTATTCGGTGCCTTTTTCAAGCCGAGAATCCATCAGGGATTCCGATCCGGAGTTGCGTGCGCTTGCTTCGGTTTGTCACGTTCTCCTAAATACCAACGAGTTTCTGTATGTTGACTAGCAGACAGAAGCTTGGTTACCCCTGCGGGCAGACTAGGCGTGAATTCGTCTGGGAGATGGGAGGTGGCTTTACCGGTGTGGCGCTTACGTCCCTCCTAGCCGGGTCCGGATTTTTTGCGAAGCATGCGGCAGGGTCTGCGCTTTCGGATCCCTTAGCTCCGAAGGCTGGTCATTTCCCGGCCAAGGCCAAGGCCTGTATCTTCCTCATGATGAATGGCGGGCCTAGCCAGGTCGACACTTTCGATTATAAGCCGGAGTTGCGAAAGTATGCGGGTAAGGCACTTCCGCCGGATAAAAATTACATCAATTCGGGGGGACGTCGGGTCGGGTTCCTTACTCCCAACTGGCGGGAGTTCCACCCGGGAGGGCAGAGTGGACTGCTGATTTCCGATTTCTTTCCACGCTTGCGGGCACATGCGGACAAATTGGCCGTTATCCGGTCCTGTCATGCCGATAGTCATGCCCATGGGTCGGCACTCGTACAGATGAACACCGGGATGCCTCTGATCGGGAGGCCCTCACTGGGGTCCTGGGTGTCTTATGGGTTGGGTTCGGAGAACGATAGTCTACCGGCGCATGTGGTAATGCTCGACAAGAGGGGTGGGCCGATCAGCGGACAGCCCAACTGGTCCAGCGGGTTCATGCCAGCTACTTATCAGGGGACCTTGTTCCGCCCTACTGGAAGTCCAGTTCTGGATCTGGCAGGTCCTGCTCACCTTGACCGGGAGGGGCAGCGCAACCAGCTTGATCTACTCGGCAAACTCAACGAGGTTCATCTTAGGAAGCGCCCCGGAGGGAGTGAGCTTGCCGCAAGAATCCAGACATATGAACTAGCCTATCGTATGCAGGCGGAGGCGCCTCAGGCGGTTGACCTTGATGAGGAATCGGTAGAGATCAAGGAGGCTTACGGGGTGGGGAAACACCCAACCGATGAGTTTGGGCGCAATTGTCTAGTAGCCCGGCGACTCGTGGAGAGAGGAGTGCGTTTCGTGCAACTCTACTCTGGCGGAGGCCATCTGGAGGAGACTTGGGACGCGCATGAGTCTATCGAAAAGAATCACGGACAGCATAGTGCTGAGGTTGATCAACCTATTGCAGCCCTTCTCGGAGACCTTGAGCAAAGAGGCCTTCTTGATGAGACGCTCGTGATCTGGGGTGGAGAATTCGGGCGGATGCCCTTTAGCGAAGGAAAGAACGCTCCGGGGCGCAATCATAATCCGTATGGGTTCTCAATGTGGATGGCTGGTGCCGGAATAAAGGGGGGCACCTCTTACGGTGAGACTGATGAATTTGGTTTTGAAGCAGCGGTTGATCGTGTCCACGTGCATGACATTCATGCTACGATTCTACATCTGATGGGAATAGATCACGAACTGCTGACCTACTTTCATCAGGGACGAAAGGAGAGTTTAACCGATGTTCATGGAAGGGTGATCGAGGGAGTTCTTTCGTAGTTTCGGCCCTTGATTAAGGGCTGGGTCAGCCAACATGTGCTTCCCAGATAAGCATTCGACGTTGCGAAGCAATGCTTGCTTCTCTAATTTTGATTCATGGAAATATCGTTGAATCGTGCGCTTTCCTTCCTGCTTCTTTTATTTCTTCCTGCATCGCTTATGGCTGATGAAAAACTGACTCTCATGATGCGTTCGAGGGCCAAGGACGCTCCGGCCAAAAAAAATTCAGGAAAGGTCGAGTGGAAGGCATCTGCGACTGCGCTAATCATTTGTGATATGTGGGATGATCACTGGTGTAAGTCAGCAGCTCGCCGTGTAGAAGAGATGACCGGTCCGCTGAATGAGGTGGTGAAGAAGCTTCGTGACCAAGGGGTCCTCATTATTCACGCCCCCAGTAGCGTCGTGGATTTTTACAAGGATACTCCGCAACGCCGATACGCCCAGAATGCGCCCTTTGCAAAAACCCCAGTAAAATTGAGTACGAAGGATCGCTGGGGAACCAAGTGGTGTTGGCCTGATCCTGAGTTCGAGGGAGTCCTCCCGATTGACGATTCGGATATGGGTTGCAGTTGCAAGGAACCCAAGTGTGAGATCCGGGAAGCATGGACGAGACAGAACAAGGGGATTGAGATTCTTGGTGGAGACGCGATTACCGACAACGGACAGGAAGCCTTCAATCTTCTCTCAGCAAAGAAGATCGAGAATGTAATTCTCTGTGGAGTTCACTTGAATATGTGCGTTCTGGGGAGACCAGTTGGAATCCGACAGATGGTGAAGCTTGGTAAGAATGTTGCTCTTATGAGGGATATGACTGACACCATGTATAATCCGCAGCGGCCACCCGGGGTTGACCATTTCACTGGAACGGATCTTGTCGTAACTCATGTCGAGCGTTACTGGTGCCCAACTTTCACCAGTGCGGATCTTACGGGTAAGAAGCCCTTTCGCTTTGCCGCAGATAAGCGCTGATCATATCGTTGGCCTCTAGCAGAATGCGATTGAGAGTTGTCTGCGAAATGCGCCCCACAAGGGCGGTGCAGAATTGCATCATATTTCGCCCATCTAAAGTGATATCTGTGGGCCACTAGTGCTAAAAGGGGCAGATTTTGAGGAATTAGCGGGCTAATATGCGTCTAGAGTCTCGACTTTTCGTGCGAGGTGAGGCAGATACAGCGGCTTCTTAGCTTCAGACAACCCAATTTTCAAGCATGTCAGACCTTTCAAGATATCGCAACATTGGCATTTTTGCTCACGTGGATGCAGGGAAAACGACCACCACCGAGCGTATTCTCAAACTGACCGGGAAGATTCATAAGATCGGTGAGGTTCATGATGGTGCCGCTACTACGGACTTCATGGAGCAGGAACAGGAGAGGGGAATTACTATCCAGTCAGCGGCTACAACCTGTTTCTGGAATGACCATCAGCTTAATATTATCGACACCCCCGGACACGTAGACTTCACCATCGAAGTGTATCGGTCTCTCAAGGTTCTTGACGGAGGAGTCGGGGTATTCTGCGGCTCAGGTGGGGTTGAGCCTCAGTCCGAGACGAACTGGCGTTACGCTAACGATTCGGCAGTCGCTCGTCTGATTCTAGTCAACAAGCTGGATCGAATCGGTGCTGATTTCTATCGGGTCGTAGACCAGATCAAGACAGTTCTGGCGGCCAAGCCCCTGGTAATGACCTTGCCCATTGGAATTGAGGACGATTTCACAGGTGTAATTGATATTCTGACAAGGAAGGCATGGATCTGGGATGATTCTGGAGACCCCACCAAATATACCATCGAGGATCCGCCTGCGGACATGGTGGACAAGGTTGAGGAGTATCGGAACGAACTCATCGAAACGGTTGTCGAACAGGATGACGATGTTATGGAGAAATACCTCGAAGGAGAGGAGCCGGACGTCGAGACGCTCAAATCGTTGATCCGAAAGGGCACTATCGGCCTTGCTTTCTTCCCAACCTTCTGTGGGTCGGCCTTTAAAAACAAGGGGATGCAGCTCATTCTGGACGCGATTGTGGACTACCTGCCTAATCCGACCGAGGTGCCCGCTCAGCCCGAAATCGATATTGACGGAAATGAGACCGGCGAGTTTGCCATTGTTGACCCGGACCGTCCGCTACGAGCTCTGGCGTTCAAGATCATGGATGATCAATACGGAGCCCTGACATTCACAAGAGTCTATTCAGGGCGACTCCAGAAGGGGACCATGATTCTTAATACCTTCACCGGAAAAACAGAGCGAGTGGGTCGTATCGTTGAGATGCATGCTGATGACAGGAAGGAGCTAGAGGAGGCTCAGGCTGGAGATATTGTTGCCCTTCTCGGTCTCAAAAATGTTCAGACAGGTCATACTCTCTGTGATGAAAAGAATCCTGCTACGCTTGAGCCAATGGTGTTCCCAGATCCAGTCATATCGATGGCAGTAGCTCCCTCCGAGGTAGGGCAAGCCGATAAGCTGGGTGTAGCCCTTGCGAAGATGATGAAGGAAGATCCGTCTTTCCGGGTGGAAACAGATCAAGATAGTGGAGAGACCGTTCTTAAGGGAATGGGGGAACTCCACCTCGACATCAAGGTAGATATTTTGAAGCGGACCTATGGTGTGGAAACGGAAGTGGGTGCGCCGCAGGTCGCCTACCGGGAGACCATTACGAATGCAATCGATGATTCCTACACGCACAAGAAGCAAAGTGGGGGTTCCGGTCAGTATGCGAAGATAGATTTCTCAATAGAGCCCCTTGAGCCTGGTTCGGGTTTCGAATTTGAATCAAAGGTGGTGGGTGGTAATGTTCCAAAGGAATTTATCCCCGCTGTGGAAAAGGGCTTCAGGAACTCTCTCGAAAAGGGTGTCCTTGCTGGGTTTCCGTGTCTTGATTTCAAGGTGACACTTACTGATGGGGGACATCACTCGGTGGACTCCTCTGCTGTAGCTTTTGAGCTTGCGGCACGAGCGGCCTACCGGCAGTCGATTCCGAAGGCATCTCCAAAGCTGCTGGAGCCAATCATGAAGCTGGATGTCTTTACTCCAGAAGACAATGTGGGAGACGTGATCGGTGATCTGAATCGGCGACGTGGAATGATTCATGCTCAGGATCGGGCCCCCACGGGGATTCGAATCAAGGCAGATGCTCCGCTTGGAGAAATGTTTGGCTACATTGGAGACCTGCGGACCATGACTTCGGGTCGGGGCCAGTTCTCCATGGAGTTTTCTCACTACACCGCTGCTCCTAACAGCATTTCTGCTGAGGTCATTAAGAAGGTTGAGGAGGAAAAAGCAGCCAAAGGCAAGTAAAGGGATCTGATCTGCTGACAGAATCGGCCATGTGCTGTCAGGCCGAAGAGCTACGAGCCATGGCATGGAGCTGAACGCTCAGGTGGTGAAGGGTTCTTTCGCCCACTTCTCTGGGGGTAGGTGCTTCACCTGTTTCATTGTGCAGGCAGGTGGTAGTCACTCCTTCAAGGCCGCAAGGAGTGATTTGAAGAAATGGAGGGAGAGACTCTGCCGTGACATTCAGGGCGAACCCATGCATCGATACCCATTTACGTACGCCCACACCAATACTGGCAATCTTACGGTCCTGAACCCAAACTCCAGTTAACCCTTCGCGAGCTCCAGCAATCACATCGTAATCCGCAAGAGTCGCGATGAGCGAGTCCTCGAGGACTCTGAGATAGGCATGCAGATCCTGTCCATAATTCCGCAAGTTGAGAATCGGATATCCTACTAGTTGGCCTGGCCCGTGATAGGTCGCCTGTCCTCCTCGATTGATTTCGTATACAGGGTGAGGGAGGTGGGATGAATCTCCGAGGCTACTCTGATTCCGAGTGCGTCCGATGGTATATACGGGAGAATGTTCCAGTAGAAACATAGTCTCCGGGGCTTCGCCGGAATGAATCTTGCCAACATGATCCTCTTGGAGATCAAGAGCCTCCTGATATGGGATATCAGTACCTAACCAGCAGGGAATCATTTGTCGTTATCTTAGGGTGATCCGTTTTTAAAAGGATTCAGATTTGAGTGCGTGGAAGCGCGGCCTTTTTCAAAGGGTCCGAGGCAAAAAGATGAGCCAGAGCGATAGCGAGGGCATCGGCTGCATCATGGGCGGGGGTTTCACTGAGTCCGAGCAAGGCTCGGACCATAAATGCGACTTGGTGCTTATCTGCGGAGCCCTTACCAACGACTGCCTGTTTGATCTTGCGAGGCGCGTACTCGTAAACATTCAATCCATGATCCGCAGCTGCGATAAGGGCGGCGGCCCGGGCCGCGCCCATGGAAATCGCAGTGCGGTGAGATTGCACATAGATAATCCCCTCGACCGCAACCTCGTCAGGCTCCCACTTCTCAATAAGGTGACTTAAGCCGGTTCTGATCGCAGAGAGGGCTTCAGACTGAGAAACCGTACGCGGCAGAGAAATAACATCAAAAGCAAGAGCAACATGGGATTTGTGGTCTCCTTCAACAATGGCAAAGCCGGTGTTTCTGATGGCTGGATCAATGGCCAGTATACGCATGGCTACGACTCCCTGAAAATAGGAGGGGAATTACAGAAGCTTGTAGGGATGCAGGCTTTTTCGGTTACTTGCGGCGTCGTCCCGATGGGCGGCGGGGACGGCGGATGGGCTTGGCGGGCTTGTCATCCAGAATTGCGGTGTAGGCGTATTCAAAATCCTCTAACTTCTTTCGCTCGATTTTCTTGTCGATGAAGCGCTCTACGGAAGTTGCAAAATCCAGTTCATCCGCAGTGAGGAGAGTGAAGGCGTCTCCTTCCTGTTCTGCGCGACCAGTTCGCCCGATCCGATGGACATAATCCTCCGCGTTTTCTGGTACACGGTAATTGATCACATGAGTGACATTTGAAATGTCAATTCCGCGAGCCGCTACGTCAGTAGCAACAAGGACCTCATAGAGGCCGTCCTTGAAACCCTTTAGCGCCTTCATGCGATCAGCCTGCTTAATGTCCGAATGCATTGCAGCAACCTTGTCGAGGCCTTTTTGCCTGAGGAGAGAGGCTACGGAGTCGGCTTCTTTTCGAGTGCGGGTGAAGATCATCACACTGTGAAAGTCAGTCTTATTCAGTAAGGCCAGAAGGAGTTCGTCCCGCTGGCTCATTGCCACCGGGTAGAAAGCATGAGTGACGGTAGAGGGGACTGCACGCCGGGCAATTTCAACTTCAACAGGATCTTTGAGGCACCATTCGGCAAAGGTCTGAATTGCGGGAGGCATCGTTGCTGAGAAGAAAAGTGTCTGGCGATCTTCCCAAGGGCACAAATTGACGATTTTGCGGACATCAGGCAAGAAGCCCATGTCCAGCATACGGTCTACTTCATCGAGGATCAGGGTTTTAATTTCACCAAACCGCATGCTTGCGCGGTAGAATAAGTCGATGAGCCGTCCCGGGGTAGCAACGACGATGTCAGCGCCGCGCTCCAGCTGCTCGACCTGTTTACCGTATCCAACGCCGCCGTGCAGGAGGGCGACTCGGCACCCGGTATGCTTCCCGTAGTGCTCGAAGGATTCCGCAACCTGGTAGGCTAATTCCCGGGTTGGCTCCAGTATCAGGCACTGGGGTTTCCCCATAGCCGTCAGCTTACTAAGGACCGGAAGGGCAAAAGCTGCCGTTTTTCCGGTGCCTGTCTGCGATGCCCCGACGACGTCGCGGCCGGCAAGAACAAGTGGAATACCCTTCTCCTGGATGGGAGTTGGATTGGTGTAACCAGACTCCTCAATGGCTTTCAAGACCTCTCCAGAAAGCCCCAGCTGGTCAAATGACATCTCGCTAGGTAGAGCGACTCCACGGTGGGGTCAAGGGCAATGGATCACCTTGTTTCCAGAGAATTACCTGATTCTGACGGAACGTCTGGCCATTCAAACGCGTCCGCGGTAGACTCCAAGGCGATGTCGGACCTTTTGCAGTATGGCGGACCGGTGCTCTGGCTCCAAGCCGCCTTGGCCTTTATGGCCGTTGTATACATCATTGAAAGGCTGCTCTATTTTCATAGCGTCAGGGTAAACGTCGCTGATTTTCTCGTCGGTATATCCAATCACCTCCGGCAGAAGGGGTTTGCGGAAGCAATCCATCAGGCAAACCGTTTGCGAGGCCCAGTGGGGCGAATTGCTCATAGTGTACTGATCCGCCATCACATGGAGCGAAAAGACCTCGTTATGATTGCGGATGAAGCTGTGTGTATGGAGGTGCCGCGCATAGAGAAAAATCTGCGGGCCTTGCTGGGAGTCGCCCTTATTGCTCCGCTTGCGGGTCTTTTGGGAACATCCTTGGGGTTAATTGATGCGTTTACTGAAATCAATCAGGCTGAAGGTGAAGTAGCCTATGCGAGTCTCGCAGGTGGCATCTTTCAGAGTCTCGTGACAACCGCGGCTGGCTTGTGCATCGCGACTGCCTCCTATCTCTTTTACTTGACGATGCTTGGGAAGGCAAAGCGGCTATTGTACCGCCTGCAGAGAACTGGAATTGAAGTTGTTAACCTGATTGTCGATGCTCGCTCCGGAATTGATATTCTACCGTTCCGGGAAGAGGTCGAAGCACGGAGAACTACAACAAAGAAGTCGAGAAGTATTGAGTCGTGAGAGCCCAGCTGACTCTTCCAGAAAGGCCTTCGGCACTTTATTTGTTGGCAGTACTGGATATCATTGCGGTGCTTTTAATTTTTTTTGCGCTGGTTCCAGCGGTAGCTGATCAAGCTGGGGTGCCATTAAACAAGATGAAGTTCAGTTCGCGAATGGACACCATTGCCCCCGAGAAAAGAGTTAGCCTTTTTGGTCGAGCAGGTTCCCCTCCGAGGTTTCATCTAGGAAGAAAGAAGATCGATTTTGAGGATCTTGCAGATGAGCTGATGCGGCTTAAGGAGGCCAGAGGTATCGAGGTTCTGGTTGCGGTACTCGATCAAAATATGAAGTTCGGCCTTCTTAGTGAGCTCGAAATTCTGGCAGATGAGGTGGGCGTTGAGGTGATCCTTGGTGGGCGTTTTGAAATGGAGAATGCGGGATTCGGTGGATTAAGAGAGACCTCTCCAGAGGAGGAAATTCTTTCGAACGAATGAGGTGGTGGACGAAGAATCGCCTGATCCTTGAAGATAGGAAAGCAGGCTTGCTGTTCAGCTGGCGTCAGGAGGAGAGTTATTTTGGAAGAACCCTGCTGGCACTGTTTCTAGGCGTGGTCTTGTTCGGAGCCGTTACGCTGCTGATAACCGTGGAAGGCGCCGAGCGTGGTCGGGAGTTCAGAGAGGCAGGCAGCTTAACTGTTTTGACGCCCGGAAGTGAGGCCTCTCGTCGATGGTTGTCCTGGGCTCATGGGAAGGCGCCAGATTTAGAGCGATGGGAACCTGAAGTGGATAACGAACTGAAGAGACGGGTTTCATCCTATGAGGAGGTCCTCCAGCGCGAAGCGCGTTTCGAGGCGCTGCTGTATCCCTCTGAGTCGCGGATTGTGGATGTGCAGTTGCCGGCCATTATTAATCCCCTTAAGCGCAACCTCCCGGGAGAGGTAGCAACATCGGCCTCAGCTCAAGCCATGGGAGAGGTGGCAGGGCGTGTGTATTTGCAGGTAGAGGGAAGTCTACAAAAGCGTTGGAACACCGCCGGCAGTGAGTGGCCATTGGAGGCTCTTCTTGTGAACAGGCTTGAGGGAGAGGCCAATCTACGGATTCGTGATCTTCTTGGATTAGATCGAAGGTTTATGGTCAGTGTGGACGACAAGGGTCAAATTCAAACGTGTCAAGTACTGGACCCCGATGAGCAGGATCTGGATGGACTGCTTGGGCGTTGGCTTCGTTTGCAGCGTCTGGAACCGGCGGAGGAGAAGCTGACGTGGGGGCGAGTGAGGATTCAGGTCGAGGGGGTCAGGGTTGAAGCGCGTTATCCTTGAAGATGTTTGCGATAGAGATTTCACAGCTTTTTTCTCTGGTTTTAACCGCTTCCATGGTTGCGGCAGGGAGTATTACTCTCGCAGGTAGTATTCGTGAGAGACGATGTGAGAGAGCGCTCAAGCAAAACACTTTCAATTGTCGCGTATGCGGTCGGTCTTACCTCCGGACCGGAGCGGGCAAGTTGCAGAAATGTCCAGATTGTGCGAGCTCGAATCTTACGGGGCCTGACAGGCGATTGGGATGAGGCTTGCGCAACTGCGATCAGGCGTTTAGGCATGGAACGCCTCATTAGGGCAAAGATATTCTTATGTCTGAACGCAGAGTTGTAGTAACCGGCATCGGTGCGATCAGTCCGCTTGGGCATGATCTTGATGCGACATGGAAAAGTCTCAAGGAGGGGCATTCGGGAATCACCCGGATCGAGCAATGTGATGTCTCGGAGTTCCCATGCCGAATTGCAGGGGAAGTGAGAGGGTTTGATCCCAAGCCGTTTTACACAAATCCGAAGGATGCCAGAAGATCAGATCGCTACACTCAGTTTGCACTTCCTGCGGCTCGGATGGCGATGGATGACAGTGGGATGGATCCTGAGTCAGTGGACAAAACTCGGATTGGTGTGATGGTTGGCAGCGGGATTGGCGGTCTTCATACTCTTGTTGAACAGCATACGGTATACATGGAAAAAGGAGCGCCAAGGGTCAGTCCTTTTGTGATTCCGATGATGATCGCAAATATTGCGACAGGGATGATCTCAATGGAGTATGGGTTCGGAGGTCCCAATATGGCAATCGTGACAGCGTGTGCTACTGCTAACAACTCCGTCGGTGAAGCTTGGCGTATTATTAAGTTCGGAGATGCCGAGGCCATTCTGGCAGGAGGCGCTGAAGCCTCGATTAGAGATATGGGGCTGGCTGGTTTCAGCAATATGAGAGCGCTCAGCTGTCGCAACGATGAGCCCGAGCGTGCATCACGACCCTTTGATGTCGATCGCGACGGATTTGTGATGGGAGAGGGGGCAGGAGTGTTGATGCTCGAGGAACTAGAGCATGCAAAAAAACGTGGAGCAAAGATCTATGCCGAGCTTGCGGGTTACGGGGTAAGTGCAGACGCTCATCATTTGAGCGCTCCTTCGCCGGATGGGAGCGGTCCTGCTCGTGCGATGCAGATGGCCATGAAGCACGCGCGGGTAAATCCGGATGAAATCGATTATCTGAATGCTCATGGGACTTCTACGCCCCTGGGTGATATCGCAGAGACTAGAGCGATCAAGGTAGCATGCGGCAATCATGCCACCAATGGCTTGGCGGTCAGCTCGACGAAATCAATGACGGGCCATCTGCTGGGGGCTGCAGGCGCTGTGGAACTTGCCGCCTGCATCATGGCGGTCAGGGAAGGGGTTCTTCCTCCAACGATTAATCTTGAGAATCAGGATCCCGAATGCGACCTGGACTACGTGCCGAATGAAGCACGTGAGTCGAAGGTGCGAGTTGCTGCGAGCAATGGCTTCGGCTTTGGTGGGCACAATGCCACCCTCATTGTGAAATCCTTTGAGGGGTAGACTACCCCACGATCTCAACGAAAGCCTGACAAGCCGGACGAAGAGTCCGTGAGACCGCCTCAGGCGAGGTCTTCCTGGACTGAATTGGCAGCGGCAGCGGCAGCAGCAGCTTTGCGCTCCTCAATTTTTTTCTCTGCGGACTCAGAGATATAGCGCCATCTCACGCGGTTGCGCTTGATTGCGCTGCGGGCCTTCCGAACTTTTCTTTGCGTCGGGGTCTCAAAAGCTCTCCGGCGCCGCATCTCTTCGATGATACCTTCGGTATCAAGCATCGTCTTCAGCCGCTTGAGAGCCCGGTCTACGGATTCTCCCTTCTTTATGTCAATGCCGCGGTCGTGACTGTTCGCCATGGAATATTACAGAGTTTTCCCAGTGACTGGGGGCGCGGAGCCTAGGGGCGCCACACCGGAGCGTCAAGCCGAGATTTACACGTAACATAGCCTAATTCGGGCAAATTCTACGGGTTTCGTCTGACTTGCGCCAAGCTATCCCTGCCGACCGCAGCAGGCTTTGTATTTTTTGCCCGATCCGCAGGGACACGGTTCGTTACGGCCTACCTTTATACTTGGTCGGCGCTTTGGAATATTCAGTTTAAGTTGCCCTCCCTCTCCTTGTGCGCCACCAGTGGCCTGAACACCTCCAGGGCTGGGAATTCCCCCGGGATTTTCGGAGTCCCTGTCATTCAATTCGAGAGGAAGGTTGTGTAGAAACTGCTCGAACTTCTCGAGGTTGGTAGTACTCCGGAAAAGATTGCCAAGGACCTCGGCCTCGATTCGGTCCCAGAGAGTTACAAAGAGATTGTAGGCCTCGTTCTTATACTCAACGAGAGGATCCTTCTGCCCTTGCGCTCTTAAGCCGACACCCTCGCGAAGGGCGTCCATATTGTAAAGGTGCTCTTGCCAGAGTTTGTCGATGGAGACCATGACGATGTGTCTTTCCAGCTGATCAAGAAGGGCAGGGTCTTCGACTTGTACCTTGAGTTCATATGCCGCCTTAACCTTGCTGATGATGATAGTGCTGATTTCGTCTGCTCCCATGCTCATCATACTCGAGGGCGACTGTTCCCAGTGGATTGGAAATGTCGTATTGGCCCAGCCGATCAATTCACTGAAGTCACTACTATCACCTTCTTCTTGCTCGAAGTATCCTTCGACTTTCGCAGGGATGACCTTGTCGATGATCTCATAGATCATTTCGCGGGGATCCTCGGAGGTGAGAGCCTCGTTCCTGTAACCATACACAGCGGCCCGCTGGCTATTCATGACGTCATCAAAATCGAGGACGTATTTCCGGCGTCGGTAATGAAGTTGCTCCACTCTCCTTTGAGCAGTTTCAACGGAACGGTTGAGCCATCGATGCTCGAGAGCTTCGCCATCTTTCATGCCGAAGCGATCCATCATGTTGGTCATTCGGTCTGCTGCGGCAAAGTTACGCATCAAGTCATCTTCGAAAGAGATGAAAAACTGGGATGCGCCCGGGTCTCCCTGACGGGCACAACGTCCACGCAGCTGGCGGTCAATCCGTCGGGATTCGTGTCTTTCCGTTCCTACCACCATGAGTCCACCAAGCTTAGCGACTCCTTCAGAGAGCTTGATGTCAGTACCTCGGCCGGCCATATTCGTTGACACGGTAACCGCGCCTCTCTGCCCGGCCCTGGTGACGATCTCCGCTTCCTGACGATGGTATTTCGCGTTGAGAACGGAGTGGGGTATCTTAGCGCGCTTGAGCATTCGGGAGAGAGTCTCCGAAGCATCTACCGAAGCGGTCCCTACGAGGACTGGCTGTCCCTTCTGGTGTGACTCCTGGATTGCGGTAATGACAGCATTATATTTCTCCCTCCTCGTTTTGAAAACTTGGTCGTTACGGTCTTCACGCTGATTAGGCTCATTGGGTGGGATCGGCAGGACATCGAGATTGTAAATATCAGAGAATTCCGCGGCTTCCGTTTCGGCAGTTCCGGTCATTCCCGCCAGTTTGTCATAAAGTCGGAAGTAATTCTGGATCGTAATTGTAGCGTAGGTCTGAGTCTCACGTTCAATTTCAACGCCTTCCTTGGCTTCCACGGCCTGATGCAGTCCGTCGGACCATCTCCGGCCAGGCATCTCACGACCAGTATTCTCATCGACAATGATCACCTTGTTTTCCTGAACGACATACTCAACATCCCGTTCAAAAAGGCAGTAGGCCTTGAGGAGCTGTGAGATCGAGTGCATTTTCTCACCCCGGCGATCCAGACTTGCCTCAACCTGTTCCTTGGCTTCCAGTGCCATTTTCTCGTCGAGATCTGGATTGGCATCGATTTCAGCAAAAGCTTCTACCAAGTCGGGGAGGACGAAGGCTTCAGGATCATCAGGCGAAAGGAACTCGCGCCCCATTTCCATCAAGTCGGCATCGTGTCCTTTTTCGTCGATAGTAAAAAAGAGCTCCTCCTTAATCGCAAAAAGCTCTTTTTTCTGAGTATCCTGATAAAGTGCCAACTCACTTTTCTGAACCAGACGACGAAGGTCCGGGTCCTCCATCGACCGCATGAGCTGACGATTTCGCGGTTGTCCCAGTTTGATCTTAAAGAGGCATCGTCCGGCCTCCTCTTCATCCCCGTTGTCTAGGTGCTTCTTAGCTTCGGCAGCCAGTTCGTTACAGAGTAGATTCTGTTTCTTAACGAGCTGCTCGACCAATGCTTTGTGCCGAACATACTGCTCGGTCGAGGAGTTCATAACCGAGGGGCCGGAGATAATGAGAGGGGTTCGGGCCTCATCGATAAGAATAGAGTCGACCTCGTCAATGATAGCAAAGTAGTGAGAACGCTGGACCTGTTCATCGGAAGAGGATGCCATTCCGTTATCACGAAGGTAATCGAAACCAAATTCTGAGTTGGTTCCGTATGTGATGTCACAGCAATACTGTTCTCTTCGAATTGGAGGAGCCTGCTGATTCTGGATACAGCCCACCGTAAGACCCAGATACTTAAAGACTGCACCCATCCATTCAGAGTCTCTTCGTGCTAGGTAGTCATTTACCGTGACCACATGAACGCCCAGCCCGGTCAGGGCGTTCAGAAATACAGGGAGAGTGGCTACCAAGGTCTTTCCTTCCCCGGTTTGCATTTCCGCGATCATCTTACGATGGAGAGCTATCCCTCCAAATAGCTGAACGTCGAAATGCACCATGTCCCATGTAAGAGGCTGGTCGCAGACGTCAACCGTCTCTCCGACGAGGCGCCGCGCCGCATTTTTTACGACAGCAAATGCTTCTGGAAGAATCTCCTCGAGATACTTCCGCCTTAATTCAGGAAACCGATCTTCGATGCTACGGAAGGCCTCCTTGGCATTCTCGATGGAGTCAGGATCGGGTGTTACACGCTCTGGGAGACTTGGAAACTCATCCCGGAGAGATAACATACGCTCACCTACAGCGGTGGCCATTTCGGAAAGCTTGTCCGCATCTAACTGTTCGATCTGACGCTTGGTGGCAGTCTCGAGGGGAAGATACCTTCGCAAGTGCGTCTGCCATCCTTCAACCTTGCTGAGGATAGCCTCTCTGGACTCGCCTTGCAGGGACTCTTCTATGCGGTTTATTCGAGCAACCATCGGCCGCATGCGCTTGAGTTCGCGCTGGTGTTTCGATCCGACGATTTTCTGGAGAATCCACTTGATCATGAGGTAGGAGAGCTGTGAGAGCTGAAAGTCCTAAGGTAGCTGGGTCAATACACGGAGGGAGGGCGAAGGGCAAGGCGCGGTACAGTTAGAATCTTGTTTTCAAGGTTCCATGCGGCCGATGTGATTTGAACGGAGTGTCTGTGGGTTAGAATTTCATCTGCCTGATCTGAATTGGGTGAGGATCGGCCTATCATACCGCAGTTACCGGGAGATTCGCTACCCAGTGTCGGTCAGGGTGCCTCGAACCCCTCCACAAAAGCAGACAGGCCTAGATGCTAACAGCGTTGAAGCCGCCATCTACTATCATTTCGGTGCCAGTTATAAATCCGCCAGCGCGGTTTGAAGCGAGTAGCAGGGTCGCACCTACCAGCTCGTGAGCCTCACCAAAACGGTCCATCGGGGTGTGACCCATGATCTGAGCTACTCGGTCAGGGGTAAGGACTTTCCGATTTTGTTCTGCGGGGAAAAATCCGGGCACCAGGGTATTTACCCGGATTCCGTGAGGTGCCCACTCCCGGGCGAGATTACGGCTGAGATTGTGAACAGCTCCTTTTGATGCGGAATAGGTAAAGACGCGCGAGAGAGGATTGAGGCCAGAAATAGACCCAAGGTTGATAATTGAACCCTTGATATTCTGCTCGAGAAAGTAACTACCGAAGCTCTGGCACCCCCGGAGAACTCCAGCGAGGTTGATATCAATAATATTGGCAAATTCTTCCTCGGTAATATCCAGAACCGGAGTAGGGGAATTGATTCCAGCCCCGTTGACGAGGACATCGACTCTTCCATGCTGTGCGATAACCTCGTCGCGGAGGTTATCGAGACCGTCTCGGCTACTCACATCGGCCGCAACAAAGTGTGCTCGGCCACCCTTGGAGGCAATTGCATCGATGCGGGCGATTGCCTTTTGCTCGCTTCTCCCAACCAGGATTACTTCTGCCCCTGCTTGCGAGAGCCCTTCCGCCATCGCTCCACAAAGTTCACCAGTGCCGCCAATGACAACGGCGATCTTGCCTTCCAGAGAGAATAGTTCGGAGAGAAATGTGGGCATGGGGGCGGGTTCTAAAGGTGGAGAGAAGACAGGTCAATCGCACGGTGGGTCTCTCGATCGGGCAAAACTTTGCTGGCTCTGAGATTGAGTCAGCAAGGGTATTGTGGAGGCCTACTGGCTCGGGCAGCAAAAATTACCAGGATTTGGACAATTCGAGATGTCGTATGATTTTTGTAAAAATATACCATATCTTGTGGAATTGGGGTTCTTTTCTTGATCCAGTTTGGG
>NZAC01000046.1 GCA_002686085.1 Roseibacillus sp. | reverse complement strand
TCGTATGATTTTTGTAAAAATATACTATATCTTGTGGAATTGGGGTTCTTTTCTTGCTCCAGTTTGGGCGCTCCTTTATTTTTTACGGGCACGCCGGAATAACACAAATGCATCTAAAATCTCTCATTCTCCAAGGGTTTAAGTCATTCGCTGAGCGCACTACCTTTGAGTTTCACGAAGGAATTACCGGGATTGTGGGGCCTAATGGTTGCGGAAAATCGAACGTGGTTGATGCCATTCGCTGGGTTTTGGGGGAGACTTCTGCCAAAGCGCTGCGGGGTGGTGAGATGGCTGACGTCATCTTTAATGGCACTGACAAGAGGAAAGCTCTGCCGATGGCGGAGGTAACCCTGAATCTCACGGACTGCGAGGGCTCCCTCAAGACGGAATATCACGAGGTGGCGATTACGCGTCGGGTTTTTAGAGATGGAAAATCTGAATACCGGATAAACGACAGACTGTGTCGCCTCCGCGATATCCATGAGCTCTTCATGGATACCGGTATCGGTCGGTCGGCTTATTCGATCATGGAACAGGGGAAGATCGATTTACTCCTTAGTGCGAAACCGGAAGATCGTCGTCAAGTGTTTGAGGAGGCTGCCGGGATTACCAAGTTTAAGAAGGAGAAGAAAGAAGCACTGCGGAAACTGGAGTATACCGAGGCGAATCTTCTTAGAGTTCATGATGTCCTTGAGGAACAAGGAAGACGGATCAACTCCCTGAAGCGGCAGGTAGCGAAGGCGCGGCGTTATCAGGCACTCGCTAATGATGTCAGAATTCTGGATACTCACCTGAGCCAGAAACGATTCAGCGAGGAATCTGCTGCAAGGGAAGAGCTGCTGACTTCCCTGAAGTCTCTGGAAAAGCAGAGGGCAGATCTGGAGGAGAGTCTTCCAGAAGTCGAAATGGAAGTTGTAAGGGCGAGGGACAATGCAACCAGCCTTGAAGGTGAGCTTTCTGAGCTTCGTCAGCGGCTTTCGAATCACCAGAATGCGGCCAAGGCTGCAGGAAGTAGAATTCTCTTTAACGAAGAGCGATGCCGTGAACTGCAGGAGCGAATTGAGACGAATCGGGGCGACTTGGAGGCGGGTGGTGAAAAGCTCGCCCAGCAGGAGCTCGACTTTAATGTTTCCAAAGATGAACTGCATGTCCTGCATAAGCGAATCGAGGAGCGTGCTGGAGCTCTGGCGCAGAAGGTGAGTCTGGTAGAGGAACTGAAAAACCAGCGTGAAACAAGTGCGAGTAGCCTGCATGAGGCTCGCGAAGAATCGAAAAGGCTTGAGGCAGTGCTTGCCTCTGCCGAGGCGAAAATCGAGAGCGTTGAGCTGACTTCGGCCTCGAATCGTGAACGCCTCATGCGCCTCTCCGAGGAAGAGGAAGTTCTACAGGTGGAAATGGTGGAGTTACAGGGGACAGAAAAGGATCTGACGAAGAAGATTGCCGAGGAAGAAGATAGAACCCGGCAAATTGAGGAGCAGAAATTAGCTGCCGAGAGGTCTTACCAGCATGCGAGGGGTGACCTTGAGGCCTGCCGGGAGCGTTGTGGGGAGCTGGATCGTAATCTGACGGCTCGGAGGTCTCGTCTGGAGCTGCTCCAGCAGCTTCTGGCGCGGGGAGAGGGACTTAACGAGGGAACCCAGCGGGTGCTGGCAGGTCTGGATGATCCCAACTTGATACAGCCCGGATTACGTGGTGTTTTGGGTAGCAAGCTCCAGGTAAAGAGTGGGTTTGAGCGAGCGGTAGAAGGAGCGTTGGGGGCCAACTTGGAGGCGATTCTCGTTCGGGATGCGGATCTCGCCGATGCTATTCTGGATCGACTTGCCCAGACTGGGCAGGGCGAGGTTTCCTTGATTGCGCCGGAATGGATTGGTCCCGAGCATGACAGGCAGCTGATGACTGTCCCGGAGGGAGCAGAGTGCTGGGTGGCAGACTGTGTCAACGCGGAACAGGAAGTGGGCTCGGTTGTGGCTCGCCTTCTAGAGGACGTCTTGGTTGTGAAGGACCGTCCAGCGGCTCACGGGCTTCGGGCCCAGAACCCTTCATGGTCCTGTGTTACGCTCGCAGGAGAGATCGTGAGTGCAGAGGGCGTTTTTAGGGGAGGCCGAGCGGCAGGAGATGCTGGAAAGTCTATACTTGAGCGACGCAAGGAGGTGAAAGGATTGGAGGAAGAAGTTGAGCATCTTGCCTTGGTTCTACGTGAAGAAACGGATAAGCTAGATAGCAATACCCATCAGGCTAATGAGCTTTTTGCCTCTGCGGAGCAGGGAAAAGATCGTCTGCAAAGGCAGCAGGTTGAACTTTCCACTTTACGCGGACGGGCTTCGCTGGCGGGGCAGGAGGTCACATCATTCGAGAGTAAACTAGGAAATGTTCATCGAGAGCGGGAGGAAATTCAGGTTCGCGAAGAGGGTGAAGCAGGATTGAGGACTCGCTTACAGAGTGAGCTCGTGGAAGCCCGAGATAAGCTCGAAACGGTAGAAAGTGAGATCAACCGGCTCAGTATGCAAATGGAGGAGCTCGGCAGAAGAGAGTCCGAGGAGCGAGAGGAACAGGGCAAATTGCAGACAGCATTGGCAGTGGAGCGTCGGACTCGTGAGGCGGCTGAGCAGCAGCAGGTGCCAATTCAGACGAGGATTGGCGAGCTTAAGGAACTCAATACCCGCCGACTCTCTGAGATAGAGGAGTTCGAGAGGCGAATTAAATCTGCTGGGCAGGAGGATGAGGGGCTTCGGGAGGAAATAGCCGAGCGGGGCAGGCAGGAAGAAAAGGTTCAATCAGAAATTAACGATGTGGGTGCTCGGCGGGGCGAGATTCAGCAGGCTATCAATGCCGCCGAGGCAGCTCTTTCGGATTTACGTCGCAAGCTGAGCCAGTCTAGTGAGCAGCGGGGCAGGGAGGAAGTTTCTCTGGCCAAGATCGATATGCGACTGGAGAAGCTGCTGGAGAGTGTCATGGAGCGCTACCAGGTGGATCTTCAGACTTTTGAAACGGATTCGCACGCTTTGCTTGCCTGCATGATGGAGCAGAGAAAAGCTATGCGATCCCTCGAAAAGCGTCGGGCTACGCTGGCGGCCAAGGCGCCTGTTAGCGTTGAGGACGAGGCAACTAAAGATGAAGAGACTGTAGATGGGGAGCAATCAGGGCCGAGTGAGGACTCAGAATCGGTCATTGCAGAGGAAGGGACGATTGCGGAACGAGTCGAGGAAGAACTCCAGAACGTCGATCTGGAGGATGGTCCCGACTGGAAGTTCATTGAGTTGGCTGTCGAAGAGCTCAGAGGACGACTAGACAGCATGGGGCCGGTCAATATCGACTCGATCGATGAATTTGAAGAGTTGGAAGAGCGCCATGATTTTGTGAAGGGCCAGCACGACGATCTTGTTGTTTCCAAGGAGGAGCTCCTCAATGTGATTGAAAAGATCAATACGGAAACGACCGTCCTTTTCGCTGAGACCTTTAAACAAGTGCAGACCAATTTCCGTGAGATGTTCAAAGAGCTGTTTGGTTCAAACGCTAAGGCAGATCTGATTCTCCTTGATGAGGGTGATCCCCTTGAATGTGGAATTGAGGTTATAGCCAAGCCTCCCGGAAAGAAGCTGCAGTCCATTACTCTTCTTTCGGGAGGAGAACGCTCGATGACGGCTGTTGCTCTCCTGTTCTCTATCTACATGGTCAAGCCAAGTCCCTTTTGTGTTCTCGACGAATTGGATGCGCCTTTGGATGAGTCTAACATCGGGCGCTTCCTCAAGGTGCTGGATCGTTTTGTAGATCAGAGCCAGTTCATCATTGTGACTCATAACAAGCGGACCATGAGCCGGGCCGATGTCATGTATGGGGTAACGATGGAAGAATTCGGGGTTTCCAAGCCGGTGGGAATGCGCCTGACAGCGGCAGCGACCACCAAAGGCAAAGCTAAAGGTGCGGCGTCGCGTGCGGCCGAGCGCCTCGACGCCGAGGAATAGGGGGCACCCCGAACTTACGGGGGTAATGTCATAAGACGCCTTAGAAAGGGAGTTTTGGGCCGCCTTTTCCGCCCATGCCTCCCATGAGGTCTTTCATGGAGTCGAGATCTCCCGGTCCCCCTCCTCCGAGGGCTCCAAGCTGCTTCATCATGTTTTTCATTTTACCCTTGGACTTCATCATCTTACGCATCATGCCGAACTGCTTGAGGAGCTGATTGACTTCGAGAAGGCTTCGACCGGATCCTCCCGCGATACGCTTGCGGCGGGTTCCCTTGATGATTTCGGGGCGGCTGCGTTCCTTGGGTGTCATTGAGAGGACAATCGCTTCCATGTGCTTGATGCGACTTGGGTCGAGAGCTCCTGATGGGAGTTGTTTCTTGATCTTGTTGAATCCTGGAAGCATTCCCATAAGCCCTTCGAGGGGGCCAAGATTTTGGAGCATTTTCATCTGCTCAAGAAAATCGTTGAAGTCAAAGCGCCCTTTCTCGAGCCGGCGAGCGGCCTTGGCGGCCTTTTCCTCGTCAAGATGTTCAGCAACCTGCTCGACCATCGTAATGGTGTCGCCCATGTCGAGGACCCGCCCGGCCATGCGGTCTGGATGAAATTCGTTCAGCTGATCCAGCTTTTCTCCTTCACCAACATACTTGATTGGGCGCCCCGTGATTGCCCTCATGGAGAGAGCCGCGCCACCTCGTGCGTCACCATCAAGCTTGGTCAGGACAATGCCACTCAGGTCGACTGCTTCATCAAAGGTCTGAGCGACCTTTACTGCCTGCTGGCCTGTTGCCGCATCTGCAACAAGAAGGGTTTCACCAGGCTTGAGGAGGGAGTGGAGCTTCTTAAGTTCCTTAACGAGGCTATCATCTACTTCCTGTCGACCGGCGGTATCAAAGATGATACAAGACCCTGACTGCTGATCGGCCCATTTTAAGGCTGCTTTTGCGACCTTGAGGACGTCTTTCTCTCCCGTTTCAGGGGTGTAGCAGGGGACCTCGATCTGTTCAGCGATCGTGGCCAGCTGATCGATCGCTGCGGGGCGGTAAAGATCACATGCAACCAGCAGGGGTCGGCGCCCTTCTTTTTTCAAGCGCAGGGCAAGTTTTCCTGCGGTGGTGGTTTTGCCGGCCCCGTTCAGGCCACAGAGAAGGATGCGGGCCGGGGGGTTCAGGTTCAGGGGAGCCTGATCACCACCAAGAAGAGCGGTAAGTTCATCATGGAATATTTTAACGATTTGCTCTCCCGGCTTGATAGACTTGAGAACATCTGCGCCAACTGCCTTTTTCTTTACGCCCTCGATGAAGGTCTGAGCTACTTTGTATTCGACATCAGCCTCCAATAGTGCGAGGCGAATTTCACGAAGAGCGTCTGAGATATTCTTTTCAGAAATACGCCCTACGCCCCTGAGGTTCCGAAAGGTCTTGTCTAAGGTGTCAGAAAGTGAGGAGAACATACTGTTTGCCGGCGAGGTTAATTTCTATGGAACGAAGAGCGTCGCAAGGGGGTTGTGTCCCCTCCGAATGAATAACTCAATAATTAAGATAGGGTCCGTCTATTCTCCAGCTCCCACCTGATAGGCTGCCTCTCTCTCTATGAGGAAGCTCCAGCGCATGGGAGCTTCAAGCTTGGTGCGACCTGCAATCTGCCATTGAACGTTGACCTCACAAACCCTGTGGCGGAGACGACGGTCAACCGTCCAGCTCACTTGGCCAGAAGCGGGATTATACTCGTGGTCCACTTTGCCGAAGCCGGAGACCCTCATAACGACAGAGTCCGGTTTAAGATTCTCCACCCCGGACAGATCAGCGGTGATCACGGGGAGCCGTGATTCGATTCTGCTACCAGGTTCAGGTTTTACAGGGTGGGGGGTGGTTTGAACCACTACTCCAGTTAATGCCTCTGCACCACGGAGCGCTTTAAAGGTGGTGGCCTGTTCAAAATGAAGATCAGAATTTCCGTGAATGATATAGCGAGGTAGGCGCCGATTATCCAGTCCTCTCCGAATCTTCCCGGGTAAGACCGTGAAGAGGTATTCGTAATCACATTCTGCTGCGACCGGATACATCGCCTCGGTAAAGTAGCCTCCGGGGTAAGCATAGGTAGTGATTGGCTGGCTGAACCGCTCTTCGAGAAAGCGTTTGGAATCGCCGAATTCCCGCCTGAGAAATTTCAGGTAGGCAGCTTCTCCCTTTCGCGCATGGTGCTTGACCGTTCCCGGGAAGGGGTGGGAGACGGAGTGGCTGCCAATAGTACACCCGTGTTCCTGCATTTCCCTGATCATCGGGGTTGTCAGAGCTCGTCCACCTCCGTCGACATAGTTTTTGTAGAGGTAGACGGTGAAGGGAAATTTGTTTTCCTTCAGAATCGGAAACGCTTCCGTGTAGACCGATTTCCAGCCGTCATCAATAGTGATCATCACCGCCCGAGGGGGGATGAATTTTGTTCCTTTCTTCCACTCCAGAAAATCCTGCAGCGAAATAACGGGCAGTCGGAGAGATTTCAGGGCCTCCATCTGCTTTTTGAATGTTGCCGTCCTTATGCGCATCTGCGAGGGCGCCAGAGAAGAGGAGAACTCATGGTATCCAAGGACCGAGACTCTGGTCCCATCATCCTTAGGAGGATTCTTCTCGCCCGGAAGCAACGTCTCTCCGCGTTTTGGTGAGAAAGGCCTTTCTTGAGTGAAGGCCGGTGGGCAAGCCAGAAGAAGTAATGCTGCAAGGAAAAGGGAGAGGCTGCGATGCATTGTCAGGTCTTCCTGACTCTAGCAAAGCGCAGAGAGAATTTCCAGATTTTTGGGACGGTTTCGGGGCCTCAGCCCTAGATTGGGCAGGGTTTGCCAAAGGATGCGAACCCCGGGAACAGCTTATCCCCGTGCCGGGTTCACCTGAGCCTCGAGGTTGGCATCCAGCAATTCCCGGCGAAGGTTGACACCCCGCTTACGGCTCCAAATCAGGACGATTGGAGATGCCACGAAAATCGAGGAATACGTTCCAACGACTACCCCCACCATGATGGCGAGTGAAAAGGTCTTAAGGGCTGGACCACCGAAGATAAAGAGTACAAGCACGGTGATGAAGGTGGTAGCCGAGGTCAGGATTGTGCGGGAAAGGGTGGCGTTGATAGCAATATTCATTACCTCCTCTACTTCACCTCGTTTCATCCTTAGCGATTCCCGAATTCTGTCGAACACGACAATGGTGTCGTTGATGGAGTATCCAGCAATGGTTAGGAAGGCTCCCACGTGAATCAGGGTGAGTTCCTGGCCCAGGGCGATCACAATTCCGATACAGATCAGGATATCATGGAAAAGCGCGGCGAAAGCACCCATCGCGAAGGAGAATTCAAATCTGATCGTGATGTAGGCGAGAATGGCGATGAGGCCAAGGCCTAGGGCAATCAGCGAATTCGTGAGAAAGTCTGCTCCGAGGCTGGCTTCCACCGTGTCGCGGGAGGAATCGTATTTCCATGCCGCCTCAACAGCTGTGGAGCCTTCCTCAGCTGTTTCTGCCCTCAGCCCGAGCAGAGGAACATTTTCACGAAGGGTATTGGCAATCATCTCGGCATCCTCGTCGGCACAGCGAATGGAGAGAATCTGCGATTTGTCCGGAGCGGGGAGAGTTTCGTTCTGAATGATGGGATCTTTTTTGAGATCGAGGCCGGCAAGTGCAGCAGTTGCTTCGGCCTCCGGTACGGTCTCCTGCTGGGTCTGAAACTGGATCAGTGCGCCACCTGCAAAATCAATGCCGAGAGCGTTTCCACGTTTCGCACCAATCATGATCAGGCTGCCTGCAAGGAAGATAAGAGAGATCGTAAAGGCTGCTTTGCGCATTCCCATGAAGTGCAGGGTCTGACGCGGAACCAGGCTGCTCATGAATTTTAACTTGCGACTGTCATCACGAGAGCTCCTCTCGGAGTTTCGCGAGGTCCACCAGAAGGCGACCCGAGTGACAACAAGAGCCGCAAACATAGAGGCAAGGATTCCAATCGTAAGGGTGATTGCGAATCCCTTGACGGTTCCAGAGGCCCGCCAGAAGAGAATGATGGCGGTAATCAAGGTGGTGATGTTGGCGTCAAAAATCGCAGTGAATGCTTTCTCGTAGGCAGCTTGGATTGCCGCAAACAGGGATTTTCCTGCAGCGCGCTCTTCACGGAGACGCTCGTAGATGAGCACGTTCGCGTCTACCGCGACACCGATAGTGAGGATGATGCCCGCGATGCCGGGCAGGGTGAAGGTGAATTCAAACATCGCCATGGCACCGAAGAGAATGAGGACGTTTACGGTGAGTCCGATAAAGGCAATGATTCCCGCGAAACGATAGTAAACTCCAAGGAAGAGAATCGTGAGAGAGATGCCTGCAATGCCGGCCAGGATGCCCTGGTTGACGGTGGCGGCGCCGAGACGCGCGGTGACGGTGGACTCCTTTAGAATCTTGAGCGGATTCTCGAGAGGATTCATCAAGGTGGCGGAGAGATTGCGGCATTCCTCTGCGTCCCCAACACCTTGAATGATGAAATTCTTGTCGAGGACAGCCTGCACCACGGGAGCGCTGTCCACTTCTCCATCAAGAACCACGGCAAGCCGGTCCACACCCTTGCGCATGGGAGCGGTGAGATTTCGCATCAGAGTTGCACCAGCATTGGTAAGAGTAACCTGCACGACTCCAGAAGTGGCAAGATCGGGAGAGGCTCTCTTGACATGTTTCCCCTCGATTTTATTCCGATTCTCGAGCAGGAGCTGTTCGGTGCGGGGTTCTCCCCGGTCATCGGTATCGGTATAGGTAAAAAGCTTGTATCCAGGGACGACAATCTCCTTGGCGGCAACCTTTGGAGCTTTGTTATTGTTGTCGGGATGCACCGCGCGCAGTTCGAGGACGGACTGTTTCTGGATGATTTCGCGTACCCATGCAGCCTCTTCCTCCGAGACCCCGGGCATCTCGATGATGATCATGTCCTGTCCCTGAGGCTGGATCAGCATGTCCTTGGTGCCGTCCGGATTCAGTCGCCCCCGGAGTGTTTTGATCGCCTGCTGAATGGAATCCGCGCCAACGCGGTAGGCGTCTGGATCCTCATCGGTCGCTTCTTCGGAGTCGTCAAGGACCTTGGGCTGGACCTGAAGGGTGAAGGATGCGCCACCTGCAAGGTCGATACCGGGTTTCAGAGAGGAGGCTGGATCAGACTGTTCGACTAGGGAAGCGATCTCCTCGGCATCCTCCTTGGAGAATCCCGGCATCGTGATAGTGATAAGGTTTGGCAGGGAAGAGGAGTAGGTGACGCCATCCTCCTGACGGCCTATTTTAGCCTCCAGACTTCGAACTCTTCTATCGAGAGTGTCCTGCTCCATCTCAAGCTCCTCACCTTTTGCATCCTTGGCGAGAATTGCCGTGACAGAAAGTTCGTAGCCGGTCCCATCAGTCATTTCAGTGATGTTACCTGCGAGAAACTCCGAGGTTTCCGTCCGTGGAGACAGGGACCATCCGCACATCACGATAATGCCGAGGATAAGAACGGTTCCTACCTTGCGCTTGCGGCTGATATCATCACTAGCGAGATACCAGAAAAGGAGAGCCAGAATGAACAGGCCGGAGAGAAAAACGATCGTAGGTTGCATTGGTTAAAGGCGGTGGGGTTAGAGGCCGCTAAGCTTACTTGGCCTGAGGCGCAAGTGGTATGAGTGATTCGATCAGGAGGTTAGAGGAAAGGGGCTTGTTGAGTGAGGTGGCCAGACTTTCAGCGTGCTCGAAGGAGTTGAACCCCTCGAGTGTTACTGGAGTCCACAATTCTTCAGCGACCACCGGGGCGCTGATAATCCGTTCATCGTAGATGATGGCAAGTCGGGAGCGGCCTTTTTGCATTTTTTCGGTTGCGGACCTTATCCTTCGTAATCCACTGGAATTGAGGGATATATGCACCATATTGTCACCGTCAGGGGTTGCAAGGGCGCTCTCAACATGCGAATTATTGAGGATTTCAGCCCGTGAGACGGCTAATTTTTGTCCGTTTGAGCCTCCTTTGCCTCGGGCGTGATAGAGGAGAATTTGATGGTCCGAAGGGAGCTGAGAGGGATCCTTGGAGGCAATATCAGTGATGTAGGCACTACGATCGTGGATGGCTCTGATGCTGATTTTTCCACTCACGCACAGGCGGTCGAGACGGGACAAGGCGTCGTCTCGATCCGTTCCGTAGAGCTGGACTTCGAGAAGACGGGCAGATCTTTCTGTGGTGCGGACTCTTGCCGGTAGGCCGAGCAGTTCGGCGCGTGCGGTCAGTTCTTCGACAAGAGACGATGGAGAGGTTGTTTGCTCGTCGGGAGGGAGCGAGAGGATGGCCGCGTAATTCAGTTCCTCCTTTGGCTTGCAGCACGTCAATATGACGCAGCCCAATGCAACGAGAGAAGCGGCCAATGAGGAGGCTTGAGGCATCGAGTGAGCGACGAGTAGGCAAAGTCTAGGACTCTTCCCCTGCGTCTGCCTGTTCCTCAGAGCTATCCTGCTTCGAGGAATTGCCAACCTTGGTCACCGATCGGATCGCATCCTTTTCGAAAGGGACGAAGACGTTCTCGGAGAGTTTCACAGTCACTGTGGTTTTTGAAATGTGATGGACCGTTCCATGAATGCCACCGATCGAGACGATTTTGTCCCCCTTGGAAAGGGAGGCTACTCTCGCAGCCTGTTCCTTCCGCTGTTTGCTCTGGGGCCTGATAATCAGAAAATACATGATGACAAACATCAGGATGAGCATCACCCACATGCTTCCGAGAGGATTCTGGTTTTGTCCGCCTGGTGTCTGGGGAGGAGCAGCGGCGATGATGGAATAACAGTTCATGTTGTCTTGTGGTTGTAGCGTTCGGAGAAAGAGGAACGAAATTCCTCAAATTGACCCTCGCTGATAGCCTTTCGTGCATTACGCACGAGGCGGAGGTAAAAATCAAGATTGTGAAAAGAAAGCAATCGTAAAGCCAGCATTTCTCCGGCCTTGAAGAGATGGCGCAGATAGGCACGGGAAAAGTCTGCAAGATGAGGGTGGCAATCTTCGGTCAGAGGTGACTTGTCGCGCTCGAAGCGTGCATTCTTTATGTGGATCGGGCCATCGTTTGTAAATGCGAGCCCGTGACGGGCCGATCGGGTTGGGTGGACACAGTCGAACATGTCCACCCCCCGTGCGATCATTTCAAGCATTTGAGGAGGAGTGCCGAGTCCCATTGCGTAACGGGGTTTCTCTGGTGGAAGGAAAGGCTCACTGTGCTCGACCGCACGAAACATTTCCTCCTCTGGTTCGCCGACAGAAACTCCCCCTACGGCATAGCCGTCGAAATCCAGCATGGCTAGGTCTCGCGCAGAGGCAGCTCGTAAGTCCTCGTAGGAAGATCCCTGGACAATTCCAAAGCAGAGTTGTCGCCTCGCGGAAGGACGGGAATTCTCGTCCTCTTTCGGGTTTGTGTGGGCGTCGGGAAAGAAGTCAGAGGAACAATCAGCATGCCAGATCCGGCATCTTTCAGCCCATCGGGTTGTGAGGGCCGTGGATTTCTCAGCATAGGAACGCTCGCAGGGGTAGGGCGGGCACTCATCGAAGACCATGGCGATGTCAGAACCCAGAGTAGCCTGAATCTCCATACTTTTTTCCGGGGTGAGGAGAGCAGGAGATCCATCGAGATGATTCTGGAAATGGACGCCTTCTTCGGTGATCTTGCGTGTCTTGGCAAGAGACCAGACTTGGAAGCCCCCCGAGTCGGTGAGAATGGGGCGATCCCAGCTTGTGAATCGATGAAGTCCTCCTAGTTCGCGGATTGTCTCCTGTCCGGGTCTGAGCCAGAGGTGATAGGTGTTACCGAGGATGATTTCCGACCCGAGGAGCCTGAGCTCGTCAGGATGGAGGGTCTTGACCGATCCCTGAGTCCCGACAGGCATGAATATGGGAGTTTCCACAATGCCATGAGCAGTGGTGAGGCGGCCGGATCGGGCCTTGGAGGAAGGGTCGGTGGCAAGAAGCTCGAACACTACGAGGGAAGAGGTTGACTTCAGGTAGCATGTTCCGACCGGGAGACCACGTAAGAAAAACAGAGTGTGCTGAGATCTAATCCCCCAGCGAGCGAAGTTCCGAGTCGTTCACATGCTTATTTTACTCTTAGATAGGGTGTGGACCGTCAATATTGGGACTCACTCGCTGACAATTATGAGGAAAATCTGTTAGAGATTTCCCGGGAGGATCTCGAGGGCGCCCTGACAGATGAGTTGAGTGCTCTGAGGGGAGAGGATGTAAGCGTAGCCGATCTGGGTTGTGGTCCCGGCAGTCTGCTCCCGCTTCTCGTAAGGTATTTCAACAATGTGATAGCTGTTGATTATGCTGAACGGTTGCTGAATCAGGCTCGCCGCCGCTGCCGCAGCAGAAAGGTCAGGTTCGCGAGTTATGATCTGAGCGAAGGACGGAAGTTGCCCTTCAAGGTAGAGGTGGTCTGTTGTATTAATGCTCTGATAGATCCTGATCGCAACAAGCGTGCCGGAATGCTTCGGTCCTTGCGCTCGGTGATGCAGAAAAAAGGAGTGGCGGTGATTGTTGTTCCGGCTTTGGAATCGGTATTTCACGTTTATCACACGCTTCGGATGATTAGAGAACGAGCGGGAGGCATGGATGGACTTGGACTACGTGAGGCTGAGCGTATGCTGAGAGCAGAGGTTCAGTCGTTCTCTGATGGAATTGTCCGGGTAGGGGGAACGCTAACGAAGTATTGGATGAGAGAAGAGTTGATCACCTGTTTGAAGGAGCAGGGTCTGAGTGTTCAAAGAATCAGGAAAGTGGAATACAAATGGTCCGAAGAAATCGTGAATCCACCCGAGTGGCTCAACGAGGCTCCTCCTTGGGACTGGATGGTATTGTGTGAAAAATCAACGGCTAAGCTATCTGGGGAGAGATCAAATTGAACGAGTCAGAGTGAATACGGCCATGGATGCTGATACATACAGCTTTTGTAAGGACTGCCATCCAGGTGGTTAGTTGCTAAATACGAGGGACTTCAGGGAATTGCCTCAAGGGGGTCCTTAGGGGCGGAACCTGCTGAGAATCGGGCCTGATAGGCCTTTGTATGACCGGTTGGGAGTAAGAAGATGGGATAATGCGCTTGCGGTTGCCGGGGTGGAGAGCTAGGCACCGGTCAAATGGCAATTCAGCGTGCGCTTTTATCAGTTTCAGACAAGGCAGGGTTGGAAGACTTTGCGCGAGCACTTCATGAGGAGTTTGGCGTGGAGCTTCTTTCAACAGGCGGAACGGCGAATGCCCTGCGAGATGCTGGTCTGCCTGTTATTGATGTCTCCGAATATACGCAGGCCCCTGAGCTGTTTGAAGGAAGGGTTAAGACCCTGCATCCGAAGGTGCATGGGGGCCTGCTTCACAAGAGAGATTCGAAGGAGCACAGGAAACAGGCAGAAGAAAACGAAATCGAGCCCATCGACCTTGTGGTCGTTAATCTTTACCCTTTTGAGGAAACAGTTGCAAAAGATGGCGTCACGGTAGGGGAGGCAATTGAAAACATTGATATTGGCGGCCCATCGATGTTGCGCAGCGCTGCCAAGAACGCTGCCTCGGTCACGGTGGTCACGGATCCCAGTGACTACGCGACAGTCGTGGATGAGATGCGTAATCACGATGGAGATACCAGTCTTCGGTTGCGCGAAGAACTTGCAGTGAAGGTTTTCAAGCGGACTTCAGATTACGATACCGCCATCGCAAATTACCTTGGAAAGTGCGATGAGAGCACAGCTGCCTGTTTCTCAACTACGATACCACTCGAGCGAGAGCTGCGCTACGGTGACAATCCTCACCAGAAGGCTCGCCTTTATGGTTCCTTCAGCGATCATTTTAGCAAGCTGCAGGGGAAGGAGCTCAGCTACACCAATATTCTCGATATCGAAGCGGCGGCTGATTTGATCATGGATTTCCGCAGGCCGACGGTAGCAATCCTGAAGCATACTAATCCCTGCGGAGTAGGCCAGGACGATGAGGATCTGAGAGTGGCGTGGCAGAAAGCGTTCGAGACGGACCGCCAGGCTCCCTTTGGTGGAGTGATTGTGTGCAACCGACCTCTAACCGAGAGTCTGGCACGGGTCATCAGTGAGATTTTCACGGACGTCATTATTGCTCCAGATTTTGAGTCGGAGGCGCGGGCGATCCTGCAAAAGAAGAAGAATCTTAGGCTGATGAAGATTAACGAGAGCTACAAACAGGAAAAGAAGGAGCCTCTGATCCGCTCTGCACCCGGTGGGTTGATGGTGATGGAACGTGATCACACAGCAATGGGACTGGAGAATCTGGAGGAGAAGGTTGTGACTGAGCGCCCGCCAACCAAGGAGGAGATCCAGGCGATGCGTTTCGGGTGGAGAGTGGTCAAGCACGTGAAGTCCAACGCCATTGTTTTTGCTACCACGGATAGTACGATTGGAATCGGAGCAGGGCAGATGAGCCGGATCGATTCCTCTCGCATTGCGGTGTGGAAGGCTGAGGAGTCGGGGTTGTCGCTAAAGGGTAGCGTGATTGCCTCTGATGCGATGTTTCCCTTTGCGGATGGTCTTGAGGCGGCAATTCAGGCAGGTGCAACTGCATGTATTCAGCCGGGAGGGTCGGTAAGAGACGAAGAGGTGATCGCGGCGGCTAATGAGGCGGGGCTTTCAATGGTGTTTACCGGGCACCGTCACTTCCGTCACTGAGTTTTCCATTGCCGGGGCACACCAGTTCAGGAGTTTTCATATCTGGCAGTAAAATGCTGAAGCTAGGAGTTAATATTGATCACGTGGCTACCCTCAGGCAGGCCCGCTATGCTACAATGCTGGAATCGAACAATGCGGAGCCTGACATCGTAATGTCCGCCCTCGCAGCGAAGAGAGGAGGAGCGGACTCAATAACCATGCATGTGCGAGGGGATAGAAGGCATGTGCAGGAAGAGGATGTGTTTCGCGTTAAGGAAGCATGTAACCTACCGGTCAATTTTGAGATGGCCAGTACGGCTGAGATGGTGGCAATGGCTCTCAGGCTGCGGCCTGAATTTGTGTGTCTGGTTCCAGAAAACAGGCAGGAGATCACCACGGAGGGAGGGCTTGACGTTGCCGGGCAAAGAGAGACTCTTCGCGCAACGGTGGGAGCTCTGAGAGATGCCGGAAGTAAGGTGAGCATGTTCATCGACCCGGAGGAAGAGCAGGTCACAGCTTCACGGGAGATTGGGGCCGATATGGTTGAGCTCCATACCGGTTCGTTTGCCAATTGTGAAGGAACGATGAGGAAGGATGAGCTCGCCCGGCTGGCAGCAGCTGCACGAGTTGGGAATCAACTGGGTCTGTGCATTAATGCGGGGCATGGTATCAACTACGACAATCTAGAAGAGCTTTTCGAAATCCCTCATCTGGTGGAGCTCAACATCGGACATAGCATCGTATCGCGAGCTATCATGACGGGGATGGAGCAGGCCGTGCGGGAAATGGTGGTGATCATGGGGCGGTATACGGTGGAACAATGAAGGTCTTCGGGATTGGTATCGACGTGATCGAAATTGAGCGAGTGGAGAAAGCAATTGAGACTTTCGGCGACCGCTTTCTTGCTAGGATCTTTACCGTGAATGAGCGGGACTACTGCCTGAGACAGAATCGTCCTGCTGTTCATTTTGCCGCTCGCTGGTCCGCAAAAGAGGCGACATCAAAGGCTCTGGGGACAGGCATCGGAGAGTTGCTTTCTTGGGGGGATATGGAAGTTGTTCGCCGGCAATCAGGGGAGCCGGAGATGGTTTTGAGTGGCGACGGACTGGAGTTCTGTAGTCAGCATGGGATCGATCAAATCAAGGTCAGTCTCACTCATGCCAAGCATTATGCGGCCGCGAATGCAGTTGCGCTTACTACGTCCTAAGAAGGGAGGCTACTGTCGTTTCAGAATGTTCGAGGCTATGGAAGGGAAAGTAGTATTTCCCGGATAATCTTTGCAGCGAGGATGGACGAGCGGCCAGTTGGATCGAGTTCGGGAGCTAATTCGACAACGTCACAGGCAACGACCCTTTGCCACGGTAGTGCTGCAAGTAATTCTTCCAGTCTTTGCCAGTTGACCCCTCCCGGTTCCGGAGTACCCGTTCCCGGTAGGTCTGCTGGGTCGAGGAAGTCGAGGTCCAGAGTAAGGTAAAGAGGTAACCCCTCTATTGTTTTCAATGCACTGGTAAGTGACTCGATGTCAGGAGGGACGAGGCAGCCAGACTCTCGGAGGTCGTCGAACTCAGTTGAGCTGCCTGAGCGGATGCCGCACTGTAATATTCGAGAGGGTGGGATCATGTCGCGAATACGCCGCATGCAGCAGGCATGACTCCACTGCGTGTTAGTCCATTCGTTTCTCAGGTCTGCGTGCGCGTCGAATTGAACAACGGCCAGGCCCGGATGATGCTCGAGGACGGCAGCTACTGCTCCAGGGGTGAAGGAGTGCTCTCCTCCGATCAGGAGGGGAGTCAATTTTTTCGAGAGAAGGTGAAGGGAGGCTTCCTTGACGAGAGTATTCACCTTTTCAGCGCTCTCCCCGGCCACGATAAGGTTTCCCAGGTCACTGAAAGGTCTCAGGCTCAGATCACGGTGAAGAAAGGGAGAGTAGCTCTCCAAGCAATCCGATGCTTCCCGAATTGAATCGGGTCCGCCTGCCGCACCTTTGCGGAAGCAGGCTGTGTCGTCGAATGGGACACCAAGAAGGGCGGGGGTCCCGTTGACAGGTTCCACGGCGGATTCAAGATATGGAACCCGGGGAGGAGAGATGGTCACATCAAGCGTCGTTTAAAATCTTCGTAATCAAAAGATCGAATCATCTGATCGTTGCCGCTCTCATCACGTAAGTTGATTGATGGATGCTGGATTCCATTAAAGTATGTAGTTTTGACCATAGTATACTGGGCCATATCCTGAAAAATCAGACGATCTCCGATTTTCAGTGGTCGATGGAAGCTGTATGGTCCGATAATGTCCCCAGCCAGACAAGTGCTTCCCCCAAGGTGATACCGGTGAATTCCCCGTTCAAGGGAAGGCGTGCCATCCAGGGTCAGGTCGGGACGATATGGCATTTCAAGAACATCGGGCATATGAGCCGTCGCAGAGACGTCAAGAATTGCTACGGTCTGCTCTCCACTTTGAAATATGTCGAGAACCGTCGAGTGGAGGCTTCCTGCGTTGAGGACTGGGGCTTCACCAGGCTCGAGCCATATCTCGTCCAGATGATAGTAGTCCCGGGATTGCTTTATGAGATCGACGAGTAGGTGTTGATCATACTCAGGGCGAGTCAGAGCGTGGCCGCCGCCCATATTGAGCCACCGGATTTGAGGTCGCCGAAGAACGGCGCCAAAGTGAAGGTCTAGGGATTCAAGCGTTGTGGCAAGTGCATCGCTGTTCTGGTCGCAGAGGGAGTGGAAGTGGCAGCCACTGAGGCCCTCTAGATCTGCATTTTTCAAGCTGTCCGGAAGAGTGCCGAGACGAGAGCCTTGACGGCATGGATCGTAGATGGAGGGTGAGCCGGTTGAGCATTGTGGGTTGAGCCGTAGTCCGTAGGAAATAATACCCTGTTTGTAGCGAGGATGACTCAGGGCATAGTGACGCCAATGCTGCCAGTGAGACAGGGAGTTAAAGACAATGTGTGAGCTGAGATCGAATAGATCAGTGTCCGTGTCATGGTAGACGGGGCCGCAGGTGAGCACTGTTTCACCGAAGAATTCCCTAGCGAGCTGTGCCTCCCACAGGCCTGACGCACAGCACCCGTCAAGGTGATCGCGCAGTAGTGGAAATACTGCGGGAAGGGCAAAGGCTTTCAGCGCCTGAACGATTCGGCAGCCTGTTCTGGCCTTGAGTTCAGAGAGGGCTTCGCAGTTTTTCCTGATCACTGCAAGATCAATGAGGTAGGCCGGGGTAGGCGTTCTCACGGGAGACGTTTAACTGGTGGCTCGTGCATTGTCGACCCTGAGCTGGTAGTAAACAATTCAGGAGCAGGAGTTCCTGACGAAAGGGTCTCTCTCCTCAATCGACCAGGAGAGTCCAAAGGAATCAAGGTCTTCCATGAAGGGATCTGGATTAAAATGCTCCATATTCCATACCCCGGCTTCGAACCATTTCTTTTGAAGCATCAGTTTGGCTCCGATCATTGCGGGTACGCCCGTCGTGTATGAGACTGCCTGGGAGCCGGTTTCTGTGAAGGAGCTTTCATGAGAGCAAGTGTTGTAAATGTAAATGCTTCGAGATTTGTTTCCTTTCCTCCCGCGTAGAATGCATCCGATACAGGTTTGTCCGGTTGTAGACTCTCCGAGGCTTCCTGGATCGGGCAGAATAGATTTGAGGAATTGAAGGGGCACGATGGGTTTGCCGTGGTAATCGATCGTATGAATGCTGGTCATTCCCACATTGGTAAGCACCTTCAGGTATTGCAGGTAGGATGGTGAAAAGGACATCCAGAATTGTGCTCTTCGGAGTGAGGGGTATGCGGCCGTGAGAGACTCTAGTTCCTCGTGATACATCCGGTAGATTTCAAAATTACCTATTCCCTCCGGACAGGAAAAAGAGCGGTGAGTGGAAAATGCTGGGGACTCCACAAACTGGTCTCCTTCCCAGTGACGACAAGCTGCTGAGACTTCCCGGATATTAATTTCTGGATTGAAGTTGGTAGCAAAGGATTCGTTGTTTTCTCCGCTGTTCACATCGACAATATCGAGCTCGCTAATCTCATCAAAGTAATGTTTTGAGCCGAACGAGGTGAAGACGTTCGTTACTCCCGGGTCAAATCCTGAGCCGAGGAGGGCGCAGAGATTCTTTTCTTGGAATCTTTCATGATATTGCCATTGCCACTTGTACTCAAAACGGGCGATCTCGGGGGACTCATAATTTGCTGTGTCCAGATAGTTTGTCCCGGTAGCGAGGCAGGCCTCCATCAAGGTCAGATTCTGGTACGGCAGAGCCAAATTCAAAAGAAGGTCCGGGGACAGGTTGCGGAGGAGCGCAATAGCCTCGTCCAGATTATCTGCATCCACACGATGGGTCGTAATCTCTTGCCCAGTTCTCTGGCGAATGGATGTCGCGACGAGGCAGCATTTTGACAGCGTGCGGGAAGCGAGATGAATCTCGTGAAAGATTTCAGGTAGCTGTGCGCACTTGTGGGCGGCGACACTGCCAACCCCGCCAGCTCCCACGATTAGGATCGTATTCACCTTTAAACGAGGGCGACTGGAGTTTTGGAGTTCGGTCTCTGACCAGGACGGTTCGTCTTAATTCTGGACGGAAAGAGAATGTCTGGAAGATAAGGAAGTCCCTTTTTTCGATGACCCATGTAGAGTTTTTTGAATGTGGTAAAAGACAAGAGAAGGCCGATCGTTGATTGCTTGCTGGAAAAAAGGAGCGTAAGTTTCTGATATGAAGATGCTGGCCGACGATTCACTCGTGATTAGTAAGACAAAAGAGCTTTGTGCGGCAATTGCTGATGACCCGGAATATCGGTCGATGATGGAAAAGGTCGAGTGCTTCATGGAGGATGATGCAGCCAAGTTACAGTTTCAGAGTGTTCAGGAACGCAGCCAGGAGCTCGGTCAGAAGCAACAATCCGGACTGGAGCTAAGTGTTGGTGAGGTCGAGGATTTTGAGAATGCCCGCGAGGCATTGATGAGTAACACTGTAGCGAGGGAGTTCATGGACGCCCAGCAAAGCCTGCAATCGGTTCAAAGTGCGATCGGAAAATATGTAGGAATTACCCTTGAGCTGGGCCGAGTGCCTGCGGAGGAAGATCTTGCTGATCAGGGAGGCTGTTGCAACGAGGGAGGGTGCGGCTGCGGCTAGAGCTGTCTTCGGGCAGGTAGTTTGTGGTGCTGGATGAAGCTCTAAAATAGGTTCAGGACAGGCGCTTTCCTGCGTCCTGATCGAGAAAGAATGTGGTGTCGTTGTGTGATTGAAGGTAGGTGGCAGGGACCTCGGAGGTGATTCCTGGTGTGAGTGCTCGTTTAACGATGTCTGCCTTGCTGCTTCCGAAGGCTAGGAGGGCAATTCGCTGGGCGCCGAGTATTGTCTTCACGCCCATTGTGATAGCGCGCTGAGGAACGTGGGCAGCTCCACCGAAGGCCTTAGCCGCGTCATGGATAGTGACCTGGTTAAGCTCTGTTGCGTGCGTAGCAACGTCGGGGCTTACGCCGGGTTCGTTAAATCCAATGTGACCATTTCTTCCAATGCCGAGTACCTGAAGATCGATGCCTCCTGCCTCTTCGATATGGTTCTCGTAGGCAGAGCAGTGACTCTCAATATCATCCGCTGCCACCATCCCCTCCGGAATGTGAATGTTCTCTGGGTTGATATCGATATGATTGAAAAGATGAGAGTGCATGAACTGCCAGTAGCTCTCTGGATGTTCCCGGTTGATACCGATATATTCATCGAGATTGAAGGTGACGACGTTCCGAAAAGACAATCCGTCCCTATGCATTCGAATCAATTCCTTGTAGAGTTGAATAGGGGTATTCCCGGTCGCCAACCCCAAAACTGTGGTTCTTTCTTCGCTATCTCGAGAGCGAATGAGCTGGGAGATATCCTCAGCGAGGGCCGTAGATGCGGATTGGGAGGAGCCGAATATTCGGTAGGAGGGGATTTCAGGCATGGGAACGGCGTATTCGTGGGAGCTACACAGATTTGTCGGGTGGAATCAATATGAACAAAAGGCCAAGGGAGTTTTCTCCTCAGCCTGTCAACAGTTTGTGAGCTGCTGCGATAATCTCGCGGGATGAGCAGCCTCCTGGAATGGAGGTCAACCAGCCTTCCCGTCGGAACCAGGTTCGCTGGCGCTTGGCGTATTGGCGGGTTGCGATCACAATTTCCTCTTCACAGGTAGAACGGTCGATGGCGCCATCAAGAAGGCGCTGGATTTGCGGGACGCCGATAGCTCTGGATACAGCGGGGCCGGGAGTAGGAAGAGCAGCCAGTTCTTCTGCGGCGTTGCGCCCCAGCATTTCAGAGGTCCGCCTGCGGATACGTTGGTCGAGGTCCGAGGGATCCCAAGTGAGTAAAATACCGCGAAGTGCGTCTCGTTGTGCTTGAAATGAGGATCTCCGCACGGAGGCAGGATCACCGCCGGACAGGCTTATTTCCAGCGCACGTTGGACGTAGCGAGGATTGTTATGATCAATATTAGCCGCCGTGACTGGATCGACCTCGAGCAGGCGCGCATTTAGTTCGTCGAGAGAGAGTGTCTCAAGTTGAGCCCGGAGCCCGAGGGCGGGAGCGGGTATGTTGCCTGGCCCATGAGTAAGGAACTTGAGATAGAGTCCAGATCCACCTACGATGATCGGAAGTTTCCCCCTTGCGCGGATGCTCTCAATGACAGGAAGAGCCATTGTTCGATATTGGCCAGCATTCAAGGTCTCAGAGGGATCCGCAATTCCATAGAGATGGTGAACTGCGAGGAGCCGATCCTCTTCGCTGGGTGAGGCCGTGATGGTCTCAATACCCCTATACAGCTGCAGGGCATCACCATTAACAATCTCTCCATTGAACTCACGGGCTAGAGTAAGGGCGTGAGAGGACTTCCCAGACGCCGTGGGACCACAAATGTACAGTGGCTGTAAAGATGGTTTCAGGGTGTTCCTCGTGTTATACTTTAAGCTCTGTCCCGCTACGGAAGGTGCAAGCCATACAATACAAAATCCCCATGAACCAGAGTTCATGGGGATAAATGGTATTTGGTGCGGGCCTACTCGTGGGTAGACTCGGTCTCGCCTTGAGACTTCGCTCCGCTGACGATCATCTTGCGGCCCATGAACGGTTGGTCATGGAGAACTTCGACGGCTCTTTTTGCCTCCTCGATGTTTGCCATTTCGATAAATCCATAGCCCTTGGATTTATGGGTATTTCGATTGTAGACGATCTCAATGCTCCGTACTGCGCCGACACCCTTGAACAGTTCCTCGAGTTCATACTCTGCTGCGTCGTATGACAGGTTGCCGAGATAGAGCCTGTTGGAATTTACAGGGCTGGGTGCTGGGGCTCTGCGGGAGGAGCTCGAGGTTTTTGCTACACGAGTCCCGGATTTTGGTGCTTTGCGGGGTTCTCGCTTACTTTGATCGGAGGAACTTCCACCTCCTCGTTTACGGGGAGGTCGCACGGTTTCCTTATAGAGGCCGATCGCCTTAAGGATCTTCTGCCACCAGGTCAGAGGAACGCGTTTTGGTCCCTTGCGTGGTCGGCGACCGCCAGAGCGGCGCCCTCCGGACTGGGGGTTTCCTCCTGAGCCGCCTTCACGGGACCGGTTACGGTTGCGGTTGCGGTTGCGGTTGCGGTTGCGATTGCGGTTGCGGTTGCGGTTACGGTTGCCGGAGTCTCCTCCGGATTCAGATCGCCGCGCGCTGTTGGACGAATCAGACATTGTTCTTGTTGTATTTCAGGTTCGCGCGGGGACAATATGGACGCTTCGATGGCATTTCGCGGACTCTCAAGGTCCTCAAACCGGATAGGAAGCACTGGCAGCTCTGTTGTCATACGGTGAGTCGACTGCTTCTGGATGAGGTTAAATAGAGTCAGGAATCCGCTTGCTCGGCGTAATTCTGGTTGCGTCCCCGCATAGTGGGGCCTGTTGGCCTGAGAGGTTGTTAGCCACTCTATTGATTGGGTGGCTGTTACGGACATCCATTCTGGTGGCATGGTCGAGCCGCTTTGGCTGCCGTTCGAGTCTCGAGGGGCGAGCATACTCATCGAAAGAATTTCCGTGGGATTAGATTATCTGGGCTCGACTCTTCCGGCAAGGCAAATGGCTTAGGCCCAGCAAAGTGGGGATTTGAGAGTTGTCCCTCCCCGGGGCAAAGGTCTATGTTTTCAGGGCAATCTGCCTTAATGCCCGTGTTAAATTGTTTCCGAGCTGGTGTCCTTGCCACCCTTTTGCTGTCTATGGGCAGTATTCTGCCATTGTCAGCCAGAGAGTCGTATTTCGTTGTTGAAGCCAACTCGGGAAGAATTCTCCTTGCGGAGGGCTCTGACCAAAAACGTCCAGTCGCCAGTTTGACCAAGGTGGCAACCGCGATCATCGCGCTGGATTGGGCCAAAGCTACTGGAGCCGATCTGGGTGGTGAGATGGTAGTTCCGCCATCAGTTGCCAGCCTGGGTGGTTCTAATCCCATGGGACTGAAGCCAGGTGATAGGATATCTCTCAGGAATGCCCTCTATTCCGCTTTGATGGGTTCGGACAACTCGGCGGCTCAATCCATTGCGCACCATGTGGGGTTTGCCCTGCAGCAGGCAAGGGGGAATAGAGGTGATCCCGTGAAGGCCTTTGTGGCGGAAATGAATATCCTGGCTGGAGAACTGGAAATGAGAAGGACGAGATTCTCGACCCCTCATGGACTCTACGTGCAGAGGAGCAAGGGTTACTCAACGGCTGCGGATATGGCCCGGCTTTGTATCTACGCGATGAGAAATCCTGGATTTGCGTTTTTCGTGAAGCAGAAGAGTCGGGCACTCTCTTTCAAGCACGGCGAAGTGACCAAGGCTTTTCGCGTGCAAAACACTAACAAGATCCTGGGGCGCATTCAGATCAACGGCATTAAGACTGGAATGACGAGGGCTGCTGGGCAGTGCCTTGCAACGAGCTCCGAACTGCGTCCGATCGTGGAAAAGTTGCCAGACGGAGCAACCAGACTCACTCCTCGCCGTCTTGTTTGTATTGTTCTGGGTAGCCCAGATCGGTTTGGTCAAACAGAGGCTCTCGTAGAGCGGGGATGGAATCTCTATAACCAGTGGGTTCAATCAGGGGCAGTGGTGAATTCCGTAAGCGAGAGGCTTGTGGTGCCAGATCCGAGAAAGCAGGGGTGATCCTAACTCATCTGTGGGGTCAGCGATTTGGAATATGGTTGAGCGGCATCCCGGAGTGCCGTTCCTAGTTCTCCTCCTGAATGGGCAGGATTACTTCCTGCAGGGCTTTTTGTAGCTCCATAATTCGGTCGGGTTCACTGAGCTTGGACTGGTTGTTAGTTGTTTGAACGTAGAAGGTGTCCAAAGCAGCTCCTTTCTCGGTGGCAATTCGGGCGTGAATTGTGTCGAGACCGTGTCGATTTATTGTGTGTAGCAAATTGTGAAGAAGAGCGATGCGATCAATTGCCTGAATCTCAATCACGGTAAATCGTGGATCGCTCTCATTGTCAATATAGGCTCGAACTGGGAAGGGAATGGCATCGTCATTAGAATCGCGAAGGAAGTTCTCCTTCACCTTGAGATAGGCTCCGGGTTCGTAGTCCTCTTCATGATTCAACTCATACAATGTTACTACTACGCTAACCTGCCGGTAGGTATTCGCAACGGCCTCCATGTCACCGGTGCTGACCCTGAAAACGTCAAGGGCAACTCCGTCTGGGCGTGTGTAGATGTCCGCGGACATGATATTGATTTCATGAGCGGCGAGTGCGCAGCAAATCTTTTCGAGAAGCAGGTTCCGATCTTCGGTTACGACCGTTAACTCTGTATAACCCTGTTCGGAATACTCGAGCCACTGAACAGCAGCTTCGAAAGGAGTGTTGGGCCGCCTTTTTCTTCGATCCAGATATTGCCAGATTGCACGGATGTGAGTGCCTACACTCAGAGCGTCACGATAGCGGAAGTAGCGCTTGGGCATTCGGCCGAAGTGCTCACTGATAATATCGGCATAGCGTTCGTGCAGATCCCTGCTGACTTTCTCTCTCAGGTTTTCCAGCTTCTCTCGAAACTCGGCATCATAGGTTTCATACCCACGTTCAAGGACGGCACGCGCAGACCTGTACAGCTGAACGAGAAGGGACTCCTTCCATGACCCCCAGGCCTCTTCACTCGTCCCTTTGGAATCCGCGTAGGTGAAAAGCAGTAACGCGTCCAAAAATCTCCGATTTTTCATGAGGTCGGAAAATTCTGCAACGACATCGGGATCATCAATATTGCGCTTGGTAGCAAAGCGCCAGAGAGTGAGGTGATGATCGACAAGGAACATGATCAGCTGGCGCCGCCCATGGCTGATTTGGAGCCGTCTGCACACCTTATTGGCAAGGATCTGCGAGCCATCGATATGTTCACGCACATTTTCCGCTCGACCTGAGTCGTGAAGAAGAACCGCAAGGTAGAGCGCATACGGATCCTCAATATCAATCAGGATGTGGCGATATCGCGCCACAGCTGGGTCATCGGATTCCATGAGAGCATCGAGCTGATCGACACATTGCAGAGTATGTTCATCCGCTGTGTAGCGATGAAAAAATTCGTGCTGAACAAGGCATTCAAGTGCACCGAACTCAGGGAGATATCGGCCAAGAACTCCGCACCGATGCATTAATCGAAGGATTCGCGCGACCTGACCCTTTTGCTCGAGGATAGTCCGGAACGTCTGTCGGTTTTCTTGGTTGTAATTGAAGCGTCTGTCAATTCGGTGCCAATTGGCCTTAATCAGTTTCCGGAGTGCAGGCGAGGGCCTGAGGTGATGTTTCTGGCAATGCAGAAAGAGGCGGAGGAGACGTTCTGGTTCTTGGCTGAAGACCCCCTCGGAGGTCGCAGAGAGAAGGCCGTTCTCAGCTATAAATCCATCGAACTTTTTGGCGGCAGATCCTCGGAGGAAGGGGATTCGAAAAGGAAGTCTGAAAGGGCGGAGGACCGGAGTTTCGATCTCCGCGATCTCGAAGACGCTGGCGGTATGCTGGTGAATATCTCGAGCGTGGAGGTAGTAGTCCCTCATAAGAGCCTCGATCCTGCGGAGCTTGGTCTTATGTCGATAGTGAAACTCTTCTGTAATGATTCCCTGGAACCGGAGAGTAAGGATGTCAGTGGCTTTTCCTGTGTGATAGTGAAGGCAATTGCGGACGCGGTGCAGAAAATCGAAGCCTTCCTTGAGTTCGGCACAGGCATTTACGCTCAGAATGCCTAGACGCTGGAGTTCGTCGAGATCGCGAGTATTAAAGAGTGCGTCGGAGATCCAGATCAGGTTGTGAAAATCCCGCATGCATCCTGGGCTTTCCTTCAAATTGGGCTCTTGGAGAAAAACCGTAGAAGAGAACTTGTGGTAGCGAGTCTCGATATCGCTTTTTCTCTCCTCAAAAAACCGGAGGCGGTCTTTGATTATGCATTCCTGCCTGAACCTTTGGCTGAATTCCTTGGACAGGTCTTCGTTACCACAGAGCAGGCGGTGGTCGAAGAGAGAGGTGCGGGTAATGGGATCCCTTCTTGCCTCTGTAAGGCACTCGTTGACGGAGCGTGAGGCGTGTCCTACTTTGAATCCGAGATCAAATAAGGGGTAGAGGATACTCTCAACGAGATTACGTTCGTTTTGGCCAAGTCGGTGGGAGGGTTGGGGTAGGAGGAAAAGGAGGTCTATATCAGAGGAGGGGTTGAGTAGGCCCCGGCCGTAACCTCCATTGGCCATGAGGCTAAGAGCAGGTGGAGTGGGGGTTTGCGAGCTCGCAGTCTGAAAAAGAGATCGAAGCAGGGTATCAATGATTCCTGAGCGTAAAGCTGCTATTTCACATCCTCCGGCTCCTTGGTCGTGAATACGGCGAATGCGGGAGTTTTCATTTTTCAGATATCGCTTGTACACCTCAAGCCGTTCGCCTGCTGGCAACTCCGCAAGCTGATCCGGGCGGAGGGGATCAGGAACGGTCTCGGGATGCTCATCCTGCAACACGTGGTGAGTGTGCCGGAACAGACCTGAAATGGAAAGTTTCCGCGCAGATTTGAGGCGAGTTATCGAGAGGGTCGGCGCTCGAGGTTTTGAAGGGCCGCTTACTCAAGGCGAGTCATAAGGTCTCGGATCCGGCCCAGATGGATTCCCTCAGGCTTGTTATCAAGGATCCACTGTAAATCAGTTTTCGCCCTGCCTGGCTGATCTATCTGCAGGCTGAGAAGGGCACGGTTGAGACGGTCCTGCGCTGAATTCGGCTGAATTCGAACAACCGTATCGACATAGTCGAGCGCATCGGGGAATGCTTTTTCTTCAATCGCGATGGTCTGTAGATTTCTGAGCATGCGACACACGATTTCCCGGGGCGTCGCAGTCTCCATTCTGGAAGAATCTATCTGCATTCCTGCATCGGAGAGTAGTGCATCTGCAGTTTCCGACTTCATGACTGTTCCCCCATCGAACGGATCGATGATGATCCGCTTTCCATCAAATTCATAGCAGGTGGCAAAATGGCCGGGGAGGGGCAAGCCATGCATCTTTACTCCAACCAGTCTGGCAAGCTCCATGAAAAGGAGGGATAGGGTGATTGGAATGCCTTCCCGGTCATCAATTACTTCGTTGAGATAGCTATTGGAGCGGTTGTAGTAGTCGCTCCTGCTTCCATGAAATCCATTATTCTTAAATAGGTAGTTGCCGATCGCGCTGACCTTTTCAGGGAGGTTGGCTTTTTTTGTAATTGTCCCCGCAATTTCGGCGGCCATTCGGTCGAGTTCTACGTGATAGTCACCTACTCGGAGTTCTGGGTTGTCCATCTGCGCGATTAGCAGGGCTGCGTGGAACAGGCCCTGATTGTCATCGCCCTGCAGGGAAGTGATGATTTGATCTATGATTGATCTGCGATGTATTTCTCGTGATTTCTTCTCGAGGCGATCGGCCCTGGCTCGAAGGTTCTCCACCTCACGCCTGAGAAGTGGGCGAACGAGGTCTGCATTTTTACTTAGTCGATCAACGGTGTTTTCGTTATCGGGGTTTTTCTTCAGTCTGTTCACCTGTTTCTCAATCGCGATCACCAGTTCCTTCGGGGGCTTCTCTTCGGCGAGGTCGGGGCCAATGCGGAAGTTGCGGAAAGTGGCCTCTGTCTGGCGGAACTTTGCGAGGCCTGCATGGCCGCCTCGAAGGATATTGTCCTCGAGCTGGATTACTTTCTCCCCGTTTACGAAGCAGGAGATGGCCTTTTCCTCGATACGGACACGAAGGCGATTCCATTCTCCGGGCTGGTAAGCATCACTTTTTAGTTGCTTGAGTATGTTCCAGCTAAATACATCAGGGCCGTCGAAGCGAGTAAGGCGCAGGCTGCCGCTACTAGGGTAGAATCCATAGTGGCGGTTCCCTCCGTCTGATTCAAAGACGAGTCCCGCCGCGCCGGCCTCGTCATCAAGCTTCGCCTCGACAGATATCTCGTAAGGGAGGCCTGGAGCTTCGCGCTGTGACAGACAGAGGCTGCGACCCCCAAACCCATCACCCGGGCTACTCACGGTGATTCTTCCCGCTCGCTGTTTCCAGTTTGCGCCCATCAGGATTCGCCACCGCTTGGGGTCTAAGCTGCCAATTGTAAGCCATTTCTCCATGGGGACAGAATTGGGGTTGGCGAGTAGACGGTGGAGCGCTCCCACGGGAACTGCAAAGCCCAGGTTGTCAGTCACGGCCGATTTCATGGTCAGCAAGCCATGAACCTCGCCTTGGCGGTCAAGGAGGGGTCCTCCGCTATTGCCAGGTTCAACGGGGATTGCGACTTGGAGGAGAGCGCGTCCATCAAAGTCGCGAAGGGCTGAAATGACTCCTTTGACGACACTGAATTCAAGGCCGTGAGGGGCTCCTATCGCAACAATCTCCGTGCCCTGAGAGATGGTGTCAGCAGGCGCAAGTCTAAGAGGTTCTACGGTCCTGCCGCGGAGATCGATCTGAAGGATGGCTAAATCCAGTTTTGCATCCCAAGCGTGGATAGAAGTGACCTTGTGCTCCGATCCGTCGTCGAAATGAACAGTCAGGGGCCTAGATTCACCGATGACATGCGCGCAGGTCGCAATCAGTCCACTTTCCGAAATAACAAAGCCGCTTCCTGTTCCGCCCTCGCCTCCGGCTCGACCTCCGTGGCGGATGACCACTGCGGAGCGGCGGGAGAGTTTGGCAATCTGCTCTACGGACTGAGGCTTGCTCTCTGGAGTAGTGGTTTGTTGATTTTGGTTATTTGGGGCCTCAAAGAGGATTTCACTACGGGGCGCGGGAACCCGCTCGGCGCAGAGGAAGACGGCCGACGTAAGCCAGAGAAGAAGAGAAAAAGATCTGGGCACCCCTGAGGGTAGCGCGGCTGATGATCGGGGGCTATCGTGAAAACCCCAAAAGAAGGTGAGGATTTCCCAGTGATGATCTGGGAGGCCTCTCACGGTTGATTTTTACTCATTTCAGCCAGAGAATATCGCCCCGGAGCATGATCGTGGGTTGTCTCCGCGTCTTAAGGGTTTTTTAGTAGCAGATTAAGGAAGTGATTGGCCTCGTGCCAAGTTTGCTGCGACCGTCGAGAAACGTAAGCTCGATGAGAAACGATACGCCAATGAGATTGGCCCCCAGTCCATCCAGTAGTTTGAGAGCCGCTTCTGCAGTGCCGCCGGTAGCAAGAAGATCGTCAATCAGTAGGACGTTCTCTCCAGGCCCAATGGCATCTTCGTGAATTTCGACGATCCCCTCGCCGTATTCCAGTTCGTATGCCGCTTCACGAGTAGTTGAGGGGAGCTTTCCCTTTTTTCGAATTGGGATAAATCCTGCGTTGAGACGGTCAGCTACCGCTGCAGCGAAAATGAACCCCCGGGCATCAATACCAACGACCTTGTCTATTGTTGCCCCACCTGCGGTTTCTGCCAGTAACTTTATGGAGTCCTGAAAGAGGGCGCTGTCACCGAGAATCGGTGTAATGTCCTTGAAGACGATCCCGGGCTTGGGAAAGTCGGGAACGTCACGAACAGCTGCACGGAGGTGGTTGGACTGATCCATATAATTGCCTAACTCCTCGCAGGCGGTAGGAACAGAATAATTCACCGTTTTCCGGAGCGTCCCGACGGGGTGATTCGAATGTGTTGTGAGCGAGTCGGCTAGTTCGATCGTATCTCATTTTCATGACTGAAAGGATGGGCCGCGAGGTGCCGGGAGGTGGACGAGAGATCCCTAGACTGAATATAAATAGCCCGGAAGACATGAACTTTCCCTTGCATCAAGGGGTGGCGGAGAGCATGGAAAGGTCATGGCGCAATGGCTTTTGGTTGTGGCAACTGTGCTCGTCGTGTTTGGCGGGGTATGGGGGGCGACTTCTTTTCGGCCCGGAGGGAGAAATATTGGGACTCTTTCCTGTATGATTCTCGCATTTATCTGCCAGATGGGAGTTCTTGGCATTCGCGGTGAACTGCGAGGAAAGTGTCCTCTTGGAGACTATGGCGAAATCCTCGCATTTCTCGCATGGGCGCTTGTTCTCTTCTACCTCGTAGTGGGTCCAGCATATCGTCTTTCGCTTCTGGGGCTTTTTACTGCACCCGTTGTTGCTGTTTTTCAAGTGGTCGCAGTTTTGCCCGGAGTGATGGACCGTGACCCTGTTGCAGTTGTCGAGGTTGATCCCTGGGGGGAGGCCCACGCGGCATTTTCCGTGTTGTCCTACGGAGCTTTCGCGCTGGCGGCAATCGCGGCCCTCATGTTTCTTGTTCTGAATAAGAAGCTCAAGGATCAACAACTGGGATCGTCGCTCTTTCGGAAGCTGCCTCCCGCTCGATCGCTGCTGGATTCAATAGTTCGCCTCACATCGATAGGGGCTGGAATCCTTACCATCGGAATTATCTCTGCCTTTCTGATGGAGCGAGACAGCGCTCTTGGGTCACACCTTATTGCCGCGATCGCGACTTGGTTGGCCTATCTCGCGGTGGTCTTCATGTATTTCTGGCGCGGGATCACTCCTCGGCGGCTGTCGAGCAGCGTGATTGTTGTGTTTATTCTTTCTCTTCTTGTTTTTGCGTTCGTCTAGAGCAATGGGTATCCTCTGTCTTGGTTTGAATCACCAGACTGCTCCCGTAGAGATACGGGAGATTTTCGCGGTGTCCGAGAGTCGTCTTGGAGAGCACTCGGGACGGTTATGTGAAGTCGAGGGTGTCGAAGAAAGTGTTGTTCTCTCGACCTGTAATCGAACTGAGTACTATGCAGCAGCGGTAGATTGTGGAGTCGCAAGCGATCATCTCCGCGAGTTTCTGCAGTCGCAGGCAGGCAGCCGTCTGAGGGTGGAGCATCTCTACGAAAAGCAGCAGTTGGAGGCCGCCAGGCATCTCTGCCGTGTCGTCTCAGGGATTGACTCGATGGTTCTTGGGGAGACCGAGATTTTTGGGCAGGTGAAGAAAGCTTACCAAGCTGCCTTGGAGAAGGGAGCTACGGCCAGAAGTCTAAATCAGCTGTTCCAGAAAGCTTTCGGGGTCGGGAAAAAGGTGCGAACAAACACGAGTATTCAGCAGGGACAGACCTCGGTAGGGAGTGTTGCGGTGGATCTTGCCGAAAAGATATTTGGTCATCTGCGAGATAGTAAGGTGATGGTGATCGGGGCAGGAGAAATCAGCCGTATGACAGCCAAGAGTCTCCTTTCGAGGGGCGCTCGCAGTATTTTCGTTACCAATCGGTCGTATGAAAGGGCAAAGGAACTGGCTAATGAGCTCAACGGAGAATCAGTTCGTTTTGATCAATGGCATGAGGTTCTGCAGGAGGTGGATGTTGTGATATCTTCGACTGGTGCCCCTCATGCTGTAATGAAGCGTGAGCACGTTGAGGCGGTACGTCGGAAGCGCCGCTACCGGCCTCTCTTTGCAATCGACATAGCGGTGCCGCGGGATATTGAGGTGGAAGTCGGTGACATTGAAGAAGTCTACTTGTACGATATTGACGCTTTGAAGGAAATCGCCATGGAGGGTAAGGGGCAGCGTGCTGATCAGATCAAGTTGTGTGAGAGGATTATCGACCAAGAACTGATTGAGAGTGGATTATTTGGATCGTGAAGGAGGCTCCGGAAGTGAAATCGATTATTCTTGGTACACGGGGTAGCGCCCTTGCGCTTGCTCAGGCAAAGATGGCAGAGAGTGCCTTGCGGGCTGTGTTTCCGGATCTCAATATTAAGAGAAGGGTCATCAAGACGACGGGAGACCGTCGCACCGATATCCCTCTTAGCGAAGTCGCCCGAGCTGCCGATATGGACAAGGGAGTGTTCACCAAGGAGTTGGAAGTATCCTTGCAGAATGGCGAGATTGATATTGCAGTGCACAGCTTGAAGGATATGCCGAGCCTGCTGGACGAGGAGTTCTCAATTGCGGCGGTTCTCCCCCGTGCTTCCCGGATGGATGTTCTAATTGGAAAAGAATCCGGAGGCCTGAAGGGCTTGCGGCACGGGGCTAAGGTGGCAACCAGTTCAGTCCGGCGTCGACGGCTGTTGGAATCAATGAGGCCAGATCTCGAAATTGTTGATATTCGGGGAAACGTCCCGACAAGGATTCATAAGTTGCGCGAATCAGAAGAGCTTGAGGGCCTCCTTCTGGCCAAGGCTGGATTGTGCAGGCTTGATCTTCTGCACGATGGAGTGGTGGACAGTGGAGGGAAGGTTCTTTATGTTGAGGAGCTCGACGAGACAGTATTTGTGCCGGCTGCGGGTCAAGGCGCGGTGGGATTGGAAATTCGCTCTGGGGACATGAATGCCCTCAACGCGTGCAAGGAGGTCAATGATGGCAATACGATGCGACTTGTTGCTGCAGAGCGCCGTTTTCTCGCTCTTCTGGGTGCAGGATGCGAAACCCCTGTGGGTGTCGCTGCGGAGATCGAGGAGGATGGAGAACTTGGAAAGATTCGGCTCAGGGCAGTTTTATTTGAGGATGGCGAGAATGTTCCGCTTCGTGGAGAGGCTTTGGGGGCGGGAGATGACCCGGAGGGTCTGGCAGTAAAATTACTGGCCGCCATGAAGGATTCAAAACCATCGTAATTATGGAGAGAGTGAACGGAAAATGCTATCTTGTCGGGGCCGGTCCGGGAGACCCGGGGCTGCTCACGGTCAAGGGAAAGGAATGCCTCTCAGTGGCTGATGTGCTCGTCTATGACGCGTTGAGTAGTCCTGAGTTTCTTCGAATGGTGCCCAAAGACTGCGAGAAGATCTATGCGGGTAAACGGGCCTCCGATCATGCCATTCCACAGGGGGGTATTAACGAGCTGATCGTTGAGAAAGCAAGGGAGGGCAAGACCGTGGTCAGGTTGAAAGGAGGTGACCCTATGATCTTCGGACGTGGAGGAGAGGAGGCGGCTGAACTGGCAGAGGCGGAGGTGCCATTCGAGATCGTGCCCGGGATCTCCTCTGCAATTGGAGGAGCCGCCTATGCCGGTATTCCTGTGACTCACCGCGATCACTGTTCTCAACTGACGTTATTTACTGGTCATGAGGATCCCTCCAAGGAGCAGACCAGCCTTGATTACGCAAAGCTGGCCGAGGCCGACGGCACGAGAGTATTCCTTATGGGAGTTTCGCGCCTCAGGGAGATTACCTCGGCCCTTATCGAACATGGTGCTGACCCTGCAATTCCCATGGCTCTAACCCGTTGGGCTACCACAGGGCGTCAGTGCACAATTGAAGGGACACTGGGGAGTATGGCGGATATCGCGGAGAAGGAGCACTTCAAGTCTCCGGCAGTGGCAGTTCTTGGAGATGTGGTCAGGGAGCGTTCGAAGATTAACTGGTTTGAAACTCGACCTCTTTTCGGGCAGCGCGTTGTGGTAACTCGTACTCGGGAGCAGGCAGGGGAGTTGAGCGCCAAGCTTTTCGAGGTCGGCGCGGATGTCATCGAATTGCCGACGATACGTATCGAAGCTCCATTAGAGCGTGAAGAGTTCTCCCGGCTGGTGACGGATGTCCACACGTATGACTGGGTCGTTTTCACAAGCCCCAATGGGGTGGAGTGTTTCTTTGATGCATTCTTTGCAGCGTATGAAGATGCACGGAGTTTCGGGAAGCCGAAGATTGCGGCCATCGGGCCAGCGACAGCGAGAAAGATTGCGGAATATCGCTTCACGACGGATCTACTCCCCGAAACTTTCGTGGCCGAGGGTTTGGTAGAAGCGTTCAAGAACCAGCATATCGAGAGTCAGACGGTTCTCTGGGTCAAGGCGGAGGATACCCGTGAAATCATCTACGATAAACTGATGGAACAGGGAGCGATTGTGGATCGTTGTATTGCCTACCGGAATGTTCCTGAGACCGGGGATCCTACCGGAGCGCTTGAGAGCCTTACAACAGGTGGTGCTGATGTGATTACGTTTACGAGTGGTTCGACCGTTGAGAGCTTTTTCGCGCTAGGAGTGCCCTGGCCGGAGGGGTGTAAGGCCGCCAGTATTGGACCGGTCACCAGTGGTAAACTTCGTGAACATGGTATCGAGCCCGAGATTGAGGCGGCGGAAAGTAATATACAGGGGCTGTTGAATGCCATTTTGGAGCACTACCAGGCCTGAGGAAGGGAAGGAAACAGTGTGTTCTTCTCGCCGGCTTTGGTGGGGGTGGGGGCGAATCGGGTGCGATGAAAGGAATCCCTGTAGCTGAGAGCGTGGAAAGAAAAAGCCACCCCGGAAATGATCTTTCCGGAATGGCCTTGAGTGTTTCTGGTTGAGCGATAGATGGGCCAGAGGCCCCGCGAACTGCCCGCTCCTTATTGGGAGCCGGTTGGCCCTCCCGCTGGATTCTGATCGGTGTCGGGTGTGTCAACAACTGCGACTTCGACGGGGGCGGCAGGGGCCGCCTGCTTGGCCTGTTTAAGTAGTTGAGCGGCTTCCTCAGGATTATCGCTGAGCTTGCCGAGAAACTCAGGTAATTCGATCCCGACATTTTTGGTGAGTTGATGCAGAGGAGGGAGCGCTCCTACCAGACCGGAGACGAATTCGGCGGTGTCATTCTTGCCGCTTTTGCCCTTGCCTCCCGAGTCCCAGACAGTCACTGAATCAATCTGGAGGTTGGAGATGGCCTTCACCTGTTCTTCAACAAGAGCTGGTAATTGCTCGGTAACGAGGAGCAGGGTTGCGTCGTCGGCGGCTCCGCCGGAGGCTTGGACAATGTCTCCAAAACCTTGAGCCTTGCTCTGCAGGGTGGCAAGGGTTCCGCGGGCCTCTGCCTCCATAATGGACTGAATACCATCAGCCTTACCTTTCTCGATTCGGCGGATTTTTTCCGCGTCCGCTTCAGCGAGAGTCTCAATCTTGGATTTCTCGATTTCGGCCGGGACCACGACGTTGGCATACTGGGTGGCTTTTTCACGAGCGGCACGAGCCTCTTCCGCCTTCTGCTCGGAGGCATAGGCTTCCTCAAGGGCTTGGGCGCTCTTCACCTTCTCGGCCGCCGTAGCGAGGCGCTCCGCCTCCGCCTCCTGCACCTGGCGGGCTGCATCTGACTGGGCGACCTTGATCTTGGCCACGTTCTCACCCTCGACGGCTGTAGCCTGCGCGGCTGCCACTTCCACACGCTGGTCTCTTTCGGCGTTATTCTTTCCGATCTCACCAGCCCGCTCCTGCTCGGCGACGCTGATTTTGGCCTCATTGATGGCCCGGGCAGCAGCCTCTTTACCTAGAGCTTCGATATAGCCAGATTCGTCGGTGATGTCCTGAATGTTCACGTTAATCAGCCGGAGACCAACCTTGGTGAGCTCTACCTCGACCCCAGCAGTGATCTTCTCGATGAGAAGATCACGGTCAGCATTGATGGACTCGATGTCCATAGTGGCGATCACAACTCGCATCTGACCAAAGATGATATCCTGACCCAGGAGACGAATCTGGTTGAGATCGAGTCCGAGGAGACGTTCAGCAGCGTTCTCCATGACGCCGGCCTCAGTCGAGATTCCGACCGTGAAAGTTGAGGGCGTATTGACCCGGATGTTCTGCTTCGAAAGAGCGCCCTCGAGCTTAATGTCGATGGGAATCGGAGTCAGGTCGAGGAACTGGAAATCCTGAAAGACCGGCCAGACGAAGGATGCACCCCCATGGACGCAGCGCGAGGATCCGCCTTTGCCTGTTTTACCATAAATAACCAGAACACGGTCCGAGGGACAACGCTTGTAGCGGGAGAACGCGAACATGATGGTTCCCAGTCCCACGACGAGCAGGGAGGCGACGAGTACAAGAGTATAATTTGAGCCCCCGCCGGACTCTGCTATCACTATGATGTTTTTTAGTAGGTTCATATTTTTACATTGTTAATCCTGTTATCTCAGGAGGTAGGGTTTTGATTGGAATCCCCGGATGAACAATCATCCGTATTGGGTAAGTCTTCGCTCTTGGGGCTTAAGGTCTCCACCAGCAAAGTTCTTTCGTCGACCAGTTCGACTACCTTGACCGCTGTTCGGTTTCCAATGCGCGTGTCGTTGTCGGTGAGAGCCCGGACAGTCGTCATTCTGTCTTGCACGAGCACTTCGATCTGGCCGAGGCCCTCCCTTCTGGGAGGGATCGGAACATAAACGCTTCCGATCTGGTTAAGCGCGTTACTGTAGTCCATTGTGCCGTCGGATCGGAGGCTGTGGAGCCAGCGCATAAGGAGGACAAAAAGAGTAAGGGTGACCGCTCCAACAAGAGTAGCGGAAAGCAAGGCGATGGGGAGGCTATAACCGAGGTCGAGGACTGAGGCCCCGGTCCAGCCAAACCCGGTAAAGAAAGCGCCAATACCACGAACGGAAAACATCCCAGCTCCTCCTCCGGATCCGGTATCGAGGTCGAAATCGGGAAGGTCGAAGGATCCGCCGAAGAGAATGACGATCATCTGAATGAACAGGACCAGACTGGAGGCCATTCCAATGGTTACGAAGGTCCGCATGCCCTCCGGTTCTAAATTTTGCCACCACTCAAGAATATATGTCATATTTGGAGGAGATCGTATGGGATCTATCTCAGAAGACAATCCAAGTCACACAAAGTCAGTTAAATGGGTTTCAGAGGTGAGATCCATTACACACAGAGCCTATTTTTGTAATGGCACAGGCTCTTGGGTTGCTTGGACCGTCTACAAAGGTCCTAATGAGGCGTTTTTCACTGCATGTGATGAGTGTTACAGGCTTGCGGTGACGCCTGTGCGGCGTTAAATCGCGGCGGTCTTCGGATAGAGCCCCAAAGTGCTGTTCGCCCGGTCCAGTCTTTCTGGAGAGGGTAGGCGCAAGGGACCTTCCTCAATGCCAGCAAAAGCCAATGTAGCTCAGGGGTAGAGCAGGTCATTCGTAATGATCAGGTCGCCGGTTCAATTCCGGCCATTGGCTCCACTGGCGGAGGTTAAGATTCCCGTGAATGGATGCTGGAGAGCCTCCGGGAATTGGGGGTTACAATCCTTGCAGTCGATTGTAATAGACTGGTCTGAACGTCTGGGGTGTTAATGGTATCGATGGTCGATAGTTTTACAGAAACAACCAATACTGGATACGGCTCTCGTATAAAGAGCGCTGTTGTGGGAGGCCTTGTAGGAGTTGTCTGCATCCCGGTCTCCTTCATTCTTTTATGGATGAACGAGGAGAATTCGGCCAGAAGTCACGCCGGTTTGAGCGAGCTCTCCAGGCTTGCGGTGACTGTTCCGACCGATCGAGTTGATGCAGCTAATGAGGGTAGGCCTGTTCACCTCACGGGAAAGGCTGTCACCGAGGAAGTCCTCAAAGATGAGTTGTTTCAAGTTTCAGCTACAGCGCTTCGTCTGATCACAAGCGTCAGGATGTTTCAGTGGCACGAGTCTGAAACGACGGAAACCAAGACTACTGCGGGAGGCGGCGAGAAAACGGTGACAACCTATGAGTATGAGAAAGCTTGGTCATCTTATCCTGTCGATTCCTCTCTGTTCAGCTATCCGGAGGGACATGAAAACCCACCAATGCCTTATGAGAGTGCAGAGTTATTGACTAAGGAGGCGATGGTTGGAGCTTTTAGGCTCAATGAAGATCTTGTGAGTCAGATTGGAGGGGCGGTTCCTCTTGAGCTTACGGCAGAGAATCGAGCTGCATTGCCAGAGGCGATGCGCGAAGGTTTCAAAGATAGCGATTCGGGATACTACCAGGGCGAAAATCCCTCGATTCCCGAAGTGGGCGACTTACAGGTGTCCTTCTCAGTCGTACCCCCCAACCTTGTCAGCTTCATTGCCAAACAGAAAGGGAATACCTTTGAGGCCTTTGTGGCTCGGAATGGAAGAGCATTTTCGCCTCTCAGAATGGGAGGATTGAGCGTTGAAGAAGTGATCGCAGCCGAGCGAGGCGAGCTCAAGATTCTTACCTGGACGATGCGATTAGTAGGGTTGGTTCTGATGGTTATCGGGTTCGCGATGATTTTCAGGCCCCTTGCCGTAGTAAGCAGTTTTTTGCCCTTCCTTGGCGATATCGTAGGGGCCGGAACGTTAGTTATGGCCATTCTCATTTCTCTGGGCCTGTCCCTGACAACTATAGCGGTCGCCTGGGTGTTTTATCGACCACTTCTTGGGATGCCGCTGTTGGTGCTGGCGGTTATGTTTCTGATTGCTGCCATCAAGAAAATGGGGAAAGCAAAGAAGCTCAGAATCGCCGCAGCATGAAGACTAGATATGCCCCTTAGCTTTTGGGGCGTTTATGACATGCCCTACGGTATAACCTGAGAGTTGATCACGGACTGACTCAGATTCCCGTTCACGTCGAAGAGGTTGACGATGTAGATCAGCGGCTGACCGGCTACGAGAGGGCGGGGTGCAGTTACGGTTAGGATCCCAGCCCTCTTCCGGGCACCTTTCAGGGAAAGGTCTCTGACAAGAGCGTCGATTTGTCCGCCGCCTCGCTGGAGGATGACAAGCGGCCCCAGTCCTTTGCCATCGCTCATTTTGATGGAGAGTTTCACTGTTTTCTCTCCTGCCTTGGGAGGGCTGGCGATCTTGAATTCCTCGATAAGGGGTGCCTCGGTATCGCTCTTATCGAAGGACTCGCTAAAAAAGCGGCTGACGGCGGCCATCCGGGCATGAGCGGGGGAGAAACGGACGGGGCGTCCGGGAGCGGTCTCATGATCGAACATCTGTCCGAGATGGTCGTATCCCCGCATCATGATGTTCCGGGGATCCCGGGTGTCATGGAGCATGCCAAAGATGTGGCCCAGTTCGTGTATGAGGACGCCGTTGCTGGTCTGGGATTCCCGGTTGCGGGGGCGTTCGTCCTCTCCAGCGACCCTGCGTACCGGGGTCTGGTCCATGAAGTAGCGGATCTGCTCCTCGATGGTGGAGGCGGTGACTTCGTCCCGGAAAATGTCGCCTGAGACGCAGGCGAGGCCGGAGTAGACATGAGGAAGAGGGCGGGCCTCGGCCACGGCGCCGGCCTCGGAAAAGACAAGAGTTGGCCGGTTGCGGGAGTAGCCTGTAGTTTCCCAGATTTCCTGTTGCTGAGTATTCAGGAGGCGGTCCACGTCGAAGGGTTCTCCAGTATAGAAGGTGGATGGGTGCTTGGCTTTAACCAGGTGGACTCGGAGGCGGCCATCCTCGGCGAACTCGAAGTCGAGACCTCGCGTCTGGTGCCGGTTGGCCTTCATTTCCCTCCGGTAGACGTCGGCTACCACCCGCATGAGGACCTCACATTTGTCTCGATAGCCCGGCTTCACCTCGCGATCGGTGGGAACGAAGTAGACCAGCCTGACTTTGTAGTCTCTCCCGAGGTCCTCCAGCGGAGGGGGAGTTATGAAGCCTTGAGGATCATTAGAATAAGAGCTTTTTTTACGGTCGAGTTGAGCCATGAGGCCCAGGCCGAAAACGAGGGAGAGGACCACGATGGCGGAGAGTAGCGAGCCGGGCAGAAATCTCATGAGTACCGCAGTTAAACAGCATTTTTTCGGGGTTTACAAGTGCTTGGGTTCGGAGGGGGGCTGGGTTAGCGGGAGAACGAAGAGAGGTTTCCCAAGTCAGTTTGATCTTTCGGGCGGTCTCCCCGCAGCTAGATTGCAGGTATGACGGAGAAAGGGGCCGCCTCCTCGCGACCGGTCACGCTTGGGCCGGCGATCGCAGTGGTGGTGGGCAACATGGTGGGGACGGGGGTCTTCACGAGTCTGGGCTATCAGCTTGTGGATATTCAGTCGGGCTTTGTTCTCATGCTCCTCTGGGGGCTGGGAGGTGGGTGTGCCCTGTGTGGAGCGGTGTGTTACGGGGAGCTGGCTGCGGCCTTTCCTCGTTCCGGAGGTGAGTATCATTTGCTTTCTCAGGTTTACCATCCCGCTTTGGGCTTTCTGGCCGGTTGGATTTCGGTGACGGTGGGTTTTGCGGCCCCCATTGCGCTGGGTGCGATGGCGTTTGGAACCTATTTTTCCGGCGCGCTGTCTTTCGAGGGGGAGGCATGGCCGATGATCCTTTCGGTAACGGTTGTGCTGGGAGTGGCGGGAATTCATCTGAGGCCGATCGGGCTGGGATCCCGTTTCCAGAGTATCTTTACCGCTCTCAAGGTGCTTTGCATCGGAGCTCTCATAGTAACCTGTTTTCTCCTGGGAGGAGGACAGAAGGTGAGCTTCCTTCCCAGGGAGGGGGATTTCGCTCTGCTCTTCAGTGCGGAGTTCGCCATTGCCTTGGTATTCGTGATGTATGCTTACACGGGTTGGAATGCTGCCACTTACATTGTTGATGAGGTAAGGGATCCCCAGAGGACGGTGCCACGCGCGCTGCTGGTTGGAACCGCTCTGGTGACCGTGCTCTACATCGGATTGAATGGAGGGTTTTTGTATAGTGCACCAGTAGATAGAATGAAGGGAGAAATAGAAGTGGCTAAGGTAGCCGCAGATCATGTTCTTGGGGAGACAGGTGGCCGGGTGATGGCGGGTTTGATCAGCTTTGGACTCGTTTCCATGTTGAGTGCCAGTATCTGGGTTGGGCCACGGGTGGCCCAGCGGATGGGAGAGGATTTTCGGGGGCTGCGGCTACTGGCCCGGAAGTCGCGTTCGGGAATTCCTGCCAATGCGGTTTTCCTTCAGACCGGGGTGGCGATCGCGCTGATTCTGACTAGCAGCTTTGAGCAGGTCCTCGTCTATATAGAACTGCTTCTCGTGCTTTTTGCTCTGGTGACGGTAGCAGGGGTATTCTGGTTGAGGATCAATCATCCCGACCGGGCTCGACCGGTTAAGGCGTGGGGTTATCCCTTTACTCCAGTGTTCTTCGTAGCGGTCAATATCTGGATGGTTGTTTATATTATTCGAGATAAGCCGGAAGAGACGCTCTGGGGCCTAGCAACTCTCGCGCTTGGTGTGGGGGTATATTTTCTGGCTCAGCGAGACCGGGGCGCTGCTGGCGTGACATAAGGATGAAGTTGGAGGTCGAGTTCGCTGGTCCGGTGCTTTACAAGAATGGGGATGCCGGATCTGGAGCTGGAAAGAGAATTGATCGAGCGTGGAAGAGCCCCAGTTGCTGGTATCGACGAAGCTGGGCGGGGGCCTTTGGCTGGCCCGGTGGTCGCGGCAGCGGTCATCTTACCCCGGGGCTATTCTCAAGAGTTTCTGGATGACTCCAAGAAGGTCAGCTCCAAGAGGCGGGATCTACTTTATGAGGAGTTGACTCGTGATTCGCAGGTCTACTGGGGTGTCGGCTTTGCCGAGGTGGGTGAAATTGATGAGCTGAATATTCTGCGTGCTACTCATGTCGCGATGGAGCGAGCAGCTCTGGCGCTTCCCGTTCAGCCGGCCTTCTGTCTTATTGACGGATTGGATGTCCCTGGATTTCCCCTTGAGGCAAAGGGTGTGGTAAAGGGTGATGGAATCAGTCTCTCGATTGCGGCTGCCAGCATTATCGCAAAAGTGACCCGGGATCGCAGAATGCAGGAGCTGGCAGACGAGTTCCCGGTCTATGGCTTCGCGAAGCACAAAGGTTACGGCACGCAAATTCACATGAAGGCTCTCAGGGAGTATGGACCTTGTCGGGAGCATCGTCGCTCCTTTGCTCCGGTAGCAAAGCTGATTCAGTAACAGGGGATGCACTTGTGAGCTCTTCTGATCCACTGGTTTTGTGGTGCTTCACGGTCCCATTTCTTCACTTTTTCAGAAGTATGTGAAGGGTTCCCCAGTGCGGATAATCAGAGGTGATGGAGCTCGTTTTTTGTTAAGGTGTCAGCGTTTATCCCTTTATAGGTCTCTTCCAGCCAGCTGATTAACTCTGCTGCGACTAATCGCTGGCGGCTTTGCTACACTTGTTCTAAAGTTCCAGAGTAACAATGAATTGGATCAAACTATTGCCAGTTGCGATTGCAGGCTTGGTGCTCGGTGGGTGCACCTCAATCCTGAATGAGGAAGTGATTGTCGATGAGGGAGTGCCAGCCTTGAGTCAACCTGAGCCGGCGGTCATTGATGACCGGCAGATCGTTCAGCAGATGACGGCCAAGGTGACGGAGATGATGGACTCAGATTCGGTCGTGGAAATGAAGTCTTTGATCGAGAAGTTAAAAAAAGAACCCAAGGCCAAGTTGCAGTTGCCTGAGATCAGTCAGTCAAGCGCCGATGAGGCACAAAAAGCGGTAGCCGTTGTGGGTGGAGTTTACAAGTGTAACAGATGCCCTGATTGGCATATCGCTCCAGCCAGCGGTTTCCTTATCGCGGAGGATTTGGTGGTGACAAACTATCACGTTGTCGACAATCCAGAGCGATCTGGCTTGGCCGTTCGGCTTTTTGATGGGCGCATGTTCATGGTCGAAGATGTGGTGGCGGCGAGCGAGCGGTATGATCTTGCAGTGTTGCGTTTGCCCAAAACGGGTATCAAGCCGGTTGCACTCGGCCCATCAGCCCCGGTTGGGGCTAAAGTGAACCTTATCAGTCATCCCAACCGTAAGTTTTACACTCTCAGCGAGGGAAAGGTGGCGCGGTATTTTGTCACACAGCGAAATCGCAGGCCTGTGCCGGCCATGGCAATCACGGCCGATTTTGGTAAGGGCTCAAGCGGTGCTCCAGTGCTCAATGAGGAAGGTCAAGTAGTAGGTGTTGCAGCCAGTACTGAGTCGCTCTACTACACCGAAAAGGAAGGGGTTCAGAACAATCTGCAGATGGTGTTCAAGAACTGCGTGCCTGTCAGTCAGTTGCTTGAGCTGATTGGGGGCTGAAAGGTCCTCAAGGCAGATGCTCTGGTTGCGTTACCCGGTCACATTTTCTACCGTGGTTATGCGGGGCTTTTCTCCCTCAAGCAGAATAATCTCGACCACATCGAGACGCCATCTGAGATCGCGGTTTCCAAGTAACTGGAGCCAGCTCTTCGCTCCCCGTTCCATGAGTCTCTTTTTCTTATGGTTAACAGCATCCAGGGGTCGGGTGAATTGCTCGCTAGTGCGGGTTTTGACTTCCACAAACGCGAGGGTGTTTCCGTCTCGAGTGACGATGTCGATTTCTCCTCCTTTTGGTCCGCGAAAATTCCGGTAAAGGATACGGCGACCCTCAGACCGGAGATAGGCGCAGGCGATTTTTTCTCCGAGTGAGCCGGTCGCGAGATGGTCGTTACAGGGTGGTGGACAGGCCCTGTTGAGGAGGGGGCTAAATCTTTTCCTGAATTGGAGAGAGAGCGCTCTGAGCACGGATGAGGGGGCGATGGGTTAGCCGGGTAGAATAGGTAGGAGAGTGAGAAGCTTCTGATACCGGGTAATATCGAAATCACGCTCTTTTTCGAACATGGCCTCGGACTCATCAGCGAGACAGAGGGCGATCATCAGCTTGGCCTCATGCTCGTCGATATCAGGCTCTTCAAGGAGGCGGCGGTAGGTTTGCCCGACATAGGGAGTCTCCGTGGAGGAGATCTGCTGCTCCACAGCAGGGATTAATTGTTCAATGCCGTCATCCATGGTTGTCAGGCAACCCGGTTGGAGGGGGTGCCGGCGATCCAGTTTTTCAGGTTATCCACGACCCCTGCCAGAAGGCGGCGGCGGGACTCCAGAGACAGCCAGGCGGTGTGAGGGGTCATGATGAGATTGCAATCCGCAAGGTCGGGCGCAAACAGGGGGTGATCCGGGCTGGGAGGTTCCGTGGAGAGGACATCGAGTCCGGCTCCGGAGAGGTGGCCACTTCGAAGAGCCTCGGCAAGATCGACCTCATTGATTAGAGGGCCCCGGCTGACATTAAGAAGAATGGAACCCGGCTTCATGGAAGATAAGATCGTTCGGTCAATCATATGCTCATTCTCGCTGGTGAGAGGGCAATGAAGCGAGACGACATCGGAAGAGGCAAAGAACTCTTCTGGTGAGACCCGGGGGAGATCGGGACGATGAGCATTCGATGATCCCTCGCGCGCAAGAACCTGTACCTTCATCTTCAGGGCCTCTGCAATCCCAGCGAAGGCTGATCCGATTTCACCAAGGCCGACGATGCCACAGGACTTTCCCGCAAGTTCGGTAATCGGGTGGGTTAAGCGAGTGAAGATGGGAGATCGAGGCCACTCCTCATGTTCGCTTGCAAGCCGGTGAACCTTGGTGACAAGGGAGAGAAGAAGTGCCGCCGTATGTTGGGCGACACTGGGAGTGGAGTAACCAGCAACATTGCAGACGGGGATCTCTCTTGCGGTTGCGGCATCGAGATCGACAACATTGACTCCCGTGGCGCATACCAGAATTAATTTAAGATTAGGGAGTGACTGGATGATCCCGGCATCGAGAACGACCTTATTGGTGAGGATCACCTCGGCATCGTAGGACCGTTCGATCACCTGAGACGGGGCGGTCCGGTCAAAGTGCGAAAAGTTCCCAAGTGCCTCCAGAGGGGCGAAGTCGATGTCGCCTCGGGTCAGCGTTGAGGAATCGAGGCAGGTAATGTTCATATCTTTTACGGGGTTTTGCTCTGGTCCTCACTTGCACGGCCATCAACATTTAGGGCCTGCGGCAGCGCATCAGGGCTGGTGTTGCGGATAGTATCGAGACATTGATGATTTGGAAAGAACGCTTCAAACTCAGGTGGAGGTGGCGCTTCATGGGTTTTGAACTGACCGGTATCGGGATGGGTAAAACCGAGGCGCCAGGCGTGGAGCATGAGGCGTTCGGGCCTCGGTGATTGTCGCTTGGGGTTGGCATAGAGAGGGTCGCCGAGGAGCGGGCAGCCGATATGTTTCATATGCACCCTGATCTGATGAGTGCGCCCAGTGTGAAGGTGGCAGAGGACGAGAGCCCACCCGGCCGATTCGGCACGATGGAGGACGTAGTAATCGGTGATGGCAGGACGGCTCGATCCTTCACCAGGATTGAGAACAGCCTGCATCTGTCTTTTTACCGGGTGACGCCCGATGTGGGTAAAGATTGATCCTGAAGGCTGGATCGGAGATTTCTCTGTAATGGCAAGGTACAGTTTGGTGGTTTTTCTTTCCGCAAACTGGTCGAGAAGCGACTGAAGGCCCCTGTCGGTCCTCGCCGTGACAATGCATCCGCTGGTATCCTTATCGAGGCGGTGTATAATACCGGGTCGCTCTATTCCTCCAACGCCGGGAAGGTTGCCCTCGCAGTAGTGAAGAAGAGCATTCACGAGAGTGCCGTCGGGATTCCCCGGCGCGGGGTGAACCACCAAACCTGTGGGTTTGTTAATGACGATGAGATCTTGATCCTCGTGGAGGATATCGAGGGGAATATCCTGCGGAATGATCTCGGCGGGCTGAGGCTCTGGAAGGCTGATTGTGATTTGGTCACCAGAGTTGACGGAAGTTTTAGGCTTTGCTTCCGTTCCGTTGACCACAATGTGCCCCTGCTTGAGGAGAGTCTGGATGCGGGAGCGCGAGAGATCCGGAAGTTCCCGCACAAGAAACAGATCGAGTCGTTCGCCGCTGGATGTTTCGACCTTGATCGTCACGGGTCAAGGTTGGAGCAGGAGGAGACGAGGGGCAAGTAGCGAGGTATTGAGGCCGGAACGCTCCTTGCCACCGGGTCCAGGTTGGATCTAACCTGAGAGGGTGATGGATCATCTTGCCAGCTGCCCGGAATGTAGGGGCGAGATGAACGTTGTCGATGTCGGTCCCTTCACTCGGGTGGCCTGTCCAACATGTGGGGCGGAGGTGCGAGTGAAGGCGGAAATGGGGCCCTATCGGTTACTGCGTCTTATCGCCCATGGGGGCATGAGTGTTATCTATGCGGCTCACGACACGACTCTAGATCGAGAGATCGCGGTCAAGGTGCTCAATGAGGAATATTCGGCAGATGAGAAAAGGGAGGCCGCGTTTAAGAAGGAAGCGCGACTGACCGCAACAGTAAGCCATCCAAACATCGTGGATGTTTACACAGTGGGGAGAGCCTATGGGCGTAACTTCATAGCCATGGAGCTGGTGCCAGGCGAAAGCCTTGAAGAGCGGATGTCTGATTTCGGGGCCCTGCCGGAGGATGCGGTGGTGCGTCTTGCTCTTCAGGTAGTAGACGGGCTGCGGTCAGCGCAGACTGCAGGTCTTCTTCACCGGGATATCAAACCGGGAAATATTCTTATCGCCCAGGATGGCACTGCCAAGCTGGTAGACTTCGGGCTGTCTCTTCTCACTGAGAGCGGGATAGTTCAGGCAGAGGAAATATGGGCTACCCCTACTTATGTCGCTCCGGAGGTGCTCGAGCAGTCAGGAGAAGACCACAGGGCAGATATATATGCGCTTGGCTCAACTCTGTACCATGCTCTTTCCGGCTGTCGACCGATCGAATTGACCGAGGTGAGCAACAAGGCCGCCCGGAAGGCCAAGCAGGAGATAGTTCCGCTGAAGCGGGTGGCTCCTTGGCTCTCAAACGAGACCGTGCAAATCGTTGAGAAGGCAATGGCGGACGATCCGGATGAACGGTTTCTTGATTATGAGAATTTCAGAGCTGAACTAGAAAACGCGCGGATGGCCCTGAAGGAAAAAGGGACAAAGGCTCCGGTTCAGGGAAGGACCCGCAGCAAGCGAAGGAAGAGATACGATACCAGACGGAAGGTTCTTTTCGGGCTGTCTGTGCTGGTTGTGGGAGGCCTTCTGACTGCTACCGGGCTTTACCTCTCTGCGATAAATTCTGATGAGGAAAAGGAAGGAGGCGTCAGTTACGCGGCCCTCATGGTTGATCCGGAGAAGAATCCCAATGTGGGACTGGAAGCCGCGATGCAGATAAATGAGACCTACCAGACTGCCCGCAAGTTCTTGGATGAGGACGATTACGTGGGAGCGGAACAAAAGTTTTGTGAGGTATGGCGAAATGAGCAGGCCCCCGCTGAGACTGCAATCTGGGCTGGATTTGAAGCAGTAGTAGTTTCCTTTCTGGACGGAAGGAGTGCTGACGCACGGCAGTACTTGGCCGATCTCTTTGATTTTGTAAATGAGCGACAGGCATCGGATACAGTGATGGGAAGGAGAGTACAGGCCGCTGCGGAACTTCTTACCGACCTGCAATTTATTCCGACGGAGCGCATCCCGGAGGTGCTGGACAAGCCCTTCCGTGCAACGGTGTTCTTTGCCATGGCCTTGAAAACGTGGGAACAGGGCGATGTGGAGCGTGCTGGGGGCATGTTTGAAAAGTTCCTTCGTAGTGGGCCGTGGCCTGAGTCGGATTGGATGCAGGCGTATCTCAGGATCGGGAACCGCTACGTGGCTGACTACCGTCTTCTTTCCGCGGTAGAATTGGGGACCGAGGGAAAGACCAGAGCCGAAATTGAAGCGGGTATTCTTGCGCTTGATAACTTGCATGGCTCTCTCAAGACGATCGGCAGGGCCCGTTTTAACGTGAAGGCCTGGCAGAGCGTATTGCGAGAACGTTTGCGTTACTTTCGGAACAGGAAGGTGGATGAAGAGTGGGGAATGCTCTGTAGCGAAGTATCGGGAAAATATTTTTCGGATGGAAAATTTGCAGCCGGAGCAAACGCCCTGCAGACGATTGAATTGAAGGGGGACTTGGAACGGAGTCAGCGAGCTGCACTCCTTTTTTTCGCGGCCGAGGCAGAGGTGTTTCTTGGTGATCTTGTCCGGGTTCTGGGCCCCGGAGCAGCTGGGGTCGAAATTCGGACTCGGAGTGGGGTGCGTCATACACAGGTGATTGGGTCTCAGGAGAGTGGGCTCATGGTAGAGGAGTCCGGTTCGGCTCGCTCCCTTGATTGGAAGGACATAGATCCTCGCTCATTGCTGGGCCTTCACCGGGTTCTTGTAAATGAGACCGATAAGGGGCCTGAGAGAGCAAAGCTATTGGTGAATGCTCTTGCCTTCGGATGGTTGAATGGCCTGACAGAGGAATGTCGTATGATGGCAGAGGAGTTGGTTAAGCTGAGACCTGATTTCTCCGTTCAGTGGGAGCAGATTTTAGAGGATTTTGGAAGATAGCCCGATGAAGAAGTGGTGAATCGATGGCAATTATTGACAAGGTAGCTTTTACGTCGATCTTCCGCACTGATGGCTGATGACGATAAACAGTCCCCCGGGACAGGGCCGAGTCCGGACGAATTGCAGCAAAGCCTGCAAGAGTTCTTCGGGAAAATGGGCAACGTGCAATGGGGGATGGCTGGAATGAACAGTGAAGAGGAGGAGTCGGTTCCGGAAGTGCCGCAGGGGCCGGGAGCTGACAGCGTTTTCGAGTTCGATTACATTCCGCGTGATATAAAGGCTCACCTTGACCGATTTGTGATCAGGCAGGATGAGGCTAAAAAGGCGCTCTCGATTGCGGTATGCGATCACTACAATCACGCAAAATACTTGCGCAGTCTTGAGAACGAGAGCGGTAAACTTCCTGAAGGGATCGAGTTGCAGAAGCAGAACGTGATCGTGGTAGGACCGACCGGAGTTGGTAAAACCTATCTGGTGAAGCACATTGCGGAACTGATCGGAGTTCCCTTCGTGAAAGCAGATGCAACAAAGTTCTCCGAAACCGGCTACGTGGGGGGAGATGTTGATGATCTCGTTCGTGACCTTGTTCAGAAAGCCGAGGGGAATCTCGATCTGGCCGAATTTGGAATCATCTACATTGATGAAATAGACAAGATTGCGACCCGGAGCGAGATGATCGGAAGGGATGTCAGTGGCAGAGGGGTGCAGACGACTCTCCTCAAGCTAATGGAGGAAACGGAGGTTCCGCTTACCAACCCCATGGATATCCGGAGTCAGATGAAGTCGATGATGAGTATGCAGCAGGGTGGCGGAGCCGCGAAAGATACCGTCAATACCCGGCATATTCTTTTCATCGTAAGTGGTGCGTTCTCTGGTCTCGAAAAAGTCGTGCGGAAGCGACTTAGCGAGGGGCAAATTGGGTTTGGGGCGGATCCTACGGAGAGGCCCATGGACGGTGAGTTGTTCAGTGAGGTGGAGACCCAGGACTTCATTGAGTTTGGATTCGAAGCGGAATTTATCGGTCGTCTACCCGTTCGGGTCGTTTGTGAGAAACTCAGCGCTGCTGACCTCGAGAATATCCTGAAGTTTTCAGAGGGCAGTCTCCTGAGGCAGTATGAGAGGGAATTCGAGGCCTACGGGATCATGGCTCGTTTTGACGATACAGCGATTAGGAGAATAGCATCTCTCGCTGAGAAGGAAAACACGGGGGCGCGTGCTCTGATGACCGTTTGTGAACGATTGCTCAGAGATTTTAAGTTTGAGCTCCCGGGGACCTCTGTATCGGAGTTGTCCATCAACGAGGAGCTGATCGACAGGCGCGAGGAGCTTTTGGAAGAGTATCGAGAACTGGGAAGAAAGGTGGATGTCGAGAAGGCCGCCCGCGAGCTCGATGCCTTTTGTCGGGATTTTCAGGCGGAGCATGGTGTAGAGCTTGAGTTCAAACCCGAAGCCCTTTCTAAGCTAGCAGAGGAAGCCGCTGAACAAGGCCGCAGTCTGCTCCAATTGTGCCGACAGCGCTTTCGCGACGTTCAGTTCGGCTTAAAGCTGGTCCAGAAAAATACCGGGCGCACGACGTTTAGAATCGGTCCCGAGGCCGTGAAAGATCCTGATAAATACTTAAGTGACCTTGTGGTGAAAAGCTATCGGAGTAGCGATTCTGAGGAGGAAACTTCATCTGGAGGGGTGTAAGAGTATTTCCATGCCTGAAGAGTTCGGTAGATCTTCCCCTGCCCATCATCACCCCCTCACGGTGACCGTGGTGGTCGGGAGCTTTGCCATGGCGGTTGGACTAGTCGTGCGGATCTCGGGGATATCGCTATGGATTGAGCGTCAGATTCTTTCGGCTTATATGGAACTCGGATTTCCTGTGAATGCAGTGGGCCAGCCGTGGTGGGCCGTTCTGGTGCTTTTGGTTCTGACTTATGGCATTGCGCTGGTTCTTCTTGAAGTTCCGGGTCTTCTCAGGCGCCTTCTTCTTTTCTTGAGTTGCCTTGTGCTTGTTGTCTCGGCTTCGCCGGTAGTTGCGTTATGGGGCCTTTTCTGGAGTCCAGTGGTTGCGGTTTTCTGTTTGAGTTGGAGTGCAGCATGTGCGGTTCTGTGGGCTCGCTATCATCCGACGCCCTGTGAAATAGAAGGAACCTAGTTGTCCTGGGGCGGAAGAGTATAATCTTCTGGGGCGATACAATATTTCAGGACGATGAGTGGTTGAGAGGATTGGCAGGAGGCTGGCAAAAAAGCAATAAGGCGTTACAGTGCCTGCGTGGCTCGTGCTGAATACCCCCAACCGGTAGGTGATCTGATTGATCAGCTTAAGCAGCTTCCGGGGGTTGGGCCAAGGAGTGCCGAAAGAATGGCACTCTGGTTGCTGCAGAGCAGCAAGGCTCAGCCGAATAGTCTGGCTGAATCGATTCAGAATGCTGCAGTTACGGTCACTTCGTGTCCGCAATGTGGGTTTTTCGCTACGTTAGAGGGGTGTTCGTTGTGTTCTGATCAGGGTCGCGATTGGGGCAAGTTGTGCCTTGTAGAGCAGGCGACAGATGTTCTTCCGATCGAGCGCTCTGGAGCGTTTAAAGGGCTCTATCACTGCCTCGGAGGGAAGCTTTCCCCCCTCGACAATGTGGGGCCCGACGATCTTCGCATTGAGCAGCTACTCAAACGGTTGGAGAGTCTTGCGGGTGTGGAAATCATCCTTGCTCTTAGCTCTGATGTGGAGGGTGAAGCGACGACGAATTACCTGACTGATCTCCTTTCGGGTTATGATTGTCACATCAGTCGGCTCGCTCAGGGGTTACCTGCCGGAGGTATTTTGGAGCACGCGGACGCTCTCACTGTTTCTCGTGCTTTTGAGGGAAGGCGTTGAAAGATCGATCCTAATACAAGTTCTTGGATGCCCCGCTAGACAACTCATGGGGGTATGGGATATAAGCCAAGGCACTCTTAATGACGGACCAAAGGCGACAGGAACTTTTTCGGGATGCGGAACCAGCTGCTGACGGTGGGACCTTCCGGGTAGTTGCCGCAATGTGTGGTTTTGCAATGCTGGTAGCGGTCGGATGGATTGCTATTTCTCTCAACGAGGTTCGTGAAGACCTGCGGACACTGCAAAAGGATGAGAGCCGGAGATTGGTAGTCTTGAGTGCTGATGTGGAATCCCTGCGGAGGGAAACGCAGGAAAAGATGGGGAACGTAAATAATGCCCTCAGTGAGATCTGGCACCAACACAAGCCGGCGGAGTTAGAGGTAATGGGCTTTCTGGCGTCTCTCAATCCAGCTGAGCGAGAGTCCATGCGTGTTGCTCTTGAATCGTTGGAGGGGAGAAAGGATTCCAGCGGGAGCAGCCTGGTCGCGGATGATAGGGATGTTGCTGAGGCCCCTGTTTTGATCTCTCCTACAAAGCCTGTTCTGGTTTCTCCCTCGAAGTCTCCAGTTGAGGTGAGGGAGCCAGAAACCAGTGAATCTGAAAATGAGAGCCTTCCCCAGGAAGCCGGGCCCTCCGATAGCCAGAGAAGAGGAGTCTCCGCCGAAAATGCTGGAGGATTAGAGAGTCTTGGACAAGGGTCTCCGGGGGCTCCGGACTCCCTCGGCCCAGAGAGGGATGCCGTAAAGGAATTCGATGAGGGCTCTGCCGCGATAAGGGATTATGTGATTCAGCCGGGGGACTCACTTTCACGGATTGCTCTCAAGCACCGGATTAGTTCCCGGGCTCTTGCGGAGGCAAATGGAATTACTGACCCGAACAAGATCAGAGTGGGGCAGGTTCTTAAAATTCCGGAAGAGTAAGTGTAAATGCCTGCTCGATGGGGGCGCGCATACGGTGCCAAACCTTTAACGATCACCAAGCCGGCGTTTTATTAAGCTGATGAACGGTAAAAGTAGTCACGGAACATTCCGGAAGAGGAGTAACGGAGGGCTTCAGTGGCTCCTTTCGTTTCGGTTTATGGTATCTGTGTTTGGAGCTGTTATCCTGTTCTCCCTGATTGCGCTGGCGATGGTTTTGAAAAAAATGCGGAATGAGAATATGGTGCTACGGGGAATGGTCCTCACAGAGCAACGGAAGTTTGTTAAAGCGATAGAGGAAAAGCTGAGCTCACTGGATGGGCGGGCTCGGAGTCTCGAAGCTAAAGCGATCGAGGCAGAAGCGGTAGCCGCAGATACCCCACCCGAGGGAGTGGCACGGGTCCCGGCGGAGACCCTCCGCTCTCTTATTCGGCTCCTCGGGCAGCACGGAGCTGAATCCTCTGAGATCGATGTGCTCATGCAGCAGCTTCCAGAGGGGGAGCGAAACGCCCTTTCCGCGGAGTTAAAGGCGGCGGAGTCGGGTAGTGGGCATGCCGGGCACCAGCAGCCTGAAGAGGATTCTCTGCCCTCCGCGGGGCCTGATTCGACCACGAATTTAGATTCGGAGCCTGCCGAAGCGCATGGGTCCGAGCCCATTCCGGAGGGTGAGGTAGGTGTCGAATTGTTCGAGGAAGAGCCAATGCCGCCCGAATTCGTTGAGTACGAGGTTCAGGTCGGGGATACTTTGTCGGCGATCGCCTTGCTGCATCGTGCGCCGGTCGCAGCGATTCTGGCGTTGAACCAGATCGACGACCCGAATCAGATCCGTGTGGGCTCTGTGCTACGAATTCCTTCTTCGAGGAAAGTTCCGCAAGGCTGAGAATCTGGAATTTATTATTTTTATTTTGCCAGAGGTACGTAGCGTAACGACCAATGAGCGGGTGTGGTGCTAATCGTGGCCCAAGAATGCTGATGGATCCTGGTCTTCACCGGGACAAGAAACCCGATTGGATTCGGGTCAGGCTGCCGAACAATCCGGCCTTTTGGTCGACCAAGTCCCTGATTACGGACCTCAAGCTTGTCACGGTGTGTGAGGAGGCTCAGTGCCCTAATCGATGGGAATGTTGGGGGCAAGGTACTGCCACGTTTATGATTGCTGGTGAGAGATGTACTCGCGCATGCGGATTTTGTGCAGTGAAGACAGCTCGGCCTGAGGCGCTCGAAGAAGATGAGCCGGAGCGGGTTGCGGAGGCGACCAAGCGAATGAATCTGAATCACATTGTGATCACAGCTGTGGCTCGTGATGATCTGAAGGATGGAGGTGCGGAGCATTTCCAAAGGACCATCGAAGCGGTTAGGATTTCGAACCCGAAGATTATCATCGAGGTTTTGGTTCCCGACTTCAACGACAAGGACTGGGCTCTTGAGATGGTGATGGACGCCCGGCCGCATATATTTAATCACAATATCGAAACGGTCGAACGCCTGACACCTCTGGTTCGTAGCAGGGCAAAGTATGGGCGATCGTTAACCGTTTTGAAAAAGGCCAAGGATATGGTTGACGGTAAGGTCGCCACAAAGAGTGGTCTCATGCTCGGCCTAGGTGAAAGAGAGGAAGAAATTTTCCAAGCCATGGATGATCTACGGGAGCACGGTGTCACAGTGCTTACAATGGGGCAGTATCTCCGTCCGACAGCGATGCACTTGCCGGTGGTTGAATACATCACACCGGAACGTTTCGAGGAGCTGAGACAAATCGCACTCACAAAAGGATTCCGTCATGTAGCGAGTGGTCCGCTTGTGCGAAGTTCCTACCACGCAGCGGATTTCCATCCTGAAGACGATGTTCTCGAGGCAATCGAGTCAGATCTTGCAGAGCGGGACGAGACCCGTGTTGAGCAGGGAGAGGAAGTTGCCCAGTCAGTGTGGCATGTCGCGAGTAACCCGCCTGTGGGTAGCTCTTGTCAGGGTGCGGATTTCTCTCCGAGAGAAGAGGTTCTCGGGGTGGTCAAGTCGGATTCTTCTGACCGGGCTGAGTCTCTGGTTGAGAAGGGAGAGGAATTTACCTCTTTAACTTAAAGATGCTGACCAGGGCTCTGTGATCTGATGCCTTGCTCCAGCTGGGGCTGTCGATGATATAGCTTTCCTTCTGATTGAAGAGAGGTCGGAGAGACCTGCTGGCAAGAACGTAGTCGAAGCGGGAGTAGACTTGCTGATATTCCCAGTAGTGAGTCCATACATGACCACGGGAATCTGTGTGATGGAGCGGTTCGAGATAGCGAGATGACTGGGTTGGCCCCTGAATGGATCTCACCGGGCTCTCGCGTCGGGTATCGTTGAGATCTCCGTAGACGCACAGCAGGGTTTCAGGAGCCTTCTCAAGAATCCGATCCGCGTGCTTGCGCAGAAGATAGGCCTCGTGGCGCCGCATGAGATCCTGGTGTCCATAGGGGACTTCACGCTTGGATTTGAGATGGACTCCAAGAAATCGAATTTCCTGAGATCCTGCCGCAACGGTGGCATCAAGAATCCCTCTTTGCATCGCGAATTCCTTTGGTCGATTATCTGCATCGACGGAGCTATAAGTCAGGGACCCATCCGCTCCCTGAGAGTCGGTCGCCACGATAGGGTAGCGAGAAAGCAGTCCGAGCTGGCGGGTGGTGTCTGCTCCTCCCGCATGTTCGCTATGTGCAAGGGGGAGTCCTCCGTCGATTAGCTTCTTCTGTAATTCAGCAAGATCTTCGACGGTGCCAATTTCGCAGATTCCAAGGACATCCGGGCGAGCTGCGATAATAATATCCACGAGGGCATCAACTTCCCTGGCCGGCTTCCGGCGATCTTTCCTCTCGCCATCGACGTAGCGCGACATGGTGAGGTAGTTTTTTATGTTATAGGAGAGAAACCGAAGTTCCTCATCCGAACCGTTACTTAACGGTTGAGTGACAGGTTGGCTGGTTGGAGTCCGGGAGGATGGCGGGGCCTCCTGAGTGGTCGGGACTTTTGGGGCCTCGTCAGCGGCCCCCGGTTGTTTCCATTCAGGGGTGTGCGATTTTTCATTGCAGCCGCTGAAGAGCAGGCTGAGCGAGAGCAAAAGAAACGCCCCGACACACTGCGGGGCGCGTATGAGAACCGCTCTAACTCGGGAGTTGTGCATCAGGACGGCTCGGATGCTTCCTCCTTATGAGGGGCCTCCTTGGTTTTCACCTGAGCTTCTTCAACTTCTTTGGAAACTTCCATCTCTGCCATCTTGATCTCATCTTCGAAATCATCGCGGGCACGCTTGAATTCACCCATGCTCTTGCCCAGTCCGCGAGCAAGCTCGGGGATTTTCTTTGCCCCGAAGAGCAGGAGGACGATGATGAAGATGACTGCGATCTCCGGGCCGCCAAGGCCGCCGATGAACGCCAAAGTGTTGGTCATGGGGGTAAGCTAGTTTGGATTGGCGGATCGTGCAAAGAAATAACTCCGGTCTGAAGAGGACTGATTCAGGAACCTGAGAGCATCAGAAGGCCTTTTCAGATGGTGTTTTTGGGATTTGGGGGGGTGAAATAGGGTTTGGATGTCTGGTTCAGCAGACTAAGAAGGGGCGGTGGAGCTGCCTGTTTTCAAGATTCGGGAAAAACTAGAGAAATGCGTGCAAGATGGTGGACGGGTTTTGCTAAAGGCTCCTACGGGTTCAGGAAAGTCCACCGGGGTTCCGGTCATGTTGCTGGAGACCGGTGAGATAAACGGCATGATCATTGTCGTTCAGCCTCGTCGGATTGCCGCGCGCCTTCTCGCCGGATTCGTAGCGAGCTTGATGGGAAGCAAAGTGGGCAAGGAGGTGGGTTATGCTGTGCGGTTTGATGCCTGCTACAATGAAAGTAGTAAAATCGTTTACGTGACTGATGGTGTGCTGCAGCGTTGGTTGCGCGACGATCCAGAACTTGAGGGGGTAGGAGCTGTTCTCTTTGATGAATTTCATGAGAGAAGGTTGGCCTCCGACCTTTCCCTGGCCCGAATTCTTGAGCTTCAGGAGACACAACGAAAAGAGCTCAAAGTGCTCGTGATGTCGGCTACCCTTGAGACGGAGGAATTGGTGGGCTATCTTCAACCTTGCGAAGTGCTCGAAGCAGGGGGGCGCATGTATCCAGTCGAAATTGTTTATAAGCCTCCTCCGGCTCCACGACGAGGAAAGCATGGAACGATGGAAAGCATTCCTGTCTGGGAGCAGGTCGGGATTGTCTGTCGCTCCGAAATCTTGGGGCTGGATGCCCAGGGACGGGAGGGAGTTGGTAACGAACCACGAATATTGGTCTTCTTGCCTGGCGCCTTCGAGATTCGCAGAACAGTAGAACTTCTTGAGAGAAGTTCGTGGTCAAGGGGGTGGGAGGTTAAGCCGCTCTATTCCGGTCTCTCGCCTGCAGCCCAGTCGGAAGCGGTCAGTCCAGGGGGGGCACCTCGAATCATCGTAGCAACTAATGTAGCCGAGACCTCTATCACGATCGATGGAGTCGTTGTGGTCATTGATTCCGGACTGGCGAGGATGGCATCGTATGATTCTAGAAGAGCGATTGATACTCTTACGGTGGGCAAGGTTTCCCGGGCTTCCGCTCAGCAACGTGCGGGTCGTGCGGGGAGGACCGGCCCGGGGAGGTGTGTCCGACTTTGGAGTGAGAGAGATCATGGCCGCCGGTCCGAGTTTGAAAGCCCCGAAGTGCATCGTATCGACCTGGCTGAAGCAGTTCTTTATCTGAAGTCGGGAGGGGTAGATGAGATACGTGATTTCCGCTGGCTGGATGCCCCCGAGGAGGACTCTCTAAGGCGTGCGGAAGATCTGCTGAAGATGCTTGGAGCAGTCGATGAGGAAGGGAAGCTCACGGAAATAGGGTATTCAATGGCGCGCTACCCTTTGCATCCGCGAGCTGCTCGCCTGCTGGAAGCTGCGAAGCGGGAGGGATGTGTGGCAGAGGCATGTTTTTCTGCGTCAGTGTTGCAGGGAGAGGGAGTCTTTACGAGAAAGGCTACTCGTGCCCAGAAGGAGCGTTTCCAGGAGGACGGTGATCGATCTGATTTTGAGCTCGAGTGGCGAGCCTGTGAGGTCGCGGAGCGTCTGCGCTTCGATCCGGTTCGTTGTGGAGAGCTGGGGCTGCATGCGCGCCAGGCTAGAGAGATCCTGCAGTCGTGGCAGCAGTTGTGTAGACTAGTGGGCCGGCCTGCGATTCGGAGAGGGCATGTGGATATGGAAGAGCTCCGGATACCTCTGGGTCGGGCGGTGTTGGCTGCTTATGGAGACCATGTCGCCGTGCGAACGAGTCGAGGGTCACTTGCTTGTCGGGTCGTTGGAGGAAGGCGGGGCAAACTCGACCAGGGGAGTGTAGCCCGAGATGCTGCACTGCTGGTGGCAGCCGGAATCACTGAGGTAGAGGGACGGGAGATGTCAGTAAGGCTCAGTTATGCTGTGCGTGTAGAGGAAGAATGGTTGAGGGAGTTGTTTCCATCAGGGTTCCGGAAGGAAGAGGGAGCGGTCTTTGATGAGGTCGCTCGACGCGTTGTGGCTCGCCGTAGAGTTCTGTTTTATGACATTCCCCTTGAGGATAAGGAGGGAGGAGAGGTCAGCGATGAGGACGCGGCGGTCTTGCTGTCAAATCATGTTGTCAGCGGAGCGCTCAGGTTAAAGCGATGGGATGCCAAGGTTGAGCGTTGGATTGCCCGGGTAGGCTTTGTGGCTCGGTCCATGCCGGAACTAGAAATCAGCGCTATAGGCGAGGAAGAGAAAAAACTACTCGTTACTCAGATATGTATGAAGGCCCGGTCCTACCGGGATATCAAGGACCGCGATGTTTGGCCCGCCCTCAAGGACTGGCTCTCTGCGCCACAGTCAGCAGCTCTTGAGAGTTATGCTCCTGAGCGGCTTGAGCTGAGCAATGGAGTTGTCGCAAAAGTTAGCTATGAGGAGGGAACGACGCCCGCAATCGCGCTCAAAGTTCAGCAGCTTTACGGGGTGAAGGAGACCCCAGAGGTTTCCGGTCAACAGATTCAGGTGCAGATTCTTGCTCCAAACCAGCGCCCCTGGCAGGTAACCCAGGATCTCAGCAGTTTCTGGGAAAGTGGATACCCACAGATGAAAAAGGACCTTGCGGGGCGCTATCCCAGGCATGAGTGGAGGTAGGAGCGGAAGGTCAGGGGCATCTATTTGGTATCAGAACAACTGGCAATGAGGTAGCATCAGGCTGTGTCACGGTTGATTCTGCTCATTTCCTTGGTTCCGATCATTCTTTCCGTGGTGATAAGAAAGCTGTTTTGTGACCGAGGTGTTCGCTCTGCAGGTGATGCGAAGACCTCCCGAACTGGTCGGGAGTTGGCTGACATCCTTCTTTCCAAGGCAGGGATTGCGAGTCAGGTTGAGATTGAGGAAAAACGCCGGGCAGAGGTCAAAGTTGGGAAGTCTGTCAGGCTGATCCTCACCAAGCGTCTGGCCGAATCCTCCAATGTTCTGGCGTTAGGAGAGGTGGCTCTTCTTTGCGGGCATGCTCTTGTGGCTACAAGTAATCCTGATCTTCTCAAATGGCGACAATGGGCAGTGAAGTTCAGCTTAGCCTTTCCGATCTTCAGTGCGGTGGTTCTGGTGTTCGCTGTGGTGGTGGCGAAGATTCCAGCCGGGCTTGGGTTAGCTTTTGCAGCCGCAGCACTGGGAGCGGGAAGTCTTTTCTCATTGCTCTCCCTGCAGGTTGAAGTGCAGGGCGCAAGAATGATGGCAACCATCATTGATGAATCCCGCGTTTTCCCGCGCTTGAGAGAAAGTGAGGCAGTAGCTCGGGCCTGCAAGTCACTTGCCTACAGGCAGGCTGTTCCTGGGGCGATTGAGATCCTGATGGGAAGAGATATGGAGCGCAAAATTGCCAAGGAGGTTGGTCGCCGTGTTGCGGGAAAGGTTTTGCGCCGCTGACCTCTTCCGGGCAATTATTGCTGGGAGCGCAGAAAGAGGGCCAGCTCCTTGAGTTTGTCGGTGTTGATAAGGTCGACGCCACTTTCATGGAGAACTTTCCATGCTTCAATCCGGTCAGGAACAGCCCAGAAACGAAGGATTCGGCCATCGTCCTTACTGCGTTTCACAAAGTCAGAAAGACGTCGTCTCTCATCCGGTGGAAACGATCCGCGGCCCCTCCATTTAAAGTGATTGGACCATTTATCACTGATTAGCGGAATAAGATCAGGAGCAGCCTTGTCGCCGAGATCTCCGGGTCTGCCGTCGAGGGCGCAGTAGCGGGTCTGATCCTTTTCCACCAAGGCCCGTGGTCTCGCTCCGCTAAGGATTGCAGTTACGGGTCCCGGGCGGTGTTTGCCATGTAGAACGGCGGTAAAAAGAGAGCCGTAACTGGTGAGAAGTCGGTCCAAGACAGGGTAGGCTTCATCCCCATCGTCCTTGATATCGATCAGAAGAATGAATCTTTTCTGACCAGGAAAGACGACCCCCTTGTTTCTCTTGATCCGCTCAGCAAGAGGTTTCAAATACATCTCTTCCAAAGTGCGATCCTTCCGGATTCCGAAGCGGGTGTGAGCAACATGAAACTTCTGTCCCCGCAGAAAAATATCCACCTCTACGCTGCAGAACCCCTGATCAAGAGCATCGAGAAGAGGACGTTTGTTGAGATAGTCGTTGTGGGCATGGGCGCGAAGCAGGGGAGAAGGAGGTCCCGAAGGAACTTTCGCCTGTTCTCCGCACGAGGTGACAGGCATCACACTCACAAAGAGCGCCATTAATAAGACAGAATTGGTGAGGAAATGCGGGAGCATATGCCTGAATTGCATCGTCCGAAAATTGGGCCCGCGTGGTGTTCAGGGCAGGAAGGTGATGGTGCTCGGTACTGGATTTGAACCAGTGACTTCATCCGTGTGAAGGATGCACTCTACCACTGAGTTAACCGAGCGACAGATTGTGGATTTAGCGAAGT
>NZAC01000045.1 GCA_002686085.1 Roseibacillus sp. | reverse complement strand
TGAAAAGATGGGGTGATTTCGCGGAGACGCTATATTTTAAAAGCTTGATGGAGCCTTTATCGAGGAGGCTCTCCATGCAATGTCTCACCGATCAGAAAATCAGCGGCCAGATACAGGATCAAAAGGGTTCCGGGACCGTGCGCCCGAGGCACCATAAGACGGCGTTGCGATAGAGCCGCTGGACGTTGGGGTCTTCAAAGCTCTTCCGGGCACCGATGGTGGTCACGAGAGCGCGGCGGTTCTGGATGCTATCGACAGTCCACACCAGTGGGTGGGGGCTGCCGCTGAGGCGTTTTTGGTCTTCAGCGGAGAGAACCATGACGTGGTTGTGCCCGCCGACCTCTTTAAAGGTAGCTCGTTGACGGCCTTTTAGCCCCTGTCCGACCATGAGAGGGGTGCACTCGATCCCGAGCGGGTTGACCGCGTAATGGAAGTCGGGAGTCCAGAATCTTGGTTCAAGGCCCGTCATGACGGGATGCTTTGAGGCCATGACGTAGTTCACCTGGCTCGAATCGTGACCATGGTGGCCACGGTATGGTGTTCCAAAGTGGCGAGTTGGGAATGCTCGGTTTTCAGCCTCTAGTCTGGAGCCTTTGGGGAAATCAAAGAGGTGCGTGGTAGTCCGAATAGCAATGAAAGGTTTCTGGCTGAGATGTTGATCGAGCGCTTCATATTGGGGCTCTTGGAGGTTCACAAAGCGAAGGGAGAGAATCAGAAGGTCAGCTTCGGGAAGGTGCTTGGAGAGATCTGGAAAGTGGTGAGGATTTGTGGCGCGGCTTAGTTGGAGATGAGTGACCCTGAGTTGGTGTTTTTGTTCCAGCTTCTCTCCAAGCTCACTGAGGGATGCTCTCGTTCCGTATTCGGGCTCGCCGGTGAGGATGAGCACTTTGGTGTCCGTTTTGTCGGAGGATAATGAGGTCCTCTCTTCGCCAACGATCATCGTTCCCTGCATAATGCGCCAGTGGCCGGGCACGGTACAGAGAAAAGGATAAGAGCCGGGTTTTCGGGGAGTATGAAAACGCAGGATCACCTTCTGATTGGGGCTTGCCATCGGAGTAGCATGGAGAACTTCGGGTAGATCAGGAATCCAATCACGATCGATGGCCTTGGGATCGGCGAGCATTTTGTCAACCGCACGCCCGACCTTTTCCAGTGAGCCGGGAGTGCACAGGACGAGGTTGTGCTGAATGACATCGGGATTATCCAAGCGAAGCTCGACCGGAGTGTCGGCTGGGAGTCGGATAGAGGCTTTATTGAAGCGAAGTTGATCGGAAACAGTAGAGATTTCCACCGGCAGCAATTGAAGGGAGCGAATCCGGCCGAGAGCATCGGAATCCTTACGGAGGGTGGCGATGGTCCTCAGGAGCTTGGAGGAGAGCTCGAAAGAAAGTGAACCACGTTTCTCCACGGCGGTAGCCTCAAGGGCAGGAAGAAGAGTGCGAAGCAGGGTAGCGCTCTCTTGTGGAGGCCAGCCTTCCCTGGGTCGTGCCAGAGCGGCCTCGGCTGCGGCTGCAGTGAGATTCGGATTCAGGACGTGCTTGGCGAGGAGAGTGAAGATCTCAACGTCGTTTCCCGGGATACGCCCGAGGCAGAAGAGGGCAGCTTCCTGCACCCGGCGAGGACGAGAAAGGGCTTCTTGAGCGGGTTCGAGATAGGATTTTTTGAGCTCGGGGGAATTGATCCGGGTGATGGATTGGAGTGCGTCGGGTTCGAGAGGAAAAGAAGGGAGGTGGCCGGATCGAAGCTGAGCGGCGAAGGCGGCCTGGCGGATGCTGGAGCTCTTTGATTTCGACAAGGGCTTGAGAATATCGGGAGAGGACACCGTTGTGGAGTCGAGGATCGCAAGCCAATCCTGAAGAGAGGGGCGCTCTTCTCGTTCAAGCTGTTTGATGATCTCAATCAAAACCTCCTCCTTTGTTCTGGATCCCTTGCCGGCGAGGTGATGCAGGGCCTTGAGCCGAAGATCGGAATCCAGTTTGGGGCGGCGTATGAGAGTCTTCAGGACAGGTTCGCTGAGTGGGAGGGCGGCAAGTTTCGCTGGCGGAATCGCCATAGGGTGATTTTCCAGAACAGGGCCAAGGGCCTTGCGAGCATTAGTAAGGGCAAATTTGAGGTAGTCGTCCTGGGGGTAATCGCCGGCCTGTTCGATGACTCTAACTGCGATAGATGGGTCGGCCCAGGTGGAAGAGACCACGGTTTCGAGACGAACCTTGGCGTGTTCATCGTTTGCCAAACGAAGAAAATGACGATCGGCCTCGGGAAGATCGTCAGCCCAGTGACGGAGTAGATGCGCGGCAGCCGCCCGGCAGTGATAATCGCGGTGGGTGGAGACTTGTTCGAAGAGTTTCTTATTGATCCAGCCCCGTTGTTGATGGAGCCAGAGGGCTTCGGTGAGGTGGTGAGCATGGTTGGCGTCTGTTGAATCGAGCGCAGCCAGCCATTTTTTAAGCGCGGGACGGAGAGTCTCCTCGGGCAGGTTCCATAGGACGCGTCGAGCGCGGTATCTGTTGCGATCCTCGTAGGCTTTGAGAAGGTCGAGGAGTTCTTCTGCACTAGCGTCCACGATCTTGACTGGGGCGTCCAGCGGGCGATTTTTCCAGGTAACCCTCCAGATACGGCCTTTGCTTGAGTCCCGGCGTTCGTCGCGGAGGGAATACTGCATATGGCCGAGTACTGGATTATACCAGTCGGCGACGTAGAGCGCGCCTTCCGGGCCGAGTTCAAGATCGACGGGGATGCACGCTTTGTTGTGTGCTTCAAAGACCTTGCCGAGCCTTTTGTGGTTGTAGGTCGTTCCGTTCTCGGTCCAATCATGGAGCAGAACACCCTGAAAGTTCTTATACTGGTTCGAGAAGACCTTTCCCTGAAACTCATCAGGCCAGTGCCTGCTCGAGATGAACTCTTGACCACAGTTACGGTTGTCGGGATTTCCGTAACTGGCATTGGCGACATTGCCTGACTCGGGCTGGTTGATGAGAGATGCGTTGTTGTGCCGAGCAACATAGAGATGTTCTCCCCAGCGATTGATGGCGTAGCCCCAGGGATTTCCGCCAGGTGGAAGCCGAGAAACAATTTCCAGGCGATGAGTTCGCGGGTCGAAGCGGTAGATAGCATTATCCTTGCTGCGGCGAGGCCCGTAGATGGTTTCTACCTGGGTGTGATGAAACACGCTCTCCTGCATGTAAAGTCCTCCGCCTGGGCCCCAGACGAAGTTATGGATGGCGTGGTGACAATCTTCGCTCCCGAAGCCGTGAAGGAGAATGGTCTCTTGATCAGCCTTACCGTCGTGATCGGTATCCTGAAGGAACACAAGGTTGGGTTCCTGGGAGAGGTAGACCCCGTCCTTGCCAAGTTCGAATCCGAGCGGAAGGTAAAGATTGTCCGCAAAGACAGTCCGCTTATCGGCTTTTCCATCTTGATCCGTGTCTTCGAGAATGAGGATCTGGTCATTGGGCTTGATGCCGGGAAGAGCATGCGGATAGGAGGGCATGGTGGCGACCCAGAGACGTCCCGAGGAATCAAAGTTGATGGCGACTGGATTGCGAAGTTCAGGAAATTCCTCCTCAGACGCGAAGAGCTCAACTGCGAAGCCCTCGGCGATCTCGAACTTGGCTCGTTCTGCTGCGGGAGTGAGGGCGGGAGAGGTGCCCCCCCGTTTACCCGGAAGAGTGACGGGAATCTCGATGGTGGAAGAGTCATCGATCTCGGAGGGAAGGTTTTCGCCGCGGGCGGCACCCCAGATCCGTTGATCCCGAAGGCTGCACATCTGAAGAAGTTTTTTGCGCTCGAGAGGAAAGTTGACCGTTCCGTATGGGTTTTTTCGATCGCCGTGAATGTAGAAGCTATTCACGGTACGATACCAATCAAAGAAGGTATCGTTTTTTTCCAATACCTCGGTCCGAATTGCGTTCAGAGGAGCCCTATCAGGTAAAGGTGCAAAGAGCTGGTCCGAGAGGATCGCCGGTGCCAATTTGACGTAGCCCTCTGGGGTGAGGTGGACGCCGTTGATCGTGCAGGGTTCCTCCTCGTTTTTCTGATACACCCTTTGAGAGGCGGAGTAGAGATCCACGCACGGGATTCCGAGTGAATTCGCAACGCGGTGCATGGTATCCGTGTAGAGCGAAAGCAGGTGGTTTCGTGCGGTGGTATCAGGGACAGTGGAGCCCTCACAGGCGAGCGGAGAGTAGAGGACAATCTTGGGAGAAGAGCTTCCGTTGTAATTGTTACTCTTCAGCTTCTTCAGGAAAGCCGTGAGATCGGTGCCGAATCGGACAAGTCCTTCCTCGCCCCCATAATCCCAGGTTTCGTTGAAGCCATAGCAGGCCAGAATAACATCGGCTTGCACTTGAGAGAGATAGTGATGGATGTCGCCGAAATCTTTCGGGCGAGGGCGCAAGCTGACGGTGTCGGCTGACCATGCGAGGTTACGAACGACAAGATTGTGCTCTGGGTAGCGTGCATGCAGTTGGCTTTCGATCTCGCCGAAATACTGCATGCGCTCGGCGAAGGTATTGCCAATCCAGACAAGATGATCGCCTTTGTTGAGATCAAGCGAGGTAGCCTTGGTGGCGCCTATCGAGAATAACGCAAGGAGAGTGGCGGTAAGAGTGAATCGAGAAAGCATTAGAAGGCTGAGAAGTTAGCAGAATGAATCGCTGTCACCAAACCACCAACTACGGGATTTACCCATGGGTATGGAAGGAGACTATTACGGACTAAGCTGATCCAGTCTAATACGGGGAGACGTAGAAGAGCCACCGATGAACACAAAATATCCTCCTAGTATTCGAGATCGAAGACAGTCTGGGCCCGTTGTAGTAATTGGTCGATACGTCCAGCTTGGCGCGGATTAGGGGCAACCGAGTGACGATGGAGGTGCCAGCCAGCCATCGCAAGTGGAGTCCATCGAAGGAAAAGCGGCAGGCTCGTGCGTTCATCCGGCTCGAGAGATCGGGCAGCTTCATATCCCGCAAGGAAGCTGCGGGCAAGGTTTGGATGCCATTCTTCGTTGATGTAACAGAACCCGTGCATCGTCATGGCAAGGTCGAAGAGGTAGTGGTCGATACAGGCTTCCTCCCAATCAAGAACCGCTACCAAGTTGTTTCCCCGGAAGATGGTATTGTCGGGAAAGAGGTCTCCGTGCACCAGGCCCCTTGGAAGGCTCAAATGCTGTAGCTCGGGTGTCAGTTTCTCCATCAGTTGCAGGAAATCCCGGGCTGAACTCGTCCGGGTATCCCGCAGCGATTGAGCGATGGTGACAGTGTTATGTAAGGAGAGCAGATTGTCGTAATCCTTATTCTCCCAAGGAAGACCAGGGAGCTGGTGGAGCCGAGCAGATAGTTCTCCCATAGTGTGCGCGATCGCGGGTTGCGGTAGAGGCTCCTCACCCTCCACGAAGGGAAAGACGATCCATGGGAAAGGGCTTTCCTGATTCAATGCGCACCGGGCCCGTCCATCAGGATCACGAAGGGGAGGAACGACCGGAAGGCCTTGGGCCTTCAACCAGTCGATCAGGCGAAGCTCTTGTGTTATCTTTTCTTCCGGTTGTTGGTTATAGCGGCGCAGAACGTAGGCCCCGAGGTCGGTTTCGAGTCGCGCGTTGAAGTTCGAATAGCCTTGGTGGGACAGAGCTTCGAGCTGCCGGATCTCCCCAAGCTCGAACTGGCGGCAGATCTGTGCTCCGGTGGACCAGAGTTCGGACTGCGAGGGAAGGGCGACCATACCGAGGCAGTGTCCTATCCTGCCCGGAGTACGTCACGCTCGCAGTTTCTTCAACCGCGTCCCGCTTTCACTCTCTGGGCCGCGGGCAACCACCTGCGGGTGCGTTTGCCGGCGAACAAGGGTTTACTTGGGAAGGGAAAGCTCGAAAACGATAGGACGATGATCGGAGGCAAGGCGCTCATCGTGCACTTCAGTGAGTGGCGGATTCACGAAAGAAAAGCCCCGGGTCATAAAATAATCAATTTCGACGCGGGGCGAGGGCGATGGGAAGGTCTTGGCATTATTTTTCTTGGGGAGGATGAGGAAGCCTGAAGCGCTGAGCCTTGCCAGTGATTCTGCTTTCGGCTCGGCGTTGAAATCGCCTGCCAGAATGACGGGGTGCTTGCGCTCCTTGAGCCCTGCGATGAGGTCGTTCACCTGCGCCACCCGGAATGCCTCCCTCGTCCAGTCATTATGAATGCTGACAAAGGAGAAGAGGGGGCTGTGATTAGTGGGTTGAACAGTAACCTCAAGCGCACAGCGTGGTTCTGCTCCGGGAGCGAGTTGGTGACGAATGGATTTCTGGATAGGAAGGCGGGAAAGAATGGCCAGTCCATACTGCCCCCCTTGGAAATCCATGAACGTTCCGAAACGATGATGCATCCCCAGAAGATCTCCGAGGACTGCAGCCTGGTCGACGTTTCCGGAGCGAGTGCAAGTGTGGTCAATTTCCTGAAGAGCTACCAGATCCGGCTTGAGCTTGCGCAGGACGGACGCGATTCGCCTCAGATCCACCTTATTGTCCATGCCGCGGCCATGCTTTATGTTGTAAGCAACCAGTCGGAGCTTAACAGACTCCGCTGCCTCGACATAAGGCCTGCCCATGAGACAGGCAGAGGCGAAGAGAAGTAGTGTAGTCAAAAAACGGATTAGACGCCGATCGTTCACTTAAGAGCTTTAGTCTAAGTCGGCGGATTTGTCACTGGGAAGATCTACTCGACCCCACCTTTACCAAAGAAAGATTCGCCTGATTGGTTTGTCCCAGTTTCGCCGATCCATGCACGCCGTCTCCACGCGACGCTACGAAGGGGCTTCCTGCCGGGTTGTGGTCGCACTGCCTGAATGAGCTTTCCTTATCGGGTTGAGGAGATCAGGGAGTGGACAATCTGAAGTAGTTCTCGGAAACCCCACTGACTGAAAACACCATTTCGCGAGTTGCTTGAGAACTGGGAACGTTTTGCCAGGAGTCGGGAGTCAGGCTGGCCGAATGCTGCAGGATCGCGTCTGTGTTGTCCCAACGGATCGTGATTAATCCGTCTACAGGACCTTCAATGGTGAGTTCTCCGAGATTAGTGGGAAGAATCTCGGGTTCACGGACCATGTCGCCGAACTGATCGAGGGGCAGGGGGTAGTTTCCAGTCTCCCGGATGTAGCGGATGTGATTGTCCCGAAAACCGGCTTCATTGTCTTCACCGTTGATGGCAAATTTATATTCGATCTTCCTCGATTGACCGGCGAGAGCTTGGATCCTGATTGTATAGATCCCGTCTCCGGCCACGGCATCTCCCGATTCTATTGCGCCGTCGTCGAGAAGTTCGAAATCGGCTGACGGGAATGGCCATTCCCACCAAGTGAATCCTGCAAATTCACCATTAATGTAAACTCTGTCCGTTTCCAAATTGAAGGAGGTTCCATTCAAGGTAATGGCATTGTTCATATCGACGGTAATGATGATCTCGGTATCCTCGGCGAGATTGGAATCTGGCCCAACATCGTTGAAGTAGCGGACAGGGAGCGCCTGGGGGCCATGCTGGCTAAGAATAAAGGTGCGATTACTGCCATTCTCCCATTGTCCGCCGTTGTAAATATACTTGTATTCGACGCTGTCCCCGGGAGCCATTGAGTTGATGATCGTTGTCCCGGTGTAGATCGGCGATCCCTCGGACAGGGCCTCAAGTTCAAATCCGGGCGCCCAGTTGTTGAATGCACCGCGAACCTCCAACCAATCGAATTCGGGAAGAAAAAGACCGTCCTGAAGGAGCTGAGACATATCGACCTGAAAAGTAACTTCGATCCCTCCGCCAGGATTCACGGTGAGATCATCGAAAAACACAGTGTCGAGAACTTGTCCGCCACTCTGGTAGATGAATCTGCGATTCCCGTTTTCGCCCGGACCGACGTTGCCCTCCCAGATGTCGCCGGAGGTAGCGCTTCCAATGAAAAATTTGTAGTCAAATTGGGCGCCGCCGAAGTCAAAGATCCCAATCTCGGCTTCATAGACCGAGCTGTTTTCCGCCATGGGGGTTAAGTCGGTTCCAGACCAGCCATTGAAGGGTCCCCGGACAAGGAGTCGATCGTTATTCGGGTCGTAGCGGCCTATCGCGATTTGAACCGACATGTCGACCCGAAAGGTGGTAGTTTGCGCGATGGCGAGAACGGGAAAGAGGCTAGTTAGCGCAACCAAGCTAAGCTTGAAGAGAGCGTATTTCATCTTGTTGGTGTAGCGCTGAGCGAGGAGGAGGAAAGAGAAAAGCGGAAGTTCCTGAGATCCTGAACTGCAGTTACCTGGAGCGCATCGATGGGGGTAGGCTTTGTACAATTCTGAGGCTATCGGGAGTGTATTTCATTCCGGATCCCTTATCTTAAAATCCCGCTGGCGATTAAAGAGAGATGACAACTACTCCCGGTTATCCTGCTGGGAGCTTTTTTGCCTGCCGTTTGGCCTCCCGGCTAGCTCGGCGAGGAGCATTGTCACTGTGAGAAGCACGAGCAAGGCACCGGCCATAGCAAACGGAAAGAGCCACCACGAAGCCCACTCTTGAGACACCAGCCATTTGGCCGCCAGATATGCCCCCCAAAAGCACAGCGCCAGACGCACACTATTGATAATGCTACCGACGAGGAGGGAACGCTTCTCCTCTTTGCGCCGATGTTTCATTAACCCCTTAATCTCTGCGGCATAGGCGATCACTTCCTCTTCGCTCATTTCCTCAGGCTCTGACGGGTCTTCGGTCATTTTTCATGTGTCCCAGGATGGGGCGCGTTCTCACCCACATGGTGTTCAGTAATCGATTTTGAAAGCAATGCGGTTTCAGGTCCACTCGGTAAGGACAGAGAATTCCGTGTGATTGGAAATTCGCCGGGGTATCCACAAAACCTGGGGAAGGGATTCCCGTTTTCTCAGACTGAGCGGTAAAAAAAATTGCAGATACAAGCCATTTGTCGATACTCGAAACAGCACCTGTTGATAAAATGTTCCGAGCTTTTTCTTTCTCGCCGACACGGTCTCTTCACACAATCATTGTAGGTAGCAGTGCTCTCGTTCTGAGCATCGGTCTGACCTCTGCCCAAATCATCGATATCACTCAGAACAACGTCTCGTTGCCTGAGGACGTGGACGCGGGGCGCGCTATCCCTGGGGATATGGATGGCGACGGAGATATCGACTTTGTCATTAATGATTTTGTTGGTGCCGCCGGTGCCTACCTCCATCGAATCGCATGGGCTCGAAATGACGGAACTGATAACTGGACGGTGTTGCCAGTCTCGAATGCTGAGGAAGGGCTGGAGACCTTTGATGTAGGTGACATGGATGGCGATGGGGATTTGGACATAATCACGGGGAGTTACGGTCACATCAGTGTGGCTCCCACCTTCCCCACTTTCCCGTGGAATCCTTTCTTTCCCTTTCCCGGCATAGGCGTTCCCCAAGGCGGTGATGGCGCCGGAATACGAGTGTATTCCAATGACGGCCAGGGCTCGTTCACATCGAATACGATCGTTGGATCCGCGGGAGCCAAATACACCAGGTCGGTAGCCGTTGCCGATCTCGATAGAGACCGTGATCTCGACATCGTCTTTGTGCAAGACAGGACGGTGAATCGGATAGCGTGGGTACCCAACAACGGTAATGGAACCTACGGCAGTGTCCGAGTGGCCACGCAGGAAGACGACCTTTACCCCAGAACTTTTGACGTCGGCGACGTCGATGGGGACGGCTATGTTGATATCGTAGCTAAGGCCTATCCGGGCTCTTCTTTGGTTGTGGGGGCAGCCGATGGGGGTCAGATTATCAGCCTGAAAAACCCTGGGGGTAGAGCGGGACCTTGGGAGAAAATCGTAGTTCCGGAGAGTGATTTACTCCTGATGCAAGAGAATTTATATCTCGCAGACATGAATCAGGATTCTTTCCTCGACGTGGTGGGAATCAGTGAATGGGGAAACGGTAATTATGGTTACCATCCCGGTGACGGCACAGGGAATTTCGGACCCGTCATTGGCGCAGGTAGCGAACTTTATTGGGAAGGGCTCCACGTTGTGGACTTTGATGGAGACGGTGATCTAGACCAGTTCCGGACCTCACCGAACGCCAACGCTCTCATTTATGAAATTTGGCAGGGGGGTGCCGTAGCACAGGTACAGACCTTGTCAGCGCCTCGGCTCGCAGAGCCCCAGAGCGATGGCTCTGGCATCTTCACCGCAGACGTGAACGGAGATGGCCAATTGGATATCGTCACATTCGGCGCGGAGATCACATGGTATGAGGTGACTGTCTCGAATCCCAGTGGCGGAGGAAACGGGAACGGTGGCGGAGGAAACGGCGACGGCGGAGAGGTGATCGACAATGCTGGATCTACGTCGGAAGACGCGATTTCTCTTGGCGTCTTGGGGGATGGCCAAGCGCAGATTAATTTTGATACCTTGCAATCCTCGATCGATACCGAAATTGCCCTCTTTTACCCCGATGGAAGATTAGCGGCAGAGAATGATGACTTTAATCAGACCCTGCAGAGCGGGTTTGGGTTTTCCAGTATGTCACCAGGAACGTGGTATATCGCGGTCGGTCAATATGACACTGTCTTTGCCGACGGGTTTTCCGCGACTGGCGGCCCTCCCGGTGGCACTATCGCACTTACAGTCAATTCGAATGAAAACACCAGAGCCCGAATCCAGGAAACAGGCGCAGTCTGGTTTTCATTCGAAATACGTCCGAACCCGCTTGGGCTTCCTCCAGAACGCCCCGTGGCGCTTGGTCCGCTGGGTGACGGGAGTCTCCCACTCCAGTTCAATACGCTGGGGTCTACTCTCGACACACAAATGGCGCTCTACGGGCCTGAGGGTAATCTCCTTATCGAAAATGATGATTTCAGTGGGACCAGACAAAGCGGATTCAGTGCTTCAGACCTGACGGAGGGCACCTATCACGTGGCCGTCAGCCTCTATCAGACGATCTTCAGAGATGGATTTTCTGTCCAAGCTCCTCCGCAGGCAGGATCGTTTGTTTTGAGATACGGGGAGAATCAATCGGTCCAAGGGGCACTCCCCGCCGATGGAGTGCGGTGGTTCAGCTTTGAAGTTTTGCCACGAGTGGTGCCCGAGGTAGCTCTCGCCGACATGTGGTTGAG
>NZAC01000044.1 GCA_002686085.1 Roseibacillus sp. | reverse complement strand
TTTTCCCGCTGCCCGGACGGAGTCTCACGCCGGAGGGGGATGTCGCGGAGAATCCCCCTCTTGATTGTATCTCCTCCCTCCACCCAGACCTCGATCGTCTCGGTCACCACGAGATCGCCGCTTCGTTGCACCGCAAGCTCACTGTGAAAAGACCGGATTCGATCTTCCGCATGAAGCTGCGGGAGGACCATTCCCGAAATCAAAAGAGCGCCCCACAACCGAAACATCACCTTCTATTACACTACCCTACCCCCTAATTTTCAACAATTTACAAGCCGCGCTCCCGAAGCGTAGTCAGCACGACAGTTTCAGGGCCTCATGGAACTCTCCATTCACCGCCAAAGTCTTGCCGATTTCCGGACCTGCGAGATCTCCCACGAACCCGCCAGAAGGAGCCCCTGCCTCCTTCCGGCTCTCCAGCTGGATCTCGAATTGCCGGGACCAGCTCCCCGCACGCCCAAGAGCAACCGCGTAGGGCAGAAGTTGGTCATGATGCTCCACGTTCATCACCGGACCATAGGCTTGATCAGACGCCCGCGTCACCTCTCTGCTCATATACGTCTGGAGGCCTTCGATGTAGTCCTGGACCATGCGACCTTCTCTGGAGTATTGTTTCAGGAGATTCGCACTGCGAACATTCAGGATGTAGCCGAATAGCAACCACGCTGTAACCCGCAGGCATCCTGCATCGGTATAGAGCTCTCGCATTAGCACCAGCAGCCCAAGCCCAAGGACCACTCCGAACGCTCCCAGACCAAGAGCGGGCTCCATGTTTCGCCTTCGCAGCAGGGTAAAGCTTCCAAAGAGGAGGAAGACTACCAGCGCAAAAAAAAGAGCAATTGGTGCCCCAAACGCACACCTTCCCAGCACGGAATCTCCCACCGATTCGGCGACGTTGCCGGCAATCCGGCCCTCAAGCATAGAGGGGTCCATCCCAACGAGCCCTGCTCCAAAGAGGGAACTCACAACCCCGACAAAAACCCACCATCCATTCCTCTTCCGGTAGTCCTCCCCCCGTTTCAATCGGCCGGAAAGCATCTCCTGCAAACCCCTAATGGCACCTCTGAAAACGGTTCCATAGAGCTTTTGACCGCTTTCCCCCAGAGTGAGCCTTCCGCGCGGCGCGTCGACTCCCGAACTTGGGTCGTGAAAAAGAGCACGGTAGACAATCTCCTCATCGGGCAGAAGCTTTACCCCGTCCATTCCGTTGTCATGGAGCAGGAAGGTGCTACCGCTTTTCTCGATGGTCACGACGCCCTTCCCAGCCAGTCCTACTACGGATGCCGTAAACGCCCCATCATCATATCCGACCGGGCAATCCTCGATACTCCAGAGATACCGCAGGGCGGCAGGGGAGTAACCAGCCGGAGGTTCCTGTTTCGGGCCTTTGTCCGCCTTATGGCGATCCCTTCCTACCAATGACCAAGCCACAAAGTAGTAGCCCACCGTGCCGATCAAAACGATTTCGCCCATGAGGAGGAAAGAGCCCTCCCCCCAAAGAACCTCGAGACCCGGGGACGCAGAAGAAGCCGCAACCCCCGCGAGACACTCCGCCAGGTCTACGAAAAGATTTGATAGGCTGGGGCTTACGGACAAATAGGACATAGCTTCTCCCTCGGACTATATCACCCCCGCTTCAAGACCTTGGCAAGATCAGGAGGGAGTCGCTCGCGAATTGAATCCACCTCAAAGAACTTCGCGACCTTAAAGCCGAACCCACCAGCCACGAGATTCGCGGGAAAGGACTCAACAACATTATTCAAATCGCGCACCGAGCCATTATAAAACCGCCGGGCATACTGGAGGTAGTCCTCGATGTCCACCAAGTCCTCCATCAGACGAAGAAAAGCCTCATCCGCTTTCAATTCCGGGTATTGCTCCACCAACGCCACAATCCGAACCAGGTCTTTCCCAAGAGCTCTCTCCGCGCTCCCCACCTCGCCGGCCTCGGTGGCAGCCTGGGCCACATTGCGATCCCTTACGACCTCCTCCAGCAGTTCCTGCTCGTGGGCCTGATAGCCCTTGACGCAATCGACGAGAGCAGGAATCAGGTCATGCCTTCTTTTGAGCTGTACATCGATCCCACTCCAGCCCTCCCGCAGCTGATTGCGGGCCTTCACCAGCCGGTTGTAGAGGGCGATCAACCAGAAGATGAACATCCCTCCGGCGAGTGCCGAGACGATAACAGCGATTTCCATAAGAATGGGGTAAAGAGTCTTCGCAGCAAATTTGGCATTTCGAAATACCAAAATAGGTTCTAAACCTTGGCGTGGTCTATTTCCGCCTGCTTGGTCGTCTCGTCCTGAGGCTCTTCCTTTACCTCGGAGAGTTGGCCAGTCTCGTTGGACAGATCTGCGAATCTCTCCTGCAGGGCCGAAAGCGCTGGCGCCAGTTTTTCGAACAGATCGTCGAAATTGGATATCGGTCTCAGGCCGTGGTGGTGATCACGGGGGCCTTCACCGGAGCAGTGCTCGCCACTCAGGCTCTCTTCCAGTTTGCCCTCGTAGATATGGAGACCATGGGGGGCGTGATCGTCAGCGTCGGGATGATGCGGGAACTGGGCCCCACTATCACCGGCCTCATGCTCGCGGGCAGGGTTGGCTCCTCCATGGCGGCGGAAATTGGAACCATGAAAGTCACCGAGCAAGTTGATGCCCTCCGATCCATGGGAGTTCACCCGATCGATTTCCTCGTTACTCCTCGCCTGCTCGCAATGTGCGTTTCCATTCCGCTGCTTATCGCCCAGTCGATCGCTTTTGGGATCGTCGCCTCCTATGTCGTCGGCGTGCACCTCTTTAAGGTTCCAGGTGCCTACTGGAACTTCAACGTAGAACGCTTCACCGACGGCAACGACATCGCTATCGCAATGATGAAAGGATTCGTCTTCGGCCTGCTGATCGTCATCGTCTCCTGCCATCAGGGCCTGCGGGCGAGAAATGGAGCAGTTGGAGTCGGCCGAGGAACCACCGACGCCATGGTCTTTTCCTCACTCGCCATCCTGATTTTCAATCTTTTCCTCACCCTGCTGGTGCAGCTCATCTTCCCAGTGGGACTGGGAATGACCTAGGTCCTTTACACTGCTGTCATCAGGGCACAGCATGGTTTTGACAGGCTCTACCCTCCGAGTTAGGATTCCGGACATGAAACGCGTCTCCCAGCTCTTCATTTCAACCCTCATTGCCGGGGTCGCCTTCCTCCAGCTTTCCTGCGGTGACGCCACTGCCGACAGCAAGGAGAAGACCTCCCCGGGCGATAGCTCAAAGCCCGAAGCCAAAGCCAGTGCACCCGTCCAACCCACCAAGCCTGTGATCAAAACCGAAGAAGAGTGGAAAAAATCCCTGACCCCTGAGCAATTTGAAATTCTTCGGAAGCATGGCACCGAGCGCGCATGGGGAAAGGCATACGACGAATGGAAAAAGCAGGGAGCTGGAACCTATTACTGTGCCGGATGCGATGCGGAGCTGTTCTCATCCAAGGAGAAATTCGATGCTCGCTGCGGATGGCCCGCCTTCTTTGATTCCTCCAAGCACGAGAACATCAAGACCCTTCGCGATACCTCTTTTGGAACGGTCCGGGTGGAGGTGCGCTGTAATGTCTGTGACGGCCACCTCGGACACGTATTCAGCGGAGAGGGCTTTGACACGCCCACCGACCAGCGCTACTGCATCAACGGTAAGGTCCTGAAGTTTGTTCCCTTCGCGGAGGCCGGAGAGGCCGGAAAGGCCGATTCCAAGAAAAAGGATCAGTAGCGAAGAGCGCCCAGCAGGTCATAGAGACGTGAGAGGAGCCGTTCTGCTGCTTGGCCTCTGACTCGTGGCAGCGAATGTCCCTGCTGCGGCTGACGAGCAGATTCTCTCCTGGGACGGCAAGATCGTGATTGAGAAAACTGGGGAGAGGACTACTTGGTAAAGTTGACGGGGCCATAGACGGAGACGGTGGCGACGGCGGCCGGTAATTCCTTCCCTGAAAATGGTGAGCGGCCTTACCCAGCTCCCCGGTCCTTCCGCAACAGCTTATCGGTAACGGATTCCAGCCGAAAGCACCCCGCCCAGCGGAGCCGCCCTCCCGCTAACCCATACTGACTACCCCACCCCGGGGAGAATCTACGCTGAAACAACCTTCAGAACCTGATTTAAAGGGCTTTACGCTCTTTCCGCTTTGAGAAAGGTCACGCGAGAATACTTGCGAATTCGCGCCTCACGAACAAAAGTTTCAGCGTCCACCATCACCTTCATACGCCCGAGGTTTCTACCACTATGCTGTCTATCGAGACTGCTCCCCCGAGCCTCTAAGCCCTGTCCCCTGCCATGATCAAACGAGCTGCCTTCGCGCTAGTTCTGGGCCTCTCCCAAGTGGGTGCGGTCCCAGTCATTAGCGAAGTCATGTTCCATCCCCCACATCGGGACCCACGCACCGGGGGAGAAAATCCTCAAGAGGAGTGGATTGAGATACACAACCGCGGCTTTGGCTCTGCCAATCTGGCTGGATGGACTCTCGAGGGAGTAGGCTTCACCTTCCCCAACGTCAGCATTCCCGAAGGTGGGTTCCTTGTGATCGCCGCTAACGAGGCCGCATTCCGTGCCCAACATCCGAACGTGTTGAATCTGATCGGCGGGTGGAATGGTCGCCTTTCCAACCGCGGGGAATCCCTCCGGCTTCTCAATCATACTGGAGCAGAAATCGATCGTGTCGACTATGCAGACAGTGGCGACTGGGCCCGGAGAAGACCCGGCTCTGATGACCGTGGCCATACCGGATGGATCTGGGACAACCCCGCGGACGGGGGAGGCAGAACTCTGGAAGTTCGCAATCTTCATTCCCGGAACGACCTTGGCCAGAACTGGACTTTCAGCGCGGTCGAGGGTGGGACACCCGGGGCTCCTAACTCGGTGCGCCAAGTGAATGTGGCCCCTTTCATTGAAGACGTCTCTCATCATCCAGCAGTGCCAGGACCGCGAGACTTGGTTCTCGTTCGTGCCCGCTTGAGTGATGATCTCTCTTCCCCAATCCGAGGGGTAGTCCATCACCGCGTTTCCTCGCTGGCGCCAACCCCATTCGCATCCACCGTCATGCGAGACGATGGGACAGGCGGGGACGAGGTTGCCCACGACAATATTTACACCGCCGTTCTTCCGGCGCAGCCAGAAGGCGCTACCGTTGAGTTCTACCTCGAGGCCTTTGACCGGATTCAGAGCCGGACATGGCCGACAGCAGCGCACGAGAACGGCCTCCAGGAAGCGAATCTTCTTTATCAAGTCGACAGTGAACAACCAGCTGGTGAAGCCCCGTTTTATCGGTTCATCCTCTCCGCCGGGGAGCTGGAAGAATTCCTCAAGATCCCGTTCGACTCTCCTGAGCGTGATACAAATGCCCGCTTCAATGCAACGTTCATCGCGAACGTGGATGGAAAAACCATCACTCGTTACCAATGTGCACTGCGGCTGCGGGGGTCGGGAACCCGCTCTCGCTACCCTCGTAATCTCAAGATTGAACTTCCCTCTTCCACTCCGTGGAAGGGAAGGGACGAGCTGAATCTTAACGTTCAGTTCTCCTACAATCAGCTACTTGGCAGTATGTTCTACCGGGCGGCGGGGCTTCCTGCCTACGAATCCCGAGCGGTCGCCGTGCGCCTGAATGGCGTCAATCATGCTTCTCCGGAGAACGCCAGTGTCTCACGGCCCTTCAATCACCACTTTGGCCTCTACGTCCAGAATGAGCCTATCAACAACCGGTATGTTCGTGAACACTACCCATTGGAGACCGGTGGCAATCTCTACCGGATGACGGGCAATGGCACGGGATGGGATTACTTCCCGGGGAGCAATGACTTGGAGGCGGACTACCGGGGGAGTGGATGGGACAAAGAAAACAACGATTCCCTCAACGATTGGTCGGACCTCCACAGTTTTATCGGGGTCATGTCTACGGCCACCGGTGAGAACTACCTCAAGCAGATTCGCCGTGTCATGGATGTGGAGTCGTGGCTCCGCAATTTGGCAGTCAGCACGATTCTGACGAATGGGGAAAACAGTATATTTACCGGACGCGATGATGATTACGCCATGTATTGTGGGATCGATGGCAGATTTAAGCTCATCCCTCATGACCTCGATACGATTCTTGGAGCGGGAGACGGCTCCCGGATAGGAATAGCAAATCTCCCCCATACCATTCTCGACTTCGTGGAAAGAGGAGAATCCTTCCTCCAGCTACAGAAGCTTTTCCGCGAGCCCGAGGTCCTGCAGCGCTACTACCAGATCCTGAGAGAGCTTCTCGTGGGGCCCTTTGAGCAGAGCAGCGCCAACCGCCTCATTGACGATGCCCTGACTTGGACCCCGAGAGGAATCGCTGAAGCCGCCAAGGAATTTCTTGCCGCCCGCCGCGCGGATATTTTGAGTGTGATCGAAAGGCCCCTCGGCATTTCCTCAAATCTGGAAACGACAAGGGGGCTGCCAACCTCTTTCACCGTGAATGCAGCCCTCCAAGGAACCTTCAATGCGGGCAGAGCCACCCACGTTCTCATCAATGGCGAGCAAGCCACTCTCGAAGGCGCACCCGGAACCTGGGCCTACGACTTCAAGGGCCTCGCTCCCGGCATCAATCGGATCACGGTTGAAGAACAGGACGCGGACGGCAACATCGTCGCCAGTGCCTACATGGATATCCTCTATGATGATGGCAACGTCTCCGAGCTCCAAGGAGATCTCACGAACGATACTGTTCTCGATGCCGCGGGGGGGCCGTGGCTCATCTCCGAAAGCTTGAATATTCTTCCGGGCGTCACCCTGACAATAGAGCCCGGGACCTCTGTGTTCTTCCAACCCGACGCCGGGATCATGGTTCACCCCGGAGGGGCGTTGAAATGTGAAGGAACCCGCTACCGGCGCATCCGTCTCAGTCACAATCCGGGATCGACGGATATCTGGCAGGGGATCCGGATTGAGGCCCCATCAGGGCAGGAGTCTCTTGCCGAAAACGTGATTTCCTTCACCGACATGGAGCACGGTGACGGACAGGGAGAGTCCATCGAGCTACGCCGCTCGCGCCTCCTCCTTGATCATGTCTCCTGGGATCACTGTAACGACACCATTCTTGAGGTTTACAGCCCACAACTTGAGGTTCGTGATTGTGTGTTCCCACCAGTCTCAGAATCTGAAGCATTGAAGGGCTCCACCCTCAGGGGCAATGACTTCCTTGTTCTGCACCGTAACGTGTTCAACCCGTCCCCCAACTACAACGACATTATTCGCTTCTCAGGAGCACAGCGCCCGGGGCCTGTCCTCGCAGCCTACGACAATATTTTCAACGGATCTACCGACGAGTGCTTCGACTTGAACAACTGCGATGCCCATCTGGAGGGAAACGTTTTCATGAACGTCCGCCTCTCCACCCCTCGCAATTCCACCGCTAATGCCGTTGCCATCAACAATGAGTCTAGTGTGACGCTCACGCGTAACCTTTTCCATAATGTCGACCACGCAGTTCTGGCAAAAAATGGAGCGGACTGTCAGTTCGAGAACAATACGGTCGTCAACGCAACCATTGCCGCAATCAACCTTAATGAGCCACTGCGACCCAACACTCTGCCTGCTGACTCCGTCGACCTAGAATCCAATATCTTTTTGGAATGTAATGCCATTTTCGCTTATCCCGAGGAAGTTGAAGTCACAGGCTCTCGCAATATACTTCCCGAGGACGATCACTGGATCGGCGATGATAATCTCGCGCTCAACCCCTTTCTCTACAACCTCGCCGGCGGTCCACTCCCCAGAGATAACTGGAAACCGCTCCCTGATTCTCCCGCCATCGGCTCGGGAAAGGCCGGCCGCGACCGGGGAGCAATTGTTCCAGCGGGTGCCACCGTGTCAGGCCTTCCAAGCCCGCTGACTCATCTGGACAGCATGACACTGTCCGTCAACGGAGCCGGAGTGACTGACTATCGCTTCCGGTTGGTTACCAACGGAAATACCGGGGGGTGGAGCCCCATTCTCAGTGTCGAAACCCCGGTTCAGCTTCGGGGCCTTGAACCCGGGACCTACCGGGTCGATTTACTGGCCCGTGATTCCGCCGGCCACTGGCAGGATGAGCTCGATCCAACATCCTCAAGAGAATGGCAAGTCGTATCCAGTATCCAGAGCAGTGCACTCCTGAACGAGGTAGAAGCTGTCGCAAGACCTGCCGAAGACAGGGTGGAGTTATTCAATCCTCGAGAGCAATCGGTGTCTCTTGAGGGCTGGTTTCTCTCCGATAACCCAAGCAATCCAACAAAAATTGCGCTTTCCGGCATCCTTGCCCCTGGAGCTTACCTGAGCCTGTCCGGAGACGAAGTGCCTAGCCTCAGCCCGTCTGGAGATCAACTTCTTCTCTATTACGATGGGAACCTCGTGGATTCTATTCGCTGGGGCACTCAGGCTCCAGGAAACTCGATTGGCCGGCACGGCCCAGAGCGCATCTGGACCCTTTGCGCGCCTACTCCTGACAGCGAAAATCAGTCCACGGGACTAACCCCCTCAAGGTTCCTGAGAATTAACGAGTGGCTGACCGATCCTGCGGTGCGCTACACCGGCGAGTTCGTCGAGCTCTTCAACCCCGGAGACTCCCCCATGCACGTCGGTGGCATCTGGCTCTCCAACCGGCCCGACTATCCCAAGAGGCACCAGCTTCCTGCTCACTCTTATATCCCACCGGGGGGCTTCCTCGTCCTCTACTCAACAGACGACCGGTATCCTCAGGCAGATGAATTCCCCTTCCGGCTCAATGGCTTCCGTCAATGGCTGATGCTCACCAGTGAAGAGGGCATCCTGATCGATCAGGTTTCTCTCCGTGCGCAGGCGCCGGATCTGGTCGAAGGGAGAAATCCGGACGGTTCCTCTGAAGTGGAATCTCTTCCGTTTGGAACTCCCGGGCGGTCCAACAACCGAGCTGCCCGGGTTGAACAAGTCTCTACCCTGCTCCCATTTCAGCACTCGGCATGGCGCTTCCTCGACAACCGGGATCCGGGGGCCGAATGGATCAGCCCCGACTTTGCGGACAACGAATGGGAAACCGGCCCCGCTCCGCTTGGCCGCGAAACCAGCGCCCTGACCGTTCCACTCGCAACAACCGGGGAGAGCGCTCCAGCCTTTGATTACCGGCGAGGCAGAAAAAACTACTATTTTCGCACGGTCTTTGAATTTGATGGGGACCCCTCGCGCACCTTGCTCTCCCTCGCCACCTATGTGGATGATGGCGCAATCTTTTACCTGAATGGTCACGAAATTCTCCGGCATAACGTTCCTGAGGGTGAGCTGAACGAAGACACGTGGGCGAGAGAGACAATCACAAACGCTTCTCTTGAAGGCCCTTTTCCTGTTCCCAGCTCTTCGCTCTTAGTCGGCACGAACACACTCGCGGTCGTTACCTATCAGGCCAGCGCAACCAGTTCGGATATTGTCTTCGATTGTGAACTGGCAGCCTCTGTCTCAACCCCGGGGCCGCCTGACCCTTCAGAATCTGCGCTACAGATCCTGCTCGACCACCTTCGGATTACAGAGGTCATGTATAACCCACCAGATGGAAGCGCTGGAGAATTTATCGAGGTCCAGAACACGAGCTATGACCTTCCTCTGAACCTTGAGGGCGTGCGCTTCACCGCAGGAATTGAATTCACCTTCCCCTCCCTGATTCTTGAACCCCGCGCCCATGCGGTGATTGTCAAAGACCCGAAATTCTTTGAATTGATCCACGGAGCGGACATTAACATCGCGGGGACCTTCGAGGACGGCAAACTTCACAATGACGGGGAAGCGATCGCCCTCACCCTGCCGGAACCGGTTGACGCCCACATCCAAAAGTTTACCTACGATCACGCTTGGCACCCTGCCACGGATTCCACGGGGTTTTCCTTGGAGCTGAGGGACCCTGACCGTGAACTTGAGACATGGAACCAACGGTCTGCGTGGATGCCTTCTTTTGCGCGGCACGGTTCTCCCGGCTTCCCTAACGGGGCCTCCTCGTATCAGAGCTGGGCCAGCGCCCTCGACGTTCATACTGGGGACAGTGATGGAGACCTTCTCGACAACGCCTTTGAATATGCCTTCGGATTCGATCCATCCGCGAAGCAATCAATCCCCCTCCTGCTGGAGCAGCTGATTCCTCCCTCAGGCGGCTTGACGACAACCTACCACGCCCCCGCAGTTGCCCCGGAAGATGTAATTTTGAGTATCGAGTCATCCTCCGACCTGAAGAACTGGACTACGGAAGCTATCAGAATCGCTAATGGTTCCTGGAACGGTGAGGGCTCTCTTCAATCCACCAGCTCGGCCGAAGGGCTGAGTATCATCCGTCTGCATCTGCCGCCCGGACGAACGCGTTTCACCCGCATGAAAGTGGATATCTTCGACCCGGAAGCTCCCTGAGTTGAAGAGCGGCGCACCTCTTACAGGTTCGAAAACAGCCTCAGGCAGGGAGATTGAGAGCCTGTGCGACGCCGGCGAATACGATTCTCGCATGAATCACTTTTTCCCGTCACTCTCTCGCCAGACACCCAACCAAGGATTGAACATGAGACCTTTCTTCCTCCCCGCTCTTCTTCTTGCTCTGGCAGCGCCACCAACACTGTCCGCCGCAGATAGTCGCCCAAATATCATTCTTATCATGTCCGACGATATGGGCTACTCGGACATCGGTTGTTACGGAGGTGAGATTCACACCCCAACACTCGATGGCCTTGCCTCTAATGGCCTTCGGTTCACTCAGTTTTACAATACGGCACGTTGCTGCCCCACTCGCGCTACCCTTCTCTCCGGACTCTATGCGCACCAGGCCGGCGTTGGCCACATGATGGGCAACTACGGGATTCCTCAGTATCAGGGCAATCTTAACCGAAACTGTGTTACGATTGCGGAGGTCCTTAAGCCGGCAGGATATCGAACCTACATGTCCGGGAAGTGGCACGTGACCCCCTACAAGGCAAACGAAGTCGCTAACCCTGACATTTCTAACTGGCCACTGCAGAGAGGGTTCGATCGCTTTTATGGGACCATCCATGGCGCCGGGTCCTTTTTCGACCCCAACTCACTCACCCGGGGCAACCGCTACATTACTCCGGACAACGATCCAGACTACCAGCCCGACACGTTCTACTACACAGACGCTATCTCGGACAATGCGGTCCGCTACATAAAGGATCACAAGCGCGAGGCCGACGGGCAGCCCTTTTTCATGTATGTCTCCTACACTGCGGCCCACTGGCCCATGCACGCACTTCCTCATGATATCGCAAAGTATGAAGGCAAATATGACGGAGGTTATACCCCCACCCGGAAGTCCAGGATAAAGAAGCTCAAGTCGCTCGGCCTTCTGCCCGACCAATGGGACGTAGTCCCACAGGTAGGTAATTGGAAGGACGTCAAGCTTAAGGAGTGGGAAGCCGCCTGCATGGAAGTCTATGCTGCCATGGTCGACAACATGGACCAGGGGATCGGCCGAATCGTGGAAGCCCTCAAGGGAGCGGACCAGCTCGATAACACTCTCATCCTCTACTTTCAGGACAACGGCGGATGCGCCGAGGGGTTTGGTCGGGGGAAAGTGGTCGGCCCGCTCAAGCGCCCCGACAAACCAACCCTTCCTCCCATGGCCAAGGATGAGCTCCAGACGCAGATGGTTCCTCCGAAAAGCCGCGACGGTTATCCCTTGCGACGCGGTGACGGAGTCATGCCTGGTCCTCCTGAGACCGAGGTTGGCTACGGCCGTAACTGGGCCAATGTCTCCAACACGCCCTTCCGCGAATATAAGCACTGGGTCCACGAAGGTGGGATATCGACACCCCTGATCGCTCACTGGCCCAAGGGCATCAAGGGCAAGAACCGCTGGTTTAAGACCCCGGCTCATCTCATTGATCTGATGGCCACCTGCGTCGACCTTGGAAAGGCTGAATATCCCACCATGAAGAATGAGAAGAAAATTATTCCGATGGAGGGAATTTCCCTTCGCCCGGCCTTCGAGAAAACACCCCTGAAGAGGGGCCGGCCGATCTACTTCGAGCACGAGGGCAACCGGGCCGTGCGGGATGGAAAATGGAAGCTGGTGGCCAAAGGCGTGAGAGGTGCCTGGGAGCTCTACGACATGGAGCAGGACCGGACAGAAATGCACAACCTCGCCGCAAAGGAGCCCGGGATCACCTCTCGGATGATCGCCCAGTACGAACAGTGGGCAAAGGAGCGCGGGGTGGTTCCCTTTGGCTCGTGGCGCAAGGCTCGGCAGAAAAAGTAATTCCTACTCCCGCGAACCAACGACCCTGAGGTAAAGTTGCTCCTGCCCGACGACGGGCAGGACAAAGGTCCCGGCCCCGTTTTCCCGGATAAGGGCTGCTCCTGCGGCAGGGCTCCAGCCCTGAAGATCAGACGAGCTTTCCAGGTCATAGCTGTAACCAGCCTGCGCAGAGAACCGAACCGTCAGCTCCCCATTGGCTACTCCAACTTCCAGCGGCCCGATCGCCAAGGACCCGGATAAGGAATTGGGGTCGGCGGGGTCACTCCCGCCAAGGAATTCTTCCAGGTTAGTCTGACCGTCCTCGTCAAAGTCCTCATCATCATACCAGAATATATCCCCGAGATTATCTACTTCCCATTGATCGGCCATCCCATCCCTGTCGACATCCGTATCCGGGGAAGAGAAATAATTATCGAAGGTCGCATCGGTTGTTCCCGAATCACTAGTAGTGCTTGTGAAGACCCCGCAGGTTCCCGAAGGGTAGGTGAAATCGGTCCCGAACACGACTGCGAGAGGTGTCTCGAGGTCATCAAGGGCGAAGACCTCTCCCACGAGCTGTCCATAAAAGTCTTCCGGCGCGAAAAAACCCTGGAACACCAGACGGTAGCCCCGTCCCGGGACAAGCGTAATCGTGTCGGAGCCCAGAGTGTCGGCTGCCTCCCCAGTTACAGATGAGATAAAGAGTCCCTCTCCACTAGTGTCGTAACTGAAGGCGTAGCCATTAGTTGTCGCGAGACCAACAGATCCCAAGGATCCCAGCAGACCAATATCCTGCCCGATGTCGTTGTCCCAGTCTACCAGGTCAGCCTCTACCCGGAAGGCTTCATAGACCACGTTTGGGCGATGAGATCCCCCTCGGGTAGGTCCAAATGCCCCCGGGTTGGGAGAGGCTGGAGCCTGCACCCGGTAACGGTTTCCCTCAGGAAAGGAGAACGCGACAGGTGCCCCGAAGGATGCGAGTGGAGAATACCGTTCCCACCCGGCATCATTCCCATCATTGAAATCATCCTGCACGATCTGGGCAGGAAGGCAGGGCCCCAGCAGGGGGAGAATAAGAACGGGGAGGTATCGCTTCATTGATGGCATGGGTTGGTCGAGTAACAGGTGAGATGGAGAGATTTACCTGAGATCCTCGCCCAGGTGACGTTTTGCAAACGCGAGATAAAAAGCCCAGTCCTCCGGGGTGACGTCGTGCTTGCCGTCACGAAGATGATAGCCAGTCAAAGACCCCACACTCTGCCCGGGAGCTGGCATTTCCGTAACTCCGAGAGAAGATTTGCGATACAGGTCATAGACGGGCTGGGCGTGTAGAACGCTGAGGAACTCGCCCCGAGGGTCGGCCCACTGGTCCTTCGTCGCGCTGGCCACATACACCGCACGAGGGGCCATCAAGGCAATCAGCTGATGCTGGTCAAAGGGGAGCGCCTTCTCGTTCCCATCGTATTTCTTGAAGTTTCCGTTGAACCAGTGCGGGAAAGACCGGTTGATCCGTCCCACGGTTTCCCCAAAAGCCCTTTTGCTCAGGGCCGCCCCTCCGCATCCCGAATTATTGGATATCACCACCCGGAAACGCGGGTCAGTTGCTCCCGCCCAGAGTGACGTTTTGCCGAGTCGAGAATGGCCAATCACGGCAACCCGGCTTGCCTCCACCTCCTTAATCTCCTCAAGGGCGTCAAGAAGCCGACTCAGTCCCCAGGCCCAGGCCGAGATTGTGCCCCACTCGTCAGGCTTGGGGTCTCCCTCTGTAAACAAGGGGTGGACCCCGTTTTTCCAACCGTCATGGTAATCAGGATCGATATTCCCGCAGCAAGCCGTAGCCAGCGCAAAGCCACTCTCAACAATCATTGCCACAGGCCAGCGCCCTGCTGCGCTACCGCGCATGGACTCCGCCTTTGCTCGCCGGTCCTCTCCTTTCCGGGACCCGACTACATACCCCAACTCGGGCGTAATCCTTATGTCCTCTTCAAGGCATTGGTTGCCCCGGAAGTTTAGCCCGACGAACGCAGGGACTGGGCCCGTCTGGTTCTTCGGCAGATATAGGAGCATCCGCACCTTCGGGCCTTTGCCTTCCGCAAAGCTGATGAGGTATTCACGGCGGACGGCTTTGCCTCCGACCGCATCCACCTCCTCCTTGTCGAGAACCACCTTGAAGCCCGCCGGCTTACCAACAGGCATGCGGCCATACATTTCATTTTCTATAAGCTTCAAGGTAGCCGGGCGCCCCTTTTCCTCCCATTCGGCTACTGATGAAACCCGGTCCCCTCCCGCGAGGAGAAGGGGATCAGGCAGATCATAATCAGGCACCTTGGACTCGTCGTAATTTGCTACCAACCTCTGCCCATCGGCTGATTGGATCAGCGCCACGGCAGCGAAAACGAGTGAACAGGCACGACGCATACTATCACGCTATGCCACCTCGAGACCGGTGAGCAAGAAGGAACTACCCCCCGGGCTGTGCCTCATAAGCCACTCGTAGAGCACAGGTTACCGCTCTACACCCTCAATAGAAGGATACGCCGCCCTACTAGCGCTCTGTGGAGAGTTTCCAGCTGTCTGTTCGAAAAAGGGAGGCGGGCAGGCCTGCAGCATTAACCAGATTGGCGCCCTTGGGATTAGAAGCCCACGCATAGCGAACCGCCACCGGGTTCGGGACATCCCCATTGGATACGATCGCGCTCTCTCCATCCAAGGACACCTCAGCCCAGCGCCAGATACGGTCTTCACCCGAAATCTCAAAGCGAGCGGGCTTGTTACCATCGCTAGTCGTCAGCCCCACCGCGTGGTCGAAGGTAATACGAATCCGCCCCTCCTCCACCTTGAACCCACGATACAGAGGGCCACTCGCAACCAGATCTTTCTGACCGTATTCTCCGCGCAGAGCCCAACGGGAGAGTCGCTCCCCTACAGCCTTCTTGTTTCTGGGGTGAATATCATTCGCCGCTCCGACATCATTGATAACCGCCATTCCAGTTTTGGGCAACCGCAGGGCAAGGCGTTGTGCGTTCTGTAATTCTGCCCAAGAACTTTCCTGACCTGGCCTCGTAGTTGGCGACTTGAAGTTTGCCAGCTGCGCAAAGTAAAAAGGCATCTCGTCATCCCAGCTCTTTCGCCAATCCATGATCAGCAGGGGAAAGAGCGTCTCGTATGCCTTTGCCCGACTTGCATTGGATTCCCCCTGATACCAGATCGTCCCCTTCATCGCATAGCCTGCCCATGGGTGGATCATTCCGTTGTAAATAGCAGCTGCCCGGTTGGGGCTCAGGGCAGGTGGGCGGGGCTTCTGGGGCTTTCGTGGGAGTTTCCGCCTTTTTTTGGGGTCTTTCTCCGCTCGATTGGAGCTCCTGATCTTTTCCCACGCAGCCATCTGCTTTTTGTGGGAAGCCTCGGCTGCGCCAAGGTCAAACCGTCTCATCTCGGCATCTAAATTCTGTAGCAGGGCCCGGCCTTCGGGCTCGGTTGCCAGTGTTTTCCTGCTCGTAAAGGCTTCTACGGGCTTCCCTCCCCAGGCGGCTCGAATAATTCCTACCGGAACTCCCAATTCCTGGTGTAGCTTCAGCGCAAAGTAATAGCCTACCGCCGAAAACTTACCCGCACTCAAAGGGGTGGCGACGTTCCACTCTCCACCAACGCGTCGCCGCGGAATCGCAGAGGTCGTAAGATCGGCAAGAAACATCCGGATCCCCGGATGGTTCGCTGCCGGAATGTCCTTCCTGGCCCGCTCTGTGGCAGAGAGGGCCCATTGCATGTTGGACTGTCCCGAGGCCATCCATACCTCTCCCACAAGAATATCCTCCACAATCACCTGCCCGCTCTCGCTCCCCTTCACAACAAGAACCTGCCCCTCGGCGCTGGGATCCAGCGGGGAAAGCTCAAGGTGCCACCGTCCCTCAGCGTCAGCTGCAGTGCGCTTTGTCTGTCCTGCAAAACGTAGCTCAACCTCTTCAGCAGGCGTCCCCCAGCCCCAAACAGGCACCGACACTCCGCGCTGAAGGACCGCGTGGCTGCTGAACATGCCGGGCAGCTCAATACCTGAAACCGCGGACACCATAAGGCATGCCGCAGCCAGAAATAAGAGGATGAGTCGCAAATGCATTGTTAGGCCCTACGGTTTTATCGGCGTGGCTCAATCACAAAACATAGCATCCTACGGCCCTCCCCAGGGGAATCTATCGAATTTAAGGCTGCAAGCCAGGTCGCTCTTGCTCTAGGCTGCGCAGATATGAGCTCACTGAACAGACGCCACTTTGTCAAAAGCACCGCCGCGGCAGGTGCCGCCCCCCTGATCATTGGCACGAAATCGTCCGCGAAGGTCAGGGGCGCCAACGATCGACTCCGCATTGCGGTAGCCGGACTCAACGGGAGGGGAGGATCACATCTGGGAGGCTTTGGAGGCATCAAGGGAGTCGAGATCGCATACGTCGCCGACCCTGACTCAAATGCCCGTGATCGGCGCCTCAACGAGGTTCGCTCCAGAGGCCACAAGAACTGCAAGGCGGTGGTCGATATCCGTGAAGCCCTCGAGGATCCCGAGGTTGATGCCATTTCCGTTGCGACTCCAAATCACTGGCACTCACTCATGACAATCTGGGCAGCTCAGGCTGGCAAGCATGTCTACGTCGAGAAGCCCATGAGCCATGACGTCGAAGAGGGCCGCGTCGCGGTAGCAGCCCAGAAGAAATACGGCGTCGTGATCCAGCATGGAACACAGCGTCGAAGTGACAAGAACATCGCTGCCCTCCACGAAATGATCAAGGCGGGCACTTGGGGGAAATTGAAGGTCGCCTACGGTTACTGCTGTAAGCCCCGGGGAGGAATTGGAACCAAGGGCATCGCTTCCCCTCCAGAAAATCTGGACTGGAACATCTGGAAAGGCCCTGCAGTCATCGACGACTACCATGCAAACTATGTCCACTATAATTGGCACTGGTTCTGGAAGACGGGCAACGGCGATCTCAACAATCAGGGAACTCACCAACTGGACGTAGCACGCTGGGCCATCGACGATAACCAGACCCACCCCGTGCGGGCCATGGCCATTGGCGGCCGCTTTCAGTGGAATGATCAGGGAGAGACCCCGAACACCATGTTCGGAATCGCCCAGTATCCCAACGGGCAGTATTGCTTCTTCAATGTCCGGAACGTGAATTACAATGGCTACCAGAGGCAGGTTAAGAACGAGTATTACTTTGAAGATGGTGGGCGCATCATGTCCGACACGAACCCTCACTATTTTAAACCCGGAAGTGACAAGGGGGAGAAGGTCCAGCTTTCCGGTGGCGATGTGACTCCCGGCGGATGCTGGAACAGTTTTGTTACCGCGTGCCGGGAAAATAAGCCCGAAATGGCCAATGGAGATGTCATGGACGCTCACTATGGATGCGTTGTGGGGCACCTCATGAATAACTCCTACCGGCTCGGGAAGAAGGTTCCCTTCAATAAGAAAGCCGGCACCTTTGGTGACAACAAGCATGCCGCAGAGCACTTTGGCATCCTCCATGATGTCATGGAGAAGGGCTGCAAAATTCCCGTGGACAAGGAGCACTACACGGTAGGGCCTTGGCTTACCTTTGACCCTAAGACCGAGCGTCACACCGGAGAGTTTGCCGCCGAGGCCAACGCTCTTCTAAAAGACCCTAACAACAAGGGCTTTGAGATCCCAGATGCAAGTAAAGTCTGAGTCCAGAAATCTCATCGAGCAATTCATCAAAAGCGTGGGAGGGCAACCCCCGCGCTTTTTTCTTTTGCCTGGGAACCACCACCCACCTTGCAGGAAAATTCCTGCACGATCCGGGAGGCTGAATCAGGAAAGCATGAAGGCCTCAGGCCTCTTCTCCAGGATCCACTACCGGCCTTCGGCGCATTGTCCACCCTGTCAATCCCAGCAAAGCAGACACCAGAGGGCACAACAGATTGAAAAAGGCATAGGGCGCAAACAGATGGGGCCCGACCTTCAGCGCTCCCAGCATCGTAGCGCCACATGTATTCCATGGAATCAGAGGAGACGTCACAGTGCCTCCGTCTTCCAGGCACCGAGAAAGGCTCCGAGGATCCAGCCCTGCCCTTGCATATGCCGCTCCATACATCCTGCCGGGAAGAATAATTGAGAGATACTGGTCTGCCGCAACCAGATTGATTCCAAGTGCCGAAGACAACGTTGCCAGCACCAATCGCCCACTGGTAGTAGCAGCCCTAAGGATAGCCTCTACGATGACCCGTAGCATTCCCGTTGCCTCCATCAGGCCTCCAAAGGATAGGGCGCAGAGAATAAGCCCAATCGTCCAATACATACTCTCGAGCCCGCCCCCGGCAAGAAGTTCGTCAAGCCGGGCCAGCCCAGTCTCTGGAGCATGCCCACTCTGGAGAACAGACACTACCTCCCCCGCGGGGACTTTTTGGATCGTGAGAGCGAAAATCATGCCTGCAAGACCTCCTGCCAGAATTGCCCCCAGCGCAGGAACTCGGAAAAAAAGACACACAACGACACTCAGCGGCGCCAGCCAAAGCAATGGCGATAGTTGGTAATTCCTTTCAATCGCGTCGAGGAGGATGCTGATTTCACCGAAGCTGGACTGGTCATCGGACGAAACGCCCAAAATCGCGTAGGCCACGAGAGCAATCAGCATGCTTGGGACCGTGGTCCAGAGCATATACCGAATATGCTGAAAGAGAGGGACCTCTGCTACCGCAGCGGCCAGATTCGTCGTATCTGACAGCGGAGAAAGCTTGTCCCCAAAATAGGATCCGGAAACAACGGCTCCTGCTGTCATCGCGCTGGAAACTCCCAGTCCCTCTGCGACTCCAATCAATGCCACACCAATCGTCCCCGCCGTGGTCCACGAACTCCCGGTAGCCAACGACACGACGCCACATATCAAGCAGCAGGCGACCAAAAACACCTCCGGGGCAAGAAGACGCAACCCATGAAATACCATGAGCGGAACCACCCCGCTCACCTGCCACGCTCCAATCAGAAGACCAATGGCCAGAAGGATCAGGACGGAAGGAAGTCCAACTGAGATTCCCCGAACCATTCCCTCCTGGAGACTCTTCCATTTGAAGCCCAGAGCTTTTCCTGTAACCGCGGCAACCACGCTTCCCAAGATCAGAGGTAAATGTGCATCCGCTCCCAGCACGCGAATCCCAAGCACGAGAAAACCAGCCACCGCCAAAATGGGTAGAAGTGCAACTACCAGAGAGGGGGTGCGCGGTGTTCTAATCATAGGAGAGGGGCCCGTGATTTCCCCACCCCGGAAAGCACCACCCGGGGTAACCCATGACCAGTCAAATCGGTGCCTCCCTTTCGTGGCAGGACCCGGTTATTTAATCTCACCGAACAAATGGCCCCCTGCGGGCGTCTTTGGAACTGGACACTCCCCCCCCGTCATCTTAATTCGCTGGGTATGCGATTAGCCATTGCCTGTCTCATTCCGTGCCTGAATTTATTGCAAGTGGCGCCAGCCCAGGATGACTCCCAGCCAAACCCAGCACTCGTAGACCCTGCTCCTGATCAGGAGCCCGATGCCGACGAGGTCCCAGAAGAGGAAGAGTCCGCCAGTGAGGAGCTTGCCGCGCTCGAAGAAGCGGCGAAGAAGGCCGCGGAAGAGGAACAGGTGCGCCTGGCAAAAGCGGCCACCGAACGAGAAGCCGCAGTAGGAGAAAAGCACGCTGCCCTGACCACCGGGAAGGGCCGGACCTATAAGAAGGTGGTGATTAAGGGTGTTGACGAAGTTGGCGTCAAAATCGCCCACGAGTATGGAACTGCCAGGATCAAATTTGAAGAATTGCCTGAAGAATTCCAGACAAGATTTGGCTATGACCCTTCGCGCGCTCAGGAAGTCCTCTCCCGGGAAAAAGATCTCGAAGCAGCACGGGCACGAGCTTCTATTGCCGCACTGCGGGCCAATGCCGGACTGCCTCCCTCTGCCCCCACCCGCCCTAACGCTACCAAACCAAGAACCACAAAGCCAAAAGTCACAAAGCCAAAAACGACAAGGCCAGAAACCACGAAGCCGATTGGAGCGGCACCATCTGCTCCCTCCGACAATGTGCAGATTCAGCCCATGATGGCGCGAATCGCCGAACTGGAGCAAGTGATTGCAAAGCTCAAGCCTGAAGCGCAAGCCCTTGACGATAAAGCCTCTGAAATCGAAGACAGTGCCTTTAAGGGGATTGGCGGAGCAGGTGGAGACCCAAAAGTGAGTCAGAAGAAACTGACCGAGGCTAAGTCATGGAGAAACAAGGCCGAAGACGTCTACACGAAAATCAACACCGCCCGCTCGGAAATCAGCCAGCTTAAGCGCAAAATCAAGCTGATCGAACGGAATAGTAAGAAAAAATAGCAAGTCACTTGCTGCCCCCTCCAGCGCATTAGTCTGGCTGACATCGCATTCTTAGCCTTGTGCTGCGCACCAGCGCATTGGCTCTCTGCCTACGATCTTCCTTGCATGGCTGTGCCCTCGGAGGATCCTCCGGGCTGCTCCAATGAACCGTCGTCATTTCCTCACCAGCACCGCCACTGCTGTTGCCGCTGCCAATCAGGCAGCTGGCAACACCTCCAGCCCGAGGCCTAACGTTCTCTACCTCTTTTCCGATCAGTGGCGCGCGATGGACCATGGATACATGGGCAATCAGGAAGTGCGCACCCCGAATATTGACGCCCTCGCTGAGCAGAGCGTGAACTTTACGAATGCGGTCTCGGGAATTCCTGTATGCTGCCCTCACCGAGGCAGCCTGCTCACAGGTCAATATCCTCTCTCGCATGGCCTCTTCCTGAATGATTTGCGCCTGAACGACAAAGCGACCTCCATTGCCCAAGCCATGAGCGCTGCGGGCTACGATACCGGTTACATCGGCAAGTGGCATATCGACGGGACCGGTCGCTCGGCCTACATACCTCCTGAGCGCCGCCAAGGCTTTGACTACTGGAAGGTGCTCGAGTGCACGCACAACTACAATAAGTCCCCCTTCTTCGATAAAGAGAGCAAAGACCCCCAGATCTGGAAAGGGTATGATGCCTACGCGCAGACCCGGGACGCCGTTGCCTACATCAAGAATCATGGCGCGGCGCCGTCTGAAAGCCGGAAACCTTTCAGCCTCTTTCTCTCCTGGGGCCCCCCTCATGCTCCCTACCGAACTGGCCCGGCCAAGTGGCTGGACCACTATGACAGCAAGGAGCTGACCCTTCGAGGAAACGTGCCTCCGCAAATCAGCAAGCAGGCACAGTCAACCTACGCCGGCTACTACGCTCACTGTAGCGCTCTGGACGAGTGCGTCGGATCACTTATTGCTGCCCTCAGGGAAAGTGGACAGCTTGAAAACACGATTATCGTATATACTTCTGACCATGGCGACATGTTGCACTCGCGGGGACAGCTCAAAAAACAGCGCCCCTGGGACGAGTCCATTCGGGTTCCTTTCCTTGTCCGCTGCCCGTCTCGCCTGAAGGTGAGACCCCGCAAGATTGAAGCTCCCATCAACACTCCGGATATCATGCCCACAGTGCTCGGCCTCGCAGGCCTCCAGATTCCGGAAACTGTCGACGGAGAAGACTTTTCCGCGGTGGTTCGCGGAAAACGTAAGCTGGAGGACAATCATGCGCTTATCACCTGCCCGAGCCCGTTCGGCCAGTGGACCCGAGCGCAGGGTGGACGGGAATACCGTGGTGTGCGAACACGGCGGTATACCTATACTCGGACCCTTAAAGGGCCGTGGGAATTGTTCGACAATAAGAGCGATCCCTTCCAACAGCGCAATCTGATCACTTCCCTGCGCCACCGCGCTTTGCGCGATGAGCTGGAAGACAAATTGAGTGCACGTCTCAAGGAAACAGGAGACGACTTCGCAAGCGGCGAGGACCTCGTCAAACGTTGCGGCTACCGAGTGAATGAAAGCGGCACCGTGGGCTACAGGGACCCGGAAGCCTGGGGCCAGGTTTCGGTTCCAGCTCGCATTGGATAAGGTCGAAATCTTACGTACTGTATCAAATGTTCCACCGCTCATTCCCTCCGTCCTGCATGAAACTTCTTTTGCTCGCCCTCCTGCTGGTTTGCTTTAGCCCCAAATCCGGAGCTGCTACTCCGAACATCATTCTCTTTGTGACAGACGACCAAAGCCCCATCGCAGGGTGCTACGGACACACCGATATCAAAACGCCACACCTCGACAGCCTGGCCGCAGAGGGAACACGGTTCACCCATGCATTCGCAAC